>JBCDED010000018.1:0-48904 GCA_039179985.1 Pseudomonadota bacterium
CGGTATTTGCCCAGGAACTGCCAGAAGGCGCGAATGTCGCGGCCGAGCTAACGCCGGGCGACGCAGATCTTTCCGTGGAAGACGCATTCGAACTGATGGTCGCGGCGGGCGCGGTTGACCCCATCCCGACTGCGGACGAGCGCAAGGCGGCTTTGATTGCAAACATCGAAGACGGGCGCGTCGCAGGCATCGAGGTAGCCAGCCTGTCGACGCAGTCCGCCCGCGACGAGGCCTATGTGCTTTTGGCGCAGGCAACGGAGGTTCCGAGCTGGCAGCCGGAGTTGCGCATGGTGGATGTGGTCCGGAGCCAGCCTTTCGCCGCGCTCTACCTGGAACCGAGCGCCGCTGTAACCGCCGCCGCTGCCGCCACACTCGCCGGTATAGAGACAAAGGTTGCGGTGAACCAGGTCGCGGACCTTGTTCTTGATGGCCTGTCGCTGGCCTCGATCTACTTTCTGGCGGCCATCGGGCTGGCCATCACCTTTGGCGTCATGGGTGTGATCAACATGGCCCATGGCGAGTTCATCATGATGGGCGCCTATACCGGCTATGTCGTCCAACTCTTCGTGCCGAACTATACGCTGTCGATCGCCATCGCCCTTCCGCTGGCCTTTGCCGTGACCTTCATGGCAGGCGTTCTGATGGAACGGCTGGTCATTCGATGGCTTTACAACCGCCCGCTGGAGACGCTGCTGGCGACCTTCGGGATCTCGATTGCCCTGCAGCAGATCGCAAAGAACATTTTCGGGACGCAGGCGCGCCCGCTGACCTCGCCCGCCTGGCTCGATGGGGCCTGGGTGCTGAACGACGTCGTCTCGATCAGCTATATTCGTATCGCCATCTTTGTTCTGGCGCTGGTGTTTCTGGTCCTGCTCCTGTTCATCCTAAATCGCACGCGGCTGGGGCTGGAGGTGCGCGCCGTAACGCAGAACCCGCGCATGGCGGCCTCCATGGGCATCAACCCCGATCGGATCAACATGCTGACCTTCGGTCTTGGATCCGGGATCGCAGGGATCGCGGGCGTGGCCATCGGGCTCTTTGCCAAGGTAACCTCAGAGCTCGGCTCTGACTACATCGTGCAGTCCTTCATGACCGTTGTCGTCGGCGGTGTCGGAAACATCTGGGGCACGCTCGCCGGTGCGACACTGATCGGCTTCCTTCAGAAATGGATCGAGTGGTTCAACCCCTCGAACACGCTCGCCGCGCAGACCTACATGATCCTCTTCATCATCCTCTTCATCCAGTTCCGGCCGCGCGGCATTATCGCGCTCAAGGGCCGCGCGGCGGAGGCTTAGGGCGATGACCGATACCTCTCCCTCGGTCAGCGCCAAGCCCCCGCCGCAAATACCTTCGCCGTCCCGCACGCCGCAGCGCACGCCGCTCGTCCTTCGGCAGCCGAGCGTTCTGATCTTCCTGGCGTGTCTTGCGGCCTTCACCCTCGGCGTGACGGTGTTGAGCGAGGCCTTCGGGACGGCGGTTATCTCGACCTCTTTCGTGAAGACGCTGGGCAAGACGCTCTGCCTCTGTTTGATTGCCGTGGCGATGGATCTGGTCTGGGGGTACTGCGGTATCCTCAGCCTTGGCCATTTCGCGTTCTTCGGGCTCGGCGGCTACATGATCGGCATGTGGCTCATGTACGAGCGCACGAAAGAGATCGTTACCGACAGCCTGCTCGCAGCGGACCTGCCGCCGACCCCTGACGAGGTGCGCGAGGCCATCGGGACACAGATCTTTGGCGTGGTCGGTGGGTCCGAGATCCCGGCGATATGGTATTTTGCCGACAGTCTGACCGCGCAACTGGCGCTGGTGGTGCTAGTGCCCGGGCTGCTGGCACTGGTTTTTGGCTGGCTCGCCTTCCGCAGCCGGGTAACAGGCGTTTACCTGTCGATCCTTACGCAGGCCATGACCTTGGCGCTGTCGCTCTACCTCTTTCAGAACGACAGCGGGTTGCGCGGCAACAACGGGCTGTCGGGGCTGCAGAACATCCCCGGCCTCGATGACGTGCCGCAATCGGTGATCTCGATCTGGTTCTTCTGGGCCTCGGCGCTGGCCCTTGGCCTCGTCTATGTCTTTTCCGCCTGGATGGTCAGCGGCAAGTTCGGCTCGGTCCTGCGCGCGGTGCGGGACAACGAGGCGCGGGTGCGGTTTCTGGGCTACAACGTCGAGGCCTACAAACTGCTGATCTTCACCATCACCGCGGTCATGGCCGGTATCGCGGGCGCGCTTTATTACCCACAAGCGGGCATCGTGAACCCCGCAGAAGTCGCGCCGATTGCGTCGATCTACCTTGCGGTCTGGGTAGCCATCGGCGGGCGCGGGCGGCTCTATGGGGCGGTCATCGGCGCGGCCTTCGTATCGCTTCTTTCTAGTTGGTTCACCGGTGGGGGGGCGCCCGATGTGAACCTTGGGCTCTTCACCATCCAATGGACGGATTGGTGGACCGTGATCCTTGGCCTCAGCTTTGTCCTTATCACGCTCTTTGCGCCGAAAGGCATCGGCGGTCTGGTGGACCATCTGGTGCGCGCACCCGAGCCCCCGGACCGGCACGGCGCCGACTTTGGCCCCGACGAAGGGTCGAAGCGGGAGGTTGAGCAATGAGCACGCTTCTGGAAGTCTCCGGTGTTTCGGTCTCTTTCGACGGGTTCAGGGCAATCAACAACCTGTCGTTCCAGATCGGCGAGCCGGAATTGCGTGCGATAATCGGACCGAATGGCGCGGGCAAAACGACTTTCATGGATATCGTGACGGGCAAAACCAAGCCCGATGAGGGCCGGGTGCTTTGGGGCGAGATGAGTGAGAACCTCCTTGGGATGTCGGAAAGTCAGATCGCGCGGGCAGGCGTGGGGCGCAAGTTCCAGCGCCCCACGGTCTTTGAAGATCAGACCGTGTTCGAAAATCTCTCCATGGCGCTGGCAAACAGGCGCGGGCCCTTTTCGGTGCTACGCTATCACCGGACCGGCGCGGACGACAAACGCGTGGAGGAGATCGCAGAAGAGATCGGACTTGCGGCGCATCTGTCCCGCGCCTCTGGCGAGCTGTCCCATGGCCAGAAGCAATGGCTGGAAATAGGCATGCTCCTGGCGCAGGAACCCCGACTTTTGCTGGTAGACGAACCTGCGGCGGGCATGACGGTCGCTGAACGGGAGCATACCACCGACCTACTCAAAGACGCCGCCAAAACGCGGGCCGTCGTGGTCGTGGAGCATGACATGGAATTCGTCCGCAGACTCGAATGCAAAGTCACGGTGCTTCATGAGGGCAGTGTTCTGGCCGAAGGCAGCATTGACCACGTTACCCAAAATCAAGACGTCATCGACGTCTATCTGGGGCGCTGAGCCATGCTGAAAGTCCAGGACCTCTCGCTCCACTACGGGCAAAGTCAGATCCTTTTCGACGTGAGCCTTGAGGCCGAGAAGGGCGCCGTAACCTGCCTGATGGGCGTCAACGGTGTTGGCAAGACCTCGCTGCTGAAGGCTATCTGCGGGGTTCATCCGCGCACTGCCGGTACGGTCTCGCTCGAAGGCCGTGATCTGCCGAGCGGCCCGGCACAGGACATCGCGCAGGCGGGCGTCGCCTACGTCCCGCAAGGGCGCGAGGTCTTTCCACTCCTGACGGTGCGCGAGAACCTTGAAACCGGCTTCGGCTGCCTGCCGCGCAGCGAAAAGCGGGTACCGGATGAAATCTACGAACTGTTCCCGATCCTGAAGGACATGTCCGACCGCCGGGGCGGGGACCTGTCGGGCGGGCAACAACAGCAGCTTGCCATAGGGCGGGCGCTGATCACAAAGCCGACCCTGCTTCTGCTCGATGAACCTACGGAAGGCATTCAGCCCAACATCATCGCCCAGATCGGAAAGGTGATCGCCTATCTACGCGACGAAGGGCGCATGGCCGTGCTTCTGGTCGAACAGTACTTCGACTTTGCCTACGGTCTTGCGGATCAAATCTATGCGATGCGGCGCGGTGAGATCTCCTTCCAGGGCGCCCGAAAGGACATGCCAAGGGACGAGCTTCTGGCGGCGGTGGCGATCTGACGCTCTATTCCGCTGCGTAGGTCAGGTGTCCGGCGGCGGCCATCAGGCTGCGGCCTGCATGTCCCATCTGAAAAACAAGCCGCCCGCCGGCAATCGTCGCCTCGATCTGGCGGGTGGTTGCGTTCAGGACGACCACGTCGGCCCGCCGGCCGGTCTCCAACACGCCGCGATCGCAAAGCCCCATGGTCTTGGCGGGCCGCGCAGAGGCGAGAGTCCAGGCTTTTGGCAGGTCAAGAACGCCGTGGTCGGCAAGGTTCCATACCCGTTCTGCCGTCGCCCCAAACCGTTTGCCGGAGGCCAATACGAACCAATGCCGTTTTTCTACGGCATCGGCCACCAAGGCGTGGAGCGCACCAGGCGTTTCGAAGTCATCGCCACATGCGCGCAGGACGACCGGGTCGCCAACTGCGCCCGCCGCGCGGATGGCAGTCTTGCCTTGCGGCGCGATGGCGACCTTGGCGCCAATCATGCTGAACCGGGCGCGGGTATCTCCGTCTGGGTCGCCAAAACTGCCAAACGGCAGGTAACTGGCTTCAAGGCTGTCGGCGATGCGGCAAAGCTCTCGCGTCACCGATCCGTTTGGTTTGGACTGTCGCTCTTTTCCCCCTGCGTCGCTTGCAACGGGCCGAAGGGCCGGTTTGCCAGCCCCGGTCACGCCGGTCTCAATGCAGAGGAAATCCACAAGACCCTGCTCGATCGCAAGGATCAGCTCGGATACGCCAGCCTGGAGCGGGGTGTCCACGATAACCTGGGTCCGCAGGTCGATCCGGGCGCAGGCACGGGCATCCCGGAGGTCGCGCAAGGCCGCGAGGGCCGCGCGGGCGTCTTGTCCGGAAAGGGGCCAGCGCTGGCCGAGCCATACCGTGGTGATCCCTGCAGCAGCGGCGTCTTGCTGAACCTGATCAAGGTCGAGGGCCGGGGCGCCAAGTGGCATCTCGACAGTGTGCGGTGCGGCGTGGAGGTCAACCAGCCCCGGAGCAAGGATATAGCCGTCCAGGTCTACGATCCGCCCGCTATCAGGCGCGATGGCGCCGTCCGCTATGGACAGCGCACGCGCCTCCAGTGCTCCCCCGGTCATCACCTGGGCGCCACTTAGCTGCAGTGGTGGTAGCGAGAAACCCATCGCTTGCTCGACTGAAATCCGCACAAAAATTGATCGTTGGAAGATGTGGATAACTTCATAATGTATAGCGTTTGTGACAAGAAAGTCTTGTTTTTGTGGCAGTTGCGCTTTTGCACTTATCAACAGGCCGCTTTGACCGCGACCTGGAGCCGCAGTTTGTAATTTGGCGTTCGGCTTTGGTTTCAGGCGCTCAGGGTTGCGGCCACGGCCCGTTTCCAGGCCCCATAGCGGGCTTCGCGCGTCTCCGCCGGCATTTGAGGGTCGAACCGGCGTTCGAGCGACCAGTCCTGCTCGAACTCTGCCATGCCTGGCCAGATCCCGGCGTCCATCCCGGCAAGCCAGGCCGCGCCGAGCGCGGTGGTTTCCAGCACCTCGGGCCGGTCGACCGCATCGCCGGTGATATCCGACAAGTATTGCATGGCCCAGTCGCTGGCGCTCATCCCGCCATCGACGCGCAGAACGCTCTTATCGCTCCCGGTGGTCCAGTCCGCGCGCATGGCTTCCAGAAGGTCCCGGGTTTGGAACCCGACCGATTCCAGCGCTGCCTTGGCCAGTTCCGCGGGCCCGGTGTTCCGCGTGAGACCAAAGATGGCACCGCGCGCCTCGGCGGCCCAATAGGGCGCGCCAAGCCCGGTGAAGGCGGGCACAAGGATCACATCCTGTGTCGGGTCCGCCGTTTCCGCCAGCGGCTGTGTTTCGGGCGCCGCGCGAATGATCTTCAGCCCGTCACGCAACCATTGGACGACAGCGCCAGCGACGAAAATTGAGCCTTCGAGCGCATAGGTCACCTCGCCATTAAATTGGTAGGCAATCGTGCCGAGCAGGCGGTTCTGGCTTTCTACGAGGTTTGGCCCGGTGTTCATCAGCGCAAAACAACCAGTGCCATAGGTGGATTTCAGCATGCCGGGCCGAAAACAGGCCTGACCGACGGTTGCCGCCTGCTGGTCCCCGGCGACGCCGCGGACGGGAATGGGCCTGCCAAAAAGATCCGACCGTGTGTCGCCGAAATGGCCGGCGCAGTCGCGCGCCTCCGGCAGCATGGACATCGGGATGTCCAGCAAATCGGCAATGGTCGTCGACCAGCGGCCCTTGCGAATATCATACAACAGGGTGCGCGCCGCGTTCGTCGCGTCGGTTACATGGGCCGCCCCATTGGTGAGGTTCCAGATAATCCAGCTGTCAACGGTGCCAAAGGCCAGGTCGCCGGCTTTGGCGCGGTCGCGCGCGCCGTCGACGTTGTCGAGGATCCAAGCCAGTTTTGTTGCCGAGAAGTAGGGGTCGAGCAGCAGTCCTGTGCGCTCTGTCACCATAGGCTCGTGGCCTGCAGCGCGCAGCGCGTCGCATTTGGCCGCGGTGCGGCGATCTTGCCAGACGATGGCGTTGTAGATGGGCTTGCTGGTCTTGCGGTCCCAGACCACGGTTGTTTCGCGCTGGTTGGTGATGCCGATGGCGCCAATGCCGCCAGCGCCGGCGTCGCTGCGTTCGAGGGCCGAGCGGCAGACGGCGGCGGTCGAGGACCACAAGTCCATCGGATCATGCTCGACCCAGCCTGAAGCCGGGAAATGCTGGGTGAATTCCTCCTGCGCCGAGGCAACGGCACGCCTGTTCTGATCGAAAACGATGGCGCGGCTTGACGTCGTTCCCTGATCGATGGCGAGAATATGACCCATAGCGCGGCTCCCTGTCTTTGGCGCCCACCTTAGCCGGGGGACGGGGACGCGCAAGGCAGGGTGATCAGGTCTTGGCGCAGAAGATCTCGTAGAGCGTGGCCAGAAGGCGTTTTGCCCGTTCATCGGCAAGCCGGTAGTAGACGGTCTTGCCATCACGGCGCGTTGTCACCAGACCTTCTGAGCGCAGCCGGGCGAGGTGTTGTGACACAGCCGCCTGTCGGGCGCCAAGCATGTCCTCGAGTTCGCCCACAGATCGTTCGCCTTCGTGCAGATAGCACAGGATCCGAAGTCGTCCGGAATGGGACAGGCTCTTGATGAACCGCGCTGCATCCTCGGCGTGGTCTTGCATCGCGACAAGATCAGGGGGAAGCAAATGCTTGTTCATGGGGTAATTGGCTGTCTCCGGAACGCTTTCCCGAAGAGATGGGGAGAGCTGCTGGTTTTGTCCAGTAGCCAGGCACAGCCGCGCCATTCGACCGCATGTCAGCCCGTCTTGGCGCTCAGAAAGGCAGCACCGGCCAGAATGATGCCGGATACCGTCGCAATCATTCCCGCTGCGCTGACGGCGTTCAGGGCGCCGAACCAGAGCGGACCATACCCTGCAAGGACGTAGCCGAGAACCGCCGAAGTGGCGGCGAAGACAAGGCTCAGCGCGACCTGGGCCTCTAGCCTCTGCGTCAAGAGCCGCGTCGCCGCCGGAGGGCAGATGAACATGGCGATGACGATGATTGAACCCACGGCATCGAAGGCCGCTACCGCGGCGAGGGCAGCGGCAACGACTAGCCCGAGGCTGATTGCGCCGACGTGAAGGCCCGAGGTCGCGGCGAACGCTTCGTCGAAGGTCGAGACCTTGAGCGGCCTCCAGAACAGCCAGGTCAGGAGCGCAATGGTGCCGGCGACCACGGCCATGCGGCCAAGCTCGGGCGGCAGACCCGCCAGCGCACCGGGGTCGGCCAGCGAGGCCCAGCCGGAGGCATCAAGCCAGATCAGGCTTTCGAGGTTGCCATAGAGCGCGTGCTCCACGTCCAGATGGACGCCGGAGGTGTCGGAGAGTTCCAAAAGCAGGACGCCTGATGCAAAGAGCGCGGTGAAGACAACGCCCATGGCCGCGCCCGCTTCGATCCGGCCCAGCCTGCGGATCACCTCGATCATCGCTACCGAAATCAGCGAGGCACCCGCAGCGCCGATGAGCATCGGCCAGGTCGACACGGTCCCCGTCAGAAGGAACGCCACGACAATCCCCGGCAGCACCACATGGCTGATCGCATCCCCGATCAAAGCCTGTTTTCGCAGCACCAGAAAATTGCCGGGCAGGGCGCAGGCCAGTGCCGCCAGTGTTCCGATGACGATCGGCGGTAGCGACAGTGTCACAAACTCGGCGCCCATCACGCGGGCGCCTCCTGCGGTCCGGGGATCTGCGCGTCGAGCTCCGCGATCTGGTCGCCGGTAAGGATGTTCTCGATATCGGTCAGCCCGTCGTAATGGGCCGAGGCACTTTCGTGGGCCGCGGATTTCCGAGCTACCCGCCAGCGCGCCTCGTCCCGGAGAGCCTTGGCCGCGCGCGCGCGCCCCGCCTCGGTCGGCACGCCATCGGCGCTCGCCAGACCGCGGCGCTGCAGAAGGCGCAGCGTGAGGCGTTCATAGATGGGTTGCCCCTGCGCAAGGGCGAGAAGCCCCTGGCGCAGGTGGACCTGCTCCTGATAGGCACGGAATTTCAGAAACGCAGCCATAACTCCCCGGCGCGGGGAGGCGAGAAGCGAGAAAACAAAAAGTGCAAAGGCCACCAGCACGATCATGGGGCCCGTGGGCAGGTTCGGGATAACCGCTGACAGGGCTGCCCCTGTGTAGGCGGAGACGCCGCCAATGGCCCCCGACAAAAGCGCAACCGTTTCGACCCGGTCCGACCAGAATCGGGCGGCCACGGGCGGAATGATCAAAAGCGCCACGATCAGGATCAGGCCAACCACTTTTAGCCCGGTCACGGTGACCGCCAATGCAAGCGCCATTATCGCCAGATCAATGCGGGCCACCGGCAGGCCCGAGGCTTCGGCATACTCCGGGTCGAAAGAGACGACCGTCATGGGCCGCCGCAGGATCAGGACTGCGGCAAGGGTTAGCGCGCCCCCTATGGCGATTACCAGGGCATCGGCCCCCAGCATCCCGGCCGTCGAACCCAGAAGGAACCCCTCAAGCCCCGCCTGCCGGCCCGCAACCATCGTCTGGATGATCGTGAGCAGGACCACGCCAAATCCGAAAAAAACCGATAGGACCGCGCCGATGGCGGCGTCCTCTGTCAGCCGGGAGCGGGTGGTCAAAAGGTGGACGCAGTAGAGGCCCAGAAGCGCACTCAGGGCAGAACCGGCCAGAAGGCCAGAAAGCGACCGGCCATCGAAACCGAAGGCCACCATGGCCATGAAGGCCAGCCCGATGCCGGGCAGAGTCGCGTGACTGATCGCATCGCTCACAAGCGCGCGTTTGCGAAGGTAAAGGAAAGTGCCCGTGATCCCGGCGGCGATCCCAAGCAGCGTGGCACCAATGGTGACCAGCGTGGCGTTGTAGCCAAGCTGGAGAGTCAGGGCCGGCCAGAGCAAGGATTATCCCGCCTGCGTCTGGCTCAGCCTGTCGATCTGCGCAGTTACGAGCCGCCCGCCATAAGCTGTCTGCAACGCTTCGGACGTAAAGGCCGTCTCGACCGGACCATCGGCCACAACCGTCCGGTTGATGATCAGAACGCGGTCAAAATACTCGGCGACGGTGGCCAGGTCGTGGTGCACCGCAACCACGGTCTTGCCACTTGCCTGCAGGGATTGCAGCACGTCGATGATCGCGCGCTCGGTCGCGGCGTCGACGCCTGCGAAGGGTTCGTCGAGCAAAATGAGATCAGCATCTTGTGCAAGGGCGCGGGCGAGAAAGACGCGCTGTTGCTGGCCGCCGGAGAGTTGACCGATCTGGCGCTCGGCGAAATCGGCCATGCCCACGCGGCTCAGGCACCCAATCGCCTTTTCGCGGTGCGTGCTGCGCACACGGCCCAGAAGCCCAAGCTGTCGCCCAAGGCCCATAAGAACCACGTCGATCACCCGTGTGGGGAAATCCCAGTCAACGCTTGCACGCTGCGGGACATAGGCGATGCGCTGGCGCTCTGACTTCAGCGGTGCGTCGAAGAAGAGCGCAGATCCGGCAAGCGGGCGGACGATGCCGAGCGCGGCTTTGATGAGCGTCGACTTACCCGCGCCGTTCGGCCCGATGATCGCCGTCATGCTGCCTTCGGGGACACGTGTGCTGACTGATAGGACAACGGGCGTGCCGCCGTATGACACTGTTATTCCGCGGATCTCCAGCGCGGTGTCCTCAGACGCGCGGAGGGCACGTGCGCCGTTTTCTGTTGCCAGTTCCAATGCCGTCATGCCTGCTCCTTAAGACCCTGCCGAGAGGCGGCCGGACATGCCACGTGCGGGCACATCGCCGCCCAGGGCCGCGGAAATCGTGGTGACATTGTGGTCGATCATGCCGACATACGTGCCTTCGTAGGTGCCGGGCGCGCCCATGGCGTCGGAGAAAAGGCTGCCGCCTATGCGGACGTCATGGCCCTTGGCCGCCGCCCCCTCTATCAACGCGCGGATATTTCGGTCGCTGACCGAGCTTTCGACGAAGACCGCGCCGATCTGCCGATCGACGAGCATGTTCACAAGTTCGGTGATCCGGCTGAGGCCCGCCTCGCTGGCGGTCGAGATCCCCTGAATGCCCATGACCTCGAACCGGTACGCCGAGCCGAAGTAGCCGAAGGCGTCATGGGCCGTCAGCAGCACTCGCGACTCTTCCGGCACGCTGCCAAGAGCAGAAGCCGTGTAGTCAGAAAGCTGCATCAGTTCGGCCAGATGCGCGGCAGCGTTGGCGTCGATCATATCGGCCGCGTTGGGGCGCAACTCCTTCAGCGCCGTGGCGACACGCCCGACCACGCCCGCCCAAAGCGCGGGGTCCATCCAGACATGGGGGTCAAAGCGGCTTTCGTAGTCTTCGTGGTCGATCAGTTTCGCTTCATCAAGGCTGTCGGTCACAACGACGACGGGCTGGCGATCCGCGAGATTGAGGAGGAAATCCTCCATCTGCGCTTCCAGATAGAGGCCATGCCAAAGCACCAGATCTGCGCGGGTCAGGGCGACTATATCGCTGCGTGTCTGGCGGTAGGAATGGGGGTCGACGCCCGGACCCATTAGCGCGGTCACCTCCACCAGATCGCCACCCACGGCGCGGGCGGCATCGGCGATCATGCCGGTCGTTGTCACCACGTTGAGCTTACCATCGGCCAGGGCGGCACGGGGAAGGGCCAGCGCGGCGGATGAGGCGGCGAGGCCCTGCAAAACGATCCTGCGGCTAAACACGGGGTGTCCCATCCTCTGTCAGAACAAAATTCAACGTTGTTAAGAATGAATATGCGACACATTCTCAAGAAGTCAATGCAACTGAGAACCATTCTCACGGGCGAACACTGATTTTCTTGCCAAATCGGGCCCAAGCCCCCCATGGTCGGCGGGACTGAAGGAGATGACCCTGGCCGCACCCGTCATAGACGCCCTGCAATACTGCAATTGGAGCGAAGAGATCTTCCGCGACATGCGCGCCGGAGGGGTTGACGCAATCCATGTCACTATCGCCTATCACGAAACGTTTCGCGAAATGGTCGGGCGCATTGAGGCTTGGAACACGCTCTTTCTGCACCACCGGGATCTGATTCTTCCGGGCCGAAGCGCCCGCGACATCGACCGGGCGCAGGCCACGGGCCGGACAGCGGTGTTTTTCGGCTTTCAGAACCCCTCGCCCATCGAAGACGATCTCGGACTGATCGAGGTCTGCTACGATCTGGGCGCGCGGTTCATGCAGCTGACCTATAACAACCAGTCCCTGATCGCCACGGGATGCTACGAGGATGACGACACTGGGCTCACGCGCTTTGGCAAAGAGGTGGTGGCCGAGATGAACCGGTTGGGCCTTGTGGTCGACATGAGCCATTCCGGCGAACGCTCGACGCTGGAGGCCATTGATGCCTCAAGCCGGCCCATCGCCATCACCCACGCCAATCCCTGGGACTGGCACCCGGTGCCGCGAAACAAGTCCGAGACTGTCCTGCGCGCCCTGACCACCAGCGGTGGGATGCTGGGCTTTTCGCTTTATCCCCATCACCTTGCGGGCGGCAGCGACTGCACGCTGGAAGCATTTTGCCAAATGGTGGCGGATACGGCCGAAAGCCATGGGGCGGAAAACCTCGGCATAGGGTCTGACCTGTGCCAGAACCAGCCGGACAGCGTGGTCCACTGGATGCGCGATGGCCGCTGGAAGCGTCCGGTCCCCAGGTCAGAGGACCAGCCCGGATTTCCGACGCAGCCTGCGTTTTTCCGTACCAACCGCGATTTCCCCCGGATTTCCCGGGGCCTGCGGGCTGTGGGGTTTGACGAAGACGAGGTGGTCGGCCTCATGGGCGGCAACTGGTACCGGTTCTTTACCGAAAGCTTTGAACCGATGGAGGTGGGCCATGCCTGACGGACCACCGGGCAGCGAGAGACTGCGTGCACCCGAGCGGGTGATGTGTCTTGAGAACCTCGGTCGCATGTTTCCAACGCGCCTGTCGTTCTTGCGCGTCCTGACCCGCCGGCTGCATGCCGCCGCCGCCAGGGTCGACCGGAGCGTCTGGTCTGTAGATGCCGAAGGCTACGGCCATGCCGTCTACGTGGTCGAGGCGGGCAGAGAGACCTATTCGCTGGTCGCCGTGACCCAGGCCCTTGCCGACGAAGACCGCTCTGACCGCGTCATCGCCACCTCCTGGGATGCGGCCTTCGTGCTCTACGACGGGGTCCCCGATACCGCGGAAACGCGCCGTATCGTGGCTTCCGTGCCGTTGCAGGAGGCAGGCCGCTTCACCGAACGCGACCTTGTCTTGAGCCGCGCCAATAAATCGGTACGTTTCTTTTCCCACGTGGTGGAGCGCTTGCGAAACGGTCAGCAGCCCGACCCGGAGCTTCTGGTTCAAACCGGCTATTTGATGCGCACCACGGCGGTTTACGGCAACGGAAAATTTGGCATCGCCGCCTGGGAACGGATCGCTGACCGTCCGCTTCTTGCGGGGTCTTTTATGGCCGAGATGCTGGCCGTCTGGCTCATCCGGGGCTTTACCCATGACCTTGCCGAGCATCTGGGCGGCGCGGCCATCGACGCCAATCTGAAGCGACATCTTGGGGTCGGGAACGCCACAGGTCTCGGCATGGCGCCGTTTCTGGTGTCGCATCCGATGCTGATCCACCGGTGGTTTTCGGCCCGAGAAGAGGCTCTGGAACGCGCCTGCGCCTTGCCGGATCTAGAGGGGAACACGTTGGAAGAGGCACGCGACCTCGCGCGGCGGGTGGCGGCCCATCTAACGGAATGGACCGTGGGCGATCCCGCTGCAATGGCTGAAATTGAGGTGCTGAAGGACGCGTGGCATGATCTCAGCGAAACCCATTTTGAAGGCGGCTCCGCTTCGGTTGACCGTCGCCACCTGCTGGCGGCCGCACCCGGCGCCACGGAAGAACTGGTGGCTGCCTTTCTGATCGAACTGGCGGGCGGGGAGGTGGACGGGCTGTCTGCCGCCTTCGCCGCGGATGAGGCTGCAAAGCTCGATCCTACCATGTCATGTGCCGCGCTCTTGGCTCTGGCGCAGCGTGACTGGGACTGGGCCGTGGGGATGGATTGGGAGACACCTGAAGCTGCTGCGGTTTTTTGGTACGTGTCCGAAGAAAAGCTCGAACCAAGGCTCGGATCGCGGGTTTCGGACGCCGGCGCGGAACTCGAAACGCCGCTTGATGTGGCGCGCCGCGTGGCGGCCTTGGTGGCCGATCTGCCCGAGAGCGATCTCAGCCTGGCGGAATTCCTGCTTGCCCACCCCCAACACCGCGATGCTGCGCGGCGGGTGCAGACGGCGGCAGCGCTGCCGTTTTCAGAAATCCGCGACAATCTGATCGGCGGCCACGTCCGCCCCACGGATCTCTTGCGGGCCAAGCTGGCGATGTTCGGGGCCTCGAAGTTCGACCCGAAGTCCGATCTCTGGACCCGGATTACGCTGGTGCAAGGTGCGCCACTTGCCGGTGAGATCCAAAGCGCCCGGGCGCTCGACTGGTGGCTGCCTTCCATGGAGGCCCGATGATCCGGACCCTTCCCGAGATTGAGGCGACGGTCCTGCGCGCAGGCCGGGGCAGCGGCGTTCCCGTGGCGCAGGCTGAAGATATCGCGCGTGCTGCACGCTGGCTTGCGGCGGCGGGGCAGATGCGCGGGCTCGATGAGGTCGCGCGGTGCCTGGCGCTGCCGCGCGGGTCCGCCCGGCCAACCCGCTGGGTCGCGTCGTACGTCTTCGCACCGGGAGATCCGGCGCTCATGCTACCGGCGGCCATAGATCTTGCCCTGACCGGCGCCGACGTACGGCTCAGGGGGATGCCGCGTGCCTTGACAGGGGCGCTGATCGCCTGCGCGCCTGCGCTCGAAGGCAGGGCCGTCCGCGCCGCGTGGAGCGGGCGCGACGCCACCCTGTCGCTTGGCCCTCGCGGCCGGGAACCGCACCTCAGCGACAGGTCGGCCCAAGTCGATCTGCCTGTCTGGGCCGCGCTGACCGCGCTTGCCGCACAGACCTATGTGCCTGCGTCAGATGCCTCACGTGATGGCGCCGGTGCGGGCGATGACAGTTAGCGCGCAGCAAAGGGATCGTCGCAGTATCTGACGCCGGTCATGATCAGCCCATGTGCGGGGGCCACGGGGCCACAGGCCGCGCGGTTCGCGGCGGCCAGCGCTTCGGCTACGCGGTCCGGCGTCCATCCGCCTGCGCCAACCCGCTCCAGAGTGCCAACGATGCTGCGGACCTGATTGTGCAGAAAGCTGCGCGCCCGCAGATGAAAGCGGATCTCCTCACCGCCGGGAACCGGCGTGCTCTCGATCCGGACCTCGTCCAACGTCTTTACCGGCGACTTCGCCTGACAGATCGACGACCGGAAGGTGGTGAAGTCGTGGGTGCCGATGAGATGCAACGCGGCGTCTTGCATGGCGGATTTGTCCAGTGGTTGGCCCACTCGCCAGGACAGCCCGCCCTCCAGTGCAAGGGGTGCGCGGCGACAGACAAGCCGGTAAGTATAACGCCGCTCCATCGCCGAAAACCGCGCGTGCCAGTCGCAAGGCACTTCCGCGGCGTCCAGAACAGCCACGGGCAGTGGTTTGAGATGATAGTTCAGCGCCTCGCTAAGGCGGAACGAATCCCAAGTTTTGGCCAGGTCCGCATGGGCGACCTGACCGGATGCGTGGACGCCCGCATCCGTCCGGCCGGCCGCTGCTATGCGCGGCACGTCGTCTTCCAGCCGCCCGAGCGCGGCTTCGATGGCGCCCTGCACGCTAGGCACGTCGGCCTGCGCCTGCCAGCCCGAAAAGGGCGCGCCGTTGTATTCGATCAGAAAGGCATACCTGGGCATGGCGGGCGCCTTAGCGTGCCAGCGCCCGCCTGTCTACGACCCCTAGCGGCCCGGCGTGGCACGGCTTATGTTCGGGCGGGGCAGGCCGGAAAGGACGACGCACGTGTGGCTGGGGGATATCGCAGACAGTCTGGGCCGCACGGTCGAAGGTGTCACCGGGGCTGTCAACGAGGCGCTTTTTGAGCCAACGATCCGTCTGGGGGTCACTGGGCTCAGCCGCGCAGGAAAAACCGTTTTTATCACCTCACTGATCGCCAACCTGCTTGACCGCAGCCGCATGCCCGGTCTTGCGGCGGCTGCCGACGGGCGCGTGCGCGCGGCGTATCTGCAGCCTCAACCGGACGATACCGTCCCGCGTTTCGAATACGAAACCCATCTTTCAGCGCTTCTGGGCCCCGAGCCTATCTGGCCCGACAGTACGCGCTCGGTCAGCGAATTGCGCCTGTCGCTGCGCCTGCAACCCGCCGGGCTCATCGGCAGTGTGTCGGGGCCGCGGCGCTTGCATCTTGATATCGTGGATTACCCCGGCGAATGGCTGCTGGACCTTGGTCTTCTTGAAGTGGATTTCACCGAATGGTCCTCGCGCGCGTTAACGGCGATGGAGGGCAAACCCTTTGCAACGGCCTACCTTGAGCGGTTGGCAGCGACGTCCCCCGGCGAAAGGCTGGTGGAAACAGAGGCGCAGGACCTCGCGGGCACCTACACCGAATATCTCCATTCGGCGCGTGCGTCGGGCTTTTCGAATATCGCTCCGGGCCGTTTCCTGTTGCCCGGCGACCTGGCAGGCTCGCCAGCGCTGACTTTCGCGCCCCTGCCGCCCTCGGCAGCGGCGCGCGGCAGTTTGGCCCGCGAAATGGCGCGACGGTTCGAGGCCTACAAGACTCTGGTCGTCAAACCCTTTTTCCGCGATCACCTGTCGCGGATCGACCGGCAGGTGGTTCTGATTGACGCGCTTGGCGCGCTCGCACGTGGACCTGCGGCAACCGCCGACCTGATCGATGCCATGGGCGGGATTCTCTCGGCCTTCCGCCCGGGCCGGAACGCGTTTCTTGCGCAGATCTTTCTGGGCAAGCGGGTTGAAAAGATACTCTTTGCCGCAACCAAGGCCGACACGCTTCACCATAGCCAGCACGTGGCACTGGCCTCGGTTGCAGAAGCCCTGGCGCGCGCGGCCCGGGACAGGGCGGACTTTGCCGGCGCCGGGACCTCCTCCATGGCCATCGCCGCTCTGCGCACGACCACCGAGGAAACCCGTGAAGAGGGCGGTGCCTCGCTTGATATGGTGCGCGGACGCGTGGTCGGGCGCGACGGCCTGGTCGCGGTCTATCCCGGAACGCTACCTGCCAGCGGGTCCGAGGTTGTGGCCGCCGCGACGGCCAATGCCGAAAGCTGGCCCTGGGGCGATGTTGAGGCGATGGATTTCCTACCGCAACCGCTGCGCCTGTCCCCGGGTGAAGGGCCGCCGCATATCCGGCTCGACCGGGCTGCGGAGTTTCTGTTCGGAGACCGGCTATGACCGAGAAACCCAAACCTGAAAAACCGCGGGGGCCTGTGATCGTCGAGGTTGCCGCAGACGGCGCGACTCCAGCCACGGCACCGCCGCCGCCCGATACAGAGACGAGCATTCCGCAAGGCGAGGCCATGCGCACGATGGCAAGTCTTGCGGCGCGGCGCCCGTCGCGGCTGTCTCGCTGGTTCTGGGGTACGCTAGCGGCGCTGGTGGCGCTTGTTGCCGGGATCCTCTTTTGGGAATTCGCAACGGGGCTGGTCAGCCGAACGCCCATCCTCGGCTGGTTGGTCACGGGGGTGGCGATTGCTTTCGTGCTTGCGGCACTGGCCGTACTCATCCGCGAAGTCACCGCCCTCGTCCGGCTTGGCAACCTCGACAGCTTTCGCCACACCGCCGAAGAGATCCGCGCAAGCGGTGATCTGGCGGAGGCGCGGCATTTCACTGCGAGAATCGAGGCGTTTTTCAAGGGGCGCGACGATGTGGCCTGGGGGCAGGCGCGACTCGACGACCACCGGCGAGACGTGGTGGACGCCGATACGTTGCTCGACATCGTCGAACGGGACATCGTCGCCGGTCTCGATGCGCGCGCCATTGTCGAAATCGAGGCGGCGGCGCGGCAGGTGGCGACGATCACGGCGCTCGTACCGCTGGCGCTTGCCGATGTGGTCGCGGCTCTGGTTGCCAACCTGCGCATGATCCGGCGTATCGCCGAAATCTACGGCGGACGTGGTGGCACGCTTGGCTCCTGGCGCCTGATCCGCACGGTTCTGGCACACCTTGCCGCGACCGGCGCGGTCGCCTTGGGCGACGATATGCTCGGGTCCGTGGCTGGTGGCGGGGTTCTGTCGAAACTCTCGCGTCGGTTCGGCGAGGGACTCGTGAACGGTGCGCTGACCGCGCGGGTTGGCGTCGCGGCGCTGGAAGTGTGCCGGCCGCTTCCGTACCACGCCGTGAAAAGGCCATCCGTGACGGCCCTTGTCCGCCGGGCGCTGACGGGTATCTTCTCCGACAACGATAAAGAGGCGGCGCAATAGACCTGCGGGCGCACTGCGCCCTCTTCGACGTCTCACAAGGGCACAGACCCGCCGGGACCACGATCTTTGCAAAGGATGACTGATGGAAAGTCTTGCCCAGAACCTTGAGACCATGGTCCGCACCCCCCTGACCGAGGGCCATGTGGCGCGTATGCGGGCCATCGGGACCGAGCATGACTATGCCCCAGGGCAAGACGTGACGGCCTTCGGGGCCGAACAGCAGAATTTCTGTTACGTGGTCGACGGCGAGGTCGAGGCGTTCGATCCGGTTACAGGAGAGCGGTACGGCGAAGCGACCCTCGGCCCCGGTCAGTTTGCCGGGGAGGCCGGATTCCTGTCAGGCGGGCGGAACATGATCAGCACCCGGGCTGTCAAGCCGTCGCGAATCCTTTGCGTCCCCCGGCAGGCGATGCTGGATCTGATGTCGCAGGTTCCCGAGATGAGCGACATCATCGTTACGGTTTTTGCCGCCCGGCGCCGGGCGCTGCTCGAATCCAATCGCGCGGGCCTGACCCTCTGGGGCTCCGAGGATGACCGCGCGCTACGGCGCATCGCGGCCTTCGCGGGCCGCAATAAGATTCCGATCCGCAGGCTGGATCCCGATGGTCCGGAAGCAAGGGACATGGCGCAACGTTGCGGCATCGAAGAGGGAAAGCCCGCTGTCATCGTCGGCAAGGGTACGGTTCTGCCAGAGCTGACACCGCGGGCGGTCGCCCACGCTTTCGGTCTCGATCTGCGGTTCGAGAAAGGCGATGTGTACGATGTTCTCGTCGTCGGAGGCGGCCCGGCAGGTATCGCAGCGGGTCTTTATGCGGGCGCCGAAGGCCTGAAGGCACTGGTAATCGAGGATCTTACGATCGGCGGCCAGGCAGGCACATCCAGCCGGATCGAAAACTACATGGGCTTTCCAACGGGGATCTCTGGGGCCGATCTTTGCTGGCGGGGTGAAGTGCAGGCCATGAAGTTCGGTACTCGTTTCGCGGTGCCGCGACGGGCGCGGGAGGTTCTGAAATGCAAGGACAACCTTTTTCACGTGCGCCTGGATGACGGTGACACGGTTTCGGCCTGCAGTCTGGTCATCGCGACCGGTGTGCAGTACCGCAAGCTGCCCATTGACCGCCTCTCGGAGTTCGAGAACGCGGGCGTCTATTACGCGGCCACCGATGTTGAGGCGCGGTTTTGCCGCGACAGCGAGGTCGCTGTGATCGGTGGCGGAAATTCGGCCGGTCAGGCGGCCATGTTCATGGCGCGCAGCGCAAAGCATGTCCATGTTCTGGTACGCGGCCGGTCACTGGCGGCATCGATGTCGGACTACCTTCTCAGCCGTCTGCAACAAAATCCGCGCATTACCATTCATCTAGGAACCGAAATCACCGAGCTTCACGGCGATAGATCGCTGGATTGCGTCACCATTCAGGATCGTTTCGACAACCGCCACTGGGAGCTTCGAACAAGCGCGGTTTTTGTCATGGCGGGTGCGGCGCCGAACACGGGCTGGCTGAGCGGCCTCGTGGAACTCGACGACATGGGCTTTGTGAAAACCGGTGCCGGGGTTGGCGGCGCGTCGGTCTATGCCACATCCTGCCCGGGGGTCTACGCCGTGGGCGATGTGCGCGCGGGATCGGTCAAGCGCGTAGCGGCAGGTGTTGGCGAAGGATCGGTGGTGATCAGCCGGGTGTGGGATTATCTCGATGCCATGCACCCCGAAACCGACGCCGACGTGGCCGCCGCAAGCTAGCCCGGCTCGTTCGCGGTCCGTTCGTCGTCTGCCCGGCGCTTGTTGAAGTCTTCCGCGGAGTTTTCACGTGGGAACGGGTTTTCGGGAACCGGCACGCGCAGGAAGTGGCAGAGCGGTTCCCAGCCTTCGCGCACGTCAAAAAGCAAAAAGCGCGACGGTGCAACGGTTTCCCTGACTTCGGCGATATGGGCGTTGAACCGGTCTATGGCATAGTCCGCGTCAGACAGCCGTCCTTGAAAGGTCTCTTCTAGAATGATCTGGCGGCCAAGGGTTGCGATCTTGTTGAGATGCGGTGTGGGATGGCTGCCTTCGTCTTCCACGAACGACAGAATTGTTTGGCAGATGCTGGCGTGCCATGTCTCTGGGTCGCGCGTGGTCAGGACGACTTTCGCGTTCGGATAGGCCGCGCAAAGTTCGCGCCAATACCGCGCGCCGGGCCAGTCGACCTGGGATCTGTAAGCGCCGAGGCCGGTGTCCCAGTCGGGCCGCTGCCCCGAAGCCACCGCCTGCCAGAAAGCCAGGCGTTCTGGGCGCTCGGGATGCTTGGAAAGTTCAAACATGTGATGGCAGGGACCAAATCCCAGCATGTGCAGGGCAAGTTGCATAGAGTTGGTGCCGGTGCGGCCAAAACCAGGGCCGATAACATCCAAAGTCATTCCGAATTTCCCCCGTCTGGTGGCGCCACCATAGCGCAGCGCACCAATTCTGTCGCGAAAGCAATGCGCGGGCTCTTGCCGATCGGGCTCGGTCGCTCTTTTATGGTTTCAAAGGGTCCGGTTCCGGTCGGAAAATACCCGACATGGGTTGGGGCGCGTCCAATACTCCGGTCGCTGGCCCTGGGCAAAGAAACAAAAAACGGAGAGCAGCCATGGGCATGGTCAAACAGGTATACGCGACGCTGGCGGCGATCTGGGTCGGCGCGGCGGCGCTGGCACAGGCGCCCGCGCCAGAGGTAAAGCCAATCGATGTGGTTCCAGGAGGCAGTTCGGCCATTGGCTTCGGGATGCTGACGGGCGACCAGACGGTCGATTACACCTTTCAGGCCGAAGCGGGTCAGCGGCTTAGCGTCAACATGTGGGTCGATAACTCCTCCACTTATTTCAACGTTCTTCCGCCAGGTTCTGACAGCTCCGCGATCTTTATCGGCTCCATAGGCGGCAACGCGTTTCTGGGCAAGCTGCCCCAGTCGGGCGAGTACAAGGTGCGCGTCTACCTCATGCGCAATGCCGCCAGGCGGGGCGACACCGCCACCTACCGCGTCATGATCGGCCTGACGGACATCATCGACGCCGACGACCCGGTGCCTGCGGACATGGCCGATGTGACACCCGACGGTCCCGCAACATGGGTTGTTTCGGTGAACAGCACTCTCAACATGCGCGCGGCCCCCACTACCGGCGCCGAGGTGGTGCTGAAACTTAATGACGGGGCCGTGGTGCGAAATCTCGGCTGCCAACTTCAGGGCGCGCGCGAATGGTGCAACGTGGCCTTGAAGGACGGCAGCACAGAAGGCTGGGTGGTCCGTGAATTCTTGGAACCCAGCGAGGCACCCGCATCGACCGATGCAGCCGTTCAGGGGACAACGTTCAACGCCACCGGTCGCATAAGATGTGCGCAAGGCGACAGCGCCAACATGGGGCTTTGCGACTTTGGCGTGCGCCGCGCGGGCGACGGCACCGGTGAAATGGTTGTCACACTGCCTGACGGGTCGGACAAGACTATCGCATTTGTCAACTTCATGCCCCAGGCGGGCCCAGGCGGGTCTGTGCGTCAGGACAGCGATCTCTTCGTCTTCAACGACGGCGACGTGCGGCTGGAAATCCCGCTTGCTGTGACAACGGGGCGTTAGGCCGAGGCCCTTCGCCGCTTTACCCTTGCGGCGGCTGGCCCTATAAGCCGCCGCAACATGGGACGTATCGCGATCAGTCTTCGAATTACTGGCCCGGCGCTCTGAAGCGGAGCCGCCGGGACAAGGCGTATGAGTGATCGCGCCGCCCTTCGCCCCAACAGTTTGACTGACCGACAGGACACCTGACGATGTGTGCCGATACGACCGACCTTCCCGACTATAAAGACACGCTGAACCTGCCAGAGACTGACTTTCCCATGCGCGCGGGCCTGCCCAAGCGCGAGCCTGAATGGCTGGAACGTTGGCAAAGGATCGGGGTCTACGACCGCTTGCGCGAAAAAGAGGGCCGCGCGCCCTTCACGCTGCATGACGGCCCGCCCTATGCCAACGGTCACCTCCACATCGGCCACGCGCTCAACAAGATCCTCAAGGACATGGTGGTACGCAGCCAGCAGATGATGGGCCGCGATGCACGATACATCCCCGGCTGGGACTGCCACGGCCTGCCCATCGAGTGGAAAATCGAGGAACAGTACCGCAAGAAGGGCAAGAACAAAGACGAGGTCGACGTCGTCGACTTCCGCCGCGAATGCCGCGACTTTGCTTCCGGTTGGATCGACATCCAGCGTGATGAGTTCAAACGCCTTGGTGTCACCGGCAACTGGGACGAGCCGTACCTGACGATGGACTACCACGCCGAGCGCGTGATCGCAGAGGAATTCATGAAGTTCCTCATGAACGGCACGCTCTATCAGGGCTCCAAACCCGTGATGTGGTCACCTATGGAACAGACCGCGCTGGCCGAGGCCGAGGTTGAGTACCACGACAAGGAAAGCTTCACCATCTGGGTGAAGTTCCGGGTCGTCGACCCAATCGCGGGGACGGGCGAGAGCCTAAAGAACCGCGATTTGCTCGGTGCCTACGTTGTGATTTGGACGACAACACCCTGGACCATGCCGTCGAACAAGGGCGTGGCTTACGGAAAGGACATCTCTTACGGGCTTTATGAAGTGACCGGTCGACCCGAGGAATGCTGGGCCCGGATCGGCGACCGGTTCATCCTCGCTGACAAACGCGCCGCCGACGTCATGGGGCGCGCGCGCCTTGACGAAACCATGTTCCGGCGCTTGCGAGACGTCGATCCAAGCGACATCCCGCTCCTACAGCATCCGCTCGCCGGCGCCGAAGGTGGTAGCGGCGAGTGGGACGACCTGCGCGACTTCCGTGCCGGTGAGTTTGTCTCGGACGAAGAGGGCACCGGTTTCGTCCACTGCGCGCCGTCCCACGGGATGGAAGAATACGAGATGTACCGCGACCTGGGCATGCTGTCCGAGGTGATCACCTATAACGTCGAGGACGACGGCAAATTCCGCGACGACCTGCCGTTCTTCGGCGGCACGTATATTCTTAGCCGCAAGGGTGGTGAGGGCGACGCCAATACGGCTGTGATCGACAAGCTGGCCGAGGTCGGCGGTCTCTTGGCGCGTGGTAAGATCAAGCACAGCTACCCCCATTCCTGGCGATCGAAGGCGCCGGTGATCTACCGCAACACGCCGCAGTGGTTTGCGGCCATCGACCGTCCCGTGGGCGACGGGCAGGACACCTATGGCACCACGATCCGCGAACGGGCGCTCACCTCGATCGACGAGCTTGTGACCTGGACGCCCAAAACCGGACGGAACCGGCTTTTCTCGATGATCGAGGCCCGACCGGACTGGGTGCTCAGCCGCCAGCGCGCCTGGGGCGTGCCGCTGACCTGTTTTGTCAAAAAGGGCGCTTTGCCCACGGACGAGGACTTTCTCTTGCGCGATCCGGCGGTCAATGCCCGTATCCTAGAGGCGTTCGAGTCAGAGGGCGCCGACGCCTGGTATCAGGATGGCGCGAAAGAGCGCTTCCTTGGCAACGACTACGCCTCGGACGACTACGAGCAGGTCTTTGATATCCTCGACGTGTGGTTCGATTCAGGTTCCACCCACGCCTTTGTTCTGCGAGACCGTACGGACGGGTCGGAGGACGGGATCGCCGATCTCTACCTCGAAGGAACCGACCAGCACCGCGGCTGGTTCCACTCCTCCATGCTGCAGGCCTGTGGAACACTGGGTCGCGCGCCTTACCGGGGCGTGCTGACCCATGGGTTCACACTGGACGAAAAGGGCATGAAGATGTCCAAATCGCTCGGTAACACCATTGTGCCCGAAGAGGTGGTGCGACAGTACGGCGCCGATATCCTGCGGCTTTGGGTGGCGCAGACCGACTATACCGCCGACCAGCGGATCGGGCCGGAAATTCTGAAGGGCGTCGCCGACAGCTACCGTCGCCTGCGCAATACCATGCGGTTTATCCTCGGCAACCTCTCAGGCTTTTCCGAGAAAGAGCGCGTGGACCTCGCCGAGATGCCGGAATTGGAACGCTGGGTTCTGCACCGGCTGGCCGAGCTCGATCATGCGGTGCGGACGGGCTACACCAACTACGACTTCCAGGGCGTCTTCAGCCAGCTCTTCAACTTTGCCACGGTGGAACTGTCGGCCTTTTATTTCGACATCCGCAAGGACGCGCTTTATTGCGACGGGGACGACAGCCTGCGCCGCCGGTCCGCGCGCACGGTGCTGGATATCCTTTTCCATCGCCTGACGGCCTGGCTGGCGCCGGTCCTTGTCTTCACCATGGAGGATGTCTGGCTCGACCGCTTCCCGGGAGAGAGCAGCAGCGTGCATCTGATTGACTTCCCGGACACGCCCGGCGATTGGCGCAACGAGCCCCTGGCCGAGAAATGGGCCGGCATCCGCCGCGTCCGCCGCGTGGTCACCGCCGCGCTGGAACTTCAGCGCGCGGACAAGGTCATCGGTGCCTCGCTTGAGGCGGCGCCCGTGGTCCATGTGCGCGACACCGGGACTCTGGAGGCGCTCCGGACCGTGGAGTTCGAAGATGTCTGCATCACCAGCGGGATCACGCTAAGCGGCGATCCTCTGCCCGCCGAAGCGTTTCGCCTGCCCGAGGTGGAGGGTGTCGGCGTGGTCTTCGAGAAAGCCGAAGGCCAGAAGTGCCAACGCTGCTGGAAGATCCTGCCCGATGTGGGGTTGCACGCGCACCCGGCGGTCTGCGCCCGGTGTAACGCCGCGCTCGGTTAGAAAGCTCTGCCCCGGCTGTCAAATGACCGCCGGGGCAAACGATCAGGCCGCCGCGGTTTCGTCCGGGTCGCTCATCGCCAATGCGATCATGGTCACGCCGCTCGAAATCAGTTCGACAGCCAAGAGGATGCCGAGGATGATCGTGGCCGACTGCGGGAAGTTGCTGAAGATCATGATCGCCAGCACAACCGAAATGGCGCCCGACAAGAGGAACACCCAGAAAAAGCGCTTGTTCTCCAGCGAAAAGGCCAGTGCGACTTTGAAGGCCCCACCAATCAGGAAGCCGATGGCCACCACGGTTGTCAGCGCCACTATGCCCGCCAGCGGATGCTGCAGGATCGAAAACCCGACGAAAACGCCGAGAAGGCCAAGCAGGATCGTCCAGATTTTCCAGCCGATTCCCTCGGCCTGAAAGCCGCCAACGACCTGCAGAACGCCCATGAAGATGAAAATCCAGCCAGCGATCGCCGTTGCGGCGAGCGTGGCGGCGATTGGATTAAGCAATGCGAAGATCCCGCCAGCAATGGCGAGGATCCCGATAATGGACCAGATTATACGACTTCCCATGAATGTCTCCCTCATTCCCGGGGTCATGGTTGGCTGGTAATGCGCCATCGTGCAAGGATTTTTCGGCTCTCTCGCCTAATTTTTGGGCAAGTTTTGCATGGCCGTGTGCCGCCCCCGCTGGCGAATTCGCACACCAGATGCTAGCCATGTGCCATGGGGCCAGACGATCAGGATATCGCTGCGGTTTTGCGGGAACTGGCCGCGCGGCGCGGTCCGGGAAAGACGTTCTGCCCGTCCGAGACGGCGCGCGCTCTTTCCGCGGACTGGCGCCCTTTGATGCCCGACATCCGGCGGGTGGCCGGTGACATGGGCCTGATGGCGACGCAGAAAGGTCAGGCCGTCGATGCCCGGACGGCGCGGGGTCCTATCCGACTGGGTCTGCCGTGACCGCGCGCGCCTCGCTTGAAACGCCGGTCGGGCCGCTGACAGTCGTCTGTGACGCGGGGGCCGTGACCGCTGTCGGCTGGGGCCGCGTGGCGGCGCCCAACAGCGATCCGCTGCTCGCCGCGGCGCTTGGCGAGCTTAGCGCCTATTTCGACGGCACGCTTACGGCCTTCACCGTGCCCATGCGCTCTGCCTCGACCGGGTTTCAGGCCGACTTTCACGCAAGCCTTTCGGCGATCCCCTATGGCCAGACGCGTACCTACGGCGAGATTGCATCAGATCTGGGCGTCTCTGCCCAAGCGATCGGACAGGCCTGCGGCGCCAATCCCATCCCGGTGATGATCCCGTGCCACAGGGTGCTCGCCGCGGACGGCCTGGGCGGATACTCCGGGGCAGGGGGCGTCGAGGCCAAGGTCGCGCTCCTGAAACTTGAGGGCGCGGCGTCGCTTCTGCTTTAGCGTTCCGTGGCTTGCTGCACGATCCCCGCGAAACAGAGGTAGAGGCTCGTCAGGACCAAACCCCAAGGCGCCCAGCTTGTCTGGTCGAAATTCCCCCAGGCGGCCCAGGCGGCAAAGACGGTCCAAGCCAGCGCCACCGGCAAAGACAGGGCACGCCAGCGCGCGGTCCGCACGGGATGGATGAACTTCAGCGGCAGAAACATCGCCACCGCCAGCGCAACCACGATGGCAAGGATGATCCAGAAATCCGGTTTCAGCGCAAAGAGCACGATGATCGCCATGTTCCAACACCCCGGGAAGCCGGCAAAGGAATTGTCGACCGTCTTCATGCGCGTATCGGCAAAGTAGAGGGCGCTTGTGAAGGTGATCACGATGATCGCGAACCACCCGGTCCAGCCGGGCAAAAGCCCCGATGCGAAAAGCGCGTAGGCCGGAATGAAGACGTAAGTGAGATAGTCGATGATCAGGTCCAGGAGTTCGCCGTCATACTCCGGGGCGTTCTCCTTGACACGATAGCGCCGGGCCAGAGGGCCATCGATGCCGTCGACCCCGAAGGCGACGACCAGCCACAGAAACATCAGATCCCATTTCGCCTGCGTGGCCGCAAGCATGGCCAGCATAGCAAAAACGGCTCCTGTGGCTGTGAGGAAATGGACGGCAAGGGCCGCGCGGCGGACTGTCATAAAACTGTCATGATGGAAATCGCGCGGAGGGTCCAGAGGTGGCAGGCTTGCCGCCGCTGCTTTGTCGGCAGATTACTGCGTGCCAGAGGCGCGGATGCCTTCCAAGCTGTCGGCGTGGCTGTCCAGCGATGGTTGTGGCGACCGAGAAGCCCATGAGCCTGTCCCTGGCCTGCCTGTCATGGAAGCCTCCCACTATCCCTTTGCCGTAGGATGCAGGAGGAAAGATTTCTCTCACATGGCACGAAAGTCTGGACGCGATTTGGTGACAGTGCGTGCCGCGTTGCGTGGTCGCCCTAGCGGCTGCGGGCGCTTGGGTGCGCGGCTTCGTAGACCTCCATCAGCCGCGCGGCGTCGACCGAGGTATAGGCCTCTGTCGTCGACAGGCTGGCGTGGCCCAAAAGCTCCTGTATCGCGCGCAGATCGCCGCCGCGCGCCAGAAGGTGGGTGGCAAAGCTGTGCCGCATGGCATGCGGCGTCGCCGTCGCGGGTAGCCCCAGTTGGTGCCGCGTCTGTTCGACCACCTTCGAGATTTGACGCGCGTTCAGCGGCCCGCCGCGCGCTCCGCGAAAAAGCGGTCCATCCAGCGTCAGCTCGTGCGGGCAGGCGGCGCGGTAGGCCTCTACTGCCGCGCGGGCCGCCGGCAGGACAGGCACGATGCGCTCTTTCCCGCCTTTGCCGCGAATGCGCAGGGCCTCGCCCAGCGGCGCCTCTGCGCCGGTCAGCGACAGGGCTTCCGAAATCCTCAGTCCGCAGCCATAAAGCAACGTCAGAACGGCGGTATCCCGGTCGGAGATCCAGCCTGTCTGCGACTGCAGACCGACGACATCAAGCATGTTGCGCGCTGCGGGTTCGGCAAGCGGGCGGGGCAGCTTTTTCTTGTACTTGGGCGCGCGGACCGACAGCGGCGCCGTGGGGTCGAACCCGTCCCGGCGCGCCATCCAGCCGATAAAGGACTTCACCGCCGAAAGCCCCCGCGCCATGCTGCGCGCGCCTAGGCCGCGCCCGCGCTCATGCGCCATCCAGGCCCGCATATCCCCAAGGCTCAGACGCGCCAAGGCCGCGGTGCCCTCGGCCCCGCCCTTGTGCACCGCCAGAAACGCCAGAAAGCCCAGCACGTCCTTGCGGTATGCCGTCAGTGTATGCGCGGACGCGCCGTCGAGGGCCGAAAGCTGGGCCAGCCAGTCTTCGAGCGCGGCGGACGCACCCGGGGTGATGCCGGTCAGTTCAGCCAGCGCCGCATGACCCGTTCGAAGACATCTGCAAAGAAGCTCAGGAGGTCCGTGCCCTGACCCTGCTTGAACTGATGCGGATCTTCGGAGGCGAGCGTCAGCATACCCGGCAAGCGCCCTTGGCCGAGCTCAAGACGCAGGCAAGCCTCCGACTGAACCCAGTCGGCGTCTTCGCCGTAGAGCGCATCGTTGAGGGGGCGCATCTGACGCAGAAGAACGCGGCGCACCTGACCGCGCGCCGCCGTGTAGTCATCCACAAAGCCCGGTGGCCGGGTGGCTAGGACGGCGCCGAACCGGTCATGCAACAGCGACCTGTCTTCGGTCTGGACCGTCTCCAACACCAGACGAATGCTGTTCACGCGCATGATTTCGGCCACCTCGCCATTGAGCGCGGTGAGGAAACTCTCGAAATCGGCGGGCTCCAGCAATGCAACCACGGCCCGCTGGATCAGGTTCGTGCCAGCAAGGTTTTCATACGCCGCCGCGATCACCGACCGGTGCGTATCTTCCAGTCGGCTCAGCCGCGATTCGAGCCGCTCAATAGCGATGCCGCGGATATCGACCACATTGTCGCCGAGACCCGGGGCGTTCGCGGTGGACAGCGCGCGCATCAAGTCACGGTCCCGCAGGATAACCTCGGGGTCGGACAGGATCACCTGCCGCGCTTGCGCGTCAATCTCCGGTTTGGTGGACATACCCTCTCCCTCGTCTCAGCAGGCGTCGGCAGCAGCGCCCGGAGGCGCTAAAGAATGCTCTGCCCCGTTTTTGCCCAATCGGCGAGGAAGGCGTCCAGTCCTTTGTCGGTCAAAGGGTGTTCGGCCATCTTTTTTATTGCGGCGGGTGGCGCAGTGATCACATCGGCGCCGATCCGGGCACTTTCGGTGATGTGGTTGACCGTCCGGATCGAGGCCGCCAATATCTGCGTCTCATACCCGTAATTGTCGTAGATCATCCGGATGTCCTGGATCAGTTCCATTCCATCGACATTGATGTCATCGAGCCGTCCGACGAACGGCGAGATGAATGTGGCGCCGGCCTTTGCGGCGAGGATCGCCTGGTTTGCGGAGAAGCATAGGGTGACATTGACCATACGGCCTTCGCCCGACAGCGTCTTGCAGGCGGCAAGACCGGCCCAAGTCAGGGGAACCTTGATGGTGATGTTGTTGGCAATCTTTGCCAGTTCGCGACCCTCGGCGATCATACCTGCGGCATCGGTCGCAACGGTTTCGGCCGAAACAGGGCCGCCCACCATCGCGCAGATCTCGGCGGTCACTTCCTTGATGTCACGTCCGGACTTCATGATCAGCGACGGGTTGGTGGTGACGCCGTCGACCATGCCGAGGTCGTTGAGTTCGCGGATTGCGTCGATGTCCGCCGTATCGACAAAGAATTTCATGGTCGTGTCCTTGGTGGCTGGGTCGCTTTGGCGCCGTATTACCGCAAGCGGCCAAAGCGCGAAAGCGCCAATGCCGGATGCTGTCCCGTGAGCCGCTTTGGCGCGGGGGACCGCGTGGGGGTAATGACCACTCAACCGTTGGACCGCGTGCTTGACTACTTCGCGCCCGAGGGTGGCTGCGAGACTGGCGATTTCGTCGAGGTACCGCTTGGCCCGCGCAAGGTTCTGGGCGTGGTCTGGGGCAAGGGGGACGGATCTTTCGACGCCTCAAAGCTTAGGGCCGTCTCAAGGGTCCTCGATGCGCCGCCCATGGTCCCGGAGATGCGGGACTTCCTCGAAAAGGCGGCGGCCTATACCCTGACGCCAATGCCCGCGATGCTGCGACTGGCAACGCGTGCGCCGGGCCTCGGCGATCCGCCGTCCATGCGGAAGATCTATCGCCTCGGCCAGGGTGCGCCCGACCGGCGTACACGCGCGCGCGACAGGGTCCTGGCGGTTCTCAGGGAAATGGGCGGGCTTTCCTTTACGCTTGGAGAACTGGCCGAGGCCGCCGGTGTATCAACATCGGTGATCAAGGGGCTGGTCGCGCAGGGTGTCGTGGCGGAAGAGAACACGCCCCGTGACGTGCCCTTTCCGAGACTTGACCCCGGCTTTGCGCCGACCGACCTGACCGCCGATCAGGCGCGCGCGGCGGCGGATATCCTGCGGACTACCGACAAAGGGTATCACACGACACTGCTGCAGGGCGTCACCGGGTCCGGAAAGACAGAGGTCTATCTCGAAGCTGTCGGCGCTGCGCTGTGTGCCGGACGGCAGGCGCTGGTGCTCCTCCCTGAGATCGCGCTGACAACGGAATTCCTTGCCCGGATCGAGGCCCGCTTTGGCGCGCGTCCGGCCGAGTGGCATTCGGGCGTCACCATGACCGAACGCCGCCGGGTCTGGAGGATGGTGGCCGAGGGCGGGGCCGAGGTGGTCGTCGGCGCACGCTCGGCGCTTTTTCTGCCGTTCCGGGATCTTGGGCTGATCATCGTCGATGAAGAGCATGACACCTCTTACAAGCAGGAAGACGGCGTACTTTATAACGCGCGGGACATGGCTGTGCTCCGCGCCGCCATCCTCGGCGCGCAGGTCATCCTCGCCTCGGCAACGCCTTCGCTTGAAAGCTGGGCCAATGCAGAAGCGGGGAAATACGCCCGCGTCCACCTGCCGGTCCGGTTCGGCGCCGCGCTCATGCCGACGCTCGGTACTCTCGACATGCGGCTGGAACAACTGCCCTCGGGCCGCTGGATTTCCGACAGTCTGGCGGAAGAGGCCCGCGCTCGGATCGCGCGGAATGAACAGGCGCTCTTGTTTCTCAACCGCCGCGGCTATGCGCCGGTGACGATCTGCCGGGCCTGCGGGCACCAGATTGGCTGCGACGCCTGCGATGCCCGTATGGTTGAGCACCGGTTCCTCAAACGACTCATGTGCCACCAATGCGGGGCCGCGAAACCGGTCCCCGAGGCTTGCCCGGCCTGCGGCGCGGAGGGGCGCCTGGCACCGGTGGGACCGGGCGTCGAGCGGCTGGCGGAAGAGACCGAGGCCCTTTTTCCCGAGGCGCGGATCAAGGTGCTGTCGTCGGATTTGTTCGGAACCGCGCGGGAGTTGAAGGCGGAGATCGAAGCGATTGCCGCAGGCGAGGCCGATATCATCATTGGCACGCAGATCGTGGCCAAGGGGCATAACTTTCCGCTGCTTACGCTGGTTGGGGTCATCGACGCCGATCTCGGGTTGCAGGGCGCGGACCTGCGCGCGGCCGAGCGCACGTTTCAGCTGATGCGGCAGGTGGCGGGCCGGGCCGGGCGCGCGGATTTGCCAGGCGCGGCGCTCCTCCAAACCTATCAGCCCGACCATCCGGTGATCCGGTCGATCCTGTCCGGGGATGAAGAGGCGTTCTGGCAGGCCGAAGCAGCCGAGCGCCGCGCCGCAGGCTCCCCACCCTACGGGCGCATGGCGGGGATCATCCTCAGCGGGTCCGAGGCCGCGGCAGTCTTCGATCTGGGCACCGCCATGGCGCGCGCGGCGGGGCCGCTGGAACAGATCGGCGCCCGCGTTTTCGGGCCCGCGCCTGCGCCAATTGCTCGCATCCGGGGACGGCACCGCGTACGCCTTTTGGTCAAAGCACCGAAGACCGCGCCCCTCCAAGAGGCGCTGGCGGCCTGGCTATCACGGTTCAAGGTCACGGGATCGCTGCGCGTTGCGGTCGATATCGATCCCCAGAGCTTTTACTGACATCCGTTACAGGCGAAAATCCGCGCGGAAGGGCGATGGAAAGGGTATCCTGGCCATTCGTGCAGTTGACCCGGCGCGCAGGCGGCGTTTCCTTTGACCGGTGCGCACCACCAGCCACCGATCTCCCCTCATACCGCCGCATGCAAGCAGCTTCCCATCGCCCGCCCTCGCGGACGGTCTCTGTATCCACAATCGTGCTTGCGAAGACTTTGATCCAGATCACACCGCCGTGAACAAAGATGCAGATTGCCTGTGCGGAAATTGCACTCGCTTCCGCTGCGGAACGGGCGTAGGGGACTGCAATGCGATTGCGGACGCTCCCTTTGGAGGACGCGCGGGAGCTGCCGATCTGGCGGCAGCCCGTGGCGCTCTTGTTCCTCATGGCCATTGCCATGCCGCTGTCCTTTGCCACCTGGTCTGCGCTGCTCAATAACTTTGTCATCGAGGTCGCCGATTTCGACGGTGTTGATATCGGGGCACTGCACATGGTGCGTGAGATCCCCGGTTTTCTCGCCGTCGGCGTTATCGCGATCATCATCTTCATGCGCGAGCAGGTCCTAGCGCTGGTGTCGCTGGTGCTTCTGGGCGTCGCGACGGCGGTGACGGCCTATTTCCCTAGCATGGCGGGTATCCTGACCATCACAATGCTGTCCTCGATCGGCTTTCACTATTACGAGACAGTCAATCAGTCGCTGCAGCTGCAATGGCTGAAAAAGAAGGAAGCGCCGCAAATCCTGGGGCTTTTGCTGGCCGCAGGCTCGGCCGCGTCGCTGGTCGCCTACGGGCTGATCGTGGCCACATGGAAGACCTATGATCTGAGCTACGCCTTCGTCTACATGGTCTCCGGCGGGCTGACAGTGGCAATTACGCTCTATGCCTTTTTTGCCTTCCCGCAATTCGAGGCGCCCCATCCGCAGACCAAGAAAATGGTGCTGCGCAGGCGGTACTGGCTATACTATGCGCTGCAGTTCATGTCGGGCGCTCGGCGGCAGATCTTCGTGGTTTTCGCAGGCTTCATGATGGTCGAGCACTTTGGGTTCGAAGTACATCAGGTGACCGCGCTCTACCTGATCAACCTCGCGGCCAACATGCTTTTCGCGCCGCTCATGGGCAAGGCCGTGGGCCGCTGGGGCGAGCGCCGCGCGCTGATTTTCGAGTATACCGGGCTGGTCATCGTCTTCGTGGCTTACGGCGGTGTCTACTGGTTTGGTTGGGGCGTTGTGCTGGCTGCGAGCCTTTATGTGCTTGATCACCTCTTTTTCGCGCTCGCCTTTGCAATGAAGACCTATTTCCAGAAGATCGCAGATCCAAAGGACATTGCGCCGACCGCGGCCGTGGCGTTCACTATCAACCACATTGCTGCTGTGGCTTTGCCCTTGCCGCTTGGTTTTCTTTGGAAGTTCTCGCCCGATCTGGTCTTCGTCGTCGCCGCGGGTATCGCCGCCGGATCGCTCGCCCTGGCCTTTTTGATCCCGCGCCACCCTGAGCCGGGCTATGAAACCGTGTTGGGGCGGACAACGTCAGAACCGGCTGCGGCACCGGCGGAGTAGTTTCCCCATCGCCAAAGACCTATATCTGAGCAAGCCAATAGGATGGAGGAACACCCCTTGTTCATGCTGAAACGCAAGAAGACCGAAATGGTCGCCGGTTCCGACGCACTGCCGGGCCGCGGCCAGGCAATTCCGACCGCCGAGACCCATTTTGTAAATGGCCGCCCCCTGACGCTCGACGTACCGGACGGCATGGAAGTCGCCATGTTCGGGATGGGCTGCTTCTGGGGTGTGGAGCGGATGTTCTGGAAACGCGACGGCGTCTGGCTGACCATGGTCGGTTACGCGGGCGGCTTCACCCCGAATGCCACCTACGAAGAGGTCTGCAGCGGTCAGACTGGCCACAACGAGGTGGTGCGCGTGGTCTATGATCCGGCAGTGGTGTCCTACGATGATCTTTTGCGCATCTTCTGGGAAGGCCATGATCCGACACAAGGCATGCGGCAGGGCAATGACCTGGGCACCCAGTACCGCTCGGGCATCTATACCTATTCTAACGCGCAGAAGGCCGCTGCCGAAACCTCGCTCAAAGACTTCCAGTCGCGCTTGTCCCAGGCTGGATACGGCGCCATCACGACCGAGATCGTGGACGCGCCCGCATTCTACTTTGCCGAAGACTATCACCAGCAGTATCTGGCGAAAAACCCCAGTGGATACTGCGGGATCGGCGGCACGGGCGTTACTTGCCCGATCGGCGTCGGAGCCTAATGGGATGACTTGATGAACGTGCCATTGCGCAGATCACGCATGGCCGTCATCAGCTCGTCTCGCGTATTCATTACGATGGGCCCGTGCCATGCCACGGGCTCTTCAATCGGGGCGCCGGAGATCAGTAGAAACCGCGCCCCGTCCTCTCCGGCCTGAACCGTCACCTCGTCGCCCGCGCCAAAGCGCACAAGCGTCCTGTCGCCCGACAGGTCGCGGATAGTGACCTCTTCCCCCATGACTTCCTTTTCCAAAAGCACACCCGACGGCGCAGCGGCATCCACAAAGGCCGCCGACCCGCCGAAGACATAGGCAAAGGCGCGGCGGTAGGTGTCGATCTTGAAGGTCTTTTGAACGCCCGCGGGCATTGAGATGTCCAGGTACTGCGGATCGGCGGCGATCCCGTCGACCGGGCCGCGTTTGCCCCAGAATTCGCCCACGATCACCCTTACGACCGTGCCGTCGTCGTCGACGACCTCGGGGATTTCCGTTCCCGGTACGTCCTGATAGCGCGGTTCGGTCATTTTCAGCGCGGAGGGAAGGTTGCCCCAAAGCTGGAACCCGTGCATCTGGCCCGACCCGTTGCCCTTGGGCATTTCCTGATGAAGAATACCCGAGCCCGCCGTCATCCACTGCACATCGCCCGAGCCAAGCGTGCCGTGGTTGCCCAGGCTGTCGCCATGCTCGACGGTGCCCGACAGAACGTAGGTGATGGTCTCGATTCCCCGATGCGGATGCCAGGGGAAGCCCTTGATGAAATCTTCGGGCCGGTCATTGCGGAAATCGTCGAAAAGGAGAAAGGGATCGAGCATTGTGGGATCCTCGAAGCCGAAGGCGCGGTGCAGCTTCACGCCAGCGCCTTCCATGGTCGGAACGGCGGGTGATGTCTGGGTGACGGGCCGGATGGACATGCGGAGGGCTCCTTGATTCAATATCGGAAAGGTAGCTGGCGCTCTGCTCCGCGCAAGCCGCGCCGCCGCACGCTGACCCTGCGGTGTCGCAGAGGGATCAGATCACACCCGGCGGCTTTGGAAGTGTGACCGCCAAAGCGGAGGCGTCGCCATGAAAGTAGGTTTCATCGGTCTGGGCAATGTGGGCGGCAAGCTCGCGGGATCTCTGTTGCGCGGCGGCGTGGACTTGACGGTACTGGATCTTGATCCCGAGCGGATGGAGGCTTTGGCTTCGAACGGCGCGAGCACGGGCGGCGATCCCGCGGCCCTGATGGCGACCTGCGATATCGTCATTACCTGTCTTCCGAGCCCGGCAGCGAGCGCTGCCGTGATGGACCTGATGTTGCCCGAGGTCAGGCCGGGCAAGATCTGGGCCGAAATGTCGACCACCGATGAGGCCGAGGTGCGCCGCCTCGGCGCGCTCGTGGTCGCGCAGGGCGGACAAGCGCTGGACTGCCCTGTTTCGGGCGGCTGCCATCGCGCGGCGACGGGCAATATCTCGATCTTTGCGGGCGGCGCGCGTGAGACCTTCGTGGCGGTGCTGCCGCTTCTGACCGTCATGGGCCGACGGATCCTGCACACCGGCGACCTGGGCTCGGCAAGCATCCTCAAGGTCGTTACCAACTACCTGGCCACCGCCAATCTGATCTCCTGCGCTGAGGCGCTGACCGTTGCCAAGGGCGCGGGCATGGACCTTGGCACCGCCTACCATGCCATTGCAATTTCCTCGGGCACGTCCTTTGTCCATGAAACCGAAAGCCAGGTTATACTGAACGGCAGCCGCGACATTTCCTTCACCATGGGGCTTGTGGCCAAAGACATCGGGCTTTTTCAGGATGTCGCCGACCGGGCGGGCATTCCCTTGGAACTGAACCCGCGCATGGTCGAGATCTTCGCGGATGGCATAGACCGCTACGGGCCGGGCGAGCTGTCGCCTAACATCATCAAACGGCTCGAAGAGGCCACCGGGCTCGATATACGCGCGCCGGGCTTTCCGGCAGAGATGATGGACGACGAGCCCGAAGAACCGGGTGCCGAGGTGGTTGTGTCGCGCCGCTAGACGCGCGCAAGCGCTTTTCTTTGCGCCATCTCGCCGCTAGCTAGGGCCGGACCCGAAAGGAACGCATGCCATGTCCGGCGACGAAGACGACGTTCATATGTTTCTCAGGCCCTCGACCCCGCGGTTTTTATTGGGGGTTGCGGTGCTGTTAGCGCTTGGTGTTTGCCTGCTTTATATCGCGGTGTTCACGGCACCGATCCTTGGTCTGCGTCTCTTTCTCGGAGCCTTGGGTGTCGGGTCACTGATCGTGACTGTGCGCATGTGGGCGGCGCGCAATCTGGAACTGGAACTTACCCGCGACGTGCTGCGCGAGGCCGGGGGCGGGCGGGAGCTGGCGCGGGTTGTGAGTGTGGTGAAAGTCGACCGGGGTCCATTTGCCTTCAAGCCCCCAAACGGCTTTCTCCTTCGGCTGGAAGAAAAAGGCAGCCGCGTATGGGTGCCGGGGCTTTGGTGGCGGCTTGGCCGGTGGGTCGGCGTGGGCGGTGTGGTGAACGCCGGCCAGTCCCGGGCCATGGCGGAACTGATCTCCGACTTCGCAGAAGCCGCGCGCAAGGAACGCGACGAAACGTGACCGATAGATTTCTTTCGGTCCTTGCGCCGAAAAAACGAAACACCTTGTTTGAGTTGTAACCTAACGCGGGTAACCTCTGCCCAATCGCGCGGCAGTTTTGAAACGTGCGAAGGGACAGATAGCAACCTGCGAGGGAAAGATGCGCCCGGGTCACGAACCAAGTTTCCGCGAAAGCGTTGATCTGATGTTTAATCGTGCTGCGGCCTTGATGGATTTGCCGCAAGGGCTCGAACAAAAGATCCGCGTTTGCAACGCCACCTACACCGTGCGTTTTGGCGTCCGGCTTCGGGGTGGCATCCAGACCTTTACCGGGTACCGCAGCGTCCATTCCGAACACATGGAGCCCGTCAAGGGCGGTATCCGGTACTCGCTCGGCGTCAACCAGGACGAGGTGGAGGCGCTTGCGGCGCTGATGACCTACAAATGTGCGCTGGTCGAAGCACCTTTTGGTGGCTCAAAAGGCGGGCTTTGCGTCGACCCGCGGGAGTTCGAAGAACACGAGCTCGAACTGATCACACGCCGTTTTGCCTACGAACTGGCCAAACGGGACCTGATTCACCCCAGCCAGAACGTACCGGCGCCTGACATGGGCACGGGCGAGCGCGAGATGGCCTGGATCGCTGACCAATACGCGCGGATGAACACGACGGACATCAACTCGCGCGCCTGCGTCACTGGCAAACCACCCCATGCCGGCGGCATCCAGGGCCGGGTGGAGGCCACCGGGCGCGGCGTGCAATACGCGCTGCAGGAGTTTTTCCGTCACCCTGACGACCTGGCAAAGGCCGGGCTTGCGGGTACGCTGGAGGGCAAGCGGGTGATCGTCCAGGGCCTTGGCAACGTGGGCTATCACGCGGCGAAGTTTCTTGCCGAAGAGGACGGATCCAAAGTCATCGGTATCATTGAACGCGACGGCGCACTCTTTTCCCCCGACGGGTTGGACGTTGGGGCGGTGCATAGCTGGATCGCGGAACGCGGCGGTGTGTCGGGTTATCCCAATGCCCAATTCGTAGAGAACGGGGCGGTGCTGTTCTCCGAAGACTGCGACATCCTGATTCCGGCGGCCATCGAGGGCGTGCTGAACCTCACGAACGCCCAGTCGGTGAAAGCACCCCTCATCATCGAGGCCGCGAACGGGCCGGTGACGGCGGGTGCTGACGAGATCCTGCGCAAAAAAGGCAGCGTGATCATCCCGGATATGTACGCCAACGCGGGCGGGGTTACGGTGTCCTACTTCGAATGGGTCAAGAACCTAAGCCACATCCGCTTTGGCCGCATGGAGCGACGCCAGGAAGAGGCGCGGCACCAGCTTGTGGTGGACGAGCTTGAACGCCTGTCCCACGATTCCGGCATCGGCTGGACGCTGAGCCCGGATTTCAAAGAGAAATACCTTCGCGGCGCAGGCGAACTGGAGCTGGTGCGCAGCGGTCTCGACGATACCATGCGATCCTCCTACCAAGCCATGCGCGAAGTCTGGCACGGGCGGAACGATGTCGAGGATCTCCGGACCGCCGCCTACATCGTCTCGATCAACCGGGTCGCCAAAAGCTACACGGCCAAGGGGCTCTAGGATCGTGGCTGCCGATCTTGACCTTGCCTGCAAATGCGGATCCGTGCGGATGCGCCTCGGCGCCGCCACGGCCAAATCCGGCGCCCATCTGGTTTGCTATTGCCGCGACTGCCGCGCCTTTTCCCTGCACCTCGGGCGCGAGGAAGAGCTGCTTCCAGGCGGCGGGTCCGAGATGTCGCAGGCCGCGCCCTCGGGTCTTGAGATCCTGGAAGGGGCGGAGCATCTGGCCTGTTTGCGTTTGTCGCCGAAGGGTCCGCTCAGGTGGTACGCCGCCTGCTGCAATTCACCCATGGCCATAACCCTGCCGTCTGCAAAGCTGCCGTTTTCCAGCCTCGTGGTTGCCCGGGCCGAAGACAGGGAGGCCCTGCCACCAATCCGGGCGGTGGCATACGGCGAACAGGCGCTGCCGGGCGGGGCAGCACCGCCGAAGACCAGGGGCATGGTGGGGCTAGTCTGGGGGTTTTTCGGGCGCATGGCGGGGGCCTATCTGTCCGGTAAGAGCACGGTCTCACCCTTCTTTCGGGGCGGCGCGCCCATTGCCGTTCCCCGGGTCCTGACGCGTGAAGAACGGGCAGCCGCCACAAAAGGCTGACAGACGCTTCTGGGTCAAGTCGCCGGTGAACCTCCCCATGTCGTGGCCGGACACTCCGGTGCCGCGCGCCCGCGCGTATGGTGTCGCCGAAGGGAAGAAATCTGGCCCATGCGCTACTCAGCTTGGCAAATCCTCAAACAAGGTCTGACCGGCAACAAGGGCTGGTCGCAGCTTTGGCGTTCGCCCGAGCCTAAGGCGGAGTACGATATCGTCATCATCGGCGGCGGCGGTCACGGGCTGGCAACAGCCTTCTACCTGGCTAAGGAACACGGGCTGACGAACATTGCCGTGCTTGAAAAGGGCTACCTTGGCGGCGGCAACGTCGGTCGAAATACAACGATCGTGCGCGCCAATTATCTCTTGCCCGGCAACTCGGAGTTCTACTCGCACTCCTTGAAGCTTTGGGAGGGCATGGAGGAGAGCTTCAATTTCAACGCCATGCACTCGCAGCGCGGCATCGTGAACCTATTCCACTCCGACGGACAGCGTGACGCCTATGCCCGACGCGGCAATGCGATGGTCAATCAGGGCGATGATGCGATCCTTCTGGACACCGCAGGTGTTCGCAAGCTGATCCCTTACCTCGATTTCGACCAGACCCGGTTCCCGATCTACGGCGGTCTCTACCACCCGCGCGGCGGCACAGCGCGACATGACGCCGTGGCCTGGGGCTATGCGCGAGGAGCCGATCAGCGGGGCGTGGATCTGATCCAGCAATGCGAAGTGACAGGCATCGACATCGCCGGCGGCAAGGTGACCGGCGTCCAGACCACACGCGGGGCGATCCGCGCCAAGAAGGTGGGTATCGTCGTGGCAGGCCGCTCGGGGCAGGTGGCCGAAATGGCCGGGCTGCGGCTGCCCATCGAAAGCCATGTCCTGCAGGCGTTTGTGACCGAGGGGCTGAAGCCCTGCATCGACCACGTGATCACCTACGGCATGGGCCATTTCTACATCAGCCAGTCTGACAAAGGCGGGCTGGTCTTTGGCGGCGATCTCGATTTTTATGCTTCCTACGCGCAGCGGGGTAACCTGCCCATGGCAGAGCACGTGGTCGAAGCGGGGATCACCCTGATGCCGATGATTGGAAAATCTAAGATGCTGCGCAGTTGGGGCGGGATCATGGATATGTCCGCTGACGGCTCGCCCATCATCGACAAGACGCCCATTGACGGGCTCTACATCGACTGCGGCTGGTGCTACGGTGGCTTCAAAGCCGTGCCAGGCTCGGGCTTTTCCTTTGCCCATCTCATTGCCACAGACCGCCACCACGAACCTGCTGCGCGCTACCGGCTTGACCGTTTCACACGGGGCGAGCTGATCGACGAAGAGTCGACCGGCAGCCAGCACAATCTGCACTGAGCCATGCGTATTCCCTGCCCAATCTGCGGCGACCGTGACTGTCGCGAATTCACCCCAAAGGGCCACCGGGTCTACCTCGACCGCCCCGAAGACACCGCGTGGTCCGAAGGCTGGAACAATTATCTGCACCTGCGCGAAAACCCCGCGGGCGTGACCGAAGAGCTCTGGTTTCATGGTCAGGGCTGCGGCGCCTGGCTAATTGTCGAGCGGAACACGGTGACGCACGAGGTCATCGGCGCCCGCCTTGCTGCGGAGAGCAAGACATGAGACTGCCCGACGGCGGTCTGATCGACCGCGACACAAGCCTGCGTTTTACGTTTGACGGGACTTACTACCGGGGCCATGCGGGCGACACGCTGGCCTCGGCGCTCTTGGCCAACGGCGTGCGCCTCATGGGCCGGTCGTTCAAGTATCATCGCCCGCGCGGTGTGCTGACCGCCGATAGCGCGGAGCCCAACGCGCTGATGAAGATCGGCACTGGCGACCACGCGGTGCCGAATGTCCGGGCGACAGTGCAAGAGCTCTACGAGGGGCTAACGGCGGAAAGCCAGAACCGCTGGCCTTCGCTTGCCTGGGACGCGATGGAGGTCAATGACCTTGCGTCGCCGTTTCTGTCAGCGGGGTTCTACTACAAGACCTTCATGTGGCCCAAGAGCTTCTGGGAAAAGGTTTACGAGCCCATCATCCGGCGGGCGGCGGGACTTGGCGCCATTCCCGGCACGCCCGATCCAGACCGTTACGAGAAGGGATTTCTTCACTGCGACGTCTTGGTGATCGGTGGCGGACCCGCCGGTCTCATGGCGGCCCTTGTCGCGGCAAAGGGTGGGGCCGATGTGATCCTTGCCGATGAGGATACGCGCTTTGGCGGGCGGCTTTTGTCCGAGGCCGGAACTGTGGGCGGTGACGCTGGGCACCTCTGGGCCGACGGCGTCGTGGCCGAACTATCTTCCATGCCCAACGTGCGGCTGATGCCCCGCACGACAGTGACCGGCGCCTATGACGGCGGTACCTACGGCGCGCTGGAACGCGTCGGGCACCACGTGGCAGACCGGTCCGGCGATCTGCCGCTGGAGGCATTCTGGCGGATCAGCACCAAACGCGCGATCCTTTCGGCGGGCGCCTTGGAGCGGCCCATTGCGTTCCCGGGCAACGACCGCCCGGGCGTAATGCTGGCGGGTGCCGTCAGGTCATTTGTCCACCGCTGGGGCGTGAGCCCCGGCAAGACGGTCGCCGTCTTCGGAACGGGCGACGAGGTGGCGCAAACGGCTGCAGCCCTGGTTGCGCGCGGCGTCACCGTCTCAGCCGCCATTGATGCGCGGGACGTGGTTCCAACGCCCGGAGATTTCCGGAGCATTTCAGGGGCTAAGGTCGTTGACGTCAAGGGGCGTCGCGGGTTACGCGCCGTGACCGTCCAGACCGCGCGGGGGCCAGCGACCATTGAGGCCGAATGCCTTGCCGTGGCCGGTGGCTGGAACCCGGCAGTGCACCTGACCTGCCATCTGGGCGCGCGCCCTGTATGGGATGAAACCATCCACAGCTTTGTCCCCAAGGCCGGTGCCGTGCCGGGGTTGGAGGCGGTGGGCGCCGCTTCCGGGCGGTTCACGACGGCGGCGGCTTTGTCATCGGGCCGGGACGCCGCGGCCCGCGCGCTGGAGGATCTTGGACGCAAGGCCCCGGGTCTGCCGTTGCCCGAGTCAGATGAGACCGCCCTGGCGCATACCCCGATCTGGGCCGTGGCGGGCAAGGGCCGCGCCTGGCTCGATTTTCAGAACGACGTGACGGTCAAGGATGTCAGACAGGCCGCGGCCGAGAACATGACTTCGGTCGAGCATATGAAGCGCTATACGACCCAAGGCATGGCCACGGATCAGGGAAAGAACTCGAACGTCGCCGCACTGGCGATCTTGGCCGATGTCACGGGTCGGGGGATCCCGGAAACCGGGACGACGACGTTCCGCCCGCCCTATGTGCCCGTATCGCTCGCTGCCCTTGGCGCAGGCGCGCAGGGCAAGGGGTTTCAGCCCGAACGCCTGACCACCAGCCACGATGCCACGGTGGCGAAGGGCGCACCGATGATCGAGGCGGGGCTTTGGTACCGCCCGAGCTACTTTCCGCAGGCAGGCGAAACCACATGGCGCGAAGCCTGCGACCGCGAGGTGCGCATGGTGCGCCAGAGTGTCGGGGTGTGCGATGTCTCGACGCTCGGCAAGATCGACGTACAGGGGCCCGACGCAGCGGCCTTCCTCGATTTCGTCTACTGCAACACCTTCTCGACGCTGAAAGTCGGGCGCACGCGTTACGGCCTGATGCTTCGCGAAGACGGGCATGTCATGGACGATGGCACCACCGCGCGCCTTGGCGAGACCCATTTCATGATGACCACCACGACTGCCGCCGCCGGGCAGGTGATGGCGCATCTGGAATTCGTGCAGCAATGCCTCCGGCCCGACATGAAGGTGCGCTTTGTTTCGGTCACCGATCACTGGGCGCAATTCGCCGTCGCGGGGCCCAAGGCGCGCGTCCTCTTGAATAGCCTGCTGGATACGCCGATCGAGGACGCAGGCTGGCCCTTCATGGCCTGCGGCCCGGTATCGGTCCTTGGGACCCAGGGGCGGCTTTACCGGATCAGCTTCTCGGGCGAACACGCATATGAAATTGCCGTGCCCGCCCGCTACGGCGCGGCGCTCTTCCGAGATCTTCTGGCGCGCGCCGAAGGCCTTGGAGGCGGGGCTTACGGGATGGAGGCGCTGAATGTGCTCCGGATCGAAAAAGGCTTTATTACCCACGCCGAGATCCACGGGCGCGTTACGGCAGATGACATTGGCATGGGCCGGATGGTCAGCCAGAAGAAAGACTGCATCGGCCGCGCGGCAACAACGCGTGAGTATCTGAACGGTCCGCACCGTGAGCAACTGGTCGGGCTGCAGCCGGTCGATCCGTCGGTGGTTCTGGCCGCCGGCGGACACCTCTTCGAAAAGGACGCCGCGCCTGTGCGGGTGAACGATCAGGGCTATGTCACCTCGACCTGCTGGTCGCCCACGATGGAGCGCGGTCTGTCGCAAGGGTTCCTGAAGAACGGTCGCGCGCGCCATGGCGAGGTGGTCAGCTTCGTCGATCATCTGCGCGGCCAGCGGGCCGACGTCACGGTCGCTGACCCCGTCGCGTTTGATCCCGAGGGGGGACGCGCCCGTGGCTAACCTCTTGTCAGCATCCAACCTTCAGGGCGCCGATCTGGCAGAGACAGCCGGTGCGCATCTAAGTGAAGTCATCCCCGATTCGATCTTTTGCATCGCGCCCTTCGCGGGGTCTACGGCGGCGGTCAGCGAAGTGCTTTACGAAGCCCTTCAAGTCAGCTTCCCACAACCCGGCGAAAGCCAGGCATCGGACGCGGCACGCATTCTCTGGTCGGGCCGTGCACAAGCGTTCCTCTTTGGCGCGCCTCCGGCCAGTGCACTGGCGCCGCATGCCGCAGTCACCGACATCACCGACGGCTGGAGCGTTCTGCGTCTGGAAGGACGCGCGGTCCGCGACGTGCTGGCGCGGCTGACGCCGCTTGATCTGCGCCCGGCCCAGTTTGGGGTGGGCACAACGGCCCGCAGCGAGTTGGGGCACATGGCTGCGCTGATCACCCGGACCGCCGACGACACCTTTGATGTCATGGTCATGCGGTCTTTCGCGCGCACCGCTGCCCATGACCTGAACGAGGCCATGCGTGCCCTGGCAGGGCGCGCCCGCAGCTAGACCTGTTCTCGCAACACCCGTCGCAGGATCTTGCCGGACGCCGACTTTGGGATCGCGTCCACGAACCGGACAGCGGAGAGGTGCTTGTAGGTCGCGAGATCCGCGGCGGCATGGGCGATCACATCGGCCTCCGACAGCTCCGCTTCCGACGCCAGCGCCACAAAGGCAAGAGGGCGCTCGCCTGCCTCTTCATCGGGGATACCCACGACGCCGGCATCGGCGATGGCCGGGTGGGCGATCAGCGCGGCTTCCAGCTCTGCCGGGGCCACCTGGAAGCCTTTGACCTTGATCAGTTCTTTCAGCCTGTCCCTGATGAAAAGGTATCCGTCCGCGTCCATCACCCCCAGATCGCCTGTGCGTAACCAGCCATCGGGCGTCATCGCCTCGGCCGTGGCATCGGGGCGTCCGAGGTAGCCTTTCATCACCTGCGGTCCCCGCACCCAAACCTCGCCTTCCTCGCCCAGGGCACAATCCGCGCCGGTCTCCGCCGACACGATCCGCGTCTCGGTTCCGGGTGCCGTCTGGCCCGCGGCGCCGATCTTGGGGTTGTGCACATGATTGAAATGGGACGCCGGGGACATCTCGGTCATGCCGTAGCCCTGGATCATCTTGCACCCAAGCCGCGCCTCCACAGCCTCGGCCAGCGCGGCGTCGAGCGGTGCCGCGCCGGATAGCAGGATATCCAGCGACGACAGATCGTACTGATCGACCAGCGGGTGCTTGGCCAGCGCCAGCGCGACGGGGGGCACGATGTACATTTGGCGCGCGCCGTGGGTCTGGATCAGGTCAAGGCAAAGTTCGAGGTCGAAACGCGGCATCGTCACCACCACGGCGCCTTCGCCCAGAAAAAGATTCATCTGAGCGGTCATGCCGAAGATGTGGAAGAAGGGCAGAAAGGCGATGTGCACTTCGCCTTCGCGAATGTCCGCGAGAGGCGCGATCTGATCGACGTTGGCCACGAGGTTGCGGTGGGTCAGCATCACACCCTTGGGAAGGCCAGTCGTACCGGAAGAATAGGGCATCACCACCACATGCTCGGTCACGTCGACGGGATACTGGTTTTCCAGCTGCGAGCCCATCAGACCGGACAGCCCGGTATCGCCGTCGCTGTCGATCAGGATCAGCCGGTCGCAGTCTGAACCGTCCATGGCAGTGCGCGCGGTTTCTTCGAACATGGAAACGGTAACAAGCGCCTCGGCGCCCGCGTCCTTCAGTTGGTGTTTCACTTCCGCGGCAGTATACGTCGGGTTGATCGTCGTCACTGTGCCGCCGGCCCAGGCCACGGCATGAAAGACAATGCAGAATTCGGGCAGGTTGGGCGCCATGATGGCCACGGTGTGGCCTGCCCCCAGGCCCGCTGCGGTCAGCCCGCCGGCAAGCGATCTGATCGCCGTCATGATTTCGGCGCCCGTCAAACCTCGCCCCGTGGGTCCATCGACCATGGCCACGGCATCTGGGCGTTTTGAGAGCCCCTGAAAAAGCCGCTCGGTGATCGACTGGCCCGTCAGCTTAATTTCCCCGTAGGGGCTGGTGTAAATCGTCATGGCGGCTCCTCCCAAAGTCGCTGGTTTGGCCTACATTAGCGAAGGTCGATCCTTGCGCCAGAGGCAATGGCGGCCTAGCTTCCTCGGTCAGGAGCCCGATCACACATGAGTCTGCCGCCCGGCTTTTTGGATGAGCTGCGCACCCGTCTGTCCCTTGCGGACGTGGTGGGCAAGAAAGTGATGTGGGATACACGCAAGTCCAACCAGGGCAAAGGAGACTGGTGGGCGCCGTGCCCCTTCCACGAGGAAAAGACCGCCAGTTTTCACGTGGACGACCGCAAGGGCTATTACTATTGCTTCGGCTGCCACGCCAAGGGCGATGCGATCACCTTTGTGCGCGAGACTGAGAATGTTCCCTTTATGGAAGCGGTACGCATCCTGGCAAACGATGCCGGGATGCAGGTGCCCGAGCCCGATCCGAAGGCCCAGGAAAAGGCAGACCGCCGCACCCAGATGTCGGATGTCATGGAAATGGCGGTACGGTTTTTCCGGATGCAGTTGCAGGCGGGCGCGGGCGCCGAAGCGCGATCGTATCTGGACGGCCGTGGTTTGGACGCAGCAGCGCTCGACCGTTTCGAGATCGGCTTTGCCCCGCCGGGTTGGCAGAACCTCTGGGACGCCCTGCGTGAGAAAGGGATATCCGAAGAACTGATCCTTGCCACGGGGCTCGCCAAGCCCAGCCAGAAGGGCAAAAAGCCCTACGACACCTTCCGCAACCGCATCCAGTTTCCCATCCGCGACGCGCAAGGCCGGGCGATTGCCTTTGGCGGCCGGGCGATGGACCCCGAGGACGGGGCGAAATACCTCAACTCGCCCGAGACCGACCTCTTCGACAAGGGACGGAGCCTCTATAACCATGCGCCGGCCCGCGCAGCTGCGGGTAAGGGGCACAGGCTGATCCTCGCCGAAGGGTATATGGACGTGATCGCGCTCGTGCGCGGCGGGTTCGAGGCGGCGGTGGCGCCACTCGGGACGGCCATCACCGAAGAGCAGCTCAACCTTGTCTGGCGCATCCATCCAGAGCCGGTGATAGCGCTCGACGGGGACCGGGCCGGCCGGGCCGCGGCCATGCGGCTTGTGGACCTCGCCTTGCCATTGCTCTCTGCCGAACGGTCGCTGCGCTTTTGCCTTTTGCCTGAACAGTCCGACCCCGATGATATCCTGCGCAAGCAGGGCCCGGACCGCCTGGCGGAACTGATCGAAGGGGCGGAACCGTTGATCGACCTCCTTTGGCAGCGCGAGACGGACGGCAAGGATTTCGACAGTCCCGAGCGGAAGGCCGCGCTGGATGCGTCCCTGCGCACGGCCATCGGCCGAATCGCTGACCCGGGCCTCCGCGCGCACTACGGGCAGGAAATCAAGGACAGGCGCTGGCAGCTCTTTCGGGCGAATCGCAGCACGGGCGCGACAGGTGGTCGTAAAGGACGCCGTCAGGAACCCGCCACGGCGCTGGCGGCGACCTGTCAGTCGATCCTGGCGCAGGACACCACCGACGCAGACGAACGCCTGCGCGAGGCCGTCATTCTCGCCACGCTGATCACCCACCCTGCGCTGATCGAGGAATTCGAGGACGCTCTCGAGCACGATCTGATTGTCCATTCCGATCACAGGATGTTTGTCGACGCGCTCTTGCGTTTTGGCCACAGCCCGGAATTTGCCGACCGGCTGGGTGAATTTGTGACCCCCGATGCCCTTGAAAACTTGTTTCGACTGCGCCATGTGCAGATTTCGCCGGGCGTACGTAGGCCCGACGACCGCGAGACTGCCCGCCTTTGTATCGCCGAAGAGTTTGCCAAGCTTCGTGCCCGCCGGGGGGCGGACCGGGAACTGGCCGAAGCTTTGGAAGATGTCGAGGCGGTCGTGGATGAAGGTTTAACCTGGCGGTTGGCCCAGGCAGGGGACGCACGTGCCCGCGCCGAACAAGGGATGCGCGAGGATAAGACGGAGTACGAGACCGGACCAAACGGCGCGCGCCTCAGCCGCGAAGAACGTAGCGCCTTCGATGCGCTCCTGAACCGGATAGGGCGCGCCTCCGACGACTGATGAAATCACCCTTCCGGACGGACGTTCCGGTCAGGGAAAGCTAAAGAAATTAAGGTAAACGGGTGGGCGAATCACCGAATCAGTAGTAATGATTCGCGCATCCAGTAGGAACAGAAGCGCCGACGCCCACCGCTGCAGGAGCACCGAATGGCACCCAAGGACACCGAAGACCGGAAGCCAGAAAACGCCGACGCCGAACCGATGATCGACCTCAGCCAGGCAGCGGTCAAGAAGATGATCGCCGAGGCGCGGGAGCGTGGGTATACCACCTACGACCAACTCAACCAGGTTTTGCCGCCGGACCAGGTGTCTTCCGAACAGATCGAAGACGTCATGTCGATGCTCTCGGAAATGGGCATCAACGTGATCGAGGATGAAGAGGCAGAAGAGGACGAGCAAAAGGGCTCGACCGAAGTCGTAGAAGCCTCGACCAGCCGTGAAGTTGCGGTCGCTGCCACAGAACAGGAAAAGCTTGACCGCACCGATGACCCGGTTCGCATGTACCTGCGCGAAATGGGCTCTGTCGAACTTCTCAGCCGTGAGGGCGAAATCGCCATCGCCAAACGGATCGAGGCGGGTCGGAATACCATGATCGCCGGGCTCTGCGAAAGCCCGCTGACCTTCCAGGCAATCACCATTTGGCGCGACGAACTGCTCAGCGAAGACATTCTTCTGCGCGACGTCATCGATCTTGAAACGACCTTTGGTCGTTCCATGGACGGCGACGGCGACGGCGAGGAGGGCGTTGTCGAAGGCCTGAACGTAGAGGCCGCTCCTGCGGCAACCGAAGAAAAGAAATCCGAAGAACCGGAACTGGACGCTGACGGCAATCCGATCCGCACGGATGACGACGACGAAGAAGAAGATCAGGCCAACATGTCGCTTGCCGCCATGGAAGCAGCACTAAAACCGCGGGTTCTCGAAACGCTCGACCTGATCGCGCGCGACTACGCGACGCTTGCCGACATGCAGGACATGCGGATCTCAGCCACCCTGAATGAAGACGCCTCGTTCAGCGCCAAGGATGAAGAGACCTACCAGAAACTCCGTGCGGAGATCGTGGAACTGGTCAATGAACTGCATCTTCACAACAACCGTATCGAAGCGCTGATCGACCAGCTTTACGGGATCAACCGCCGCGTGATGTCCATCGACAGCGCCATGGTAAAACTGGCTGACCAGGCCCGGATCAACCGCCGCGAGTTTGTCGAAGAATACCGCGGTGCCGAGCTTGATCCGACCTGGCTTGACCGGATGGCCCAGAAATCGGGCCGTGGTTGGCAGGCATTTATCGAACGCTCAACGCCAAAGATTGAAGAGTTGCGCGGCGACATGGCCCAGGTCGGCCAATATGTCGGCCTCGACATCAGCGAATTCCGCCGGATCGTGAACCAGGTCCAGAAGGGCGAGAAAGAAGCGCGGCAGGCGAAAAAGGAAATGGTCGAGGCGAACCTGCGCCTCGTGATCTCCATCGCCAAGAAATACACCAACCGCGGTCTGCAGTTCCTGGACCTCATCCAGGAAGGCAACATCGGCCTGATGAAGGCGGTGGACAAATTCGAGTACCGCCGCGGCTACAAATTCTCGACCTATGCAACCTGGTGGATCCGGCAGGCGATCACCCGGTCAATTGCCGATCAGGCGCGCACCATCCGTATTCCGGTGCAC
>JBCDED010000019.1:0-48171 GCA_039179985.1 Pseudomonadota bacterium
CTGCCAACTCGGAACTGAGGTCCGACCCGCTTTGCGAAAGTTTGTCGAGGTCGCTGCGCAGATCTTTCAATTCCTGCGTCATCGCCTGCACCTCATCCGCGAGCGGCGTGGCCAGTTCCAGGTTCTCGGCAAACCTCTCGGTTACATCTCCCACGGCCGCCGACACCCGCCATGCCAGAAATAGACAGATCGCCACGAGGATCAGCGTTGCATTGACCATCGCGAGAAGAAGATCGCGGATCACCTTCCAGCCGCGTCCGGATGATTGGGCCATTGGACCTCCCTAAAGTGCGGCACGGCCATTGGCGCGGCCTAAGTGCCCCAGATTACAACGGCCCACCCCCCAAGGAGCAAGACCGGAAAAATGACCCGCGCCGCCTGATCCATGCGCAGTGCCAGCTTTTCGCGTCCGCCGAGCGTCAGAAGCCCGGTCGCCAGCGCCTCGACGATGGAGAGAAACACCAGGATGATCGACCAAATCAGGATCCGGTCGAGTGTTGTGAGGTATCCAAGCGGCGGCAAACTGCCTCCGATGGCGAGGTTGAAGGCAATCACTGTCAGCATCGAGGTTGCGCCAAGGCCGATCTGAAACTCAAACCGGCTCGGCGGCACCCAGAAGATCGCCCAAGACATGCCTACGACAAAAACCAGAAGGAACATGATACGGAAGACATAAAAACTCGGATCCCGCTCCGCGGTCAGCGTCAGTGTCGCCACGCTGTAGATACCCCCAAAGGCCGGGAGTTCCTCGGGCGCGGCGACCAGGGACACACCTTCGACCCGCCAGCCTTCGATGTTGAGGCGCTTGGAAATGAACGTGTCTTCGGTATCAGCTACCAGCACAAGCTGGGAGCTATCCTCGACCAGAGATCCGAAATTGATATGAAAGTCGTGGCGGTCGAAAGGGAAATTCCGCAGGTTGTGGTAGCTCGATACAAGCCCCGTGAACCGCTGAACATACCGCACCTCGCCGTTTTCGCCGATCTGCACCTGATCGCGCCGGTTCGTCCGCTGCGCCCGCAAGTTAGACGAGTTGAAAAGCTCGAGCCGCGGGACCCAGACTTCTGTGACACCGAACCGGCACCCCTCAAACCCGACGAGCCTCGGATCGCGCCATGCTAGCGCCGCGCGCAAGTCGAGATCGAGCTGCTGGTTGACGTCGTCTACGCCCATCAGATCGACTACGGCAAAGGCAACGCTGACCTCCACAGGCGGGCCGCCAAGGTCGGGTCGCTCGCCGGTCCGCATCTCCGGGCGCACGCATTGGGCCGCCGCGGCAGAGGCCAAAAGGAGGCCGAGTAAAGCTGCGACTATCCCAGGAAGAACTCTACCCACCACCGCAAAACTCCCTTTACAAAAAACACTTTATCGCCCGGCTCGGAGTTTGCACAGTGGGCGGATGACCTTCGCAGAGATTTCCTGCTCTACCCGCCTGACGGGCGGGTGGTCACGCTTGACAGGCGACCTTGTCATACTAACATTTCAGTCAGGCCACCGAGTGGAAATCAGCGAAATGACTGTTGCGGGAAAAGTGATCGACATCAGGTCGCTCGAAAACTTCGAGGGGTCGTTGTCAAGCCGGACCTATCAGTCATTGCGCGAGGCGATCATGTCGCTGGAACTACCGCCGGGCACGCCTCTGAAGAAACCTGAAATCTGCAGCGCACTTGGCGTTTCGCGCTCTCCGGTGGCAGATGCAATCACGCGTCTGTCGACCGAAGGCTTAGTGGTCGTCGTTCCCCAGGCCGGAACCTATGTGGCGCGTTTCGAAATGGAGGATATTCTGGAAGGCGCTTTCCTCCGAGAGGCTGTGGAACTCGCCTCGATCGAACACCTGGCCTCGCGCATCACCGACGACCAGTTGCGCAGGCTCAAGAGGTCGCTGCGGGTCCAGAAGGCCTGTCTGGATGACGGCGATTTCGTCGAGTTTTACAACTGCGACCGGGCCTTTCATATCAGCCTGATTGAATTCACGGGACACAGGAAAGTCATCCAGGTCGCCTCTACGGCCTGGGTCAACGTGGACCGGCTGCGCAAGCTGATGCTGCCCCTGCCCGGCCGGGTGGCTGGTACATATGACGAGCACATGGCGGTTTACGACGCCTTGGAGGCGCGGGACCCGGCAGCCGCGCGAGAGGCGCTCAAGGCGCACCTCGGAATGCTGATCCATGCTTTTGCGCCGCTCGAAAAGAACTATCCGGAGTTCTTCGAACGCCGACACTAGTGCAAACTGCGCGTTCACCGCTACACGTCGAGGGCGTAGAACGCCACCGCCGTTCCACCGAAGACCCTCGCGCGCTCCTGTGCGGTCAGGCCTTCGGTCAGAATCTCTGCCGCTGACCGCCACGCACCGTATTCTGCGCGCAACCGGCACACGGGCCAGTCCGATCCCCACATCACCCGGTCGGCACCAAAGACGCTGAGGACATGCTCGGCATAGGGTCGCAGGTCCTCGACGTTCCAGTCTGGCGCCGCTTCTGTGACCAATCCGGACAGCTTGCAAAAGGCGCCCGTGTCCTCGGCAATCCGCTGCATCCCGTCTGCCCAGGCCTGAAAGCCGCCGGGCTCCGTGACTTGCGGTTTCATGCAATGGTTCACAACCACGCGCATTTCAGGGTATCGGGACAAGAGAGTGTGGAAGTTCTCCACATGCCTTGGGAAGCCGAGCGCGTCGAAGGTCAGACCCAGATCTATCAGCGCCTCGTAGGCCCATTGCACTTCAGCCCTGAGCTGCCAGTTTACATCGGGAATATCCTGGATCATCGGCCGAACGCCTTTGAACTTCGGATGGCGCGCCAGCCGCTCAAGGTGGGCACGATCTGCGGGATCTTCGAAGTTCACCCATCCCACAACGCCCGCAACGCTGGCCGTTGCGTCGGCAATCCCCAGCATATACTCGGTCTCGTTCACCGTCGGCGCCGCCTGCACCAGAACCGTGTGGGATATGCCAACGGACCGGAGCGATGGTTCAAGGTCAGCCGGACCGTAGGGCCGCGTCAGAACCGGATCGTCTTCCGGCATCCAGAAGTAATCGCCCCGTGCGGGCGACCAGTAGTGCTTGTGGGCATCAATCACGGCCATGGTCCCCTCTTTACCCGGTAGGCGCATCGGCGCGCAAAAGACCCTGCGCCTTTAGGTCTGACCAAAGCGCAGACGGAACCGCCGACTCGTCCGCGGCGATGTTGGACACCATCTCTGCAGGACCCTGCCCACCTGGGATCACCGACACGACAGCAGGATGCAGGAGCGGAAACCGGAAGGCGGCGTCGACCAGACGTGTTTCGTGGGCATCGCAGACCTTCTGAAGCCGGGCGGCCCTGTCCAGGATCTCTGGCGGCGCCGGATCGTAGTTGTAATAGGCCCCTTCGCGCGGGCCAGTGGCCAGGATGCCAGAGTTATAGGGTCCACCGATCACGATGCCGATCCCGCGTTCTTCGCAAAGCGGCAGGAAGCTTTCCAGAGCCTCCTGCTCCAGCAGTGTGTAGCGGCCCGCAATGAGAAAAATGTCGAAATCCCCGCGTTCAATCATCCACAGGGGAGATTGCCATTCGTTGACGCCGGCCCCGAAGGCCTTGATGACGCCCTCCTCGCGAAGTCTGAGGAGCGCCCGATAGCCGCCCTCCATGAAGACCTCCAGCTTGGCATCAAGCGCAGCCTGTGATCCATGGGTGAAGATGTCGAGGTCATGGGCATAAAGGATATCCACCCGGTCAAGCCCGAGGCGTTCGAGCGAGAACTCCACCGACCGCATCACACCGTCGAATGAGTAGTCGTAGACCTCTTTGCGGTTCGGGACATCGAACCACTTGCCCACCCCATCGCGGTCCTCCGGCGGGCTCGGCTTCAGAAGACGCCCCACCTTCGTGGATATCACATAGTCAGCCCGCGGCTTTTTCCGAAGAAAGCGGTTGAGGCGTGTCTCGGACAGTCCAAAGCCGTAGAGCGGCGCGGTATCATAGTAGCGCACACCGGCCTCCCAGGCCGCGTCAAGAATGGCGTCGGCATCGCTATCGCTGATCGCCTTGTAGAGGTTGCCAAGCGGCGCCGCCCCGAACCCCAGTTCTGTCAGCGTGACCCCACCATTTCCAAGCCTGTCCCAGTGCCGTGCCCGACGTGCCATTTTCGTCCTCCCGCTTGGCAGACATGCTAGGCGCAAACAGTTTGGGAACCAACGGTTTCCGGGTTAGTTTTCGCCTGCCGTAAAAGCATGCCCGCAGAAGGTCCTCCGCCATGCCTGTTTTCCTTGGTCTCGACATCGGCACCTTTGAATCGAAGGGCGTCCTAGCGGACGAGACGGGCCGGATCCTCGCGCAAGCCAGCGCGCCCCACGAGATGATCGTTCCGCAACCCGGCTGGGCGGAGCACCGCGCAGAAGAGGACTGGTGGCACGACTTCAAGGTGATCGTGCGGGCGCTTCTGAACCAGTCCCGGATCGCACCCTCCGACATCGCCTGTGTAGCCACCAGCGCCATCGGGCCCTGCATGCTGCCGGTGGATGCGGACGGCACACCGCTGATGAACGCCGTCCTTTATGGCGTCGACACACGGGCCGAGGCCGAGATCGCCGAGTTGACCCAAAAGATCGGCGCGGAGACGGTGCTGGCGCGCTGCGGCAATGCGCTGACCTCGCAGTCTGTGGGGCCAAAAATCCTCTGGCTGCGGCGAAACCGGCCCGAGCTGTTCGAGAAGACGGCGAAAGTCCTCACCTCGACGAGTTATCTGACCTTCAAACTGACCGGCGCCTATGCCATCGACCACTTCACCGCCTCGGGATTCAGCCCGCTTTATGACGCAGAGGGCTGCGACTGGACGCCTGACCTGGCCCCGGACATCATCGACCGTGCCCTCCTGCCCCGGCTTTTATGGTCGGGCGAGATTGCCGGGTCCGTAACCGCGAAAGCTGCAGCCGAAACCGGCCTTGCTGAGGGAACGCCAGTGACCGTCGGCACCATCGACGCAGCGGCCGAAGCAGTCAGCGTCGGCGTGCAGGCTCCGGGCGATATGATGATGATGTATGGCTCAACCGTCTTCATCATCGAGGTCACGGCGGCCCGTGTCCGCGACGAACGCCTCTGGTATGCACCCTGGCTGACACCCGGCAGTCATGGCTCAATGGCGGGGCTGGCGACGAGTGGGACGTTGACCCATTGGTTCCGCGATCAGTTCGCGCGAGAGCTTGCCCGCAACGAAGCCTTTCCAACGCTTGCGGCCGAGGCTGCCGCCGCGCCGCCCGGGGCCAAGGGCCTGCTCTTTCTGCCCTATTTTTCGGGCGAACGGACGCCGATCCATGACACCCGCGCTAAGGGAACGTTTTTTGGCCTGAACCTCACCCACACCCGGGGTGACCTCTACCGAGCGCTTCTCGAAGGCATCGCCATGGGCACGGCCCACGTGTTTGAGACCTACGGCGCAGCGGGCGCCGCCCCTGCCCGCGTTCTGGCCGTGGGTGGCGGCACCAAGAACGCGCTCTGGCTCCAGGCCACGTCGGATTTTAGCGGGTTGCCCCAGATCGTCAGCGAGAAAACCGTGGGAGCGGCCTACGGAGACGCCTTTCTGGCCGCCTGCGCCATGGGCGCCGCCCAGCCGGAGGATATAGCCAACTGGAACCCTGTCGCCGAGACGGTGGTCCCGGAGCGCCACGCGGTCTATGACCAGCACTACGCACTTTTCCGACGGCTCTACGAGCAGACAAAGGACATCGCCCACGCGCTCTGACGCGCCTTTGTCGGCATCAGCGCGCCGAAGATTACTCGGAAGCCGCTGGCAATGCCTCGAACCAGTCCATCATCCGCCCGCTCCAGCCGACAGGAATGCCGTGTCCGCCGGTGGTCAGGTCGAAACTTACCGAACCGTTCTCGCAGCCAGTCCAGCGTTTTCGCCAGATATCCCCGTCCGGCGCGCTTTCATCCGCCTTGCCCATGCACCCGTTGACCTCGCGCCAGACATCAAGGCCCTTCAGAATATTGCCCTGATGAAAGCCAAATTCCTTCCAGCGCACCTTGCGCCCTTCCAGGGGCACCATCGGGTCCTTGAAGCCATGGGTGTGATAGAGGTGAACCGGCGCCGCGCAGGTGGTGACCATGGGTTCCCAGAACCCGCCTGCCACGGCCGCGATGGCGGCCACTTTCTCTGGCCGCGCGCAGGCGTAGTCCCAGGCCATGGAGGCGCCGCGCGAAAAACCCGCAAGCAACACGCGGTCAGGGTCAGCGTCAAAGCGTGCCACCGCGTCATCGATCACGGCGCTCAGAAAGGCGATGTCGTCCCGCGGCACGGCATAGCCGTCGGCCACGTTCCAGTCGCGCATGTTGGGCCGCGCGGGATCCGGAGCCCCCTGAGGCGCCACGAAAACGTATCCGCGATCCGTGTACCGTTTGCCGGTCCGGTCAGGGCGAACGGGCGAAACCGCGCGTCCGCCAGCCCCATGCAGCCAGACCACAAGCGGCGCGCCAGCGCCACCTTCTGCGGGCGCCAGAGCGTGGTAGAACCCGTCTTCGATCTCGCAGGGGGTTTCCTCTCCGCCGCAGTCCGCGGCCGCGGCCTGCCCTGCCCACAGCAGGACCAACAGACCCGGCAAAACGCTGTTGAAGCCTCGCATGATCGTCCCTCTTTTTGCGCCGTGCAAGTAGGCTCTCTGACGCTTTGGATTCTGTCAAGCAACGGTCTAACATAGACAGCCGCCGGCGCGCCGGACTAGGCTTTGCGCAGCACATCAGCGAGAGGACATCATGGTCACGAAATCCGCAACACGGCCTGCAGATCATGACTGCGCCTGAACGCAGCGTCCTCTGTTTCGGCGACTCGAACACCCACGGTACTATGGCCCTGCGGGACCGGATGGACCGCAGGCGTTTTCCCTTTCACGAGCGGTGGCCCGGAGTGCTGCAAGCCACGCTCGGTCCCACATGGCGGGTCGTTGAAGAAGGCCACCCGGGCCGCACGACCGTCCATTCCGACCCGGTGCAAGGCGACCACAAATCCGGGATCGTGACGCTGCCTGCGCTTCTCGAAAGCCACCGCCCCCTCGACGCGGTCGTGGTCATGCTGGGAACCAACGATCTGCAAATGCGCTTCAGCGTCACGCCCTTTGACATCGCCCTGTCGGTCGAGCGGCTCTGTGTCATGGCGCAGGATCCGCTGATCGGCGCGAATGGCAAACCAGCCCATATCGTGATCGTGTCGCCCGTTCCCGTGGATGAAGTGGGATTTCTGGGCGAACCCTTCACGGGCGCCGCGGCCAAATCCCGGGCGTTGGCGGAAAAGCTGAAGGCCTCGGCGGAGTTCATTGGCGCATCCTTCTTGGACGCCGGCCTTCTGGCCGCCGCGGATCCGGACGACGGCATCCACCTAACCGCAGAGGGCCAGGCCGCCATTGGGCGGGCCGTTGCAGAGCGGTTAGAGGCCGTCTTCACCTGACCGCTGACAAAGGAAGAAGGTTCAAATGCTCAAGGGAATTGACCCCCGGCTCAATGCCGATGTGCTCTACGCGCTGCGCGCCATGGGACATGGTGATGCGCTGATCATCGCGGACACGAACTTTCCGGCCGACGCCGTTGCGCGGGAAACCGTGCTTGGAGAGCTTTTGCGCATGGAGAACCTCACTGCCGCCGAGGCAGTCGAGGCCGTCCTGTCGGTCTATCCGCTCGATACCTTCGTCGAGGATTTTGCGGGCCGTATGGAGGTGGTGGACGACCCCAGGGCCCGCCCTGCCGTTCAAGTCGAGGTACAGGCTGCCATCGATGCAGCGGAAGGCGCGCCGCGCCCGATGATCAGTATCGAACGGTTCGCCTTCTACGATCTCGCCAGACAGTCCTACGCCGTGATCCAGACGGGTGAGCGACGCTTCTACGGCTGCTTCATGCTGCGCAAGGGCGTGATCCCGCCGGAGGCGTGAAGCCTCCACCGCCTTAGTAGCCGGTTTTGTCCCTGGGCGCTTCGGCCTGACCTGCTCCGATCAGCGCGCGCGCCTCGCTCAGACTGGCCGACGCTGCTGCCGCCAGCAGCCGAGCGTCCGCCGACAGCGTCGTCATGTTGAACCCCCAGCCGATGGCCTGCGCGGCATAGGCAGGCGACATGCAATGTAGCGCCGCCCGGATGCCCGCTGCCTGAGCCGCCGCGAGGATGCGTTTGATGACAGCGATCATCTCGTCCTCTTCGCGGTCGAAGCCCGGCGGCAACCGCCCTTGGGTCACTCCCAGCGTCAGGTCCGCCGGTCCGATATAAACACCGTCGAGCCCCGGCGTGGCGCAAATCGCTTCCACGTTTTCGACCGCTTCCGCCGTCTCGATCATCGCGAAGGCCAGGATGTTGGTATTGGCCTCTGCAGCGTAGCCCGGACCCGCGGCATAGTTCGCCCGCGTCGGGCCGAAGCTACGCGCACCATGGGGCGGGTAGCGGACACTACGCACGAGGGCGGCTGCCTCTTCGGCGCTGTTCACCATCGGGCAGATGATTCCGTAAGCGCCCGCATCGAGCGCCTTCATGATGATGCCCGGCTCGTTCCAGGGCACCCGGACCAGGGGCACCACCCCGCTGGCACGGACGGCCTGCAGCATGCCCATGGCGTTTCCGTAGTCGAGAAACCCGTGCTGGATGTCGATACAAAGGCTGTCGTAGCCCTGGGCGGCCATAATCTCGGCGGTGAAGGCGTTGCCGATGGAAAGCCAGCCGTTCAGAGTGCCCTGACCGCTTGCCCATTTCTGCTTCAGAGCGTTCTCAATCACAAAAAATCTCCCGTTTTCTTTCCATTTCTCAACATCCCCAATAATTCGGCCACTTATTGGGCGATCTTCACCTCAAATGGCTCCAGCATATCCCATTGAAACGCGACTCCGGTGCCCGGGACCTTCGGCGCAACCGCTTCGGCCCCTTCAACCACCAGCGGTCGCTCGGTGTAGCGGTCGATTGGGAAGGAATGGACCTCGATCAGCCCGGCGTTCGGTTGGGCCGAGACAAGGCTGACGTGCAACTCTTGCATCCCGTGGCTGCAAACCGGCAGGGCGTGCGTGCGGCTGAGTTCCGCCACCTCCAGCCAGCCGGTGATCCCGCCGCAGTTCGAGGCATCGGGCTGCAAATAGCTGAGACCCGCCCGGTCCACGGCGTATTCGAACTCATGGATCGTGTGCAGGTTCTCGCCCATAGCCAGTGGCATGCCGGTGGCCTCGGCGATCCGGGCAAAACCGTCGTAGTTGTCCGGAATAATCGGCTCTTCGAACCAAAGCAGATTGAAAGGGGCAAAGGCCCGCGCTGCGGCAATCGCCTGATCTTCGGTCATTGAGTAGTTCGCATCGACCATGAAAGCGATATCCGGGCCGATCATCTGGCGCACGGCGCGGACGCGCTCCAGGTCCTCGGCCAGGGTCGGCTGACCGATCTTGATCTTCACCCCGTCAAAGCCCCGGTCCATATGGCCCCGGATGCTGTCGAGCAGCTTTGGCAGAGGAAAATTCAGGTCGATCCCCCCGCAGTAAGCCCCACAGCGGTCCGACGCGCCGCCCGCCATCTCAAAAAGCGATTTTCCCAAACGCTTGCCGCGCAAGTCCCAGAGTGCAATGTCCACCGCCGAGATCGCGAAAGAGGCGATGCCGCCGCGGCCCACGTAGTGGATGTGCCACTGCATGGCCTCGTTAAGCGCTTCGACATCGCCCGCGTCCTTTCCCATAAGAAAGGGCGCCAGATCACGGGCGAGCATGGCGTGGATGGCATGACCACCTTTCCCGCCGGTGTAGGTATAGCCGGTGCCCTCGCTGCCATCTTCCAGCCGGACCGTCGCGGTGATCAGCTGAAAGTGGGTGTGGTCACCGTGCTTGGCGTCAACCAGCACCTCGTCAAGCGGGACGTTGAAGAGCCGCGGCGTAACGCTGGCGATCCGGCTCATACCAAATGCTTGCACTCGGGCACGGGTGTCAGAACGGTACCGTCCTTAAGAAACTGGCTGAGGTTGTCGCAGGTCAGATCGCCCATGGCCTGCCGGGTCTCGACCGTAGCGCTACCGATATGCGGTGTCAGAACGACATTGGGCATTTCCTTCAGCGCATCTGGGATCTTCGGCTCGGCCTCGAACACATCCAACCCCGCACCGCCCAGCTTACCCGCCTTCAGCGCGTCAACGAGCGCCGTTTCATCCACGACGGACCCGCGTGCGACGTTGATCAGGATGCCGTCCGGCCCCAGTGCATCGATCACAGGCCCATTGACCATCCCTTTGGTTGCGGCACCGCCTGGCGTGATGACCACCAGCACGTCCGCCTCGTCCGCCATGGCCCGAAGATCGCCGTGGTATGGATAGGGCACGTCCTTTTTCGTCCGCCCGTAATAGATGACCCGCGCGTCGAACATGGCCGCGCGTTCAGCGATCGTCATGCCGATGCGCCCCAGACCCACAATGCCAAGCGTTCGGTGCTGAACGGACCGGGCCAGCGGAAAGCCACCGTCGCTTTCCCACTTTCCGCTACGGGCCCAGGCGTCAGCCGGGACAAGGTTCCGGCTGACGGCCAGCCAGAGCATGATGGCTGTGTTGGCGACCTCGTCGTTCAGAACGTCGGGCGTGTGCGACACGACGATTCCCCGCGCTGCAGCGGCATCGGCGTCGATTGCGTCGTAGCCGACACCGTAGCTGGAGATCACCTTGACGTTCGGTGCCGCTGCCATGACATCGTCCGGCACGCCCCAGTGCCCATCCGTGGCAATCGCGAAAATGCTGTCGCCCTCAGCCGCAAGAAACCCGGCGCGGTCTTGCTGGTCGAAAAGAACCGAAACGATAAATTCCGCCTCCAGCCTGTCGCGCATGCGGTCGGTGATGCTGCCGATCTGCAGCAGGTGCGGTTTGTCAGGCATCTTCCTTGACCTCCTGGCGCTGCTTTCCGAGGCCGTCGATCCAGACTTCCATCACATCACCCGACTTCAGGTAGACGGGCGCGGGCTTCATGCCCATGCCGACGCCCGGCGGCGTACCAGTGGAAATCACGTCGCCCGGATGCAGTGTGAAAAGATGGCTGAGGTGCGAGATGATCTGGGCAACCGTGAAGATCATGGTGGAGGTCGTGCCCGACTGCATCCGCTTGCCGTTCACGTCGAGCGCCATGTCCAGCGCTTGCGGATCCGGCACCTCATCGCGGGTCACCAGCCACGGGCCCGTGGGGCCGAAGGTGTCGCAGCTTTTGCCCTTGGTCCACTGCCCCGTCAGCTGTGTCTGGAAGCGACGCTCGCTGACGTCGTTGCAGACGCAGTAGCCTGCGACATGGTTTAGCGCGTCGGCTTCCGAGACGTATTTCGCCGTCGTGCCAATGACGACACCAAGTTCGACTTCCCAGTCGGTGTGGGTCGACCCGCGCGGCATGACCACATCATCGTTCGGCCCGACGATGGCCGAATTGGCTTTCATAAAAAGGATCGGGTGTTCGGGAATGTCGGCGCCGGTCTCGGCGGCGTGGTCCGAGTAGTTCAGCCCGATGCACATGAATTTGCCGATGCCCGAGACGCAGGGGCCGAGGCGCGGATCGCCGTCTACCGCGGGAAGGCTCGCTGGGTCGAGCGCGCGCAGGGCATCAAGGGCCGCGTCGCTGAGCACATCACCGGCGATATCGCCGACGGCCCCGGACAGATCCCTCAGGGTGCCGTCGCCGTCGATCATGCCGGGCTTTTCCGCGCCGGCGGCACCGTAACGCACGAGTTTCATGGTCTGTCCTTTCGTCAGTGGTTGTCGCGGGGCATATGCCCGCGCGCGATGTCTTGGTAAGCGTCCGCGCCCTTCAGCGTCATGCCTTCGGAGAACGGCCGCACCTTTTCACGGAAGATCTCCTGCCAGGGGGACTGGCTGTCAGGCGTAAAGGCTGCCGCTGGCAGGGCCGCTTTGCGCGCCGAAAGCTCGACGGCATCGACCAGCATGTCAGCGGTACATTTCGTCAGGTCGATCCGCACGCGGTCGCCGCTCTGAACCAGCGCCAGCCCCCCGCCGTCGGCGGCCTCGGGCGAGGCATTCAGGATCGACGGCGAGCCCGAGGTGCCCGATTGCCGACCGTCGCCTACGCAAGGCAGCGCGTGAACGCCTTGCTTTAGAAGATACGCAGGCGCACGCATGTTTACGACCTCGGCGCCACCGGGATAGCCGATGGGCCCGGCGCCGCGCATGATCAGGATGCAATGGGCGTCGATGCCCAGGCTCTCGTCATCGATCCGGGCATGGTAGTCTTCCGGGCCGTCAAAGACGATGGCGCGGCCTTCGAAAGCATTGGGATCATCCGGGTTCGACAGATAGCGGTCACGGAATTCCTGGCTGATGACGCTGGTCTTCATGATCGCGCTTTCAAAAAGATTGCCCTTGAGATTGATGAATCCCGCGTCCGCCACCATGGGTGCGGAGGCCGGCTTGATCACATCGGGGTTTTCGCTGCGCGTGCCGTCGCAGTTGGCACCCATTGTCTGACCATTTGCCGTGATTGCACCGGGATGCGGCAGCAGACCTTCGGCCAGAAGCTCGCCGACGACCGCAGGAACACCCCCCGCACGGTGATAGTCCTCGCCCAGGTATTCGCCAGCGGGCTGCAAGTTCACCAACAGCGGCACCCTATGGCCAAGCCGCTGCCAGTCATCGTTATCGAGCGGCACGCCCAGATGCCGGGCGATGCCGTTAAGATGAATCGGCGCGTTGGTGGACCCGCCGATGGCCGAGTTGATGACGATTGCGTTCTCAAAAGCCTCACGCGTCATGATGTCAGAGGGGCGCAGGTCTTCATGCACCATCTCGACGGCGCGCTTTCCTGTGGCATAGGCGATCTGCCCGCGCTCGCGGTAGGGCGCCGGAATGGCGGCGGAACCCGGCAATTGCATCCCCAGCCCCTCGGCCAACGAGTTCATCGTGGTCGCGGTGCCCATTGTGTTGCAGTAGCCAACCGACGGGGTCGACGAGGCAACGAGATCCATGAACCCGTCGTCGTCAATCTCGCCCGCCGCATGGAGTTCGCGCGCTTTCCAGACAATCGTGCCCGACCCGGTCCGCTCCCCCCGGAACCAGCCGTTTAGCATCGGCCCTACGCTTAATGCGATGGCCGGGATGTTGACGGTGGCGGCCGCCATCAAAAGCGCCGGTGTGGTCTTGTCGCAGCCGATGTTCAGGACGACACCGTCGATGGGATAGCCAAAGAGCGTCTCTACGAGGCTAAGATAGGCCAGGTTCCGGTCCAGCATCGCCGTAGGTCTTTTTCCGGTTTCCTGAATCGGATGGACCGGGATCTCGATCACCGTGCCCCCCGCGGCGACCACCCCGTCGCGCACCCGCTTGGAAAGCTCGATGTGGTGGCGATTGCAGGGGGACAGGTCGCTGCCCGTCTGCGCGATTCCAATGATCGGTTTGCCAGACTGCAGCTCTTCCCGTGTCAACCCATAGTTAAGGTAGCGCTCCAGATAAAGCGCGGTCATCTCCCTGTCGTCCGGGTTGTTGAACCATTTCTGCGAGCGCAGCATCTTCTTTTCGTCGCTCAAGTACCTGTCCTCCGAACGTTGAAGTTTCAGCCCGACCAGCCGCCGTCGATGACGTGGATCTGGCCCGTGGTGAAAGCGCTTTCGTCGGAACCAAGGTAGACGGCAAGCGCTGCGATTTCCTCGGGCGTGCCGATGCGGCCCATGGGTTGGCGCGCGATGAAGGTCTTCATGGCCGCCTCATAGTCACCGGTGGCGCGCAACCGGTCATGGAGCGACGGGCTGTCGACCGTGCCCGGGCAAATGGCATTGCAGCGCACACCTTGGGTGATGAAGTCCTTGGCCACCGCCTTGGTCAGCCCGATGACGGCGGCCTTGGTGGCGCCGTAGACAAACCGGCCGGGCGCACCGATCACAGAAGACGCCGCGGAGGACATGTTGATGATCGACCCCGACCCGCGTTCGAGCATGCCCGGAACTGCTGCGCGGGTGGTGCGGAACATGGATTTCACGTTCAAGTCAAAGCCGAAGTCCCACTCTTCTTCGGTTGCCTCAAGGATTGTGCCGGCGTGTACGAAGCCTGCGCAGTTAAACAAAATATCCGGCGCCGCCCGGTCGACCCCGGCCTTCACCGAAGCCTCGTCGCGCACGTCCAGGACAAAGGGCTCAACCTGCCCGCCGGCGTCTTCCGCGAGCGAGGCAAGCGCCGCTTCGTTGATGTCGGTCGCAAAGACACGCGCCCCTTCGCGCGCCATGGCGATGACCGAGGCGCGCCCGATCCCCTGCCCCGCCGCAGTCACGAGTGCACGTTTGCCAGATAACCGGTCTGTCATGGGTGTCTTCCCGTCCTTGTTGCGGCCCCAAATGCGTACCGTTGCGCCCGGCTTGCAGGACCGCATGTTCCTCCCGCGCAGGCCTCTTCGGGCATGCGTTACGTAAGGGACTAGTGGAATGGCATCCGAAATTCTAGTGTCCCCGCAACGGACTGTGGAGGGACCCTGATGAGCATGACCAAAATTGCCGTTCTCGGCACCGGGCTGATGGGCGGGCCCATGGCGCGCAACCTTTTGAAGGCGGGGTTTCCGGTGACGGTCTGGAACCGGACGGTCTCCAAGGCCGAAGCGCTGGTGCCGGATGGCGCAACGGTCGCAGAAAGTCCCGCCGCTGCCGCGGCAGGCGCCGATGTGATCATCTCCATGCTTAGCGACGGCCCGGCAACGGCCGAAATGCAGGCGCGTCCTGACCTGCGCGCTGCCCTGACGCACGGGCAGACTTGGGTCGAGATGGCCTCGATCAAACCCGAAGAAGCCCGCGCACAGGCGACGGACCTTGCGAACCTCGGCCTCAAGCATCTGGATGCACCAGTCTCAGGCGGCACCAAAGGCGCCGAGGCCGCGACGCTGGCCATCATGGTCGGCGGCGACCAGACTGTCTTCGACAAGCTCGTCCCGGTTTTCGAAGCCATGGGCCGGCCTGTCCTTGTGGGCCCTTCGGGCGCCGGTCAGCTCTCAAAACTGGCCAACCAGGCGATCGTTGCGGTCACGATTTCCGCCGTGGCCGAGGCGATGCTTCTGGTACAAAAGGGCGGCGCGGACCCCGCCGCGGTCCGGGCCGCTCTGAAGGGCGGTTTCGCCGACAGCACGATTCTGCAACAGCACGGCGAGCGCATGACGACGGGCAATTTCGTGCCCGGCGGCCATTCGGTGAACCAACTCAAGGATCTCGACAACGCCCTTGGCGAGGCCAGCGCCCTCGGGCTCGATCTGCCCTCAACCCAAAGCGTGCGCGACCGCTTCGCCTATTTCTGTTCCGAGATGGATGGTGACCATGTGGACCATTCCGGGCTGTATCTGGAGCTCCTTGCGCAGAACGGGCTGGAGGATCCATCGAAATGACCAAAGCGCTCATCATTGGTGGTGGGGGCATGGTCGGCCAGAAGCTGGCCTATGCCCTGGCCACGGACCCGGACCAGACCGTTACACTCTTCGACATCGCCTTTCCCGAAAGCGGTGCGCCCGCGGCGAAAACCGTGCACGGAACGGTGACAGATGCGGCCTTGATCAAAGACCTGATCGCTGACCATCCCGACGTGATCTATCACCTCGCGGCAATTGTTTCGGGCGAGGCCGAGGTTGATTTTGAACTGGGCTGGCAGATCAATATGCACGCCTTTTGGACGTTCCTAGACGCACTCAAGGACGCCCATGACGACAGTGGTGGCAGCTATGTACCGCGGGTGGTCTTTACCTCTTCCATTGCGGTCTTCGGCGCGCCCTTCCCCGAAAAAATCGATGACGACTTCCTGCGCGCGCCCCAGACGTCCTATGGCGCACAGAAAGCGATCTCGGAGCTCATGTTGGGGGATTTCAGCCGCAAGGGGTTCGTCGATGGGATCTCTATCCGCCTCCCCACGATCTGCGTGCGCCCCGGCAAGCCGAACAAGGCCGCCTCGTCTTTTTTCTCCGGAATCATCCGCGAGCCTCTCAACGGCCAGGAGGCAATTCTGCCCGTGGAGACCGACGTGCGGCACTGGCATGCCTCGCCCCGGTCGGCGGTGGGGTTTCTGCGCCATGCGGCCGCGCTCGATACCGGGCTTCTGGATGGACGCCGCGCCTTGAACCTGCCCGGAATTAGCGTGACCGTGGAAGAACAGATCGAGGCCCTCCGCGACGAGGCGGGCAATGGTGTCGTGGCGCTGATCAAAAAGGTCCCGGACCCGCAGATCACCGCGATCGTCGCCGGATGGCCGCGCGATTTCGCACCTGACCGCGCCTTGGCTCTCGGGTTCCATGCAGACCCTGACTTCCGGACAATCATCCGCACTTATATTGACGATGATCTGCCCAAGGCACCAGCATAAAACCGCGCAAATTCAGATGCCTGTGGAAATTCATGACTTGCGAAAGCCTAGCGGGGACCATACTGTCATCAAGTCATTACAAAACTGTCACACGGCATGGAAAAGCGACTCTTCATTGCAGAGACCGACCAGGACGGCTTCATCACCTGCGTCTGGGTTAAGGACGACGATCACAGTACGCCCGACCCTTCAACGGACAGAAGGACGAATTCCGGGTAGAGGTTCCGGCGGAGTTCAGCGGCGCACCGCGCATGGCTATCATGTCTTGGCTGGCCGCCTGCCAGGCAACGGGCGAGGGACAGCCAACCTAAAGATTGCGTTTCAGATGATCGTGGATGGCGCATTTGCAGGCTTCCACATTCCTGGCCAGCGCCGCATCGAGAATGGCCTGGTGTTCTGAGATAATCGCCTGAAAATAGTTGGCGCCGAAGTCGCGTTCCTGGCTGACCATCTGCTGTCGGAACTGCACATATGTATTGGCGTAGGTCTCGATCAGCAGGGGGGAACCGCAGGCTGAGATCAGCGTTTCGTGAAACTCGAACTCGGCGTCCGACCAGAGGCCCATATAGGGTTCCGGATGGTCGCTTTGCGCCAGTTCGCTTTCGATATGGCTGAGTTTGTGATGCGCCGCCGAGAGACGCGCCTCCCAGGGCAGTCCGCCATGTGCCATGGACAGGCGCGCGCCTTCTTGTTCAAGCAGGATTCGAAACCGCGTCACATCGGTGCGCCTTTCGGGCGTGGTCGCGCGGGCGCGAAAGCCGCGCTGCATCTCGAAATCCACGAGTCCAACCTTGGAAAGCCGTAGAAGAACGTCCCGTACCGTGTTGGCAGAGCAGCCATATTCACCCTGCAAGATTGCAGGCTTCAGCTTTTCTCCCGGCGAAAAAGCTGCCGTCATCAGCTTGCGCTGCAGATCGTCGTAGATCTCCGGGGTATGCATTTTCACGACGATTTTCCGACCCTCCCCTCCCGATCAATTTATCAAGGAATTTCGCAAATAGAAATAAATTTCAAAATTTTTGGAATTTTCAAATTTCTATTGGCAGGTCAGCAGACCGTTGCTAGGCTGCCCTACACAAAGCCCATACCAGACGGTCAGACAGGCCGCGGGGCATCCGCAAACCAAATTGGGAGGACACCCATGAACTTCATGAAAGTGGCGGCAGCCGCCGTCAGCGCCGCTGCGCTTTTCGCCGGAGCCGCCAGCGCGCAAACGGTACTGCGCATTCAAACGCACTACGCACCCGAAACCGTTTCGGGCAAGCTGGCAGCCCAGTACGTCGAAGACATCCAGGACATGTCGAACGGCGAGATCCAGGTGGAGATGTTCTACTCGTCTTCGGTCGTCAAGTCGGTGGAAACCTTTGACGCGGCCGCAACAGGTATTCTTGACTGCGACTTTACGGGATCCGGTTACGCCGTTGGTAAGAACTCGGCGTTCCAGTTCGTGGCCGACATCATGGGCGGCTACTCCACGCCGTATCAGCAGCTCAGCTGGCTCTACTTCGGCGGCGGTCTCGAAGCCGCAAAGCCCCTATATAACCAGTACGGCATGGAGCTGATCGGCTGGTGGGTCTACGGTCAGGAAAGCTTTGCGTCGTCGCGTCCGATCGCATCGACAGAAGACTTCAAGGACTGGAAGTTCCGTTCGCCCCCGGGCATGGAAACCAAGATCTTCGAAAAGCTCGGCGCGTCGCCCATCGTGATGGACTTCACCGAAATCTTCACTGCGCTTGAAACGGGCATCATCGACGGTGCCGATGCATCGGGCATCGCCAACAACGTGGGCCTTGGCCTCTACGACATCGTAAAACACGCCAACTTCCCCGGCTTCCACTCGATGCCGTCGGACCATCTGGCCTGCAACAAGGCCGTCTTTGACGCCATGCCGGAGTACCAGCAGCGCATCATGCAGGTTGCCATGGAAGCCCTGGCGCTACGCACCGCGCTGACCTTTGAAAAGGCCAACGCCGAAGCCGTGGCCATGCTCAAGGAACAGGGTGTCACGATCCACGAATGGTCCAGCGACGAACTCCAGAAGTTCCGCAACGTGGCCCAGTCGGTCTGGCCCGAATTCGCGGATACTCCTGAGGCGAAAGCACTTGTTGCGTCGCATATGGAGTACCTCGAAGCACTCGGCCTCGTCGCCAACTAACCACAAAAATTCGCACGCCGCCCCAAGCCACGGGGCGGCGTGTCTCTTCTTACGCAGGCGCGAGGCATTGGGGAGGGTCCGCGACCATGTCGTCACCGACATCACCGCAAGACGAAGATCTCAGCACGGGTTCGCTCGTTGAATGGGTGGTTCCGCTGGCCTTCGTTGGCACTAGCGCCTGGCTTGTCTGGCACTTTCCGGCCTTCATTCTGGAATTCTATCCACCCAAAGGACAGTCGCAGTTTGAACAGCTCGCGGCTCTCTACAAAAGACGCGATGTTACGCCTGACATGGCCCCGCTTTTTGGGCAGTTTGCCGATGCCATCGACTGGATCGCGGCCATTCTTGCACCGATTCTCTTTGCTATTGGCGTGCTTACGGTCAAGCGCGCCCGCATGGAGTTCGCCGACTGGCGCCCCATCGACCGCCTGTCCGTATTTTGGGGACGGATTACAATGATGCTGATCGTGCTTCTCGTCAGCGTCATGCTCTACGAGGTCTTCGTGCGCTACGTCCTTGAGGCCCCGACGCTTTGGGCCAATGAGCTATCGCTTTGGCTGGCCGGGTTCGTCTTCCTCGGCGCGGGCCTTTATGCCATGCAGCAACGCAGCCATATCCGGATTTTTCTACTCTACGATGTCTGCCCCCGCTGGCTGCAGCGGACCTTCGACACCATTTCGACACTCCTCATCGTGCTATTCGCCTTCTTCCTGGTTTACGGCGGCTACGGCGAGGCGCTGGACAAGCTTTGGCGGTGGGAGACCTTCGGCACTGCCTTTGACCCGCCGATCCCTGCAACGATCAAGCCGATTGTTCTGGTGATCGTCTGCCTGGTCGCGGCGCAAGCGGTCATCAACCTGATTTCCGACTGGAATGCTGTACCGGTGGTTCACACCGCCGCAGACGATATTGACGAAGACGAGCTGGAAAAACTGCGCGCCTCGGTTGGCGACGAAGGCGTCGGAGACATCGACGTCACACGCGGATCGATCCAAGGCAACCAGTCGGAGCGCAAATAATGGATATCGGTACGATCTCTCTGGTCCTGATGCTGGGCCTGCTCGCGCTTCTGGCGATCGGGATGCCGCTGGGTTTTGCGTCTGCCATTCTCGCGGTGCTTGTGCTCTTCATGAAGTTCGAGCCGACTTTCCTGGTTGATCCGATGTCGTTCGGAGACGGGCTTTTGACAGGCCGACCGGGAGCGGGCCCGTTAAACATCCTCGCGCAAAAGATATACGGGCTCATGACGGACTACGTGCTCATATCCGTCCCGCTCTTCATCTTCATGGCGGCGCTCTTGGAGCGCTCGGGCATCGCCAAGGATATGTACTCCTCGCTGAACGTCTGGCTGAACCGCACCCGGGGCGGTATCGCCATCGTAACCTCGATCATGGCCGTCATCATGGCAGCCATGTCGGGGATCATCGGCGGCGAGGTTGTGCTTTTGGGTCTGATTGCCCTGCCGCAGATGCTGCGGCTCGGCTACAACCAGAACCTGGCCATCGGGACGATCTGCGCGTCGGGGTCGCTCGGCACGATGATCCCGCCGTCGATCGTTCTGATCATCTACGGCCTTATCACGGAAACCTCGATCAAGGCGCTCTTTACGGCGGCCTTTCTTCCCGGCCTGATGCTGGCGAGCTTCATCATCATCTACATCATCATCCGGACGCAGATTCACCCCGACCATGCGCCCTTGCCGGAACCCGTGGAAGGCGAACCGGAGGGTGGCGAGAAATGGGCACTCTTTGGCGCATTCATCGCGGTTCTTGCCTGTGGTTTCTGCTCGATCCTCTTTCTCCGGACGCTCTTTTTCACAGTGACTGGACAGAACGCAGTCGTCGAAGGCGTGGAGCCGATCTTCTGGGGAACACCGGACTACCTGCCATGGTTTGGCGGGATCGTCGTGGTTGGGCTTGCGCTCATCTTTTTTGCTTTCGGGCGACAGCGCACCGCGACCGGCTGGCGGATGGGCAAAGGCCTTGTGGCTCCGATTGTCGTCATCGGCGTGGTACTCGGCTCCATCTACGGTGGCATCACGGGCATTACCGAGGCCGCGGGCATGGGTGCCATCAGTGTCCTGATCCTCGCAATCATGCGCGGCGAAGCCAGTTTCGAGCTGGTCTGGGACAGCCTCATGCGGACCCTGAAGTCCACAGGGACCATCATTTGGGTGACCATCGGCGCCGCAGCGCTGGCCGGGGCTTACACCATCGCGGGCGGTCCGACCTATGTGGCCAACACCATCATCGGCGCGGACCTTCCGGCCATGGGCATTCTTCTGACCATGATGCTGATCCTGCTCTTCATGGGCGCCTTCATGGATTGGGTGGGAATCGTGCTTTTGATCATTCCGGTTTTCCTGCCCATCGTGCAGCGGATGCCGATCGAGGAAATTGGTCTGATCGGCGAACTCCAGCCAAAGTACCTGGCGGTATGGTTCGGCGTGCTGTTCTGCATGAACATGCAAGTCAGTTTCCTGTCGCCACCCTTTGGGCCGGCCGCCTTCTATCTCAAGTCGGTGGCGCCGCCGCACATCTCGCTGACGGATATTTTCAAAGGCTTTTTGCCCTTCATCTGCATCCAGCTGATTGCGCTGTCGGTCCTGATCATCTGGCCGCCGATTATCGAAATCCTGCTTCCCTAGCGAACGCAGGCGCGCGCCCGCGCGCATCACCGGAGACCGCGTCATGCTGACGAACTCTCACATCACCTCCTTCCGCGAAAGGGGTTTCCTGGTCGTGGAAGACGTTCTTGATCAGGACGGTGTTCTGATCTCCATCCGGCGCGAGTACGCAGATCTGATGGATGGCCAGATCCAGTCCTGGAGGCTGCCACCGGAGCTGCTGTCCGAGAGGGTCACCCTGGACACGCGCAGGTCGCGCGCCGCGGAACCCCACATCAACATTCACCGGTGGTCATCCGCATCACCGGCCTGCGCCTAAGGACGACCCAATGCAGCCTTTCGTACGCCTCGACCCCAGTGACAATGTCGTTACAGCGACACGCGCGCTTGACGCAGGGACCACGGTCGAGACAACCGCTACAACCGGTCTCGTTCCCTCGGGCCATAAGATCGCGACCAAGGCAATTGCAACGGGCGAGGCGATCCGGAAATACGCACAGGTCATCGGTTACGCCTCGGGCGAAATCGCCCCGGGCGACCACGTCCACACCCACAACGTGGAATTCCGCAATGTGGATGCTGACTACGAGTTCGGCACCAACCTGCGGCCCGTAGAGATGGTCCCCAAGGACACGCGGGACATTTTCATGGGCTACCGGCGCGACAATGGCAGCGTCGGCACGCGCAACTACATCGCGGTCGTTACTTCGGTAAACTGCTCGGCCACGGCCGCACGCCGCATCGCCGATGCCTTCGGACCCGAGGAACTGGCCGCCTACCCCAATGTCGACGGCGTCGTCGCCTTCGTCCACGGAACGGGCTGCGGCATGGCGGGCGATGGTGAAGGGTTCGAGGCTCTGCAGCGCGTCATGTGGGGTTATGCAAAGCACCCCAACCACGCGGGCGTCCTGATGGTCGGCCTTGGCTGCGAGATGAACCAGATCGACTGGCTTCTTGAAGCCTACGGTCTAAAGCAGGGCCCGCTTTTCCAGACCATGAATATCCAGTCGGTGGCGGGACTGGGAAAGACCATCGACGTTGGCATCGAAAAGGTGCGGGCCATGCTGCCCATTGCCAACCAAGCACAGCGCACGCCCTGCCCGGCCTCGGAACTGCGCGTGGCTTTACAGTGCGGCGGTTCGGATGCCTGGTCCGGGATTACGGCGAACCCTGCGCTTGGCTATGCTTGCGACCTCCTTGTGGCTCAGGGCGGAACCGGTGTTTTGGCGGAAACGCCCGAGATTTACGGGGCCGAACATCTGATGTCGCAGCGGGCCATCGACAGAGCCACGGGTGAAAAGCTGATCGGCCTGATCAAATGGTGGGAAGATTACACCGCGCGCAACAAGGGTTCGATGGACAACAACCCAAGCCCCGGCAACAAAAAGGGCGGACTGACGACGATCCTGGAAAAATCGCTCGGCGCTTCGGCAAAAGGCGGCACGACCCCGTTGACCGGTGTCTACAAATACGCCGAAGAGGTCCGCGCCAGGGGCTTTACGTTTATGGACACGCCGGGCTACGATCCGGCCTCTGTCACCGGCCAGATCGCCGGCGGATGCAATCTGGTCTGCTTCACGACGGGCCGAGGATCGGCCTTCGGCTCCAAGCCCGCGCCCACGATCAAGATCGCAACCAATTCGGACATGTACGCCCGCATGACCCTGGACATGGATATCAACGCCGGCGAAATCCTGACAAAGGGCCTGAGCGTCGAGGACAAGGGCCGCGAGATCTACCAGTTGTTCCTGCGGGTTGCCTCTGGCGAAGCCTCGAAGTCGGAACAGCAGGGCCTTGGCGACTATGAATTCGTGCCCTGGCAGATCGGGGCGGTGATGTGACACGCCTTCTGATCGCAGGCACCGGCCTTATCGGGCATCGCCATCTCGCTCATATCATCGAGCACCCGGATCTTACGCTCGCAGGCATCATTGATCCGGTTGCCGAGAACCGGGCCATGGCCGACGTGCCTGGCTTTGCCAGAATCGAGGACGTCGACGTGGACGCAGACGGGATCGTCATCGCGACGCCGACGCCCACGCACTGCCCCCTCGCGGTCGCCGCGGCCGGGCGCGGTTGGCATGCCTTGGTGGAAAAGCCGCTTGCCGAAAGCCTGGACGCCGCCGATGAAATGATCGCCGCCGCCGAAGCGGCCGGCACCCACATCCTGGTCGGCCATCACCGCCGCCACCACCCGCGGGTTGCGCGGTTGAAGGAAATCCTGGCCTCGGGCGCGCTCGGAGAACCGGTCCTTGCCTCGCTCATCTGGGCGATGAAAAAGCCGGACGCCTATTTCGACGTGGACTGGCGTTCAGGCATGGACGGCGCGCCGGTCAAACAGAACCTCATTCACGAGGTCGACACGCTGCGCTGGCTGTTTGGGGATGTGACAGGCGTCTGTGGCCTTGGCTCCAACGCGGTGCGCGGCGCCGCGCGGACCGAAAGCGGCGGCGCGGTCATCAGCTTTGCAAGCGGCGCCACGGCCACCATCGCCTTTGCCGATACCACGCCTACGCCATGGGGCTTTGAGGCGGGAACGGGCGAAAGCCCGGCCATTCCAATGACGGCAGAGGACTGTCTGCGGATTTCCTGCACCAAAGGCGGGATCGAGTTTCCGTCCTTGCGCATCTGGTCCGGCGCTGCCCATTGGAACGAAAGGGCCGAACCCACTGACACCGAAGCGCCCGACGGCGTTCCGCTGATCAACCAGTTGGAACACTTCGCCGATGTGATTGCAGGACTGGCGACACCGCTTGTCAGCGGACGTGAAGGGCGAGCCACACTTGCCGCGACGCTGGAGATCGAGGCGGCCACGCGGCCCGCGGGGATGGCGGCATGACACTCCTGCGCGGCGGCATGATCGGAGAAAACATCGGCAACTCACGATTTGCCAGGGCTTTCGAGATTATGTGCACCGACCACGGGCTTCGCCTGGAGTTTTCGCCCATCGACACCAAAGGGCTCGAGGCCTTCGATTTCGTCGAGACCGTCGACCAGCTGCGCCAGGACGGCTGGACCGCCGTCACCGTGACCCACCCCTGGAAACCGGATGCCGCCAGCTATGCCGGGGATACCATGGGCGCCGGCGTGGCCGCGCTTGGCGCCGCGAACATCCTGAGTTTCAAGGGCGGGCTTGCCGGCCACAACACCGACTATCACGGCTTTCTCGGCGCCTGGCGCGCGGGTATGGGAGACGCGGCACCGGGTCGTGTGGCCATGGCGGGTGCGGGCGGCGTTGCCCGGGCTCTTGGGCCGGCGCTCGCCCGTCTGGGCGCAGAGGAGATCGCCATCTGGGACCCGTCGCCCGGACTCGCTGAAACGCTGGCCGGGATCATCGGCCCAAGCGCGCGGGTCATCGCTCTGGAAGAGGCCCCGGAGGTCATCGCGCAGGCAGACGGATTGGTGAATGCGACGCCGCTTGGTATGGCCGGTTACGGCGGTACGGCCTTTGCGCCGGAATACGTCGGCGGGCAATCCTGGGCCTTCGATGCCGTCTACACCCCGACCGACACGGAATTTCTGCGCACCGCCGGTGCGAAGGACCTTGAGGTCCTGACAGGTTTCGACCTCTTCCGGCATATGGCGCTTGCCTCGTTCGAGGCCTACAGCGGGATTGCTCCGGACGCGGGCACGACTTTGCCGAAACTCGGTGCACTCAGGCCAAGGGAGGAGAGCGCATGACCAAGCGAGAGGTTCTGAGCGAAGACGACATCGCCCACTACCGCGAGCATGGGTATCTTGTGGTCGAAAATCGGATACCCGAAAGCATTCTCGCGGACATCTACGGTGAAATCGCCCGGTTCGAGCACGAAGCCCGCGGCATGACCGCTTCGAACGACCGGCTGGATCTCGAAGACAGCCACACGCCCGAGGCGCCGCGCCTGAGGCGCATTAAACTGCCCCATACAATCAGTAATGTCATGCGGGATCTCTTGTTCTCGGACCATGTGCTGGCGCCCGTGCGCGATCTCATTGGTCCGAACCTGCGCCTGCACACGACGAAGTTGAACATGAAGTCAGCGGGCTACGGGGCGGCTATCGAATGGCATCAGGATTTTGCCTTTTACCCGCACACCAATGACGATGTTCTGGCCGTCGGTGTCATCCTTGACGATATGGCCGAAGAAAACGGCCCGCTGATGGTCTTTCCGGGCACGCACAAAGGCCCGATCTTCGATCACCACACAGACGGTGTTTTTGTAGGCGCGATGGATCTGGAAAGCGCCGGCCTAACGCGGAACGATGCGGTGATGCTCACCGGGCCCGCCGGGTCGATCTCGATCCACCACGGGCGGATCGTCCATGGTTCAGCCCTGAATACCTCCGACAGGGATCGCCGCCTTCTCTTTTATGAGATGATGGCGGCCGATGCCTTCCCGGTCATGGGCTCGATGACCAGTTGGGAGAGCCTTGAAGACTATGACAGCCGGATGCTTTGCGGCACGCCGACAAAGGACGTGCGCGTAGCGCCGGTGCCCGTGCGCATCCCGCAGCCGCAGCCGGGTCGCAACAAGTCGATCTACGAAATCCAGAGCAAATTCAAAAAACCCGCATTCGAGAAAATCTAAGGTTCAACGTCATGTCGAAACCAGAAATTGGCTTTATCGGCCTTGGTCTCATGGGATCCGCCATGGTCGAGCGTCTTCAGTCCCAGGGCTATCCGGTCATGGTCCTGGGCAACGTCAACCGCACCCCGATCGAGGCGGCCGTGGCCCGAGGTGCGACCGAGGCTGCAAACGCCCGCGCGCTGGCCGAGGCCTGCGACATCATCATGCTTTGCATGGATACTTCGGCCTCGGTTGAAAGCCGGATGCGCGGCCCGGACGGTGTAATCGCCGGGCTGTCAGCTGGCAAGATCGTCATCGACTTCGGCACCTCTCTGCCCGCCTCCACCAAGGCGCTTGGAGCCGAAGTCGCCGCCACGGGCGCTCAGATGCTTGACGCGCCGCTCGGCCGTACGCCCATGCATGCCAAGGACGGACTTCTGAACATCATGGGGGCGGGCGACAAGGCAGCCTATGACGCGGCGAAGCCGGTGCTTGACGATCTGGGCGAGAATGTTTTTCATCTCGGCCCACTTGGGTCAGGCCATACGATCAAGCTGATCAACAATTTCTTCGCGATGACCACGGCCAATTCAATGGCCGAGGCCTTTGCCATTGCCGACCAGGCAGGCGTGCCGCGCCAGGGGCTCTATGACGTTATGTCCGCCGGACCACTCCATTCGGGAATGATGGATTTCGTCAAAGCCTATGCCCTGCAGGGCAAGCCCGACATGCTGGCCTTCACGGTCCGAAATGCCGCCAAGGATGTCGGATACTACGGTCAGATGGCCGATGAGCTTGGGGCCGCGACGATCATGTCCAAGAGCGCCCGCGAGGCCCTTTCGACCGCCCTCGAGGACGGGCACGGTGACGATCTCGTTCCGCAAATGGTGGATTTCTACGCCAAGCGTTTCAAGGGCTGACGCGGACATGGCCCTGGCCTGGCTCACAGATCAGGAACGGGCCGATCAGGCCGGGCTGGGTATCGGCATGATGCTGACGGCCTGGCTCTTTTTTGCGCTGACCGATACGGCTGTGAAGTGGCTGGTTGTTTTGGGCATCCCGGCCCTGCAACTGGCGTTCATGCGCTACGCGGTGCATTTCGCGCTGTCCTGCGGCGTCGCTCTAGCCGAGCGCCGGGGGTTTGAACCTATACCGCGCAGGCACCTTGTGTTGCTTCTCTTCCGTGCCTTCCTGCTTGTCTCCGCCACGGTTCTGAACTTCATCGCCCTGAAGTACCTGCCCTTGACCGTCTCCTCCGCAATTATGTTCTCCGCCCCGATCATCGTCTCAGCGCTCTCGGCGCCGCTTCTGGCCGAGCGTGTCGGGCTGGCCCGGTGGGCCGCCATCCTTGTTGGCTTCGCCGGTGTGCTGATCGTGATGCGGCCCTTTGGCGCCGAGTTCCACTGGGCGAGCCTGATGGTGGTCTACAATGCCATTGCCATGGCGCTTTTTTCGATCATCACGCGCCAACTGGCCGGCGCGGTCCGCGCGCAGTCCATGCAATTCGTGATGGGGGTCTTCGGCACCCTTGTCCTGCTGCCCGCCGCGGTTTTCACCTGGGAGAACCCCGAGACGTTGCGCGACTGGATCCTGCTCTTCGCTCTCGGGGCCGCGGCCTGGCTTGGGCACGAGATCTTCTCGCGCGCCCATAGCCTGGCAGAGGCCAGCGTGTTGATGCCGTTTTCCTATTCCTTCCTCGTCTATCTTACGATCACCAGCTTCCTCGTCTTCGGCGACCTGCCCGACGGTGCCACGCTGATCGGCGCGGGTCTGATCGTCGTTTCCGGCCTCTGGGTCTGGTGGCAGGAAAAAAGGCGGAGGGTGGTTCGTGACTAGCGTCCTTTGTATCGGCGAGGCCATGGTCGAGGTCGCCATGGCGTCGGACACCGCGCGCGAGGCCGGGATCGGCTTTGCGGGCGACACGCTGAACACGGCCATCTACCTCAAGCGCAGCGCGCCAGATCTCAGGGTTGCCTATGCCACCAAGCTTGGACAGGACAAACTGTCGGACCGCATGGTCGCCTTTATGGCGGAGGAAGGTCTCGATACGCGCCTTGTCCTGCGCGACCCCGACCGGATGCCAGGGCTCTACGCAATTTCGACCGACACCCGCGGCGAACGGTCCTTTATGTATTGGCGCGATTTCTCCGCAGCCCGGCAGCTTTTTGAGGCGCCGGCCCTGAGTTTTGAGGACATCGTCCGCTTTGACCTTGTGTATTTCTCCGCGATCACGTTGGCTATTTTGTCGCCGGACCATCGTGCGCTGTTGACGGACTTGCTGAGCCGTTATCGCGCAAGCGGCGGCCGCGTGGCCTTTGACTCGAATTATCGTCCAAGGCTGTGGGAAACGCCCGATGCCGCGCAGGAGGCCATCGCAACCGCGTGGAGGCTGACCGACGTCGGACTTCCAAGCGTCGACGACGAACAAGCGCTCTTCGGCGATGGAACCGAGGCTGAGGTGCTGGCGCGGCTTGCAGGTTTCGGGCTGCGCCTTGGCGCGCTCAAGCGCGGGGCCATGGGGCCGCTGGCGCTTGACGGTACACCGGCGGGACGGTTTGCGCCCGCCGAACGGGTTGTCGACAGCACCGCCGCCGGCGACAGTTTCAACTCCGGATATCTGGCGACGCTTCTGAGCGGCGGCGGCCAGCAGGAGTGCCTTGAAGCAGGTCACAACCTCGCGGCCCGCGTGGTCAGCATCCGAGGCGCCATCGCCCCGCGCGCAGAGGAACCCGCCCAGTGAAGAGACCTGCAAACGCCGCCTTGATCGGCCTCGGCATGGTGGCGGATATGCACGCGCAGGCCATTGCTGGCTCGCAAGGCCGGGTGCAACTGAGGGGTGTTTTGTCCCGGCGCGTAGAGGCGGCCCAGCAGTTTCAAGCAAAGCACGATGTGCCGCGCGCCTACGTGGATCTTGACGCACTGCTCGCCGACGATGGGCTCGACTTTGCCATTGTGGCAACGCCTCCGGACGCGCGGACAGAGTTTCTGGGCGCGCTGGCCGCGCGCGGCCTGCCGGTTCTTTGCGAAAAGCCCCTGGAACGCGACCTTCCGCGCGCGACGGCCCTTGTGCAGACCTTCGACCGTGCCGCCTTGCCCTTTGGCGCGGTGCTGCAACACCGCATGCGGCCCGCGGCGATCACACTGAAAGAGCGCATCGCAAGAGGTGAACTGGGCGACATCACAACGGTCGAGGTGCGCGTGCCCTGGTGGCGTGACCAGTCCTACTACGACGCGCCTGGACGCGGCACCTACGCGCGCGATGGTGGCGGCGTGCTGATCACGCAGGCGATCCATACACTCGATCTGATGATGGACCTCGTGGGCGACGTGGCCGAGGTGCAGGCCATCACCGCCTCGTCGCGGTTGCATAGGCTGGAGGCTGAAGACTTCGCCGCCGCCGCCCTGCGTTTTGCCTCTGGCGCAACGGGCAGCCTGATGGCCTCGACTACGCATTTCCCGGGTGCTGCCGAGAGCATCACCCTCAACGGCACGACGGCCAGCGCTGCCCTGACAGCCGACAGCCTGACGATTTACCACCGCGACGGGCGCGTCGACTCCGACGGCGCGGCCGGTGGGTCAGGCGGCGGGGCTGATCCGATGGCGTTTTCCAATGATTGGCACCGTGCGGTGATCGAAGACTTCGCGCGCGCCGTTCTTACGGGACGCCCACCCGCGATCCCCGCACGGTCTGCCCTCAGGGTCCACGCTCTGATCGATGCCATGGCAGCATCCGCCCGTAAGGGCCTCAGGATCCAGCCGGAGGCACCCCATGACTGACCCCCTGCGCATGGGTGTCGTTGGGATCGACCACCGGCACATCTACACGATGGTCGCCAACATGCAGGGTGCCGGTGCAGAGCTGGCGGGCTGGTGGACCGACGGCACGCCAACAAACCTGGAAGGGTTCCTGAAACGCTTCCCCGATACACCGCGCGCGGCTTCCGCCGAAACCCTGTTCGAAGACAAAGGCATCGATGTGATCCTCACCTCCGCCGTCCCGGCAGATCGCGCGCGAATCGCACTGACGGCCATGGACCACGGCAAGGACGTAATGACCGACAAACCCGGGTGCCTGACCATGGCGGACCTGACCGCCCTAAAGGACAAGGTGGCCAAGACGGGCCGCATCTGGTCGGTGGATTTTTCCGAACGCTTCGAAGTTCCCGCCGTCACCCTCGCCAGCCGGCTCGTTTCCGAGGGCGCCATCGGTAGCCTGGTTCAGACACTGGGTCTCGGCCCACACCGGCTTAACGCGGCAACGCGTCCAGACTGGTTCTTCGACCGCGCGCAGAACGGAGGTATTCTGGCAGACGTGGGCTCGCACCAGATTGACCAGTTCCTACATTTCGCAGGCGCCGGCGATGCCGAGATCACGCTGGCAAGCGTCGCCTGCCACCGGGAGAGTGGATTTCAGGATTTCGGTCAACTTGCGCTGAAGACGGGCAATGTCACTGGATACATTCGCGTCGACTGGTTCACGCCGGACGCGCTGCCCACCTGGGGCGACGGGCGGCTTTTCCTGCTGGGCACCGAGGGCACGATTGAGCTGCGAAAATACCTCGACGTGGGCGGCGCGCCGGGCACGGACCATGTGCTGCTGACAAACGGGTCCCGCTGCGAAAGGATCGACGCCAGCGGCACCGGCCTGCCCTATTTCGCAGCCCTTGTGGCGGACATCGGCAACCGTACCGAAACCGCCATGGCGCAGGCCCATGCGTTCAAGGTGACCGAACTGGCGATCCGCGCGCAAGAGATGGCCGAGGCGGAATGCTGACCTTCGCCGGGGCGGTTTTCTTCCTGATCATCACACCCGGGCCCGGGGTTCTATCCACAGCCGGGGTCGGCGCGGCCTTTGGTGCGACGGCTGGCACGCGCTATGTGCTCGGCCTCTTTATCGGGACAAACCTCGTGGCGCTGGCCGTGGTCAGCGGTGTCGCGGGCGCGGTCTTGGCAGACCCAGCGATCCGCACCGTGCTTTTCGCCGCCTCCACCCTCTATTTGCTCTACCTTGCTCTTCGGATCGCGTTCGCAGGCAGCAGGATCGCCTTTATCGAAGCACGGAGGGCCCCGGGCATCGGAAACGGGATCGCCCTGCAGGCGATCAACCCCAAAGCCTATGCGGTCAACACGGCGTTTTTTGCTGGCTTTCCGCTCTTGCCAGAAAGTCTTGTGGCGGAGGTCTTGATGAAATCTATCATCGTCAATGCGATCTGGATTCCGATCCACTTCCTCTGGCTCTATCTGGGAATCCGGCTGGGCGCTCTGGATTTGCCCACGCGGACCCACCGGCTTATCAACGTGGCCATGAGTCTGTCGATGCTGGCGGTCGTGGCGCTCGCGGCCCTGGGTGGGCTTCGGGCCGGCCCGACAGAACAATGAGTGATCTGGGAGGACACATGCAACACACCATCGCTGGGTTTGACCGGATCGGAGAGGAAAACGCCTTTGCAGTTCTGGCGCGCGCCGGGGCGCTCGCGGCCGAGGGCAAGGACATAATCAACCTCGGCATCGGCCAACCCGATTTTCCGACACCACCGAATATCGTCGAGGCGGCGGTCAAGGCTCTGCGCGACGGGCAGCACGGCTACACCCCGGCCACAGGCCTGCCTGCCCTGCGCGAGGCCGTGTCCGCCGATCTTCACCGCCGCTTTTCCGTCGAGGTCAGCCCTGATCGCGTGCTCGTCGTACCCGGCGGCAAGGTCACCATGTTCACCGCGATCCTGATGTTCGGGGAGCCGGGGGTGGAAATCCTCTACCCCGACCCCGGCTTTCCGATCTACCGCTCAATGATCGAATTCACCGGCGCCAAACCGGTGCCGATCCCCATCCGCGAGGAAAACGGCTTTGCCTTTTCCGCAGAAGAAACCCTGTCGCTGATCACCGAACGCACGCGCCTGATCATCGTAAACTCGCCCGCGAACCCCTGCGGCGGCGTGACCCCGAAGGCCGAGGTCGACGCGCTGGTCGCGGGCCTCCAGAACTGGCCGAACGTGGCAGTCATGTCGGACGAGATCTACGACCAGATGCTTTATGACGGCGAGGAACACGCAACGCTTCTGGCCTACCCCGAGCTCCGCGACCGGCTGATCTTGCTCAACGGCTGGTCCAAAACCTACGCGATGACGGGCTGGCGGCTGGGTTATTCGGTCTGGCCCGAGAAGCTGTATGACAAGGCTCGCAAGCTTGCCGTGAACGCCTGGTCCTGCGTCAACACGCCCGCGCAATTCGCCGCAATCGAGGCACTGACCGGCCCGCAGGATGCCGTGGCCGAGATGGGGGCCGAGTTCGACCGCCGCCGCAAGCTGGTGGTGGATCTTCTCAATGACATCCCCGGCGTCAGCTGCATCACGCCTAAGGGAGCCTTCTATGCCTTTCCGAACATTACCGGGACCGGCCGCAAAGCGAAGGAACTGGCCTCGGCCCTGCTTGAAGGCCCCGGGGTTGCAACCATCGGCGGCCCGGATTTCGGGATCCTCGGCGAAGGCTACATCCGCCTCAGCTACGCCAACAGCCAGGACAATATCAAAATCGCGCTACAAAGGATGAAGGATTTCCTGAGCACCTGAGCGCGACAAAACGGGGGAGCGACACCATGGCAAAACCGGTCATCGGCTTTGTCGGCCTTGGTCTCATGGGCCACGGCATGGCCAAAAACATCGTTGAGGCGGGCTATCCACTGGTCGTCATGGCGCATCGCAAACGCGAGGCGGTGGAGGACCTGATCGGGCGCGGGGCAACCGAAGCGGCAAGCCCGCGCGACCTGGCCTGGGCGGCTGATATCATTCACCTCTGCGTCACCGGCAGCCCCGAGGTTGAAAGCGTGATCCGCGGGCCCGAGGGTCTGGCCGCGGGCGCCAAGCCCGGCACGATCATCGTCGATTGTTCCACTTCCGATCCCGTCAGCACGCTGGCGCTGGCAGCGGAACTGGGCGCGCAAGACATTGCCCTGACGGACGCGCCTCTGTCCCGCACACCGAAAGAAGCCTGGGAGGGCACGCTCGACACCATGGTCGGCGCGGATCCGGAAGTCTTTGAGAAAATCAAGCCCGTGCTCGATTGCTGGGCGGGCGTTATCGTGCACCTTGGCCCCGTCGGGCTTGGTCACAAGATGAAATTGATCAACAATTTCATCGGCATGGGCTACGGTGCGCTTTATTCCGAAGCGCTGGCCATCGCCCGGAAATCGGGCCTGAGCCCCGAACAGGTGGATTCCGTGATCCGACCCGGGCGGCTGTCGAACGGGTTTTACGAGACCTTTATGAAATGGACGCTGGAGCGGGACGAAAACGCCCACCGGTTCGCCATATCGAATGCCCACAAGGACATGCGCTATCTGGCCAACCTTTGTGTGGCCGAGGGATGCTACAACCCTGTGCAGTCTGCTGTGCGCAACGCCTATGCGGCCATGGAAGCGTCGGGGGACGGGGACAAATTCGTGCCCATGCTCGCCGATTTCGTGGCCGCCCTGAACGGACTGGAACCGCCGAAATGAAGATCACCGAGGTGCGCACCCACATCCTGGACCATAAACTCGGGACCGCATTTGAGAGCGCCTCCGCGCGCTTTGACCGCCGTCAACATGTGCTGGTGGAGATTACCTGCGACAACGGGATGACCGGCTGGGGGGAATGCCTAGGGCCCGCGCAGGCCAATGCCGCGGTGGTGGCAGCCTATGCGCCGCTGCTCATCGGTCGCGATCCGCTGGAGACCGAGAAGACCTGGATCGAGCTTTACAACGCGCTCCGCGATCAGGGGCAGCGCGGTCTGACGGTCACGGCGCTTTCGGGGATCGACATCGCGCTCTGGGATCTTAAGGGCAAGCATTTTGGCGTGCCGGTCTCGACGCTTCTTGGCGGGCGGTTCCGGGACAGCGTGCGCGCCTATGCGACGGGCTCGTTCCGGCGCGACGGTGTGGACCGGGTCAGCGATATCGCGGCAGAGGTCGCGCGCTACCGCGCCGAAAACTTCCATGCGGCAAAGATCAAGATTGGTTTCGGCATGGCGGAAGACATCGCCGTGATCGCCGCCGCGCGCGAGGCCATGGGGCCGGACATGCGCCTGATGATCGACGCCAACCACGGCTATGATGTGGTGGAGGCGGTCACGCTCGGCAACCGCGCCGCCGCCTACGACATCGACTGGTTCGAGGAACCGGTGCTGCCGGAACTGCTGGACGCCTACGCCGAGGTCAAGGCACGCCAGCCGATCCCGGTAGCCGGGGGCGAGACCTGGCACGGCCGCTGGGGGATGAAGGATCCCCTGGAAAAGCGCGTCGTCGATATCCTGCAACCCGACATCTGCGGGACGGGCGGCTTTACCGAGATGCGCCGTATCGCGGATCAGGCAGCGCTCCAGGGTATCCGGCTGGTGCCCCACGTCTGGGGTACGGGCGTCCAGATCGCCGCGAGCCTCCAGTTCATGGCCGCCCTGCCCCCGGCCCCGCCCCGGCCCGAACCGCTGGAACCCATCCTCGAATTCGACCGTACCGAAAACCCATTCCGGCAGGCGGTGTTGCAACAGCCCCTTGAACATGAGGGCGGCGTTGTCCGCATACCAGACGGACCCGGCCTCGGGATCGAGATTGACCGCGCCGCGCTTGAGGAATACGCGCCACGCTCAGACGGTTAGTTCCCGCCGGGCCTCGTTGGAGGCATAGGCCAGATCGCGCAATTCCATCACGGTCAGGTAGTCGCGGGCCGAGTTCTCAAAGATGCCCGCGCCCTGCAGCCCCTCGACCACATGGGCAATGACCCCTGCCACGCATCCGCCGCCAAAGGCGTCCGGGTCGACGGGGTAGTCGATGGCGCGCGCGGTCCAGTGGTCGGACCCGAAAGCGCGAAATCCCATGCTGCCGTCGCCGTCCAGCCGCAGGACCCCGCCTTCACCTTCGATCTCGAACTCGCCCATGGTGAAGCGCATGTTCGCTGCCACATGATCAGACAGCCGGTTGCCATCGAACATCGTCCGCACGCCCGTCAGGTGATGAAGCAGCAGAACCCCGGCGTCCTCACCGGCAATGACCGGGTTCAGCTGCCTCAGATCCGCATAAAGCGAGGTCACCGGACCAAATAGCCAGCGGAAGAGGTCCAGGAAATGCACTGCCGTTTCATGGACCAGAAGCCGCGGCATGGTCTGAAAGGCCGGCTGCCGGTCCAGATAGGCCGAGGGTCCGCGACCATCACCGGGCCGTAGCGCAAAGCGCGCCTGATAAACCTGCCCCATCTCACCGCTTTCAAGAAAGTCCTGGATCGCCCGGTACCAGGGCTGGAAGCGGAAGTTTTCGTGGATGATCAATGTGGTGCCCGCCGCTTCGGCGGCGTCTGTCAGGGCGCGCGCTTCGTCGGTGGAGGTGCAAAACGGCTTCTGGCAAATAATCGTACGCCCCGGTGCCATGGCCCGGCGTACCAGCGCGTCATGGGCAGGCGGCGGCGCGATGATGTCGACGATGTCGGGTGCGGTCGTCTCGATCAGCCCGCCTGCATCGGTAAAGCCCTGTGCGCCCCAGCGGCGCGCGGCCTCCGACGTGCGCGCGTGATCGGTATCGCAGACACCCACGAGACGCGCGCCCTCCTGCGCGGCCCAAGCCGCCAGATGGAACTGACTGAAATACCCCAGACCAATAACGGCGACTTTCAGTGTTTCGGTCATGCTCACGCTTCCATTGGGAATTTTTGGTAGAGATCTTCCAACTGCTCCGGCGTCAGGGGCCGCGTGGGCAAATCGCGGAGAAGCAGGAATATTTTGGCGGTCTCTTCCAACTCTTCCGTGGCATAGACCGCATCTTTTAGCGACTTTCCGGCAACCACCGGCCCGTGGTTGGCCAGAAGCAGCGCATGGTGATCTGACGCGAGCTCGCGGACCGCCCGCGCCAGATCGACGTCCCCCGGTGCGAAATACGGGACCAGCGGCAGGCGCCGGACCCGCATCGCGTAGTAGGCTGTGAGTGGCGGCAGGACATCTTCAGGGTTCACGTTGGCCAGACAGCTGACGGCCACGGAATGGGTGGAATGAAGGTGCACGACTGCCCCAGCACGCGGGCGTTGATCATAGACCGCGGTGTGCAGGAAGGCCTCTTTCGTGGGCGGGTCCCCGTCTATCAGTGCACCGCCGGGCCCCAGTTTCGAAAGACGCGCCGGATCTAGCGTCCCAAGCGACGATCCGGTGGGGGTCATCAGCCAGCCGTCTTCGGTGCGCACGCTGATATTGCCCGACGCCCCGAGCGTAAGGCCGCGGTCAAAAAGGGATTTTCCCAGCAGGGCAATCTCATCGCGCAACTTCGCCTCGCTCATGGCAGCGCCTCGAAGGCTTCGGCGAAAAAGCGTGGGCCGCCGAAGTTTCCGGATTTCAGCACGAGCGCCAGCGGCGCGGCGCCCTGGCTTTCGGTCCAGGGGACACCCGGCGCAATTTCGGCCCGAATGCGCAAGGCATCAATACCGAGCGCCGAGACGACGGCGCCCGATGTCTCGCCACCCGCAACCACGATCCGGTGAAACCCGGCGGCCGCGAGACGCTGTGCCAGTGCGCCCATGGTCCGCTCGATCATCTCTCCGGCAGCCTCGACCCCATGGGCGCTCTGGTTCGCCGCGACTTCTTCGGGATCTGCCGAGGCGTAGATCATGACCGGCGCGTCAGCGTTCTGGGCAAGGGCCCAGGCACTGAGGTCCGCCGCCACATCCGCCCCGTCCGCGAGGGCGCCTATGTCCAGCTTTCGCGACGGCCAGACGCCGCTGACCGCGGCGATCTGCGCCCGCGTGGCCGCCGAACAGCTTCCCGCCAGAACAAGGCCGCGACCTTTCACGTCCGGTGTTCGCGCGGGTGCCGCATTTGGCGAAAGGCCGAAATTCTTCGGAAGCCCAAGGGCAGCCCCGGATCCGCCCGTGACCAGCGCCGCGCCGCGAACCGCCTCGCCCAGAGCAAGCAGATCGCTCTCATCGGTGGCATCTACGACGGCGTAGGGCGTTCCCGCCGCCGCAAGGCGGTCAATAGCCCCAAGTGTAGCCGCCCCGCCCCGGCGCACGGTTTCCAGCGGCACCAGGCCCACGGCGTGTCGCGACTGCCGGCCCAGCAACGCCACCAGATCGCTTTCGCGCATGGGCGTAAGCGGGTGGTCCTTCATGGAAGACGCCGACAGCAACCGGTCGCCTACGAAGAGATGCCCCATGTAGACGGTGCGGCCGTTGCGCGGAAAGGCCGGGCAGACCACTGCCGAGCGCGCGCCAAGCCGGTCCAGAAGCGCGTCGGCGACCGGTCCGATGTTGCCCTTGTCCGTAGAATCGAAGGTTGAGCAATACTTGAAGAAAACCTGCTCGGCGCCCCGGGCCTTGAGCCAGTCGCAGGAAGTAAGCGACTGGCCCACGGCCTCTGCTACCGGCGCTGTGCGCGATTTGAGCGCGATCACCACTGCATCAATATCGTCCAGCGCCACGTCGCGCGTGGGCACACCGAAAAGCTGCAGCACCCGCATGCCGCCCTTTTGCAGCGTCACGGCGAGATCCGTGGCCCCCGTGAAGTCATCGGCAATGGCTCCGATGCACAGGGTCATGCCGGCTGGGCCTCCCGAGTCAGGGCAATCACCGTATCGGTCACCGCTTTCGTGCCCATGTCGCCGCCGAACTCCATTGGGCGAAGGTCATTCCGCCGGAAGCCTTCACCGACGGCCTCTTCCACGAAGCCCGCCGCATCTGCGTAAGCGGACGCCCCGGTCCGGTCGGCCAGATAATCCAGCATCATGGCCCCAGATAGGATCGCGGCAAGCGGATTGGCCTTGTCCTGGCCCATGATGTCGGGGGCCGTCCCATGGGCCGGCTGGAAGAGCGCGTGTGCGTCGCCGTATTCGCCACAGGCCGCCATGCCCATACCGCCCACAAGTCCGCCCGCGAGGTCTGACAGGATGTCGCCGAACATGTTCTCCATGACGAGAACATCGAAGTCCCATGGCCGCCGGATGAGATCGAGAGCCTGCGCATCCACGTAGGAATAGCCCGCCTCGATCCCGGGGTAATCGCCGCGCACCTCGTCAAAGATCTTGCGGAAGAACGCCATCGACTCAAATACGTTCGACTTGTCCACGCAGGTCACGAGCCCCTTTTTCCCGCGCACCTTGCGCCGCTCGGCCAGGCGAAAGGCGAAGTGATGCAACCGCTCGGTCACAGATCGGGTGATCCGCAAGGTGTCGCGCACTTCTTCGTCGCCTATAATCTCTGCGCGCCCGTGGACTGCGGCCGAATAGAACAACCCTTCCGTGGATTCCCGCAGTATCACCAGATCAATGCCCGCCGCCCGTGGGTCAGCCAACCGTTGCGGCGCGTTCGGATAGGCCCGCACGGGACGCACACCCCCATAAAGTCCGAACATGTCACGCAGCTTCAGATGCGGGGCGATTTCGGTGCCGTCGGGCTTGCGCACCCAGGGTAGACCGATTGAGCCAAGCAGGATGGCATCGGCAGCGCCCGCCGCCTCATAGCCGCCCTCCTCAATCTCAAGCCCGGTTTCCTCGTAGTACCCTGCGCCCGCCGTGATATCGCGCAAGTGCGGCATGGGCAGACCGGCGCGACCAAGCGCCGTCTCGATGACCGCAAGGGTGGCATCCGTGACATCGACGCCGATACCGTCCCCCCTGATAACAGCGATTTCGACGTTGTTTTTCATAACTGTGGCAACCCGTATTGTTCGAGAATGGAAAGCAGCTCGCGCGCGGCGCGGCGGCGATGGTCGTGAAACACGCGGCGAACCGCCTCGGCGTCGCCTGCACGCAGGTGTTCGACGATTTGCCGGTGATCGGCGGTGGAGCGATGCGGTTTGGCGCGCATCCTCAGGGTGATCATCCTGGCGCGGTGGACCTGATCAAAAAGCTGTTCGGCGATCGACAGCAGGCGCTTGTTGCCATGGAGGCGCAGAAGCGTCCGGTGAAACTGGTCGTCAGCCTCGGCCCAGGCTTCCAGCGCCCCGTCCTCCAGCGCCCGCTCCATATCCGATGTTGCCGCCTCCAGTGGTAGGAGCGCGCGGTCGTCGGGGCGCGACCCGGCAAGCTCTGCCGCCGCATGCGGCTCAAGGGCGGTAAGAAGCTCATAGATCTCTGCCATATCTGATGGGCTGACCGGCAACACCCGCGCCCCGCGCCGGGGAATGAGTTCAACCAACCCCTCGGCTTCCAACCGGATCAGGGCCTCGCGCACGGGTGTCCGGCTCATTCCGAGACGCGCAGCAAGCTCCGGCTCTGTCGCCTGAAACCCCGGTGACAGACGGTTGGCCAGGATTTCGGCCTTCAGGCGCGTGTGGGCGTCCTCCACGCGGGACGGGCGGGCCGTCGGCTCTTTCAGGGGAGTTTGCATGGCGAACTCTTTTGGGTTGGCCCACGATTCCAGCTATGCACACAAAAGTAAATACGTTAATGCATACATTATTTGATGTATCAGGAAAACCAGATGAGCGCCAACTGGATCGTCTACGCCCTAAAATACGCCGACCGCAATGGACGGACTCGGGCCGAGAGCTTTCTGAACGACGATCACCCCGCAGCGCCCCACGGCATGGATTACTTCGTCTGGGTCCTCGACAACGGCACGCGGCAGATTGTCGTCGACACGGGCTACGACACCGAAGAGGCCGCCCGCCGGCAACGCCCGATCCTACGCGACCCGGCCAGTTCGCTGTCCGTTCTGGGGCTTGATCCCGAAAAGGTGGACACCGTTATCATCACCCATCTGCACTATGACCACGCAGGCGGTCTGACGCGCTATCCAAACGCGAAGTTCCACCTGCAAGCCGTTGAAATGGCGTTTGCAACCGGCCCGTGCATGTGTGATCCCACCCTGCAAGCGCCCTTTACCGCCGACCATGTCTGCGAGATGGTCCGTCACGTGTATTCGGGGCGCGTGATCTTCCATGATGGCGACGCCGAGGTTGCGCCCGGCGTAACGGTCCACCAGATCGGCGGCCATAGCCAGGGCCTGATGGCGGTCCGGGTGGAGACGCCGGGCGGTCCGCTCTGCCTGGCCTCCGACGCCGCCCATTACTATGAGAACTTCGAGGCCAAGAAGCACTTCCCGATCGTTGTTCACCACGATGACATGCTCGCGGGTTTCGACCGGATCGTGGAACTGGCAGGTGACCCCAAGCGGGTAATCCCCGGGCACGACCCCCTTGTGCGTGAACGCTACCCGACCGATGGACAGAGCGGCTTTGTCTGGCGGCTCGACATTCCGCGCGGTTAGGCCAGACGTTTTTCAGCCAGCGCTTTGAGCGTCGCCACGAAGTCCCCCACAGACCGCCGCGCCTCCAGCGCCTCGATCATATGGGTCGCCGGGGTCTTGGGCGCCATGCCACCCACCGGCGGGTCGCGGTCGAGGTTGGTTGGGAAAGCGTAGCCTTCCGCCGTCGCCGCCACGACATTCGCTGCAGCGCGCGGGGTCATCCCCGCCCCTGTCGCCTCCAGAAGCGCGGGATAAACAGCCCGTGCCATCCGGTCGCGATCAATGCTTTCCATCGCACGCCCGAAGGCCGAGGAGACCTGCAAGAGGTTCGCCATGCGCCGGATGTCCTGGCTTTTATTCTCCCCGGCCCCGTGCATCAGTGCCGGGTTGAAGAAGACCGCGTCGCCCATCTCCAGCGGAAGCTGAACGTGGTGGGCGGCGAACCAGTCCTGATAGGCGGGTTCGGAAAACGCCAGGTACCCTTCGAAAAAGCTCTGCGAATAGGGCAGGAAGACCGTCGGCCCGCTTTCCACTGGCATATCGCAGTGCGCCATGGCGCCTTGTAAGGTCAGGACGGGCGAGACCTTATGGATATGGGCCGGAAAGGCCGCCATTTCCTCGGGCACCATGAAGCCGAGGTGATAGTCGCGGTGGGGTTTCTGCGCCGCGCCGCCGGGATTGACACGGTTCACCTGCGCGGTGATCTGGTATCCGCGCCCCAGCCAGGCTTCCGCCGCCATGGCAAGCGCGTCGGACGCGTAGTAGGCCGCAAAGCCGGCAGGGTCCGCCAGCGCATGCTTTTCGATGGCGTTCCAGATCCGGTCATTGGCACCCGGCTTGGCGAAGTGATCGCCCGCGCCCGCGCCTTCGGTCTTCTGGCGCTCAATGAGATCGTCGAAAACCGCCGTCGCCCGCTCGACCACCGCGCGGTCCGGCAGGGCGCCCTTTATGACAATCACACCCGGTCCGGTGTCGAGCGCAACCATCCATTCCGCCATCAGATCAAGCCGGGCTTCGGTCGCGCTTGCGGCATTGCGCACAGCATCGCCATCGTAAATGAGGACGTTCTTCTCGACTGCCGCGGCCAGCGGCCAGTCCGGGGCCAGCGTCTCGCGGCTCACCTCCACCTTGAACCTGTCGAAATCCCCTGCGCCCGGACCCAGCCATACGGCATTGCGCCGCGCGCGCACCTTTGAGATCGCATCCATTCCCATGTCCTCCCCCGGAAGCTGCGTCCGCAAGCATCCTGCCGCGAACGGGGCGCAGGCGTCCAGCCCTTCCTGCCGGGTTGCGAGCCGGCGCGATAGACCGCATGGTTCCCCAGAGACCAAAGATCCCGGGCCCATGGACCAGACGCCGACCTACCTGACAACCCGCGAAGTCGCAGACCTGCTGCGTGTGAAGGAACGCAAGGTCTATGACCTCGCCGCCGAGGGCGAAATCCCGCACCGGCGGATCACGGGCAAGCTGCTTTTTCCACAGGAAGAGCTTCGGGCCTGGATCGAAGGCGCACCAGAGCCGCCGCGCGACCGCCCGGCGCTCTTGACGGGTTCCCACGACCCCCTGCTTGACTGGGCGTTGCGCGCGTCGGGCGCGAGCCTTGGCACTCTGATCTGTGGCAGTCGCGAAGGGCTGGAGCGGTTTCAGCGCGCGGAGGCCGCCGTTACGGGCCTGCACCTTCGGTCGGGCGATGCGTGGAACATTCCGGATGTGGAAGCGCTTGGGACGCAGGACGCGGTCCTGATCGCCTGGGCGCGCCGATCCCGCGGTTTGATGCTGCGCAAGAGCCTCACGGGCGTCGATAGTCTTGGTGACCTAAAAGGCCGCCGTCTGGCCCTGCGGCAAGAGGGTTCAGGAACCGCGCGTCTCCTTGACGAACTGATGCGCGCTGCAGGGCTCGTCCCCCAAGATTTCGACGAAGCGCCGGAAACCGCACGTACCGAAAGCGATGCCGCTGCCGCCGTTGCCGCAGGTGAGGCCGATGCGGCGCTTGGCCTTCAGTCCATGGCGTCCCGGTTTGGCCTGCGCTTTTTACCGCTTCTGGACGAAACATTCGATCTGCTCATCGACCGGCGCGCCTATTTTACCGCGCCTGTGCAAACGCTCTTTTCCTTTTGCCGGACCCAGGCGTTCCAGGACAAGGCGATCACCATGGGTGGCTATGACACCCGCACCCTCGGCCAGGTGCGCTGGCTGTCACCCTGAGCGTCAGTTGCGGGCGTTCGGAAAAAACAGCTGCTGGTCGTCCAGACGAAAGCTCGCAATGGCCGCCTGCCCGTCGTCCGACAGGATCCAGCGCACAAACACCCCGGCAAGATCGGCCTTCACGTTTGGATGCCGTTCGCCGTTGACCGGGATAATGCCGTACTGGTTGAAGAGCCTCGGATCGCCTTCTACGAGGATCCGGTGATCCTGTTTGTTGCCGAAGGCGATCCACGTGGCACGGTCGGTCAGAACATAGGCGTTCATGCCGATGCCGGTGTTCAGCGTCGCGCCCATGCCGGAGCCCGTCTCGCGGTACCAGCCGCCAGAGGCCGCCTGGGCGTCCACCCCGGCCTCTCGCCAGAGCCCCAGTTCTGCCTTGTGGGTACCGCTGTCATCGCCGCGCGAGGCAAAGATCACCTGCGCCTCGGCGATCGCTGCAAGAGCGGCAACCGCATCGGTACCCCCGCCAACGCCCGCCGGGTCCGAGGGGGGTCCGACGATCACGAAATCATTGTACATGACGTCTTCCCGGAAGAGCCCGTAGCCTTCCGAAACAAAGGCTTCCTCGGCTTCCTTCGCGTGAACGAACAGCACGTCACCATCGCCCTTCGCCGCATTCCGGATCGCCTGCCCGGTCCCGACGGCCACCACACGCACCTCGATGCCTGTGGTTGCGGTAAAGCGCGGCAGGATATGGTCGAAAAGGCCCGAATTCTGCGTCGAAGTAGTGGACTGAACAAGGATGAAGGGGGTGGCGGGCGCCACCTTTGGCAAGAGGAGCAGCGCCGCAAAGATCAATCCCGGCAAGAGCTTGCGCAGCAGTCTCTGTCTCAAGGGCGGTCCGCAATCAGATCCCCGGCGATCCAGGCTGCCAGCAACGGGGACTTTGGCCGCAAGAGCACATCGGCAGCCCGCCCCGTTTCCACCACCTGACCGGCATGGACAAAGATCAGATCTTCGCCCAACCGCCGCGCCTGAGCAGGGTCATGGGTGACCATGACGACTGACACGCCGCTATCGCTGGCGGCGCGCACGCGTGCCTCGATGGCCTGTGTCGAGGTGGGATCGAGGTTCGCCGTCGGCTCATCTAGCAGCAGCAACTCGGGCTCTGCCGCGAGCGCCCGTGCCAGCGCTAGCCGCTGCTGCTCGCCACCCGACAGCACCCGTGCCGGTCGGTGCGCAAGACCCGCCAGCCCCGCCTCGGCCAGGGCCTGCCAGGCGAAGCCGGTCCGCTGGGCCCGCGGCGTGCCGGCCGCGGCAAGGGCGAACCGCATGTTACCCAGAACCGAGCGCCGCAAGAGAACGGGCCGCTGAAACACCATTGCCTGCGCCGATCGGGCCTGCCGATCAAGCGGGCGACCCTGCCAGGTCACCTGGCCGCGCGAGGGGGCGATCAGCCCGTGAAGCACCCTGAGCAAAAGGCTCTTTCCCGCACCGTTCGGCCCCATGATCACCGTCCGCCGACCCGCTCTGATCCGCTGGTCGATCTGCCTGAGAAGCGGCGCGCCGCGCGTCTCCAGGCTGAGGTCCTGCGCTTCCAGAAGCGGGGCGGGCAAACGGGCGACATTGGGGTGGGCGTCAAACTCAAGCATAGGCGACCGTCAGCGCAGAGGCCCTAAGCGACATCACCAGTGCGTTCACCACCACCGCGATCCCGAGCAGGATGATCCCCAGGGCCAGCGCCAGTTCCAGATTGCCCTTCGAGGTTTCCAGCGCGATTGACGTCGTCATCACGCGCGTGACGTGGTTGATATTACCGCCAACGATGATCACCGCACCCACCTCGGCAATCGCCCGCCCGAAGCCTGCGAGCGCGGCGGTGATCAGACTAAAGCGTCCGTCCCACAGCAACGCTCCGATCCGGCGCAGGGGGCCGATCCCAAGCGAGGCAAAGACCTCTCTGTACTCGCCGTCCAGATCCTCCACCGTTTGCCGGGTCAGCGCGGCGACGATGGGCGTGACGATCACGGTCTGAGCGATGATCATTGCGCTTGGCGTATAGAGCAAGGCCAGCGGCCCCAGTGGCCCCGAGGCCGAGAGCATCAGGTAGACCCCGAGCCCTACGACCACAGGTGGCAGTCCCATGAGCGCGTTCAGGACAACGCTGATGGCAGCGCGGCCGGGAAACCGAAAGGCCCCCACGGCGGCACCAAGGGGCAAACCGATGGCGCAGGAGACCAGCACCGCGACCAGCGTGACGCGCAGCGACAGGCCGACGATCTCAACAAGATCGGCGTCCCAGCCTGCGATCAGGCCAAAGGCTTGGGCGAGAACGCCCTCAAAACCCTGCATACTGCGGCTTTTCCTCCCTTAGCCAGGGAAGAAAAGCACAAGACTGCAGGAAAACGCAACTGTCGCGGGTTCAGGTGCCCGGTGGTGGCAGGAAGTCGACCTCGTGCAGCGCGCTCAGGCGCACCAGTTCCGCCGGGTCCGTCACGCCGTCGAGTGCGCCAAAGAGCGCGAAAAGCTTGCGCGACGGCGCCACGCCGAAGACGCAGGTCGCCTCCGCGCCGGAATTATTGGAGATCCCATGGGCGATCCCTTTGGGCATCCGCACTGTATCTCCCGGACCGGCCTTATGTGTCTCGGTGCCAAAACTCACCTCCAGCTCGCCGGTGAGCATGGTGATCCATTCGTCCTGCATGGGGTGGATATGTGGCGGAACGCCCGTCCCGGCAGGCACGACGGCGTGCCAGATAAAGGCGTCTTCGCTGTGCAGTTTCGGCGTATAGGTATGCCCTACCACGTTCCATGCGATATCCTGCAAACCGCCTGCGGCCGGTGTGACACCCGGTGTTTCGCTCATCCTATCCTCCCTCACAGATCCAAAACTCCCGCGTGATGGTGTCCCATGGCGCCGGGCTTTCCTAGCCCATTTTTGCGCGTTGCCCGCCCGGTTTCCCTGCCCGTGCAGGGATTTGGCCAGATTTCCGGGGCCAGACGCTTGCGCCCGGCTATCCCGCTGGGCCATGGTCGCCGGCGAAGGTGCGGAGGATACCGCGCCATGTGACCGACAGGGAGACAAGGGAAATGACCAAATATCTGACGTCAAGCGCGCTGGCGCTTGCTCTGGCGGCAAGCGCGGCCTCTGCCGAAGTGAAAGTGGGCATGATCGTTACGCTTTCGGGGCCGCCCGCCGCGCTTGGCCAGCAGGCAGTCGACGGCTTCCAGCTTGCGCTTGACGATCTCGGCGGCAAGCTCGGCGGCGAGGATGCCGTGTTCACTGTGGAAGACGATGAGCTGAAGCCCGACGTGGCCCTTTCGAAAGCCAACAGCCTGATCGAGCGCGATGAGGTGGATTTTGTGGTCGGCACGATCTTCTCGAACATGCTGCAGGCCGTGTTCCGCCCGGTGGTGGAATCCGAGACTTTCCTGATCAGCCCGAATGCCGGGCCCTCCACTTTCGCGGGGCGCAACTGCAACCCCTATTTCTTCGTGACCTCCTACCAAAACAACCAGAACGCCGAGGCGATGGGCGCCTATGCCCAGGGCGCAGGCTTCAAGAACGTCTTCATGATCGCCCCCAACTACCAGGCGGGCCGCGACAACATGGAAGGCTTCCAGATGCACTACGAAGGCGATATCGCCGATGAGGTTTACGTGCCGCTTGGACACCAGGACTACTCGGCCGAAATCGCGCGCATCGCGGCTTCGGACGCCGACGCTGTCTTTGCCTTCACGCCTGGCGGGATGGGCGTGCGCTTCGTCCGCCAGTTCCGCGACAGCGGGCTTGCCGACAGAATGCAGTTTATGTCCGTCTTCACCACTGACGAGACCACCCTGCCCGCCCAGAAGGAAGCCGCCGAAGGCTTCATCGCCGCCGGCAACTGGGCGCCCGATGCCGCCGGTGACGCCAGCCAGGCTTTCGTGAAAGCCTTTGAGGCGAAATACGGCTATGTGCCCGGCGGCTACGCCATGCAGGCCTATGATGCTGCCATGCTGATCGACAGCGCCATCCGCGCCACGGGCGGCGATACATCCGACAAGGACGCCCTGCGCGAGGCGCTGCGCAAGGCCGATTTCGCTTCGCTGCGCGGCGACTTTGAGTTCAACACCAACCACTATCCGGTGCAGAGCTTCTACCAGCTTTCGGTGGGCGCCCGCGACGACGGCAAATTCGCCACCTCAAAAGGGGCGGAAATCTTCACCGATTACGGCGACAGCTTTGCCGCCGATTGCCAGATGTAAGTCATCCTGCCCGGGGCGAGGTCCGCCCGCCCCGGGACACCAAGACGGACCGCCCTCCGCCGCCATGTCCACCACACTGCTGCTCATCCAGCTGCTGAACGGAATTCAGCTTGGGATCATCCTGTTCCTGATCGCCGCCGGGCTGACGCTGGTCTTCGGCGTCATGGGTTTTATCAACCTTGCCCACGGCGTGCAGTACATGGTGGGCGCCTATCTCGCCGTCTGGCTCTATGGGCTGACAGGGAGCTTTCTGGCGGCGCTTTTGCTCGCGCTGCCGCTCTCTATGGCGCTTGGCATCCTTTTGGAGGTGCTGATCTTCCGACACCTTTACGACCGTGATCACCTCAGCCAGGTGCTGGCCACCTTCGGCGTGATCCTGTTTCTAAACCAGCTTGTAAAGGTGCTCTTCGGTCCCACGACCCTGACCCTGCCGCCACCAGAGTTCCTCGACTTTTCCTTCCAGATCATGGACGGGCTCCTCTACCCCGCCTACCGCGTGGCGCTGATTGCCGCAGGGCTCATCGTGGCGCTCGGGCTCTGGCTTGTAATCACCAGGACCCGCGTGGGCATGCTGATCCGGGCGGGCGCCACCAACCCGGACGTGGTGTCTGCCCTTGGCGTGGACGTGCGGCGGCTTTTTCTTTTCGTTTTCGGCTTTGGCGCGATGCTCGCGGGCTTTGCCGGGATCATGGCGGCGCCGGTCTTCTCGGTCGAACCTGGAATGGGGGACAACCTTTTGATCGTCGCCTTCGTGGTCATCATCATCGGCGGCATCGGGTCAGTTCGGGGCGCATTCGTGGCCGCATTGCTCGTGGGTCTCGTCGACACCCTTGGCCGCACTCTGGTGACCGACGGGCTGCGGCTGGTTCTTGAGCCATCGGCCGCGAACCAGATCGGCCCGGCACTGGCCTCTATGCTGATCTACGTGCTGATGGCGGCCGTCCTCTTCTGGCGGCCCCAGGGCCTTTTTGCGGCGGGCACGGGATGAGCGACGCTACCGTGAGCCCGCCGGCGGCGGCGCGTTGGCGTCCGGCCATGGTCGGCCTTGGCCTTCTTTGCGCCCTCGCGGTGGTGCCGCTGGTTGCGGAGGTCTACGGCGGCGCATATCTGACCTCGCTCGCCGTTCGCGCGATGATCCTGGCCACCATCGCCATCTCGCTCGATTTCCTGATCGGCCGCTGTGGGCTGGTGAGCTTTGGGCACAGCGCGTTTGTGGCCATCGGCGCCTATGCTACTGGTATCCTGATTGAAAACGGCACCTATGATCTGCCCACGATCCTCCTGACCGCGCTGGCCTCGGCGGCGCTCTTTGCCGCGGTCAGTGGCGCAATCAGCCTACGCACCTCAGGCGTCTATTTCATCATGATCACGCTGGCCTTCGGGCAGATGGTCTTTTTTGCGCTCGGCTCGCTTTCACGCTACGGCGCTGACGACGGTCTAACGCTCTGGTTTTCGCCAGAGATCTTCGGCAGCGACGCCCTGATGGCTTCGGACGCGGGGCTTTATCTCGTGGTTCTCGGGCTTCTGGTCGTGACCTGGGTCGGGGCCGACCGGCTGGCGGGTGCGCGCTTTGGCCGGGTGCTGCAAGCGGCACGCCAGAACCCCACCCGGGTCGAGACGATGGGCTACTCGGTCTTCAGCTACCGGCTGACCGCCTATGTAATCGCCGGTATCGTGGCTGCTCTCGCGGGTGTTCTCTGGGCCAGCCACGCGCAGTTCATCAGTCCGGCCCTGGCGTCCTGGCAACGCTCGGGCGATCTGATCGCCATGGTGGTGCTTGGCGGCATCGGCAGCCGCAACGGCGCGCTGGTCGGAGCGGTGTTCTTTGTGGTTCTGGAAGAGGTGCTGTCCACGATTACCCATGACTGGCGCCTGATCTTCGGGCCGCTACTGGTCGTCGTGGCGCTTTATGCGCGCGGCGGTCTGGCGGACATCCTCGACCGGATCGGGCAAAAACGATGAGCGACGAGCCCATCCTGTCGCTC
>JBCDED010000020.1:0-47979 GCA_039179985.1 Pseudomonadota bacterium
AGCTGCAACAGTTTCCCAACCCATGGCTTCGGTCGAGGTGCGCACGGCTTCTTCGGTCGTGTAGCCCCAGTTGTAGTCGGCTGTCAGGTGATAGGCCTTCCGGTCGGTGCCATAAGCGTTGGCCAGCACCGGAGCGAGCGCTGCACCGGACATGTAGGAATTGAAGAAGTGGCGGAAGCCATTGGCCTTCTTGTCCTTGCCGGTGGTGTCGTTCGAGTGGGTCAGACCCGCCATGAAGATCACGCCGGCTTCCTGGCATAGCGCCTGCACGGCCACGGCCACGCCCGAAGACGACCCGCCTGTGATCATGATGGCGCCGTCTTTTTCGATCATCGAACGGGCCGACGCGCGGGCGGCGTCAGACTTGGTCTGTGTGTCGCCTGTGACGTATTCGACTTTCTTGCCGAGGATCCCCGTGCCATCGATTGTCTTCGACGAGAAGGTGCTCAGCATGCCGCCGTCACCGCCGCCATTCAGATGCTCAACGGCCAGCTCATAGGCGCGCAGTTCGTCGGCACCCTCGTCGGCGTATGGGCCGGTCTGGGGCACGTTGAAGCCCAGCGTGACCGTGCCGCCTTCCGGAGCGTTGGTAAAGCCGGTGTGACCATCGGACCAGGCGGCGCCGGTAAAGATCGTCGGAGCCGCAAGGCCGGCACCAGCCACGGCGCTGGACTTCAGAAGTCCACGGCGCGTGAAGTTGGAAGTAGTCATGTATTCCTCCCGTTGCGATTGGTCGGCGCCCTCCAATGCGCCGCGGCCCGTTTTACAGGGCTGCCCAATTATGGTGGCCGGACGGAAAACAACTCAACAAGCCCCTTTTCGCGATGGCTTTTTTTGTAAACAAATCGACAGGTAGAATGGATTTGTGTAAATATTTTTTCAGCGCAGCGCAGAAAACTCAGGTCAATGTGCTGCAAATGCGAAAGGAATTTCCATGGCGCGCCCCGGTCTGACCGGTTCCCGCATCCGAGAGCAGCGGCTGAGACTGGGCGTCAAACAGGCCGAACTTGCGGCCAGCGTTGGTGTTTCGGCCTCTTATCTCAACCTCATCGAACACAACCGACGCCGAATCGCAGGTAAGCTTGTGCTCGACATAGCGCGGTCTTTGCAGGTCGAACCGCAGCTGCTGATCGAAGGCGCCGAAGCGGCCCTGCTCGACACGCTGCGCGAAGCCGCAGGTCGGATGCAAGACGCTCAGGCCGAGGTGGCGCGGGTGGAGGATTTCGCCGGGCGGCTGCCGGGATGGGCGGGCCTTGTCGCGGCGCAGCACCGCCGCATCCGGTTTCTTGAACGTACTGTTGAAACGCTGACCGACCGGCTGGCCCACGACCCGCATCTTGCGGCCTCGCTGCACGATATGATCTCGACGATTACGTCGATCCGCTCAACAGCTGCCATTCTGACGGATACGGACAACATCGAACCCGAGTGGCAGGCGCGGTTCCAGCGAAACATCGGTGAGGACAGCGAGCGTCTCAGCGAAACTGGCCAGTCGCTCGTGGCCTACCTCGATGATGTCGCGGATGCTGAGCAGGCGATGAGCTCGCCCCAGGACGAATTGGAGGCTTTCCTGAAGGCACGCAGCTATCACTTTGCCGAGCTCGAAAACGCAAGCGAAACGCCGGACGACCTTGTGGCGGCAGCGCAGGAGCTGACCTCGCAATCCGGACGCAGCCTCGCGCGCAGCTTTCTTTCGCGCTACGCCGCCGATGCGGCGGCCCTACCGCTTGGGCCCTTTCACGAAGCGGCCTTGGACATGGGCTTTCGTCCGGACACCCTGTCGCAGCGTTTTGGCGTCGACCTCGCACGCGTTTTCCGGCGGCTTGCGACCTTGCCGAACCGTGCGGGCAAAGCCCCAGTTGGCCTTGTGGTTTGTGACGGGTCCGGGTCGCTGACTTTCCGGAAACCCACGGAAGGCTTCAGCGTTCCGCGGTTTGGCGCAGGCTGTCCGCTCTGGCCGCTCTATCAGGCCCTTTCGCGTCCCATGGTTCCGGTCCAGGCGCGGCTGCGCCAGGCCGGCCCGGCAGGACGCCCAGTCACGGCCTACGCAATTGCGCAGCCGCTCTATCCGGGCGGTTTTTCGGGCCCTGTCGTTTTTGAGGCCTCAATGCTTGTTTTGTCGGACGGCCAGGATCGGACGGAAGAGGATGGGCCGCTGCAGGTCGGGTCGAGTTGCCGCGTCTGTCCGGCGCAGTCCTGCGATGCGCGCCGCGAACCGTCGATCCTGAGCAGTGGTTTGTGAGGGGCCGCGGCTCATAGAAAAAACGGCGCGCCTTAGTCGGATCGTTCGCCTGCGACTGTCCGGATCGCTCGCCCGCAGCAAGTCACCTTCCAAAGACCGGTGGTCGAGCGTGATAGTCAACACGCGTTTGCCGCTCGGGGATTGGCAAGTCTTTTGGCCAGTTTTTTGGGGGCTGGCGCACACCTGATCGTGGGTCGGCAACGCTGCAACAAAAGGAAGTCCGCGCCGGGGGCTTGAAAACCTAAAGCCTAGTTCTTCAGCTGTTCAAGATGCCCTGACGACTGGAGCCTATCCGCGATCCCGGTTGCCCAGTCGTTTGTCTGGAACTCGTTGGACACGCGCCGAAAAGTTTCGACCTCTGTCACTTCCATGTCAAACGTCGCCCGCATCGCGACGGGTCCATCGACAACAAAGATGCTGCGTTCGGACGGGGCGACCGACAGCTTGCCGGTCATGCGAACGGGTTCATGCATCATCGAAGGCGTCCAGCCTCCCGGCAGACGCAAGCGTACCATCTGATTGGGGTTGGGCGGCGGCAGGTGGCTGCACATGCCGCGTTCGGGCACGAGGTAGGCCATGGGCGTGCCGTCCTCGGCTGGCGGGGCCGGAATTGCGTAGCCCGCCAACGCGACCTCTGCGCCGTTCATATCGGGGTTCGCCTGCGTCGCCGCCGTTTCGCGGTATTCGGCCACGACCCACCTGAGTTCGAGCAGTTCGTCGGCATCAAGGTCATCGGCTGCGAGCCGGGCAAGGGAGTCTTCCAGATAGGTCTGGGTACGCGCTGACGTATCACCGCCCTCGATCGCTTCGCGTGCGCTGACCACGATGATCAGATCGTTCATCTGCTCGTAGGTCAGGTCGAGAAACGGATCTTCGTAGTCCTGCACGGTGGAGTCGGGCAGGTCCTCCCACGTAACCTCGGTCGGTTTGGCGTAAGCGCCGGCCGAGATCAGCAAGAGAACTGCAAATGCTCCAGCGATGAACCGCACCATTTTGCCTCCGGCCAGCCACCTATAGGGCTCATCCGGGCGCCAATGGCGACCGCCCGGTTCTTTGGATATCTAAGGTGTCTGTTTAGTCGATCCCATACTAAATGACAAAAATGATCGAATGGGGCCTCTCCGCGCTTTATGGCGGCAGCCCGACGTCGAAGCACCTGTCGCCTGGTCCGACCTCCGAAAAATGCCGGCAAACCCTATTCCCGTGTGGACGAGCCCGTATGGAGCCGTGCTTGATCCAGAAAATCCTTGAGAAACGGCTGCGCATCTCTCACTGATTTGAACGAATTTCTGTTTCTTGATTCCATTTTTGAGGTGACCCCATGCGACTCCTTGGTTTTTTCTGGGCGTTCTTTTTCGTGTTGGGAACGCTCGCTTCTGCGCAGGAAAAACCCCGCGCCGTTCTGGTCCTGGACGGCTCCGGATCCATGTGGGGACAGATCGGCGGTGTCGCCAAGATCACCATCGCGCAGGACGTGATCGGAGAATTCCTCGAACAGTTACCGGCAGATCAGGAACTGGGTCTTATGGCCTATGGGCACAACCGGCGCGGGGATTGTGGGGATATTGAAACGCTGGTGGAGCCCGGTCTGGGTTCGCGCGCGGAAATTCGGGAGGCGGTGAACGGGATCAGCCCCAAAGGCAAGACCCCGCTTTCCGAAGCGGTGCGACAGGCGGCCCAGGCCCTGAGGTTCACCGAAGAGCCTGCCACGGTCATTCTGGTCTCCGACGGGCGCGAAACCTGTGATGTGGATCCCTGTGCCCTTGGCCGGGAGCTTGAGGAACTTGGGATCGGCATTACCGCCCACGTGATCGGCTTTGATATCACCGAGCCCGAGGATGTCGCGCAGCTACAGTGCCTTGCAAGTGAGACCGGCGGCACCTACCGCACGGCAGCGGATGGTGCAGAACTGGCCGAAGCCATGACCGTCGTGATGGCGCCTGCACCCGAGCCGGAACCGCTCCGGGTGACGTTCAGTGCGACGAATGGCGAAGGTGGCGCGCGGATCACCGACCTCTTGGTGTGGGAAGTCGAGAACGTTGTGGCCTCGGCGGTCGTTGGGTCGCAAGAAGCGGCAACGCTGGCACTGGACCTGTTACCGGGCCGCTATCGGGTGAACGTTCTCCGGCCTGCGGACACTGCCAGCGGATCCCTCGAATTCACGCTTACCGAGCAGGGACGTGACATCGTGGTGGCACTTCCCCTTGCGCGGCCACAGGCAGCGCTGGAGTTTGCCCCCGAGGTCGAGGCAGGATCGTCGCCCCCGGTCGCGTGGACGGGTCCCGCTGGCGACACGGATCAGATCCAGGTCCGGGATCCCGCGACGGGCGAGCGCCTGACCTATGCCGCGACCGTCTGGGGCAACCCCGTGAACCTGCCAATGCCGTCGAAGCCCGGCGTTTACGATGTGGTTTACGTCTGGATGAAAGGTCGGCAGGTCATAACGACGGCGTCGATCACCGTTTACCCTGCAACCGCAAAACTGGCTCCGCCTGCGAGCGCCGAAGCCGGGGCGACGCTGGCTTTGCCCTGGGTCGGGCCGGGTAACAGCGGCGACCAGATTCAGGTGCGCCCTGTGGGATCGGCGGAACGTTTGACCTATGCTGCGACGGCTTGGGGCAACCCTGTGAACCTGCCTTTGCCCGCCGAGCCGGGCAACTATGAGATTGTTTATGTGCTGCGCCAGGACAGCGCGGTTATCGCCACCGCTCCGATCAGGCTGACCCCGGCGGGCGCGCAGATCAACGCGCCCGCCACCGCCGAAGCCGGATCGAACCTCCAACTGCCCTGGGTCGGACCGGGCAATGGGGGTGATCAGTTACAGGTGCGCCCCGTAGGCGGAGACGAGCGGCTGACCTACGCTGTGACGGACTGGGGCAATCCGTCGAAACTGGCGATGCCGTCTGAGCCGGGCGACTACGAGATCGTCTATGTCCTGCGGCAGGACAATGTGGTGATCGCACGCGTACCAATCACCCTAACGGCGCCTTCCGCCCGCATCGACGCGCCCGCCACCGCCGAAGCCGGATCGAACCTCCAACTGCCCTGGGTCGGACCGGGCAACGGGGGCGATCAGCTACAGGTGCGCCCCGTAGGCGGAGACGAGCGACTGACCTACGCGGTGACGGACTGGGGCAATCCGTCGAAACTGGCGATGCCGTCTGAGCCGGGCGACTACGAAATCGTCTATGTCCTGCGGCAGGACAATGTAGTGATCACGGCACAGCGCATCACGCTGACCGCCGCCTCGGCAAGCGTCGACCTGCCGGCGGAGTTGCCGATGGGCGAGAAGGTTGAGGTGGCCTGGGACGGGCCCGGCAACGGCGGAGATCTGATCGAAATCTTGCCCGTCGGGTCGGACAAGCGGATCTCTTATGCGGTGACGGACTGGGGCAACCCGGCCCGTATCGATTTGCCCGACGCGCCGGGCGCGTACCGGCTGGTCTATCGGCTGAAAAACGGCAAGAAGATCATCACAGAGGTACCGTTTACACTTCAGTGACCGGCGTCTCGCGGCAAGCTGAGACGCACCACCAACCCGGGATGCCCGGGCACCACGTTTACGCGGCCACCATGCGCCTCGACGACGGCGGCCACGATCGGTAGGCCCAATCCGCTGCCCTCTGCCGGAGAGACCTGTGAGAAGCGCCGCGTCGCAGTTTCGAGGTTTTCCGGGGCAATACCCGCGCCGTTGTCCGACACGATGATGTCGACATGATCTCCCGCGTTCCGGAGCGCGATCTCCACCTCGGTCATTCCTGGCCCACCGTGTCGTTTGGCGTTATCGACAAGATTGAGAAGCGCCTCGCGCAGCATGGTGGCATCCACGGCGAGGGTCCCATTCCTGCCGTCGGTCACGAACCGCACATGAGTGTCCGGGCCAGCCGCGGCCTGCAGGCTCGGCATCCATCCTGCGATGACCTCTGCGAGGTCGACGCGTTCTTGAAGGCGGGTGGGGCTCAGGCTTTTGGCGCGTTCTAGGGTAAGGAGTTGCTGGGTCAGCTCGGCGGTGTTTTGCGCGGCTGCCAGCAAGTCGTCCGAGCGGGCGATGGCTTCCCCATGATCCGGCGCCTTCCGCACGGCTTCGGCCAGGGCGAGCACTCCGGCGATGGGATTGCGCAGCTGATGAGCGGCGTTTGAGATAAACTCGTTCTGCGCGGCCATGCTGCGTGTCACCTGATCGAATAGCCCGTTCAGCCGCCCGACAATGCCCTCTACCTCTTTTGGCACGGGCCTCCGGATCGCTCCGAGGTCGTCGCTGCTGCGGGCTTCGATCGCGTCCTGGAGGTCGAGAAGGGGCCTGAGGCCGAGGTTGACGCCGAACCAGACAATCAGCGCGACCGATGCGATAAGGGCTGCCGAGGCAGCAAGCGAGCGCCCCGCCAATTGCCCGACAAAAGCGTCTCTGACCGTCGTATCCTGCCAGACGGTCGTGGTGAAAACGCCTGAGAACCCGTCGATCTCAGCGCGGTTTTGCAGGCGCACACCGCTGACATCGCGCCCGAGGTAGGTCGCCTCGAATTGCGTCGGTCCGCTCTCTTCGGCTCCGGCGCTGGGGATGCCGACGGGCGGGGTGGCATAGCCTGCCACGATGACGCCGTCCGGGGCATAGACATGGTAGAATACGCGCCCGCCCGATGTATTCTCAAGCAACTCCTCCGTCCGGGGCGACAGGGCGTCGCCGCCCGAGAGTGTCACGTCGTTCGATACGGCCAGCGCCGCCGAAAGAAGCTGACGGTCAAAGACGTCCGCCGCCGTCGCGCGCGCCGTGTCGAGTTGCCAGAAACCGACCAGAACGGCGATGGCCAGAAGCGGCAGAAGGATGATCAGAGTAAGCCGGGCCCGGAGGGAAATAGGCCGGTTCATGCGGGCGCAAAGACCAGCGCATAGCCGAGCCCCCGATTGACGCGGATGCTGACGCCGTGAGGTTTCAGGCGTCGCCGCAGGCGAGACACATAAACCTCGATGACCTTTTCGTCGGTTTCTGTTCCCACGCCATAGATATGATCGAGCAGCATCGCTTTCGGCACCGTGCGTCCCTCTGCCTCCGCAAGTGCCGAGAGCAACGAAAGCTCGCGGCGGGGTACGTCGATGGCGGTGCCGTCCTCGCTGAGGCGTAAGGCTTCGGTGTCGAACTCCAACTGCCCGAGGTGAAGCACACGTCGGGGCGCTCGCTGCTTGCGCCGTCCGAGCGCCCGGACCCGGGCGGCGAGTTCGTCCATGGCAAAGGGTTTGACCAGATAGTCGTCCGCACCGGCGTCAAGACCCGCCACCCGGTCTTCGGTGCCCGACCGGGCGGTAAGCAATATGACGGGCCGCGGATCGCTTGCGCGGCGCAGTCCGGACAGAATGTCGATCCCGGATCTGCCGGGAAGGTTGATGTCGAGAATGATCAGGTCGCTGGTTTCCTGACCAAGAAAGATCTCGGCCTCGACCCCGTCGTGCAGCACATCCACCGAATGTCCGTCATCCTGCAGCCGGTACGCGATGCCTTTGGCAAGGCTGATGTTGTCTTCCACAAGGACAATGCGCATGGTCGGATTTTTGCGCCGATGAAGGCTTGGTGCAAGCTTGGTGCGCCAGTGTCGTGTCATGAGGCCGGGAAACGGCCCGGTTTTTCGTTCAACGGTCGCGGGCTGCGACCGACCAAGGGAGGAACAGATGAACGTCACCAAAACCACGCACCGCGTGGCGCTTGGCATTTTGGCCAGCGCCGTCGCGGGTCTCGCCACGCAGGCTCTCGCCGATGGCCACGCCATCGACCTAAGCGACAAAACCGTCGAATGGGTCATTCCCTTCTCGGAAACGGGCGGATCGGCCAAATGGGCCAACTTCTATGCCCCGCTTCTCAGCGAAGCGCTGCCCGGAAATCCAACTGTCGTGGTCAAATTCATGCCCGGCGCCGGCTCCACCAAAGGAGCCAACTGGTTCCAGGAACAAGAATACGACGACGGGACGCTGATCTTCGGTTCGTCGGGGTCGACCCAATTTCCCTATCTTCTTTCCGATCCCCGTGTCCGCTACGAATACGGTGACTGGGAAGTCGTGCTAGCTTCCGGAACAGGCGGCGTCGCCTACCTGCCACCAGACCTTGCTGCAAAAATGGATGGCAACGATGCCAGCGGCCTCGGGGATACGGATTTCATTTACGGTAGCCAGGGCGCCACGCGCCTTGACCTTGTGCCGCTTCTGGCCTGGGAAATGCTTGGGCTGAACGTCGAGCCCGTCTTCGGCATCAAAGGGCGCGGCGATGGCCGCCTGATGTTCGAGCGAGAGGAAGCGAACATCGACTACCAGACCTCGTCTTCGTACCTTTCGGGCGTCACGCCCCTGGTCGAAGCCGGGACTGCGGTGCCGATGATGAGCTGGGGTGCGCTGGACGCCGATGGCAACATCGTACGCGATCCCACCTTTCCGGACATGCCGACCTTCAAAGAGGTCTGCGACGCCACTGACGGCTGTGAGACGAGCGGCGAGAAGTGGGATGCATGGAAGGCATTTTTTGTTGCCGGCTTCCCGGCCCAGAAGATGGTTTTCCTGCCAGCTGGCGCCCCGGACAACGCGATTGCGACCTACACCGCCGCGTTCGATGCGATTAAAGCGCGTGGAGACTTCGCCGAGATTTCCGAAGGGCGTCTGGGCGTTTACCCGCAGATGACCGCAGCCGAGGCGGAGGGGGCGCTGGCCAGTGCCACGCAGGTCCCCGATGGGGCCAAGGCCTTTGTCATTGGCTGGCTGAAAGAACGCTACGGCGTCTCGCTGAACTAAGCCATTTGCCCCGCCCGCGCGACGCGGGCGGGGCCTTTTGCATTTTTTCCGAAAGTTTGCCCGATGGATATCGTGTCTGTCGCCTTGCCCGCGCTCAGCGATGCCGCGGCCATGATCCTGCAACCGCTGGTCCTCGGCTACCTCGTTCTGGGTGTAGTGATGGGGCTTTGCATCGGCGTGTTTCCCGGGCTTGGCGGGATCGCGGGCCTCTCGCTTCTCTTGCCTTTCATGTTCGGCATGGACCCGGTTCTGGGACTTGCGCTGATGATCGGTATGGTGGCGGTGGTCCCGACATCGGATACCTTTGCCTCTGTCCTGATGGGGATACCTGGCTCATCGGCCTCGCAGGCAACGGTGCTTGACGGTTTTCCCATGGCCAAAAAGGGCGAAGCTGCGCGGGCGCTCTCCGCCGCCTTTGCCGCGTCGCTTTTCGGGGGGCTCGTGGGCGCGGCCTTTCTGACCGTCTTCATCCTGATCGCGCGGCCCGTCGTGTTGGAGTTTCGGACGCCGGAGCTCCTGATGATTACCGTCTTCGGTCTCTCCATGGTGGGCATACTCGCGGGCCGCATTCCGCTGAAGGGCATCGCAGCAGCCGGCCTGGGAATGATGATCGGGACAATTGGCGAGGGCGACAGTGCAGGCGAGCTGCGCATGGCGACCTACGATATGCCCTACCTCGTTGACGGCCTGAAACTGGTCATCGTCGGCCTTGGCATCTTTGCCATCCCGGAAATCGTCGCGCTCTTACGGCAGGACCGCTCCATCTCGGACCGGTCTCCATTGGGCGGCGGTTGGGCCAAAGGGGTCGCGGACTGGTTTGCCAACATCTGGCTGTCCGTTAGGTGCTCCATCATCGGGGTGATCGTCGGTGTGATCCCGGGTCTCGGTGGCTCGGTTGTGGACTGGATCGCCTATGGCCACACCGTGCAGACAACCAAGGACAAATCCAAATTCGGTTCCGGGGAAGTGCGTGGCGTGATCGGGCCGGAAAGCTCGAACAACGCAAAAGAAGGTGGTGGGCTTGTGCCGACGCTGCTCTTTGGCATTCCCGGCTCTGGTTCTATGGCGATTTTCATCGGTGCTATCGCCCTTCTGGGATCGGGAAACATCGAGGTCGGCCCCTCGATGCTGAAAAACAACCTCGATATCACCTATTCCATCGTCTGGCTGCTGGCTCTGGCGAACGTCGTAGGTACACTGATCTGCATCGCGGCCTCCGGCGGTATTGCCCGACTGACAACCATCCCCTTCAGCTTGCTGGCCCCGTTTCTGTTCATGATCATCGCCTTTGCGGCCTTCCAGTCTAGCCAGGACATCACCGATCTGGTGGCCCTTTTTGTTATCGGTCTACTGGGCATCATGATGCGTCGCTTTGACTGGTCGCGCCCGGCCTTCCTCATCGGTTTTGTCCTGTCGAACCCGGCAGAGACCTACGCCAACCAGGCGGTGCAGATTGCCAATTCGCGGTTCCGCAAGAGCTTTGAGGAGGGGATCGAATACATCTTTTCGCCCATCGTCATCGTGCTGATCATCATCACGCTGATCTCAGTCGTGGTGGGCCTCAGGCAGGCCAAGCTGATCATGGCCGAAGGCGCGGTGGATTCGGGCACAAAGCGCGCGCCGCTCATCTTCCTCTTAGCCATCCTCGCCTACATGCTCGTGGCCTTTGTCGATGCCGCAACGATCCCTGACTACGCCGCGGCCGACCGGGTTTTCCCACGCTTTGTAGGCGGCGTGACCATCCTGTGCCTGCTCATTCTTCTGGCGCAGATGATGGTTCGGCCCGAGACCAACGCGATCTTCGCAGACCGCGAGGCGGCAGAAGCCGGAGTGGCGGCGCACGGTCTCTGGCCAACCCTGGCGTGGTTCGCGGGGCTCCTGGTGCTAACCTCGCTGCTGGGCTTTATTCTGGCGCTTGCGGTCTTCCTCTTTCTCTTCATCCGCTTCCGCGCCGGGCGAAGCTGGGGCTTTGCCGCGCTTTATGCCGGGGCCGGTATTGTGTTCATGTCAACCATGGCCGGGCTTTTGAACCGGGACTTCCCGCAAGGGCTGCTGCAGTCCTACGTTGATCTGCCCTGGCCCCTGACGTGAGCGCGCTGCGATTCCTGGCTCTGGACGGCGATGGGATCGGTCCGGAGATCACCGGGTCCGCCCTGAGCGTTCTGGACGCAGCGGCACCTGCACTCGGTCGGCCGGTCACAGTCAGCCGCGAGGTCATCGGCTTCGACGCGCTTCACGCCGAAGGCACAACCATCCCTCACCGGGTCATCGATGCTGCCCGCGCTTGCGATGGTGTGCTGCTTGGCCCGGTGTCGCACAACTCTTATCCGCCACGCGAAGAGGGCGGACTGAACCCCTCGGGCGTGCTACGCAAGGCGTTGGATCTCCATGCCAACATCCGGCCTTCGCGCACATGGCCGGGGCTAGAGGCGCCCATTCGCAAGAGCGTAGATCTGGTGGTGGTGCGCGAAAACCTGGAAGGCTTCTATGCCGACCGAAACATGCATCTTGGGCCCGGAGAGTTCATGCCGGTCCCGGGCGTCGCACTTGCGGTCCGCCGGATCACCGAGGCGGCGTCGCGCAAAATCGCCGAAACCGCCTTTGACCTTGCGATGGCCCGGCCCCGGCGCCGCGTTACGGCGGTTCACAAGGCAAATGTGATGCGCGTCTCGGATGGGCTTTTCCTGGACACGGTCCGGGATGTGGCGGACCGCTACCCGGACATTGCCTATGACGAGCTTCTGGTGGATGCGGCGGCGGCCCATCTGGTGCGCAGCCCAGACCGGTTCGACGTGATCGTTACCACCAATATGTTCGGTGATATCCTGTCCGATCTCGCCTCTGAGCTATCGGGCGGTCTTGGTCTTGCGGGATCGCTGAACGTAGGCGCGCAGCACGCAGCGGCGCAGGCTCAGCACGGGTCCGCCCCAGATATTGCCCAGCAAGACCGCGCCAATCCGGTGTCAATGATCCTGTCGCTTGCGATGCTTCTGCGGCATCTGGGCGAACGGCAAGCCGCGGATGTGATTGAAACCACCGTTGGCGCGGCGTTAACTGAAACGCGCAGGCGCACAGCCGATCTGGGTGGATCGCTTGGGACAGCGGAGTTCACCACCCATTTGGTCGCACGCATCTCTAAGAGGTTGGTATGAGCCAGACAGCAATTCCCTTTCTCTTCATGCGCGGGGGAACCTCCCGCGGACCTTACATGCGGCGCTCCGACCTTCCGGAAGACCAAGAGACACTGGCCAGGGTTCTGGTTTCCATTATCGGCTCCGGGCACCCGTTGAACATCGACGGCATTGGCGGCGGCGCTGCGGTGACAACCAAGGTCGCCATGTTGTCGCGATCCGAGGACGACTGGGCAGACATCGACTACTTCTTCGCCCAGGTCAGCGTCGAGGACGGGCTCGTGGATTTTAAACCCACATGCGGCAATATCCTTGTAGGCGTCGGACCGGCGGCGCTGGAAATGGGCCTGATGCCCGCAGCGGATGGCCAGACGCTCGTCCGCATCCTCGCAACCAACACGGGCGCGCGGGTGGAAGCGTCGGTGGTCACGCCGGGGGCGGCGGTGGAGTATTCCGGTGCGACGGCGATCGACGGGGTGCCCGGCACCGCAGCACCGATTTCGCTGCAATTTCACGATACGGTGGGCGGCTTGACCGGCGCGATGTTCCCCACTGGTGCCAGGCGAGAAACGGTCAAAGGCACCGAGGTGACCTGCATGGACGTGGCAATGCCCATGGTAATCGCGCGGGCCGAGGATTTCGGCGTGACAGGGTATGAAACCCGCGAAGAGCTCGACGAGAACGCCGACCTGATGACGCGGATCGAGGCGGTTCGTCTTGAGGCGGGAGCGCGCATGGGCATGGGCGATGTGTCAAAATCGGTGACCCCGAAGTTCGGGCTGGTTGCCAGGCCCGCGCAGGGCGGGGCGGCAGCAGTCCGGTATTTCATGCCGTGGAAGTGCCACCCAACCCTTGCGGTGACCGGGTCTCAGTGCCTTGCGGCCTGCCTTCTTTGTCCGGGCACAGTGGCTGAGGGTATGATTGGCCTGCCCAATGCAGACCCGGCGACAATCACGCTGGAGCATCCTATGGGGCTGATGGATGTCGTTGTGGACTACACTGTCGATGGCCAGAGCTTCGAGTTGCGGTCCGCTGGTCTGGTGCGCACGGCGCGGAAGCTGGCAAGCGGTGAGGTCTTTGTGCCGAGCGAGGTCTGGGCGGGGAATTGACCGCTGCCGTGAATTATGTATACTATGGTATACATTTTGGAGCGAGGGCCTGCTATGACCTTTGAAAGCCACCTACGCGACGCCAGCGCGTCTTTAAAATCCGCGCGGGAGTTGATCCAGGAAGAACTGCGCGCCTACCCGACGCCTGTCTCGGGGTGTGATGCGCAGTACAATCATCTGATCAGCCTGAAGAATGCCGTGAACGAGGCGCTCGGTGCCCTCGAGACGCCCCCTTTCGTCGCTACACCACGCACGCCGTTCCCCGAAGCCGGGGTGGAGAGCCGTTGAGGGTCCATATCCTTGACGACTGGTTTGACACACTCCGCGGTCTTCCGTGTTTCAGATTGCTCGCCGGGCATGACGTCACGGTCTGGACTGACCATGAACCCGCCCCCGAGCGGCTTGCCAACCGTCTGGCCGAAGCGGAGGCCGTCGTCCTCTTTCGCGAGCGCACGAAGATAGGCGAGGCCCTGGTCGCCGGTCTGCCGAACCTGAAGTTGATCTCTCAGCGCAGCGTTTATCCGCACATTGACGTTGCCGCCTGTACACGGCACGGCGTTCTTCTGTGCTCGGAGATGCATTCTGATACGCCGTCCTATGCTGCGGCGGAGCTCACACTGGCGCTGATCCTGTCAAGCTACCGCCAGATTCCCGCGCAGGTCGCTTCGATCCGGGGTGGAACGTGGCAGGCGGGCGTCGGGCGCAGCCTGCGGGGCCGCAGGCTGGGGCTTTACGGCTACGGCCGGATTGCGCGGGTCGTGGCGGACTACGCCAAGGCGCTGGACATGGAGGTGCAGTGGTGGGCGTCGGAGGCCGGGCGCGCCCGCGCGATCGCAGACGGCGCGCAGGTTGCCGAAAGTCGCGAGGCGTTCTTTGCCACCTCCGACATAGTCAGCGTCCATGTCCGGCTGAAACCCGAGACGCGTGAGATCATCGCCGAGGCCGATCTTGCCGCGATGGCGCCGCGCGCGCTCTTTGTAAATACCTCGCGCGCCGGGCTTGTGGCCGAAGGAGCACTCGAGGCAGAAGTCGCCCGAGGCCGCATCTTTGCGGCCGTCGATGTCTTTGAGAAAGAACCGCTGCGGGACACAGATCACCCCTTGCTAAAAAACCCTAACGTTCTTCCGACGCCGCACATCGGCTATGTCACGGAAGATGAGTTCGATTTGCAATTCACCGACATCTTCAATCAGGTAAACGCATTTGCCGCTGGCCAGCCCATCAACATGATCAATCCCGAGGTGCTGGACTGAGCGCGCGGATGACGATGGGTGCGCCGAGGATGACGAGGAAGATCCGCAGCACGTGATGGGCGACGACAAAGGCGACGTCGGCTCCCACTATCAGCGCCAGCACGGTCATTTCGGCCTGTCCGCCGGGCGCGAAGGCAAGCAGCGCCTCCATCCCCGGTGCCAGTCCGGCGATGTAGATGCTTTCCACAAAGACGAGTGTCAGGACGATCAGGATAAGGCAAAACCCAACACCCGCCGCCAGATCGCGGCGCACCTCTGCCAATGTAATGCCCGCGTATTTGGTGCCGATCGTCAGCCCAATGAAAAACTGCGCCGTCCAGATCGCTTCGGCGGGCGGGCGGTTTTCTAGAAACCCAGCCAGCGTCACGGCAGCCGTCACAACAAGCGGCCCGAGGATCGTCGCGCCGAACATCCCGATCTTCGCAGCGCCCCACCAGCCGAAGGCCGCACACAGGACCATCAGCGCCAGGTCTCGGGGCGGAACCGCGTCCAGGGGCCGCCCCGGCGCGTTGGTCAGGTCGGTGTTCCAGATCGCCTCCATCAAAAACGGCAGGGCGACCACGATCACGAGGACCCGCGTCGCGTGGATCAGCGAAAGCGAGCGCACGTTCGCGCCCGCCTCTTCGCCAAAGACGAGCATATCCTGCAACCCTCCGGGCATAGCGGCGTAGTAGGCCGTGACGGGATCGTACCACCAGAGCCGTCTGAAGTACGGCAGACCAAGGGCACCGATGGCGATCACCATCACTGGCACTAAAGCCAGGGTCGGCCACATGGCCGGGAAGGTCGCGAGGACAGGCCAGGTCAGGGTTGCGCCCACGGCCACACCGAGAATCGTGCGCATCGCTTGGTTAAGCGGTCCGATGGCTTTCATCGGCACTCCGACCAGCGCGCCGATCAGGCAGGCGCAAATGGGGCCGAGGAGCCAGGGCAGGGGCAGACGAGTGACATGAAAGGCAGCAACGCCCAAGAGCGCGACGGCGAACGCGTTGACGACCGGCTTCATTCGCCTAGCGCGCGCAGGCGGTGTCGAAGCGACGTTTGCAGATGGGCCTCTGCGGCGGCGCCCGCGGCCTCTGGGTCTTCGTCGCGCAGGGCGGCGACAATGCTGGCGTGCTGGGCTGCCACCTCGTCGATGCGAGTGTCGTGGGTGAAGGTCGTCGGGCCAAGTAGGATCAGAGAGTTGTTCAGCGTCCGTGCGGCCTCCAAGAGGAACCTGTTCCGCGCGCTGCGATAAAGTCCGAGGTGAAAGCGCTGGTTGATCTCGGCGGCTTTCGACGGGTTCTCGCGCTCGGCTGCGATTTCCGCGTTGAGATCGTCCAGGGCGTCGAATTCCGCCGGGGTGCCATGCTTGGCGCCGAGTTCCGCCGCCGTGCGCTCCAGCACCACGCGCATTTCATAAAGCTCCACCACCTCGGCATGGGTCAGCCGCCGGATGACGGCACCGACCCGGGGTCGGTGTTCTATCACGCCCTCGGCTTCGAGACGACGCAGGGCTTCCCGGACAGGGGTGCGGGACAGCGATAGGCGCTCGCCCACGTCCTCTTCGCGCAACCTGTCGCCGGGTTTGAACTCACCGGTGTGGAGCGCGTCCATGAGCGCGAGATAGGCGGCTTCGCTGCTGGATTTCATGTGTTGTGTCCGGGATGGCAGTATTTGGGTTGATCTTTGTATCCAAGTGTATACAAGAATATCTGCAACAGGACGGAATGTCAAAAAGGAGTCGCAGGCTCACCCCTGTGCAAGACTGTATGGCCGGACGCACCATAGCCCCCGATCTGCTGGTCGTCGGGGGGGGGAACGCAGCGCTCAGTGCGGCGATCACCGCAAGCGAGGCCGGTGCGCGTGTTGTTCTTCTGGAAAGCGCGCCCAAACCCTACCGCGGCGGGAACTCTCGACACACGCGCAACTTCCGCTGCATGCACGACGGTCCGCAGGGCGTGCTGACGGGGACCTACGGAGAAGACGAGTACTTTGATGACCTGCTGAAAGTGACCGCGGGCAAGACCGACGAAGGGTTGGCGCGTCTTGCGATCCGGTCTTCGGAGGAATGCTACGCGTGGATGGAATCGCATGGCGTGCGGTTTCAGCCATCGCTCTCTGGCACGCTTTCGCTGTCGCGGACCAATGCTTTCTTTCTGGGCGGTGGCAAAGCGCTGGTGAACGCCTATTACCGCAAAGCGGCGGATCTTGGTGTCGAGATTGCCTATGGGGCCGAGGTAACGCATCTGGAATTTGATGGCACGCGGGTCGGCGCTGTCACGGCGTCCATTGGCGGGCAAACGGTTGCCTTCTCACCGCGCTCGGTGGTGGCCGCCTCGGGTGGGTTTCAGGCCGATATCGACTGGCTGGCCGATGCCTGGGGGCCGGCAGCACGGAACTTCCTGATCCGGGGGACACCCTATAACCGCGGTGTAGTGCTGAAGGATCTTTTGGATCAAGGTATTAAGAGCGTCGGTGACCCGACCCAATGCCACGCGGTGGCCATCGACGGTCGCGCGCCGAAGTACGACGGCGGCATCGTCACGCGACTGGACTGCGTGCCCTTCTCCGTTGTGGTCAACAAAGACGGCGACCGCTTCTACGATGAAGGAGAAGACGTCTGGCCCAAGCGCTACGCGATCTGGGGACGGCTCGTCGCCGCGCAGCCGGATCAGGTGGCCTATGCCATCATCGACGCCAGGTCGCTTGATCTCTTCATGCCCTCCGTTTTCCCGCCGGTTGCAGCTGATACATTGGAAGGCTTGGGCCAGCGCCTCGGGTTGCCATCAGACAAGCTGAAATCCACGGTCGAGGCCTTTAACGCTGCTTGCCGGCCCGGCGATTTTCACCCGACGGACCTTGATGCACTGGCCACCGAAGGTCTGTCGCCCGCCAAAACGAACTGGGCGCGGCCGATCGTGGAGCCGCCGTTTTATGGCTATGAACTCCGCCCTGGCGTCACCTTCACCTATCTGGGTCTCAGCGTGGATGACACCGCGAAGGTCCATGGGCCCGAAGGGCCGGTGAAAAACCTCTGGGCGGCGGGTGAAATCATGGCCGGTTCCATTCTGGGGCAGGGGTATCTGGCCGGGTTCGGCATGACCATCGGGACGGTCTTTGGCCGTCTGGCCGGAAAAGGAGCCGCCGAATATGTCGCTTGATCTGATCCCCGAGGCGCGCCGCCAGATCGAGATCTGCAACGCCTGCCGCTACTGCGAGGGCTATTGCAGCGTCTTTCCCGCGATCACCCGTCAGCGCGCTTTTGCGGACGGGGACATCATCCAGCTTGCGAACCTTTGTCACAACTGCCGGGGCTGTTACTACGCCTGCCAGTACACCGCGCCGCATGAATTCGATCTCAACCTGCCGCGGGTCCTGGCGGACCTGCGAACGCAAAGCTGGAAAGACTATGCTTGGCCGCGCGGTTGGGCGCGGGTTCTCGACCGGTCGGGTCTGTGGATCTCGGCGCTCTTTGTGCTGGCCCTTGCCGGGCTTTTTCTTGCGATCCAGTCCTTTGGCCAAACGGGTGGTGAGGGGTTTTACGCCTACCTCTCGCACGCGGCCATGGTGGCGATTTTTGCCCCCGCTTTTCTTTTTCCGCTCCTTGCGGTGGCCGTGTCGCTACGCCAGTTCTGGCGCGACACAGGCGGCGGCGCGGTGACCTTGGCTGGTTTGACCAGTGCCCTGTCATCGGCCGGGCGGATGACCAACCTTGGTGGCGGCCACGGGGAAGGCTGCAATTTCGAGGACGAAGACCGCTACAGCAACACGCGGCGCTGGTACCACCAGGCCACGCTCTACGGGTTCCTTATGTGCTTTGGCGCGACCTCCGCGGGCACCGTCCTGCACTACGTATTCGGGCTTGAGGCGCCTTACGCCTGGTACAGTCTGCCGAAGCTTTTAGGCGTGCCCGGGGGCATCCTTTTGTGCGCCGGGACGGCGGGATTGGCGGCGCTGAAATTGAAGGCCGATCCAAAGCTTGGCGCAACACACGCCTGGGGCGGTGAAATGGCCTTTGTCGTGCTGCTCTTCGTCGTGAGTGCGACGGGCCTTGCCCTCTACGCGGCGACGGGGACTGCGGCGGTGCCGGGTCTCTTGGCGCTGCACCTCAGCGCGGTTCTGACGTTCTTTCTGATGACGCCCTACTCCAAGATGGTGCACGGCTTGTTCCGTCTGGCAGCGCTTGTGCGGGATGCCCAACAGAATCGGGCGTGAGCGCTCGCGCAGGGCCTAGGCCGGCACAAAGTGTAGCGTCACGATTTCGAACGGGGAGAGATCAAGGGACACGGTGCCGTCCCGGACGTCCAGCGCGCGCATCGGTGTTTCCATCAAATCGCATTGGCTGACCGAGGCTATTTGGTCGCGGCACTGCAGCGTCACGGGCCCTTTGATGCGGTGGGCTTCGTAAAGCCGCAGGACAAAACCAATTCCGCTGTCGGCGGGTTTCAGGGTTTCGAGGACCACGTTCGGCGCGTCGCAGGCGACGGGCGGGGCCTTGGGCACCCCGCCGGTCAGATGGGGGCCATGTCCAAGGACCGCCGCCTGCGCCGCGACTTCGCCCCGCCAGTCGCCCTCGTGGGGCAGAAGGGCGTAGGTGAAGACGTGCCGGCCCTGGTCGGCGCCGGTGTCGGGCATGGTCGCGGACTTGATGAGCGACAGCCGCATACAGTTATCGCGGATATCGTAGCCGTATTTGCAGTCGCTCAGCAAAGCGACCCCGTAGTTGCCATCGGAAAGGTCGGCCCAGCCCTGGCCGCAGACCTCAAATTTCGCGGCATCCCAGCTGGTGTTGCGATGGGTGGGCCGTTCGATGCAGCCCCACTGAATCCCATAGGTTGCGCGCGGTGTGTGGACGTCCACGGGAAAGGCCACCTTCAAGAGCATATGGGTTTCGGACCAATCTACCTCGGTGACAAAATCGATGCGCTTTGATTTCGACGCTAGGCGGATGATCTGGCTGAGAGAACTGGACTTGAAGCGATGCGTAACGCGCAAGGCGACGCGCACAGGTGTATCTTCGACGACTGTCAACTCTGCCGGGCTTTCAAGGGGTTCGAGGCGATCCTCAAAGAACGGGTCAATATCCCAGGCATCCCAGACGAGCGGACGGTCCTCAAAAAGCTGCAACGCGTTGCCATGGGCGCCTTCGGCAATAACCTCGCGGCGGGCCTTTTTATCGAGAAGACTTGCGATGCGCCCTGCAGCATCGAGACGGAGCCGGATATGGGCATTCTCCATCGTTGCGCCCGCGTCCCCGAGGGCGATCGCAAGGCCAGGGTCGGGGGCCACCGGCACGACCTCAACCGCAGCGTAGGGGCGGATTGGGCCAAGCTGGACCGGGCCTTCGGGTCCATCGACGACAGGAGCCACGGTATGCGGTGCCGTGTTCTGGGCGATGCCCGTTCCTTTTGGCAACGGCGTCACCGCCCCCGCAGTCGCCAGTTCGATCTGCGCGTAGTCTTTCGCCGCATCCTCGAACACGTCGCGGATCGCGGTCCCCGTCAGGATATCGTGGAACTGGTTCAGGCAAAGGGTCTGCCAGGCGTCCGATAGGTCCACGTCAAACCCGTTCATGACCGCCAGCGCCTCTGCGTTGTGGAGGGCGATTTCGGCCAACCGGTTTTCGCGTTTGATCCAGCCGTTTGACGTGAGGACCCCGCGGTGGCCCTCAAGGTAAAGCTCGTCGTTCCAGTCCGCGAGACCGTCTGCTCGGTCCTCGATCGCCTCAAACGCTTCGCGTACGGTGCTCATGCGCAGGGCAGGCATGCCGGGCATTGCGTCGTAGGCTTTGGCGGTCTGGATCAGCCCCTCGGTTGGCCCGCCGCCGCCGTCGCCGTACCCAAAGCAAATCGGCAGGTCGCGGACCACGTCCTTGGCAGTTGAACGCTCCCATGTGCCAAGAACTTCGGGGGCCGAAAGATCGCTTTTGTAGTTCGTGGGGAAGGGCAGGTGTTGCACCTCGCGCGGCGTGGTCAGCACATGGCTGAGCAGGCGGGTTCCGTCGATGCCTTTCCACCAGAAGGTAGAAGATGGCATGCGATTGCTTTGGTTCCAGTTCATCTTGTTGGTGCAGAACCACTTGATGCCCGCCTGCTTTGCAAGCTGCGGCAGCGACCACGGGAAACCGAAGGTGTCCGGCAGCCAAAGGACAGGCGCCTCGGCCTCTCCGAATTTCTGGCGAAAGTACCGTCGCGCCAGCACCAATTGGCGCACCAACGCCTCCGGTCCGGCAAGATTGACGTCGGGTTCGACCCACATTCCGCCCATGACCTCCCACTGTCCGCGGGCGACCGCCATGCGGATGCCCTCGAAGATCTCGGGGTAGTCTTCCTCGAGGAATTTGTAGAGCACCGCCTGAGAGTTCGAAAACCGGAAGCTTGGGTATTCCTCCATCAGCCGCAGCGCATTCGAAGACGTGCGCGCCACCTTCCGCCGCATCTGCGACACCGGCCAGAGATAGGCGATATCCATATGCGCGTGCCCGATGGCGTGCAGTGTCACATCCTGGGGCGCGCCGGATTGCCTGAGGTCGGTCCGCAGCTGCTCCAAGGCCGGCGGAACGCTGTCGTAAAATGCGTCTCCGATTGGATCGCGTGTATCAAGCACCAGAAACGCCCGGTCGAGCGCTGTGAGGATAGAATGCCGTTCCGAGCGCCGATCGAGTAACTCGCGCGCGGTTCCGAGTGCGGCATTGGCGAGCCAGAGGAAGAACTGGGTCGGCCTGTCCCGTGTTACGAGCCGGCAGGTTTCCATGAAGAGTTTGGCGTTGCTATCCGGATCGGGCGGCCAGCTTGACAGACCCGTCCATCCATGGAGCGCGATCTGATGGCGTTGTCCGTCATGGACATGTGCGGGCAGTGGGACGGTGTGGTGGTATCTGTCGGCCGAGGCCACCGGTTTGCCGTCGACATAGACCAGCGCCTCGGGGTGGGTGAAAATATCGCCCGCCTCGCCCATGGGAAGATGCAACGCCAGATTACCCTGCCAGTCCGAAGGCACAGTGAAGTGCGACCGCATGAGAAAGTTGAGATCGGGTTTGCCCCAGTAGCTGTTGTGCCCGATCCGCTCCCACGCGCTGTGGTCCGCGTCCAGCGGCGGCGGCGTGAGCGCGTCGTCCAGCGGCAGGATCGCGAAAGGCGCCAGTGGCAGCTTGTTACGAAAGACAAGCGGCTGAATTAGCTTCAGCCGCTGGCCGATTTTCTCGGCAGTAAACCGGTCATCATGCGACATCCGCGGTCAGCCGATTTCCAGCTCGAACCCCTGCACGGCGCCGCGGAACTCTGTCTTGTTGGCTTTGGCGAGGCGATCCAGCCGTGCGGCGTCTTCGGCTGCTGTCGAGGAGGTGCCCCAGGGCCGGTCAATGTCTGGCCAGGGGATCGAGTCTATTAGAAGCTGGGTGTATTCGTGTTGCGGGTTGCCGATCACCGCGGCGGGTGGGCCTGCTTCGGCGATATGGCCTTGGTAGAGCACGATGACGTAGTCGCTGACGTGATAGGCCGTGGCGAGATCGTGGGTGATATAGAGGATCGAGATGCCGTAGCGGTCTTTGAGGTCGTAGATGTTCTTCAGGATGGACGCCCTCAGTGACGCATCGACCATCGACACAGGCTCGTCCGCGATCAGAAGCTTTGGGCTGAGCATAAGCGCCCGCGCCACGATCAGGCGCTGGCGCTGGCCACCGGACAGTTGGTGCGGATAGCGGCCAAGGACGAGCCCGGGGTCGAGCCCCACGGCGCGGCAGGCTTCTTCCATCTTCTCCTGTAAGTGTGCTTCGGATTTGGCGTAACCGAATTGTTTGAACGGAAACTTTAGCGCATGGTTCACGCGGTAGAACGGATTGAAGCAGGCGTAGGGGTCCTGAAACACCGCCTGCACCTGTTTGCGAAATTCGAGACCCTGGGCGGCGCTCATCGTGGCGATGTCCTGTCCTTCAAAAAGGACCTGACCGGTCGAAGGCGGATTGAACCCCAGCATCAACGAGCCCATGGTCGATTTGCCCGAGCCCGACTGCCCAACGATAGAGATGATCTTGGGGACCTCGCCATCGAGGCGGAAGGACATAGGCTGCAACGCAGTGACGGCGCCGTATGTCTTGCTGACCCCTGAGAATTCCAGAAGTGGAACACCTGGCTTTCCCCGGTTAACCGGCGGCGCGCCGACCTCGTCGTCCAGAAAACTCTCGCCGCCGACCAGCGGGACGCTTGAGATAAGTTCGCGGGTATAGGGGTGTTTCGGGTTCTCTATGATCTGGCGTACGTCGCCATGCTCGACAAGCTCGCCGTCTTTCAGGACCGCGAGTTCGTCGACGGACTGGGCCATGAGCCCCATGTCATGGCCGATCAGAATGAGCCCTGCGCCGATGCGGGCCTGCACGTCTTTCAGCGTTTGCATGACGTGCCGCTGCGTGACGACGTCAAGCGCGCTCGTGGGTTCATCGGCGATGATCAGGTCGGGCGTCAGGATGACCCCGAGGGCGATGCAGACCCGCTGTTTCATGCCGCCGGAAAGCTCGTGGGGGTAAAGCCTGCCGACGCGAGCGGGCAAGCCTACGCTTTCGAGAGCGCCGTCCGAGCGCCGTTTCAATTCTGCGCGGTCGGTGGTGCCTTCATGGGCGGTGATGCCGTCCCAAAGTTGGTTTTCGATCCGCATCACCGGGTTCAGCGAGTTCATCGCGCCCTGGGGGATATAGCTGACCCGGCTGAGCCGCGTGCGCCGCATCTCTTCTTCGTTCAAGGTCAGGATGTCCGTGTCCACCAGGGTGATGGCGCCGCCCGCGACCTTGCCCGGGTTCGCCAGCATTTGCATGACTGCCAGCGCGGTGGTTGTTTTGCCCGACCCGGACTCGCCGATGAACCCCACGCGCCGGCCCTTGGCCACGGACAGGGAGAGGTCCGTGACAGCGTGGACGACGCCTTTGGTGGTCGGAAAGTCGATGGACAGATGTTCGATTGTCAGAACGTTCATGGGCCTATACCGACAGTTTCCGCAGGCGCGGGTTGGAGACCTCATCAAGGCCGAGGTTGATCAGAAGAAGCCCGATGAACATGACCGCCAGAAGCAAGGTCGGAATGCCCCACCACCACCAGAGATTTTGGATCAGGGCGCCCGCGTTGATCGCCTCGTAGATCGTGCGTCCGAGGGTCGGGATGCGCTGCGGCCCAAGGCCCAGGACCTCCAGCCCGACGGCAGTGACAATCGAAGTGGTGACGTTGGCGATGAAAGAGCCGAAAAGGTAGGGAACAAGGTTTGGCATCATCTCGCGAAACATGATGTGCCAGGTGGACGCCCCGGACAGCCGCGCCATCTGTACGTAGCCTGATTGTTTCATCGACAGGACTTGCGCGCGAATAAGCCGCGTGGGCGATTGCCAGACGAACCCGGCAATAAGGAGCGCCATCAGCGTCAGGGTCACGTCGCCAAAAGCCGATTGGAACACCACAAGGATTAAGAGCGGCGGGATCGTGATCATCACGTCCGACAGGACGCGGATCACGTCGTCGGTGCGGCCTCCTACAAAACCCGATGTGAAGCCCAAAAAGATGCCGATTGACATCCCGATCAGGGACGCGAGGAGCCCTACATAAAGCGAGTTCGGCGCGCCAATGATGATCAGCGCCAGCATATCGCGCCCGGAGCCCTCTGTGCCGAGAGGATGGGCAAAGGTGCCCGTCTGTCCGCGCAGGTTCTCAAAACCTGGCGGCGGCAACTTGGGCAGACCCGAGCCCACGAAAACCATCTCGGGATCCCAGAACATGCGCCCGAGAATGCCAAGAGCGACGATCGCCACAAGCAGGCCCACGCCCCAAAAGAGTTTGGGATTTAGCCAGGGGTTGTCGAAGCGCCGGATTCGGCGCTGTGCGCGGCGTTCGGAGCGGGTCAGGGGGACATCAGCCATGCTCAGCCCTCCCCGTGGCGAATGCGCGGATCGATCAGCGGATAGACCAGATCAACGAGGAACACGGAGAGTGCCGTCATCAGGATGATCACGTAACTGACGCCCTGGATGACTGGGAAATCCTGATCGAGGATGGCGTCATAAAGGAGCTTGCCCATGCCGTTGTAGGCAAAGATGCGCTCCACCAGCACCTGACCGGCCACCAACAACCCTATCTTCAGCGCAAAGGCGGTGATCTGCGGCAGGATCGCGTTACGGATCATGTATTTGTAAAGGATGTAGCGCGGCCTAAGCCCCTTGGCCTTGGCGAGTGTGACGTAATCTTCGCCCTGCACCGTGATCATCAGCCCGCGCATCCCGAGGGCCCAGAACCCGAAGGTGACGATGACGATGGACAGCGCCGGCAAAAATCCGTGGTGCAGGACCGAAACCATGAATTCCCAGTTCCAGCCCGGCTCCACTGTCAGACCGTAGGCGCCTGTCAGCGGAAACCACTGCAGCTTGGCCGCGAAGACATACATCAGAAGAAGGCCCGACAGGATCGGTGGAATCGATGTAAATACCATGGCCGCCGGGATCGCCACGCGCACCAGCTTGGGGCTTTCTTCCCAGACCATCAGCGCGCCAAGGAGGTTGCCGACAAAAAAGGTCACGATGAGCGACAGGATCATCAGCCCGAGTGTCCAGGGCAGAGCCTGCGCGATCAGGCTGGAGACCGAGGTGGGGAAGGTCGCCGTGGACAGGCCGAAATTCAGAGTCAGCGTATTCCAGAGGTACTTGAGGTACTGAAGGACCAGCGGATCATCGAGACCAAAATTGGACCTCAGTTGCGCCAGGATCGCCTCGCTGTCTGCGACCGCACCGGCCCCGGCGGCCATTCGGCCCAGCATGATCTCGGCCGGATCGACCGGGCTGAGGCGTGGGATGATCCAGATCAGCGTTGCCGCAATGAAGACGGTTAGAAAGAGCGTAATCAGCCGGTTGAAGATGTAGGAGGGCGGGATACGCGACATCAGGCCGCCTCGCCGGCAAGGTCCCGGCTGATGTGGTGGTTCCAGCCGCGCAGGACGACCCGTTCGTCCGGGTGCGGGTTGCCCGCCTCAACGCGGTCGGACCCGGCATAAAGCTGGCAAAGCACAGTCTTTCTTACGTGGTCCGAGCGGTTCGGCATGGATCCGTGGAGCGTGAAGTAGTGGAAGAAGACAACGTCGCCGGCTTCGGCTTCGATAACCTTGGCGTCTTCGATCGGGTACTGGTCCAGCACATCGTTCTGCCGCCGCCCGTCGGCACCTTCGATCCGGCCCAGACGGTGGCTGCCGGGGAAAACTCTCAAACAGCCCATCTCGTCGGTAGCGTCGCTGACATGGATGATCCCGGCGATCATGCTGTCGTTGACGGTCGGGAAATAGGGCCAATCCTGGTGCATTGGGAAAGGCGAACCGGCTTCGGCGGGTTTCTGGAAGAGCTTCGAATGATGCAGGATGATGTCCGGCCCGACGATCTCTTCCACTACATTCAGAAAACGGTCATTGAGGAAGGCGTTCAGCCAGGTACGTGAGTACTTCTGGACATTGTGGGTGTGGAGGATGCGGTCTCCGGCGCGGGCGATCTTCCGCGTCTCTCCGCCGTCCCATGTGGCGTCGAGCTGATCTTCGCTTGTGATGATCTGCCCGACGATGCGGTCAAAGTCTGCCGCCAGCGCCTGAATCTCTTCGGGTCGGAAAAGCCTGCGCGCCACGTAGTAGCCATTCTTTGCAAAAAACTCACTGATGTCCGTCACGGCGCGGTCCCCCCGGCATTGAGCGGGCCGGTGGCGCGCGGTCTGGCGCCACCGGCGTTCTGGCCTCAGTTGGCCTTTTCAAGGTTGTGGATGATCTGGTGCGCATGGTTCCACCAGAAGAAGGGATGGTTGTAGTAGTTCTCGCTGGTCGGCCATCCGGTCCAGTAGGTCGTGTTCATCGGAAGAAGCTTGGCCGACTGCACGAGCGGAATGAACGGCATCTCGGCATCGAGATACTGATAGGCATCTGCCACCATACCCGGGATCGCCGGATCGCCGAGCGCCATACCCGCCATCTGATCGACGATGGCCGAGTAGGCGGCAGCGCCCTCACTGTCCCAGCGGGAGGTGTTGTTGAAGCCCGGGCTGCGCTCGCCCACTGGCACGACGTCTTTAACCGTGTAGCGACCCATGGACGCCCAGGGTTCGTTCACCGACCCGCAGGACAGCCAGGAATAGCTCATCTCGTAGGCGCCGAAGGGCAGGACCTCGCCCCAGAAAACGCCGTTTTCGACCGGGACAGAGCTGGCCGCGATGCCGGCACGGTTAAGTTGCTCCACGATCACGTCGATAGTGCGCGTGTACTCAGTGGAGGCAGAGTTCACGTGGATCTTCACCGCCAGCTCTTCGCCATCCTTCTCATAGATGCCGTTCGAGCCCATGGTGTAGCCCGCTGCTTCGATCAACGCCTTGCCGGCCTCGACATCTCCGCGCGCTGGCAGCTCATAGCCGGCTTCGACCACCGCATCAATAAAGGGGGACATGGAGCCATATTGCGCGAACATGGTCTGGCTTGGGACGGTGGCACCCTCGGCGGCGATGTTCACGATCTGCGTGCGGTCGATGATGTTGGCCACGGCCTTGCGCAGGTTGGGATCGTCCCAAGGCGCGACGGTTGTGTTGATCTCAAGCTGGCGTGCGCAGGGGTCGGCGGCGGCATAGGGATAATCGCTATACCAGGCGATAACGTTGGGGTTCTGGGCTTTGATGGCCTCGAAGGTTCCGACACCCACGTTCTGCGCCGCATCGAGCTGGTTTGTTGCCATCAGCTGCGCACGGCTTTCGGCGCCGCCTGACTCAAGGAATATGATCCGTTGCGGTTCGGGCAGGTCCATAAAGCCCGATTTGGCGCCCCACCAGTCGTCGTTGCGGTCCCAGATAGCGCGGTTTGTGGTGGCGCTGGTGAAAGTGTAGGGCCCCGTGCCGATCGGCGCGCTGAAGGTAAAGGTCGCCGGGTCCTGACCGTTCCAGATGTGCTCTGGCATGATCAGAAAGGACCCGAAAATGCGCACACCGAAATTTTCGACGATGAGGCGCGGGTTCGGCGCGCTCAGGGTGAATTTGACCGTCAGATCGTCGAGTTTTTCGACGCTTGCCACCTGGGCCCGCACCGTCGAGGCCTCGCGCGAAGAAATTTCATCGTTCTCAAGTGCCATGTTGACCGTGAAGATCACATCATCGGCGTTGAAGGGCTCGCCGTCGGACCACTCCACGCCGTCGCGCAGGTTTACGGTGAATTCGGTGGAATCGTCATTTGCTTCAAAGCCCGTCGCCAGCCACGGGTCGATTTCCCCGGTGCCGTAGTTCAGAATGAAGAGCGGCTCCCACATGGTCTGGTGGGCACCGTGCATCCGCTTGGTCCCTGGCGTCAGCCAGTTGAAGTTTTCCGGATCCTTGATCGTTCGGTCGAGATCAAAGATCACCGTATCCTCGCGCGCAACATCTTGCGCCAGGGCGTTTCCCGCAACAGCCGCGATGGCAAGTGCGGACGCCAAAGTCACCGACTTGGTCAGCTTCATCATTCATCCTCCCTGTCTCCGGACCGTCCGTTGCGGCGATCCTGTGGTTTCGCGGCCCTCTGCAAAGGCCACGGGTAGTCCCCTAGCGAACGTAGTCCATCACCATAACACGCGTTCGTTCGGGGAGGTCTGCGGCCGTTAGCTCCAGGTGTTGGCTACAGGCAAAATCGATATCGTCTTTATTGAAGTGCTGAAGAAAGCTCTCGATCCACATGGTGTTCCGGGGCCGGTAGGTTAGCGTCCGGAAATGCATCGGAATAACGAGACGGGGCTGCGTGCGGTAAATCATCTCCATCAGATCCGGCAAAAGGATCGTCAGGTAGCCGCCCGCCAGCGCGAAAAGAACATCGGTGTTCTGAAAGAACTCCTGTTGCGCTGGGGTCAGTGGATTCCCGACATCGCCCATATGCGCAAATTTGATGCCGTCCATCTCCCAGCGGTACATGCCGTTCTGCCCGGGCACCGCGTGTTCTGGGTGGTGATCCCATTCCGCGGCCTCGATCGCATCAATGGTCACGCCTGCGGCCTCGGTCCGTCCGCTACTCTGCGCCACCTTGAGGGCGTTGACGACCACAGGATCCCCCGTGATCAGGTCCGCCCGGCAGTGGGCATCGTCATCATCGGAGGAAATGAGGACAAGCTCCGCGCTGTCGCGAATGGGCGCGTAACCTACACCCTCGGGGGTGTAGGGATCCGTGATCGTTCTGGGGCCGGTTTCGGGGTCTAACCCGAACGCAGCGTGGCCGTACCACGTGATCTTCAAGAGCGGTCCTTTAGTTGTTGCCCACCACATGCGGGCTTGAGGTTTTGGTGATGTCGTTGTTGTCCGGGCGCGGGTGAGTCCGCCAATCCTCCGGTGTGCCGCGGCAGAGAATAGCCTCAACGCCGCGCGCCCAGTCCGGGTCGGTGATGCGGACTTCGGGCGGGCAATAGCGCAGGGTCAGGCCGCAGCGGCGCCGGTCCGAGGCATTGGCGAGAGACCCGTGGACCAGCATGTCAGCGTGCAGGGAAATCTGGCCTGCTTTCAAAGTGTTGGTGAAGGGCTTGCCAAGGGTTTCGGCATCCGCCGTACCCTTGTGAAAGACCGAAGCACCGTCTCGTTCCGATTCCGGCAAGGCGCCCATGGAGTGTGTGCCCGGTATGAACCGCATGGCCGAGTTGTTTTCGTCGGCGTCGTCGATGGCCAGCCAGACCGTCACCGTACGCGCCGGATCCAGTTTCCAGAAACTTGCGTCCTGGTGCCAGGGCACACGCTTTGGGTCGCGGGGTTCCTTGGACAGAATGGCCGTGGCCCAGCACAGCACGTTCGGCCCGATGATGTCCTCAACGCAGTCCAGAATGCGCGGGTCGGCGGCGATGTCGTAGATGCCCGACAGCCTTGCCTGATAGCAGTTGATACCATAGTGGCCCGCCTCGCCCATATCCGAGATCAATCCGTCGACATAGGCACGGATTTCGCGAATCTCGTCCGCATCAAATATTCCGACGGGTTGGCAGAAACCGTCGGTGTTGTAGCGGGCAATGTGCTCAGGCGTCAGGCGGCGATTGGCCGATGCCGTGACCGGTTGAAAGGACAGGTCCTGAGCCTCTGCAAGCATATCGATTACTCCAGTTGCACAAAATGTTAGCAATGTACGAACGCACCGGCATCGGCGCAGCTTGACATTTTTTTGTGCTATATTGATGTTCTGTTTTGCGCCCGCAGAAACTCTCAGGCGCCGGGGACCGCCTTGGACATAGCGCTTTTCCAGATCGACAGTTACCTGCGCGCGGGGGATGCAACCCATGTGGCCCGCAAGGATCTGTCCGATCGCTGGCCGGACCGGGCGCACCGACACGACTATTGCGAGGTCTTCCTGATCGAGCGAGGATCAACCGAACACTGGATCAACGGGCGTTTTGAGGTTCTGTCAAAGGGCCATGTTGTCTTCATCAGGCCGGATGACGCCCATGCCTTCCGCGCCAATCCCCAAGTTGGGTGTGGGATCATCAATGTCATGGCGCGTGTTTCGACCGCCGAGCATCTGCGCGACCGTTACCCCGAGGAATTCCGCGGCCGGTTTTTCGACACGACTTTGCGAGAACCCGATACGTATCTTCTGCAAGGTCCCCGAATGGAACGCGCCATCAACGTTGCGCAGGACCTTGCGAACTCCACGCTTACGCTGGCGCGGACAGAGGAGTTTCTGCTCACGCTTGCCAACCGGGTGATTGATCCAGTGGCGCGCCTGAATTCCGCGGCGCCGCAATGGCTAATCAACGCCTGCATCGCGGCGCGCCGTCAGACCGTGTTCCGTGCCGGCGCACCGGGCTTTGTTGCGGCTGCCGGCCGGAGCCACGAGCATGTCTGCCGCACGTGCCGGGACGTAATGGGAATCTCGCCATCGGCCTATATCAACCGTGTCCGCATCGAACATGCTGCGGACCAACTGGCGCGCACCACGCTTTCCATTCCTGAGATCGTCTCGGACTGCGGGATCGAAAACGTCAGCCACTTTTACCGACTTTTTCGCAGCCACTATGGCACCACACCGCGCGCCTACCGTCAGCGACACCAGTTGAACCCTTTCGAGAGAACCTGACTGGCGCCTAGGTGTTCACCGACCCGCCATCGACAACCAGCGTCTGGCCGGTGACAAAGTCGCTGTCGCTTGAGCACAGGAAGACAAGGGCGCCTGTCAGGTCCTCAGGATAGCCGTCACGCTTTATGGCACGGGAGCCGATGACCCGCGCGCGCGTGGTTTCGATATGGTCAGCGTTCTGGGTGATGCTCGACGAAAGTGTCAGCCCTGGCGCCAGTGAATTGACGCAGATGCCGCCGTCACCCAACTCGCGCGAGAGCGCTCGGGTCATCGCTGCAACAGCGCCCTTTGACGCGATGTAGTGGAGCATACCCGGCAGCCCCTTGTAGACCGTTCCGGAAGTGATGTTGACGATCTTACCGCTGCCTTGCTGTTCCATCACCGGGCCAACGGCGCGCACCATGCGCCACGTCCCGCCGACATTGGTCGAGATTACCCGGTCGAAAAGGTCAGGATCGATGGCGTCATAGCGTGCAACCGGCAGCGTTGCGTAAAGCGCGGCATTGTTGACCAGAACGTCGATACGCCCGAAGGTGTCAACGCAGGTCTGTGCGACCCGCTCCGCATCGCCGAAGTCGGTGATATCGGCCGTAGTGAATTCAGCCCCCGCCGCTTTGGCGTTGGCGCCATCTGCTATATCAGCGGCCAGCACCTGCGCGCCTTCGGCCAGGAGCGCCTTGGAAAAGTCAAGGCCCAGCCCCTTTGCACCGCCCGTCACAATGCAGGCTTTTCCGCTCAGACGGCCCACCGGTCAGCCCGTGGGGATGTGGCCGAATTCGGCATAGATGTGTTTGGTTTCCATGAAATCCGAAAGCCCCTCCAGCCCGTGCAGGCGTCCCATGCCGCTTTCCCGGTAACCGCCCGTCTCGGCCTCGGCAAAAAGGCGGTTGTGGCAGTTGATCCAGACGGTGCCCGATTTCAGCGCACGTGCAATACGCCGCGCTCGCGCGTGATCACTGGTATGAACGCTGGCTGCCAATCCGTAGCGGGTCGCGTTCGCCGACCGCGCGGCGGCCTCTTCGCCGGAAAACCGTTCGACCATGACGATAGGCGAAAACAGCTCCTCCTGAACCAATCGGTGCGAGACGTCGGATATCTCGTAGAGTGCGGGTGTCGCCACGTTTCCGCGCGGGTGGCCGTCGTCGAGGCCGCCATCCAACAAGGTTTCTCCGGCTTGCCGTGCGGCGGCAATGTTAGCGTCGTAGCGTTCGGCGCTCGGTAAATCGAAGAGCGGACCCATCTGCACCGACGGCTCCAGCGGGTCGCCCACGGTGACCGCTTCCGCGGCGCTCCGCAGGGCAGGCACGAAGTCATCCCACGCATTGTCTGCCACCAGTACACGCGCGATTGCCGTGCACATCTGCCCGGCATGGGCGATGGCGCCGCGGACGATCTCGCCCGCCGCCTTGCCCATGTCCGCGTCTTCGAAGACGATCGCCGGCGCTTTCCCGCCCAGTTCCAGCGACATGCGTTTCAGCGTAGGCGCACCGCCGGCCATGATGGCCTTTCCGGTGGCGCTGGAGCCGGTGAAACTGACCACATCCACATCTACATGTGTGCAGAGGGTTTTGGACACATCCAGATCGCCATGCACAACATTGACAACGCCCTCGGGCAGAGACGGGCAGGCGGCCAGACACTCGGCGTAGATCCGGTTCACCGAGGATGTCTGGTGCGCGCCCTTCAAGACCACCGTGCACCCGGCGGCCAGGGCTGGCCCAAGTGACCGGATGAGCAGGGTTGAAGGCGCATTCCATGGCACGATGATCGCCGCCACTCCGATCGGTTCATTGGCGAAGATCGACTGTTTGCCCGCGTCGATTTCAGTCACGCGCCCGAAGATCGCGCGTGCAAGTCCGGCGTAGTAGCGGCTTTCGCTGACGGCAGCATTGGTCTCATGCACGCAATGGGACAAGATCTTGCCATTCTCCACCGCGATTGCGCGGGCGATCTCGTCGCGTCTGGCTTCGATGGCATCCGCCAGTTCGTTCAGGACTTGCGCCCGCAAGCGGGGGCTGTGGGCCCAGGTCGACCGTTCGAACGTATCGCGAGCCGCAGAGATTGCCCTGAGTGCCTCTTCCTCACCGCCCATGAGATAGCGGGCGTGCTCTTTGCCGTGATAGACGTCTGTTGTCACGGCCTCGGAGCCCGAAGCCTCCCACGTTCCTCCGATCCAGTGCCGGGCTGCTTCCGTCATGCTTGATCCTCAGTGTTTCTGGCTGGCGCGCGGCAGATCATAAACCTTGCGCACGAAGAGGTCTGCGTAATTCAGCGTGGCGTGGCTGTGCTCGCGCATCATGGCCTCGGCACGCCCGGCGTCACGTTTCTTGAGCGCATCGAAGATTATGACATGCTGAGAGTGCCCAACGGTCAGGCGCATGCGTTCCCGATGTGGGTTTGTGGCGTCGAAGACCAGGGTGCCGAGCGCTGTGAGGGGGAAAAAGGCAATCCGCTCGAAGGTGTATGCTATGACATCGTTGCCGCAGCCGCGTAGGATCGTTTCGTGAAAAAGCACGTTGGCGTCCTGATAAAGCCCGATGTGATCGGTGACGGCGCCTTCGCTGTCGAGCATCTCTTCAGACATCTGGATTGAGGTCCGTAGGGCGTGTTCGGTTTCATCCGACAGGCCACGCTCGGCCAGCGTTCTGGCGGCCAGCGCTTCCAGTGCGGCCCGCACTGCAATGGAATTTGCGACATCGGCGGCTGAGATCGAGCGCACCGTGTAGCCGCGACCGTCCCGCTTTTCGATCAGGCCTTCCGCCTCCAGCGCTGCAAGGGCCGTGCGCGCGGGCGTGCGCGAGACGTCCAGTTCCCCGGCGACCGCGACTTCTGTGATTTTTTCGCCGGGCTGTCGGGTGCCGCTCAGGATCTGCTTACGGACAACGGCAAGGACATGCTGTGCGTTCGAGGCCATAGGCTACTTATTGGATACATAATCTGTTCTGTCGATCTTAATTCGACCGTGTTGACGAAGTTGAGGCTTTCTTTTGAATACATAAACTGCTTCACTTTGACAGAAAGTCGCACCCTGGGCGATTCAGGGTGAGGCCGATGAACCGGCAGCGCGGTAGGTTCTGTTGCTCTTATGGGAAACAGGCGATCTGCGCAAAAAAGACCGGGATTCAAGACGGCACTCGGCCAGCAAAGGTTCGCGCATGCCGGACAACGCAAAAGGGAGGAGCGAAATGAAACGAACGGGATTTCTCGCCGCGGTGGCGCTGGCTGCATCGGCGTGTATTGCGAAGGCGGATGAACTGAGCCTGGCCTATTTCATGGGTCCCAAGCATCCGATGAACGCCGCAGTGTTTACGCCCTTTGCCGAAAAACTGGCCGAGGTGTCGGGGGGTGAACTGACAATCCGGCAGTTCCCGGGTGGCGCTCTCAACTCGGTGCCGCCGAAGCAATATGCGATCCTGCTCGATGGTGTGGCTGACATTGTCTTCACGCTTCCGGGCTACACGGGCGATGTCTTTCCCATGACGCAGGTCGTTGGGCTGCCCGATGTGTGCGACAGCGCGTCGTCCTGTACCGAGGCGCTCCTCAACGCGCGTGATCTGCTGGAAAAGGAATACAACGCTAAGATGCTGGCGATCTGGGCGAACGCGCCCCCGGTGCTCTTGACGAAGGACAAACCCGTCCGCAGCCTTGAGGACCTCAAGGGTATGAAGGTGCGGGTGACGAACAAGTCGGATGTGCCGATTGTCGAGGCGCTCGGCGCCTCTGCCGTGGCGCAGCCAGTAAACGTGATCAACCAGAACCTGACCAACGGCGTCATCGACGCCATCGCCATTGGCCCCTCGGCGATCCGGTCGTTCAAACTGCAGGAACCCGCCAACTATCTCACGACGTGGTTTCCTGGCTCTGGGTCGGCCTTTGTTCTTCTCATGAACAACGAAGTCTACCAAGGGTTGTCGGATGAGCAGAAAGGCTGGGTCGATCAAGCCTCTGATGAGAGCCTGTCGAAGGCGGGCGGATCATTCTACGACAAGGCTGCCGCCGGTGGCCTGAAACTGGCGGCTGACGAGGGCGTTGAGATCATCAAATTGTCGGACGAGGAAGTCGCGCGCTGGCGCGAAGCCATTGCCGGCAAACTGAAGGAAATCTCGGGCTCGAAGGCAGGCGACATGACTGTCGGCGAGGTTATCTCTGTAATGCAGGGCGGCTGACACGTGCCTGTGGCAGGCGCGCCCATGCTCGCAAACGCGGACCGGCTTTTGACAGTTTTGGCTGCTGCGCTTGCCTGGGTGGGCGCGGCAGCTGTCGTGGCGCTGATGGGCATCACCGTCGTGGCGGTCTTCTTCCGCTATGTGATGAACGATCCGATCTTTGGCATCGAGGATCTGTCGATCATCGCGCTCACTGTGGTCGCTGGAGCCTCGGTTGCCTATGGCGGGCGGCATGGGGCGCATGTGAGTGTCGATGTCATCAGTTACAGCTTGGGCTCAAAGGTGACACGGATCACCGACGCCGTGATGCGCCTTCTGGCCCTGGGAATTCTGGCGCTGGCGACCTGGGCGCTGTTTACGAAAGCCTGCGGGATGGAGAAGGCCTGCATCACCGGCAACTTCAGCATTGAACACCGACCGTTCTATTATTTCCTAGGCGTCTGTCTCGGTCTCTACACCCTGCAAGTGCTGATCGAGCTAATGGTCGGGATACGCGCGGAGCGACCCGCGGATCGTGAGAGCCCTCCCTGATGGACGGCACGACGATCGCGATCCTCGGGTTTGCCAGCCTCTTTATCCTGCTTTTTATACGCATGCCCGTGGGCGTCGCCATGATGCTGGTGGGCACGGTGGGCATCTGGATGATCCGGCCGCAGGCGGCCATCCCCAAGCTGGCGGGGGAGATCTTCAACGAAGCGTCGAACTATCCGCTGACGATCATCCCACTCTTCGTCCTGATGGGGAACCTTGCTGGTGTGTCCGGGATGAGCCGCGACCTTTATGATGCGGCGCACAGTTGGCTTGGCCATGTGAAAGGCGGGTTGGCCTCGGCCACGGTGGTTGGCTGTGCCGGGTTCTCGGCGCTTTCGGGATCTTCTCTTGCGGCGGCGCTGACCATGGGGCGCGTATCGCTGCCCGAGATGCAGCGATACAACTACGACAATGGTCTTGCCACCGGCGCTATTGCGGCGGGCGGAACGCTGGGCATCCTGATCCCGCCGTCCGCCGGCTTTGTCATCTACGCGATCCTGACCGAAGAAAGCATCGGGCGCCTCTTTATGGCAGGCGTTTTGCCCGGCCTGATGCTGACGGCACTTTTTATCGTGGCGATCTGGATCGTTGTCGCCCGAAACCCCGACAAGGCGCCCGGCGGGGCCGAGCGCTATGACCTAGGCGACCGGTTGCGCGCCGTGGGGCGTGCGGGATGGATCGTCGGTATCATCGTTCTGACAATTGGCGGCATTTACACCGGCGTCTTTTCCGCTGTCGAGGCCGCCGGGATCGGTGCGGTTCTGGCGCTGATCGTGACCGGCATCCGGCGGCAGATCACCTGGCCCAATATGCGCGAGGTCTTCGCCAGTACGCTGAAGTCCTCGGGCACGGTCTTTATGATTCTCTTCGGCGCCTTCGTCTTCAAGACCTTCATGGGCTTTACGGGCGTCACCTATGCCTTGTCACTTTGGGTCGACGAGCAGGGGTTCACCGGCATGCAGGTGGTCATCGCTTTTCTCGCCATCTTCATCGTTCTCGGCATGTTCATGGACGGGTTTGCCATCCTCGTTCTCACCGTGCCGCTGGTGCAGCCGATCATCGAGCCCCTGGGCGTCAACATGGTCTGGTTCGGTGTTCTGATGGTGATCGCGCTCGAGATGGGGCTGATTTCGCCGCCCGTGGGGGTCAACTGCTTTGTCGTGAAGGGCATCGCGCCGGACGTTTCGCTGAACACGATTTTCCGCGGTATCTGGCCGTTCTGGTTCGCCATGCTGGGCGCTATCATCCTGATCCTGTTTTTCCCGCAGATCGCGCTTTTGCTTCCGAATACGATGTTCGGGTGAGACGGGTCAGACGACGGCGCTCCAGATGAGCCGGATGGCGAGGACGCCGAGAAGAAGAAGGACCAGACGGTCGAACCCTTTGGGCGACAGGTAGCGCGCTACCCAAGCCCCGACGGGCAAGAAGAGGAATATCGGGACAAGGGCGAGTGCACTGAGGCCGAGCAGCGGCGGTGTCAGTAAACCGGCGGCGTAGAGCGCAGGGACTTGAGCGAGGGACATGGCAGCGAAGAACGCAGAGATCGAGGCGATGAATGTTCGGCGTTCCAGCCGCATGGCGTTGAGGAAGCTGACCGAAACAGGCGCCGAAATGCCCGCCATGCCCTGGAGCGTACCGGCCACAAAGCCGGTGGGCACGACGGCGCGGCCGGCCGCGGTTCGGGATAGCTGGAAGTCTGGGCGCAAGAGACGCAGGGCGATGTATGCAACGACCGCGGCGGCGACCGTCACCAAGAGCGCCTCCTCAGGGACAGAGGCCAGAACATATGTCCCCGCCACTGCACCGCCGGCGCCGGACAGCGCGAACTGCCAGAGGAATGCGCCGCGCAGGCGGTCGTCCCAGTACGTGCGCAACTGCCAGAGGTTGCTCAAAAGGTTGGGCACCGACATGATGATCACGGCCAGGCGCACATCAAAAAAGGCTGCCATGACAGGAACGGCGACCACGGGCACACCTGCACCGGTCGCGCCCTTCATGATGCCGCCAAGTGCGATAGCCACAAATATGACGGTTCCGGACAGAAGATCGATGTGGGGCATATATGCTTTAGCGTCGAAAGCCCGGCCAAGGTCAAGAGAGGGGCGGCCATGTACGATGTGATCATCTCAGGCGGCGGCCCGGTCGGGCTGGCGCTGGCGATCGAACTGGGACAGCGCGACGTGCGTGTCTGCGTGATCGAGCGCAACAAGACGCCGCCGCGTATTCCCAAAGGCCAGAACCTGACCCAAAGGACGATGGAACACATGCAGGTCTGGGGCGTGGAAGACCAGATCCGCGCGGCCAAAACGATCCCGAAGGGCTATGGGCTTGGCGGACTCACGGCCTACGGATCGCTTTTCTCCGGCTATCACTACGACTGGTTCAAACGGGCGACCGTCGATGCCTATTACAACGCGCCCAACGAACGGCTGCCACAGTATGAAACCGAGGCGGTCTTGCGAACGCGGGCAGCGGAACTGCCATCCGTCGATCTTCACTTTGGCTGGACAACAACGGCCTTGTCCCAGTCGGACCGCAGTGTCCGCCTCACGGCGAGCGATGGAGACTTGGAAAAGACCTTCGGAGCCCGGTATATCGTGGGCTGTGACGGCAGCCGGTCATTTGTTCGGCAGACCTCCGCGATAACGGAAACCCGCAACGACCATGACCGCCTGATGGCGCTGATCGTCTTCGAGGCGCCCGAGTTTTTCGAGCTCATTCGTCAATTCCCCGACAAGCAGTTCTACAACGTCCTGCACCCGGACAACGACGGCTACTGGATGTTTTTCGGTATGGTAGAATGGGGAAAGTCCTTTTTCTTCCATGCCCCGGTGCCGCCCGAAACCGACCGAGAGAATTTTGACTTCGAAGGCTACATCCGCCGCGCCGTCGGCACAGACTTTGCCATGGACCTTGGGTACGTCGGGTTTTGGGACCTGCGTATTTCACTTGCTGATCACTACCGGAAGGAGCGCGTGTTCATTGCCGGCGACGCTGCCCATTCCCATCCGCCCTACGGCGGCTATGGCATTAACACCGGGTTTGAAGATGCCCGCAACCTCGGTTGGAAACTGGCAGCTGTTCTCCAAGGCTGGGGCGGACCGGGCCTGTTGGACAGCTACGAGGAAGAGCGGCGACCGGTCTTTGCCTCCACGGCGCGGGATTTCATTGGGCGCTTCATCGAAGAGGACCGGGCGTTCGTGCGCGCCTATTCACCCGAGACGGACCTTGCGGCGTTTGAAGCCGCCTGGGCCGAGCGGGCAACCGGCGGCGACGGCAAAGGCATTGGCGCCTTCGCACCGCATTACGAAGGGTCATCGGTGATCGCTTCGGACGCGCCGGGCCCGCCGTCCGCCGTCGGGGTCCATGAGATGAAAATCAGACCGGGCCACCACCTGCCGCCCCTGCCGGCAGAGGGCGGTGGAACTGTCGTGGAAGAACTTGGCGCAGGGTTCACGGTTTTGACCAAGCGGGGCGCCCGGCCGGCGGATGTGTCCACTAGCTCCGTTACAGTCGCACAAGGGCAGGGCGTGCCAGCCCATTCTGTCATTCGTCCCGACGGCTACGTCGCGGGTGTTGCCGAAGATCCGGGCGAACTTTCTGCGATCTTGAACCGCGCCGCGGCGCAGGTGGCCGACTGACCCGCCGCCTAGTCGATCTTTGACGCATCCTTGTACATGACCCGGTGCCGCCGCGTTTTGATCCAATCGTCAAGCTCTGTGTCCGACATGAACTGCGTGGCGTCGTAGGCGTCGTGGTGCAGGATCTCTTCCATGGGGCGCCGCCAGCGTTTGTAGGGCTTTGCCGCAGGCGGGCCGAAGAGAAAGATATCGAGCACCGATATTTCCTTGGGGATACCGAGAAGCGGGCGCATGGCCTCTTGCGCGTCTTCCTGGCCAATGGCGGTCACCCACCAGACATTGTACCCAAGCGCCGCCGCTGCCAGATGGGCCGACATGGTTGCCGCCGCGACCGACTGAAGCAAAATCCGCTCGGCATTTTCATGGTACATCCGGTCAAGGTCTGACCCGTCGTTGAGAACAGGAAAGGCCTTTGTCCACCGCATGTCCGAACAGACCACAACGAAGCCCGGCGCTGTGGCGAGCCCCCGGTAGTCGGGTGTCGGGAACTTCATCTTCGCCTTGGCCCGAAACCGTTGCTCCGCCACGAAATAGTCGGCGATCTTTTCCTTCAGATCCTGGTTCCGCACGACGATGAACTGCCAGGGCTGCGCGTTGGCCCCGGACGGTCCGTGGCGCGCGGCGTCGATGATCAACTCGAAATGCCGGTCCGGAACCACATAGGAGGGATCGAACCTCCGCACGGTCACCCGGTTGCGAACAACCTGCATCAACGCCTCGTAGCGCGTCTCGTCTCCGATGTCCGGCAGATCCACGGCCTCTTCGGCCGCGCTGAGATCGACGGCGGGTGTAACATCTGTCACCGGTTTCCTCCCTGGTGTTTCGCCAAGGCTATCACAGGACGCACCGGCCACACACCTGCGGCTGGATGCTGCAATCAAAGGCTACATCCCACTCTACGGGGTGCTGTGAAGCTCGATGTTGAAACCTTCGTCCTGGGCGGGCGGGACGAAGTACTTAGAAAACTGGTGGAACTGCGCCTCGGTGGGCGCGAATGGGTGATCGCCTGCGGCATTGCGTGCGGCCAGTCGCCCAAGGCAAATGTGGTCCGGTACATCAAGAACGTGCAGCACATGGGTAGCGTCAGTTTCGTCGAGAATGCCTTTCATCCACGCGCGGTTCTCTACCGTGTTCGCAGGGAAATCCAGAACGACCGACACACCGGCGCTGAGCAGCGCGGCGACATGGGGCCCCATAATGGCCTGTAGTTTTCCGGCGCAGCGCATATAGTCCTGACCCGTCGACATCTGGTCAGCAAAAAGCGTCCCAAGCCAGGCGTCTTCGGAGATCAGGACCGTGCTTTCGGCTTGCGCGAGGCGCCGCGCGAGGCTGGACTTGCCGGAGGCCATCTTTCCGCAGAGCATATGGAAGGTCGGGTCTGATCCGGGCATCCGATTTTTGCCTTTGTTTTAGCGGTTGAACCTGTTTTTGATCATTGCAAACCCTTGAGACCGGCGCGCAGGTCCGTTTTCAGAACCTTGCCGTAATTGTTCTTGGGCAGGGCGTCCACGAAATGATACGCCCTTGGCCGTTTGAACCTGGCGATCTTTGCCAGGCAGATGGCATCAAGTGTTTCTTCCTCCACGGGTCGCGCCGGATTCGTTACGACAAAAGCGATGACACGCTCGCCCCACTCGGCGTCCTTCTGCCCGACAACGGCGACCTCATGGACATCCGGGTGCGACAGCAGAACCTCTTCGACTTCCCGCGGGTAGACGTTTGACCCGCCCGAAATGATCAGGTCTTTCGAGCGGTCCTGTAGAGTGACATAGCCGTCGGCGTCCATCGTCCCCATATCACCGGTCCAGAGCCATCCGTCTTTGAGCGTGCGCGCCGTGGCCTCGGGGTCGTTCCAATAACCTTTCATAACGGTCCGGCCACGCGCGGCGATCTCGCCGACCTCGCCAGTGGGAACCTGCCGTCCCCGAGCGTCCAGGATTGCGACCTCCATTTCGGATTGCGCGTATCCGACGGAGGTGAGCCTTTCCCGCCATCGGGGATGGCTGCGGTCGGCGATGCGGCCTCTGGGGAGCGCGGTGATACCCATGGGGCACTCCCCCTGGCCGTAAATCTGTACAAATCGCGGACCCATCAGGTCGAGCGCCTCCTGGATGTCCGCCGCGTACATGGGGCCACCTGCATAAACGATGGTTCGCAGCCCTTCACCGGTCCGACCCGATGCCCGAGCCGCCTGCACCAACCGCCGTACCATGGTGGGGGCCGCGAACATGGAGACGGGGCCGATGCCAGGCGCAAGATCAAGGATCTCATCCGCGTCGAAGCCACCGCTTTCGGGCACCACGTGGCGCCCTCCGCGCATCACATGCATGAAGTTGTAAAGGCCCGCTCCGTGGCTCATCGGTGCGGCGTAAAGGATAGCATCTTCGGACTGCACGATGTCCACATCAGCAAAATAGCACAGCGCCATTGAGGCCAAGTTGCCCGCCGTGATCATCACCCCCTTTGGCCTGCCGGTCGTCCCCGACGTGTAGAAAAGCCATGCGGTATCTTCCGCGTCGAGCGTTGCCGGATTTCCAGATGCGCCGGTTTCCCAGAGGTCGTCGAACGCTGGCGACTGCAAAGACATCATCGGCGGATCCGCCGGGGCGCTTGGCGCCATATCGGCGAGTGTTCTGTCATCGCCAAAAAGGAAGTGCGCGCCCGACGATTGCAGGATCCAATTCGCTTCCTGCGGGTGCAGCTTGTTGTTGATGGGCACGGCGACGGCACCGATCCACCAGATGCCGTAGAGCGTCTCAAGGTACTCTGTAGCGTTTTGCGCGTAGAGCGCGACGCGATCGCCCTTGCCGATGCCGTGACGGATCAAATGCGCTCCGATTGCGGCAGCCTTTCGGCAGAAGGCATCGTAGCTCGCTACCTGGCGCCGGCCCTTGTAGAGCGCGCCCGCGTCCGGCTGTTGCCGTGCGGTTCGCCAGAGCCACAGAGCCGGGTTCATCCGTACCTTTCCGAGTTAACTAGCTTTGCCCAAGCGGCAGCCCTGCCGCCCTTTGCAGCCTAAACTGCCAAGGGAGTGGCCTTCCCGGCAAGCCATTCTTCCTGTCTTCGGGCTCTCGACGCGGATAGCGCATACCGGTAGCATGGGTTCAACGGATGCCGAATGCCATCTTCAAGTCTTTGGTGTCGCCCAAAGAACTTGGAGTGTGCGGAAAGATATGTGGGGCTTGCAGAAAACTGGACCCTTGGCAGTCGGTGTCCTTTCGCTGATCCTTGCGATGGGTGGGTGTTCGGCCGAAGAGAACGAGGCCAGTGCAACAGGTGAAGCGACACCGGATGCGACCGCTGGGACCGCGACGCGCGCCGGCACAGTGGATCCCGCGACCTATGCAGGCGATGTGATCATGGCCTTTCCCGTGGATTTGCCGACGCGCTTCGGGGCTGTGCCATTCACGGTCTACACCGGCCTCGATGCCGCAACGCAGACCCGTCTTGCAGTAAACGCCTTCGTGGATCTCAGGGCGGTTCAGGCGAGGCTGCCGGAGCTTTTTACCGGCGTCATCCAGGACAGTTGCAACCTTGAAGTGGCGCTGAACGAAATCGATGTGGAGGCCGACGGAGACCGGGTGGTGGCACGGGCGAATGTTTTTGCCAGCATCTACCGCTGCCGCGGACGCGGTTCGCCCGAGGAAGAACAGGGCTTCCGGTTTCTCACGCAAAGGGTGGAAACCGTGGCAACTGCCAATGCCCAAGTCAGTGACAACTGCATGGAATTTGCGCTTGTGGATCTGGAACTGGATCCTGCCGGGTTCATCGGCGGCGTGGCCAATCTCTTCGGTCTGACCGAACGTGTCCGAACGGCCATCCTCGATAAGGCCGCCGAAGTTCTTTCCGAGAACCGTTTCTGCCCTGAACTTCCCGAGGAATTGGCCACGCTGGAGCCGCTCTATTCCGATGGCGGCGCCCGTGAAATCGGCGAAGGCGGTATGGGTGCAGCCCTTGTGGGGTCGGTCGGCACCAGTGCCGCGACGCTGCTTCAGATTCTGGCTTACGCGCAGGCGCGTCAGCTTCTGGAGGTGCCGCAATGATCCGAACGGTCAGTCTGCCCGCTCTCATCGGCGCGGTTCTGTTCGCCGGGACCCTCGCCGCTCAAGAAGTTGAATTTACCTTCAGCGATGACCTTGCGGTCGGGGAAACCCAGATTCCCTATGCTGCCATGGTGGCGCTTCGCCCCGAAAGCGCCACGCGTATCGGGATTAATGCCTTGCTTGATCTCCGGGAGTTCCAGGCCCAGGCGCAAGAGGACCTCGCTGGTGAAACCCTGCTCGATGTCTGCGGAAACCAGACGGTGATCGAGGAAGTTACCCTTGAAACTCAGGACCGGCTCGTCAGTCTGACGGGCCGGGTCCGCTCGCAATTCTACGAATGCGAGCGCCTCGGGGGCGGGAACTTCCAGCGCGGCGCGGCCAAAGAACTCTTTAACCTCGGCATCGCCGCCAGCGCCACGGCCGGGTTCGAAGAGGATTGCATCGTTTTCGACATCTCCGATCTGACCCTAATGCCCGAAGCGCGCGACAGTCTGGCCGAAGACGACCCTGATCTTCAGACCGCGCGCGTCTTGATGCTGGAGGCGGTGAATGTGGTCTTGCGCAAAAGCCCCGTCTGCCCGGAATTGCCACCAGAACTGGCTTCGCTCGATCCGATCTTCGGCGATGGCGGCCCGAGGGAAATCGGCGAAGGCGGCCTTGGCGTCGACTTCGTGGGCTCAGTGGACGTCAGCACACGGACCATCCTCGATATCCTGCAGGTGTTGCAGGAGAAAGAGATCATACCAGGACCGCCCTAGTGGGATCTTTACTGAAGAGTGGCGCCTCCCGACAGGGGCGAACCTTGGGTCGGGTGATTTAGTTTCCATTGTCGCCTGACCTAAACTATTGCGCCTGAAAGGAGATTTGGATGCTGGTCGCGTTCTCGCCACTTAAAGAGCGTGTCAGATACGGACCTGCCCCCCGCTCTTTGCTGGCCCCTTGGTTTTTCCCCATGTGGTGGCCCGGCTTGCGCCCGCGCCGCCCTTTAGCCATTTAGTGCTTTAATACAGGACAGAAACGCCTGCACCTTGGCCGTTCGGTGTAGGTCGACATGGGTCACGATCCAGACTGCGGCAGACCACGCGTCGCTTGGCGGGATGACTTCAACCAGACCTTCCTGCCCGGAAACGTCAGGTTCGGCGAGAAAACCGAGCCCCATACCTGCTGAAATTGCGCTCATGACGACAAGTTGGTCGGTTGTCTGCAAAGCAAGGGCCGAGGGCGGAACGTTAGCATCCATCCAGTCTGCAAATGGATAAGGAACCGGCTTACCGACCGATCCGATGAAGTCGTGCCCGTCGAGGTGCTCGCGATCCGGAAAACCGGCTCTGTCGACGTAGCTTTGATTTGCATAAAGACCAAATCGGATACGACGGAACGGCTGCACGACGTAGTCCGGCGTTTCGGGCTTGGCGCCCGCGCGGAAGGCCACATGCGCCTCACCGTGCTCCAGCCGTGCCAGTTCGGCACCCGCCACGAAATCCAGTGCGATCTGGGGATGTGCAATGTGAAAGTCCCTCAAGGCGGGCATGACCAGCGGTGCGACACCGGCCAGCGCGGTCACGACCAACGTGCCCGACAGCCGGCCTTCCCGACCCCGACTACGGCCCGCCAGGTCGATAAACATCTCGTCGGCACGGTTGGCGATTTCGAGCATGTCGCTGCCAGTTTCTGTCAGAGAATATCCGCGCGCATGCCGCTGGAAGAGGGGGACGCCAAAAGCCGATTCCAGCAAATCGACGTGGCGGTTTACCGTGGCCCGATGCACGCCAAGTTCCTCGGCGGCCGCCTTTACCGTACCGAGCCTGGCGACCATGAGCGCCGTGCGCAACTCTGTCCAATGTTCCATTCCGAAACGATAGCGACTTAAACATGTCGCAACAACGCGCATATCATGCGCCTTGGAATGCGTTGTGCGGATTCGAAGGGAGCGCCAAGTTTGTTCAGTGCGAGACTGGCCGCGTCTCTTCGCAAGACTGACCCTTACAAATTGTGCGGCTCCGACATCTGAAGGAGGTCAAGATGCAATCTCTCAAGGTCACGACATCGCTCTGTGTCCTGGCGATGGCCGCTACCGTCGCTCAGGCCCAGGCACCGCAATCTGCAAGCGTCCTGGAATTCGCTGGAGAGGACGTTCTTTTTGTCGCCGATTCAGCCGGAAGCGCCATCCATGCCTACGAACTGGCCGGCGACTTTGCGGCACCGGAAAAACCGGCGCCTTACAATCTTCTGAACCTCGACGGAATTCTGGCCGAAGCGCTTGGCGCCGACTTGCACAGGATCACCTACCATGATCTTGCTGTGCATCCGATCTCACGTGATGCCTATGTTTCGCTTTCCGCTTTCATTGACGACGCAGAGCAAGCCGTGGTCGTGTCTGTCGCGAGGGATGGCGCTGTTAGTCGGCTGGATCTTGCCGGGCTTCCCTCGGACACTTTTGCAATCGAGGACCCAGCCGATGCGTCCGTTACCTTCTGGCGTGATATCCCGGCAGCCACTTTTACAGTAACTGATCTGGACTTTGTAGATGGAGAGCTGTTTGTGTCCGGCCTTTCGACCGGCGAGTTCGCTTCCACCTTGCGCCGCGTCCCATATCCTTTTTCAGACGCGGCGACGTCGACCGGTATCGAAATTTATCATGCCGCCCATAATCAGTCGGAAACCAGGGCGCCAATCCGCGCAATGACGGTCGTTGACTTGGAAGGTACACCGACAGTGGTCGCAGCCTACACCTGCACCCCCCTGGTGACGGTGCCGGTCACGGATCTTAAGGACGGCGCCAACGTCACCGGCAAAACAATTGCCGAACTTGGCTATGGCAATACACCACTGGAAGTGCTGGATTTCTCCATATCCGACATGGCCGGAAATTCGCAGGACGTCGTGCTGGTCATCAATAGGGAAATGGATGCCGATCTGATCACGATGAACGACCTCACGGCGGCTGCGCAGGCGCCGGGGATCACCACTCCGGTGGCGTACCTGGGTGACACAAAAGGTGTTTCCACAACCTCTTACCCGCTTTCCGGCGTCTACCAGGCGGCAGACCAAGACGCCCAATTCCTGGTGACCCTTCGTCGCAATATAGATACCGGCAACATGGACCTGGTCTCGTTCCGCAAAGGCGTCTACCTGCGCCTGAGCGAGTTCGTCAGTGAGTACAACTTCCCCGACTATGAGTATGCCGATGCCGAGTTCGCTCAGCAGACCAAGATGTTCCAGAACATGCTGAAAGCTGACGAGGGCTTTCCAGACCAGATGCGCTGACCCGGTCCGATGCAGCTGAACCTCCCCGCCTTTCTGCTGGCCGTATGCGCGGCCAGTGGCGCTGTCGCGTCTTGCCCGGACCCAAAGAGCAGCGACCGTGTTGATGTTTACCCGACCGCCGCGGAGTTGCCAGAAAACCTTCTGAGATTTTACATCTACTTTCCCCGGCCGATGGGTCAGGACGACATCCTGAAGCACATAGCAATCATGGACGACACCGGTGCAACCGTCGAAGGCGCGCTCCTGTCGAACCGTTTCGACCTATGGTCGCCAAACCGCCAGCGCCTGACCCTTCTGCTCGATCCCGGAAGGGTCAAGACCGGGCTGGAAGCCCACGAGACACTTGGGCGGGCGCTGGAACCCGGTCGCCGTTATACCCTCTCCATCCGTGGTGCTGCCCTAGATTTCGATGGCTGCCAACTGGGTGTCGAAACCGCGCACAGTTTCAGCGTGGGTCCCGCCGATCTTGAGCCGCCTGCGCCTGCCGGTTGGGCCTTGTCGGTGCCACCCGCAGGCACGCTTGAGCCACTGGCGGTAGACCTCGGCAGCCCGCACGACCACCTCTCTCTGGCCTACCGGCTTCGGGTCCGCGACAGCAAAGGTGACATCGTTCCGGGCGCAATCGAACTCGGTCAGGCCGAGACCGTCTGGCGCTTCGTGCCAAAGCGCCCCTGGGCGGCTGCGCCGCATCACGTCTGGATCGATGAACGTCTCGAAGATCTGGCAGGCAACCGCCCCGGTGCGCTGTTTGATCGGCCGCTGAGCAGCTCGGCCAAAGGCTGGGCAAACGAAATCCCATTCCAGCCGATCCCAACGGCACCTTAGGGTGCCGCGCTCGGAAACACGCCGGTGGCCGCCTGCCGTAACCCTTCACATGCGTCGCAAATACGCGCATCAAATGCGTATTTCCCAGGGTTGTATTGAACAGATGCAGCAAGCAGGTTTTTGGGGGACACGACACCAAAGTGATTGGGAGCTGGAGATGAAAACTTTGTCCTTAGAACTGTGCGCGATCCTGAGCCCCCTGGTAAGCGCAGGCGGCGCCCAGACCAGGTGATGGCGGCACGCTATCATAAGTCTCTCCCGAGACCCGCCTGCGGTGCGACGAGCCGCCCTCATGGTAAAACAAAAGGTATAATCTGATGAAAGTCCTCGCTTTCGCGGCAACCAACAGTCGCGTGTCCATCAATCGCGCGCTCGTCGAACATGCAGCGATGCGCCTCAAAGCCGAAGTTCTGCCCGAGGCGGAAATCGAATTTCTCGATCTCAACGACTACGAAATGCCCATATATTCCATCGATCGTGAAGGCGAGACCGGAATCCCGGCAAAGGCTCAGGAATTCTACGACCAGATCGGCGGCGCCGATGCGATCCTGATCTCTTTTGCCGAACACAACGGATCGGTGACGGTGGCATGGAAGAACATTTTTGACTGGATGAGCCGGATCGACGTGAAGCTCTGGCAGAACAAGCCGTTGCTGGTGCTCGCGGCGACCCCTGGTCCTCGTGCCGGCGCGGGTGTACTCCAGAGCCAGGAAATGATTGCGCCGTTTTTTGGCGCGGACATTCGCGGCATGCTCGGCGTTGGCAAGTGGCACGACGTCTGGGACACAGAAGCCCGCACCCTGACGCGAACTGAAGACATTGAGGCATTGGGGAAAGCGTTGTCCGGACTGGCACCAAAGCCAGAGGACCGCGATTTGATGGAGTAGGCGTGTCTGCGGCACGGGGCCCACGCAACGGGAGAGGTGTCCGGCAGCCAACGTCGGCAGCGCTTGAAATCGCAAGAG
>JBCDED010000021.1:0-47602 GCA_039179985.1 Pseudomonadota bacterium
ACCTTTTCCCGCTCGATCTTGAACGGATCGAAGAAGAGTACATGTCGATGATCCACCGCATCCCGTCGTCCGAGACGGTGGGCCTCAAAGACGACTACAACGGCCCGATCTGCTACACACCAGACGGCAACCCGCTGCTCGGACCCGCGCCGGGCCTAAGGAACATGTGGCTGGCCGAAGGGTTCTCCTTCGGGATCACGGCGGCGGGAGGCACCGGCGAGTACCTGGCGCAGCTCATGGTCGAAGGCGAGGCCGAGATCGACATGGCCAGCCTCGACCCCAAGCGCTACGGGTCGTGGATGACCACAGAATACGCCATGCGCAAGAACGAGGAATGCTATTCCCATGTCTACGTTCTTCACCACCCCGATGAAGAGCGTGAGGCCTGCCGTCCTCTGAAGACGGCGCCGGCCTATGAACGGCAAAAAGCGGCGGGCGCGCAGTTCGGGCAGGTCAACGGTTGGGAGCGGCCGAATTACTACGGACCGAAGGATGCGCCGTCGAACTTCGACCATGATGCGCGGTCCTTCCGTCGGGGCGGCTGGTGGCAGTATGCCGTCGACGAGGCTAAGGCGATCCGCGACGGCGTCGGCCTGATCGATGCCACAGCCTTCGCCAAGCACCGGCTGACCGGGCCGGGCGCGACCGCGTTCCTCGATTGGTTCACCTGCAACAAGCTGCCCAAGATCGGGCGCATCAATCTGACCTATGCGCTGACCGCGCATGGCACGACCCGCACGGAATACACCATCGTCCGCGAGGCCGAAAACGACTACTACCTGGTCTCGGCAGGCGCCTGGCACGCCTATGACGAAGACTTCCTCTACAAGGCCATCCACGATACCGAGGACCGCTTTGGCCGGATCAATGAAGAAGACGTGACGACGCAATGGGGCGTCTTCGCCCTGGCCGGACCGAAAGCGCGCGAGGTCTTGCAGGCGCTGGTGCGCGATCCCGACCCCGCCACGGCTTTGTCGAACAAGCGCTTCCCCTGGCTCTCTGTCCGCAACATCGAGCTTGGCATGTGCCCGGTCAAAGCAGTACGCGTCGCCTACACAGGCGAATTGGGCTGGGAGTTGCATCACCCCATCGAGATGCAGAGCTACCTTTGGGACCGGCTGATGGAAGCGGGGAGCCCCCATGGGCTGAAGCTTGTGGGCGCGCGGGCGCAAAACTGGCTTAGGCAGGAAAAGAGCTACCGCGCCTTCGGGACCGAACTTGGTCGCGACGCAACACCGCTGGAAGCCGGGCTCGACCGGTTCGTGGACCTGTCGAAAGAGTTTCACGGCAGAGACAAGATGGTCGAGACGGGCCTCCGGTCAAGATGCGTGACGCTCCTTATCGACGGGCCCGAAGACGCCGATCCCTGGGGTCGCGAGGCGCTTTATGATGGCGGCACGCGTGTCGGTCGCCTGACCTCGGGCGGATATTCCGTGGCCTTTGGCAAATCCATTGGCATGGGCTATGTGAGCTCCGAGCGCGCAAGCCCCGGCACGAAGCTCAAGGTCAAAATGTTCGACAGGCTCTGGGATGCCGAAGTTACCGAAGACAGCCCCTTTGATCCGAGGAACGAGAAAATCCGCGTCGACGGATAGGCGGATCTGATGCGGCGCGGTCTGATCCTGGCTGTGCTTCTGTTGCTGGTTGTGGTCCTCGCAGCGTCGCTGCGCCTTGGCGGTCGCGATGGGCTGGGTGCCAGCGTGGCGGGCGACATGGCGCGGCCGCTACGAGATGAGCTTCTGTCGCGCGATCCTGATCTCTACGTTCAGATCAACGCCCACAGGGCCGATGCAACCGTGCTGACCGTGACAAGTTGGGACAAGATGCCCGACATTCCTGATGCTGCCCGCATCTGCGGACCGGCCTGCGCACCGGGCAGCGCCGCGCGGCTGGTGCGAATCGTGCACCTGAAGCCAGGGGGCAGCAACAAGCATGTCATCCTCAATATTGGCGATGTCGTCAGTGACGACGATATCCGGGACCTTTCGAGCAAGGCGCCCGAGGTGGCTTGTCTGGCCGATATTCTGCAAGTCGAATTGTCGGGACTACGTGGCGCACCGCACGGTGAAACCTGCATTGGCGATCCGCTGGAGGCGCCTGGAGGCGTGCAGACACGCCTCCTCTATCCCTGGCAGGACGGCTATTAACCGCGTCTTCACGCTAGAGGGACTATTCTTCTGAAGAAGATTCAATGCTCCGATCCCCCGGCGGATGTTTCAAAAGGGCGAACATTCCTCCCTTCCGCCGCTGGTTCGCCGCAATTGGGCCATATTGCAGGGGACTATTAACCAAAGGACGGGGCGTGCGAGACACGGGACGTAGACGCATGACGATTGCAACACCGATCAAAAAGGCCGGAGCGCTGGAAAAGCTGATGCCTGTCGGCGTTGCTGGCGGTGCCAATGTCCGGACGCCTTGTGGCCCGCGCCGAATTGAGAACATTCGCCGGGGCGATCTGATCGTTACCCGCCGCGATGGTTTGCAGGCGGTGCGCATGGTCTGGAGCCGGACCGTGACCGACGCTGAAATGGCTGCCGATCCCTCGTTGGCGCCCGTGGCGCTGCGGCGCCGCGCTGTCGGTCCGATGATGCCCCAGTGGGACCTGCGTATCGCCTCGGGCCACCGCATCCTCGTTCCGGGCTACCGGATCGGCGAGTTGGAAGATCGCGATGTAGCGCTTGTCCAGGCACGCGATATCGCCGGCAGCTCCGATGCCGCCTATGTCGACCGCTCGGCTCATGCGGTGACCTTCTACAACCTGGTCTTCGACACACATCAGGTGTTCACGACCAATGGTCTTCCAGTAGAAAGCTTCCTGCCGACATCGACGAACCTCTGGGGCCTTGACGATCAGATCCGCAAGGATCTTTTCCATGCGATGCCCTATCTGCGCGACAGCGCAGACGCCTATCCCAAGCCGGAATATCCCTTGATGGACAACGTCGACTACCGGCCCGAACTCGCCTGATTTAGCTAAACCGGCCCGGTGACAGGGCCGCGACGACAGCTGCCGGCAGATCGGTTCCGCCGCCGCTCAGTCCTTGCTGCAGCAGTTGGCTTGCGGCCACGCAGGTCTGAAATCCGTAGCCGCCTTGTCCCGCGCACCAGACGAAATCTGGCGCCGCCGGATCCGGCCCGAGCACAAGCGCCCGGTCCGGCGCGAAGGTTCGGAGCCCCGCCCAGGACACTTCCAGCCGTATGACCTCGTCGGTCACCATCTCCTGATACCGCGCAATCCCCTCGGCCAGCACCATATCGTCGGCCCAGGCGTCATGGGGTTCCGCGGGATGTTCTTCAGAGGGCGAGATCAGCCAGGCGCCGGCATCAGGCTTGGCGTACCAGTCTTCCTCCGCCCCCAAGAGCATAGGCCAGGCGCGGGTGTCGTACCCACCAGGCGCCGGGACACGCGCCGCCGACCGGCGTAAGGGCTGCAGGCCAAGGGGCGGCACGCCCGCCATCTCCGCAACAAGGTCTGCCCAGGCACCGGCGGCGTTGACCAGGGTCTGGGCCGCGAACATTTGATCGCCGCTTGTGACGACCCAACCTGTTGCACCGCGTTCGATCCCAGTCACTTTGCGACCGGTCGCAATCCTTGCGCCTTTGGCAAGCGCCTCGCGCCGGAAATGCTGAAGCAGACGGTCGGTATCAAGATCCTGTGCACCCTCGGTCAGTGCCACACGGTGCACCGTCTCGCAGTTCAGAATGGAAACCCGGTCCATGGCGTCGCTGACCGAAATCTCCACCGTCCCCGGATCATCCAGCGCATGATCCAGCGCCTCTGTCTGATCCGCCCGCGCCAGGGTCAACACGCCCCTTGGCGATAACACGCCCCCGGCAAAACTGGTCAGCCCGCCGGTACTGGCTTCATTGAGCGCGCGGACCACGTCGTTGCCATAGCTCTCAAGAAACATTGCGGCGGAGCGACCGGAGGCATGATACCCAAGCGCCTCCTCGGCTTCCAGCAGAACCACCTCGCCCAAGGGCGCCAGCGCTGCCGCGGTGCTCAGCCCGGCAATGCCTCCGCCGACAATCAGAAAGTCGCTCAAGCCTCTTCCAGACGGTCGGTGGCCGGGGGCGGCGCTGGGCTTAGCGACGCGATGTCGGCATAGAGTTCAGGCGGCATCTGGTAGTCGAGCGCCGCAAGCGACGGCGCCAGCTGCTCTGTGGATTTGGCCGAGATGATCGGGGCTGTCACGCCCGGCGTCGCTTTGGCCCAGGCAACGGCAAGGGTCGCGGGCGACACGCCAAGCGCGGCGGCCCTCTGCGCCAACGCTTCCGCCGCCGCATGCATCCAATCGGGCGCATAGCGGGCCGCGTACATCTTGTTTTCGGTGATCCGGCCCGCGCCGCCGCCCACGTATTTCCCGGTCAGAAGACCTCCGCCGAGGGGCGAGTAGGGAAAGGCCGAAATGCCTTCTGACGCGCACATGGGCAAAAGCTCCACTTCGGCCTGGCGTTTGACGAGGTTGTACATGGGCTGAATAGCGTCGATGCGGGTGCCCAGCCGGGCGCAGATCGCCTGCGCCCTCATGACCTGCCAGGCCGCGAAATTCGACACGCCGATGTGCCGGATCTTGCCCTCTGTCTGCAGCGCGGCGAGAGTTTCGAAACTTTCTTCCAGCGGAACATTTGCGTCGAACCGGTGCAGGTAGAGCAGGTCTATTATGTCCATCGACAGCCGTTTGCGGCTTTCATCGAGGCTTGCGTGGATCGACGCGCGCCCGTTGCCGCCCGCGTAGTTCACCTTGGTGGCGATATAAACGTTCTCGCGCTCGGGTACAGCGAAGGTGCCGAGCAGCCGCTCGGACGCGCCGTCGGTATAGACGTACGCAGTGTCAAAGTGGGTGATGCCGGCAGCGCGGCAGGCGTCGTACATGGCCCGGCTCGCGGTCTCATCGGCGCCGCCGCCGAATTGCATGGTGCCGAAAGCCAGAGGGGATGCGGTGGAGGAAAGATCAACTGTCATAGCCGCACTCTGCCATGCGAAAGGTTCGCTGAAAACCGGGCGTTGGCAACGAAAAGACCCGCCAAGGGGGCGGGCCTTTCCAGAAATGGACCCGCGGGCCGCTTAGTTCGGGATCTCGCCTTCGATCCCTTCGACGTAGAAGTCCATACCAGCCAGCGTACCGTCATCTGCCACTTCGCCTTCGGCCAGCCAGGGCGATCCGTCCTGCTTGTTGATCGGTCCGGTGAAAGGATGGTATTCGCCTGCGCCGATGGCAGCGATCATGGTTTCGGCTTCGACCTTGACCTCAGCCGGAACCGCATCGGTGATCTCACCAAGCTCGACCATGCCCGTCGAAATGCCGTCCCAGGTATCGACGCTTTCCCATGTGCCATCCATGACAGCCCTCACACGCTCGATATAGTAGGGCGCCCAGTTGTCGATGATCGAGGTCACCCGCGGCACAGGGGCGTATTCGAACATGTCGGACGCCTGACCGAAGGTGATCACACCTTCCTCGGCTTCGGCGGCCGCCTGCGGCGCGGTGGAATCGGTGTGCTGCATGACCACGTCGACACCCTGCTCGATCAGCGCTTTTGCAGCGTCCGCTTCCTTGGCGGGATCGAACCATGTGTAAACCCAGATCACCGACATCTCGACATCCGGGTTCACTTTCTGGGCGTGCAGATATGCCGCGTTGATGCCGCGGATCACCTCGGGGATCGGGAACGATGCAATATAGCCGATCTTGTTGGTTTTCGTCATCTTACCGGCGATGTGCCCGATGACGGCCCGGCCTTCATAGAACCGTGCCGAGTAGGTCGATACGTTGTCGGCGCGCTTGTAGCCCGTGGCGTGTTCGAATTTCACATCAGGGAATTTTTCGGCGACGCTGATCGTCGGGTCCATGTAACCAAAGGACGTCGTGAAGATCAGGTCGTGGCCAGAGAGCGCCATCTGCGTGAGAACGCGTTCGGCGTCGGCACCTTCCGGCACGTTTTCCACGTAGGTGGTCTCGACTTGGTCGCCAAAGGCCTCTTCGACGGCCAGGCGGCCTTCGTTGTGTTCATAGGTCCAGCCACCGTCGCCGATCGGGCCGACGTAGACAAAGCCGACCTTGGTTTGCGCGAAGGCGGCGCCGGCCAGACCAAGCGCGAGTGCGGCGCCGGTCAGAAGTGCTTTTATGGACATGGTTTGTTGGTCTCCCCATTGGTGGTCTTGTTGGGGTGCGGGGCACCCGTTCGGCAGAAAACCTCTAATCTACGAAGAGGCATGGAAACTTCGCCCCAGCGAGGCGGGTGCTGACAACGCTGCGCGCGAACGGTCCGCAGACATGATGACCAGCACGACGATGGTTATCAGATAGGGGCTCATGGACAAGTACTCGACCGGGATGGCCACGCCTGCGGCCTGCAGGTTCAGCTGCAAAACGGTCACCCCGCCAAAAAGATAGGCACCGATAAGAACCCGTCCCGCTCGCCAGGACGCAAATACGACGATCGCCAGCGCGATCCAGCCGGCGCCTGCGGTCATGCCCTCGGTCCACTGCGGGACCCTGACGAGCGACAGATAAGCGCCTCCGAGGCCGGCGCAGGCGCCGCCAAAGGCGATACAAGCGACCCGGATCAGCACGACTCTGTACCCAAGAGCATGGGCCGCGTCGTGGTTTTCGCCCACGGCCCGGACGATCAGACCGATACGGGTGTATTTCAGAACAGCCCAGACACCGGCGACAAGCGCGAGGCTGAAGTAAACCATCAGATCATGCTGAAAAAGGATTTGGCCGAGGACCGGGATGTCCGACAAAATCGGAACTGCGATCTCCGGCGTCGACGGAGGTTTGATCCCGACGTAACTCTGACCCATCAGCGACGACAGCCCAAGTCCGAAGAGCGTCAGTGCAAGCCCGGTCGCAACTTGGTTCGACAGGAAGACCTGTGTGAGAACGGCAAAAACCAGCGACAAGAGCGCCCCGCCCAGGGCTGCACCCATGAAACCTACGGCCGGCGAGCCTGTGTTCACCGCCACGGCAAAGCCGCAAATCGCGCCGGTGATCATCATCCCCTCAACGCCCAGATTGAGGACGCCCGATTTCTCGACCACAAGCTCGCCAATGGCGGCCAGCAGGATCGGTGTCGACGCGACCATCAACGAAGCCAGAAGAAGGACGGGGTTGATACCTGCCAGATCCATCAAGCAGCCTCCACCCGGCCAAAGCGGAACCGGTAGTTTGTCAGCACATCGACCGCGAGCAGGAAGAACAGTAGCATCCCCTGAAACGCCTGTATTGCGGCAGCAGGCAGGCCCAGCATGAACTGCGCGAGTTCGCCGCCTATGTAGGTCAGCGCCATAAGGAGACCTGCAAGCAGGATGCCGATGGGATGCAGGCGCCCCAGAAAGGCGACGATGATCGCAGTGAACCCGTAGCCTGAGTTGAAGTCGATGCTGATCTGGCCCGCTGGACCCGTTACCTCGAAGAGCCCGGCCAAGCCCGCCAGCGCCCCAGATGCCCCGAGGCAAAAGATGATCAGTCGATTCGGGTTCACTCCGGCGAACCTGGCTGCGCGGGGGGCCTCCCCAGTCAGGCGGATCTGAAAGCCCAGAATGTGCCGATTGAGCAGGATATAGGCAATGATCACGGCGGCGAAGGCGGTGATGACGCCCCAGTGCAGGCCGGTGCCCGCGATGATTTCCTGATTATCGGCAGCGGGAAAATCTTCGAAATTCCGCGACCCCGGGAACCCCCCGCCATCGGGGTTGCGCAGAAGGCCGAGCGACACGGAGGCAAGCAGCTGCTCGGCAACATAGACCAAGAGCAGAGAGACAAGGATTTCATTGGTCCGGAACCGTGTTCGCAAAATGGCGGGGATCATGGCCCAAGCCCATCCGCCAAGCCCCCCCGCGATCACCATGGCCGGATAAACGTACCAACCGTCCGAGGGGAACATCGCCAGTCCCACACCACCGCCCACGATCGCGCCCATGATGTATTGGCCTTCGGCGCCAATGTTCCAGATACCCGCACGAAAGCCCAGCGACAGGCCAATGGCGATCAGGATCAGCGGACCGGCCTTCACCAGGAGCTGCGGTCGCGAGAAGGCGGCGAATTGTTCATTGAAGAGCGGGTCCCAGAAGATCGTGCGGATCGCCTCGAAAGGGTCCTTGCCCAGAAGCGCAAACATTAGTCCGCCAGCAATCATTGTCAGAAAGACCGCCAGGGGCGGCGTAGCCCAGGCCCATATGCGCGAGGGTTCGGGGCGTTTTTCCAGCCGGATCATCGCACGGTCTCGGCTACATGCATGTCGTGGGCACCCCCCATCATCAGGCCGATTTCGTCGACGCTCAGCCCTTGAACGGGGCGCGGCGCGGTCAGGCGCCCTTCGTTCAGCGCGGCAAAGCGGTCGGCGATCTCCATCAATTCGTCGAGATCCTGGCTGATCACCACAACCGCAGCGCCGCCCGACGCAAGATCAAGCAGCGCCTGCCGGATCGCCGCCGCCGCCGCCGCATCGACGCCCCAGGTGGGCTGGTTCACGACAAGGATTTTCGGATCCTGCAACACCTCGCGGCCAATGACGAATTTCTGCAGGTTGCCCCCCGACAGTGACCGCGCCGCGTGGGTCGGGCCCGGAGTGCGCACGTCGAACCCCGCGATCACCTCTTCGGCAAAGCGGCGCGCCGCCGGCCAGTCAAGAAACCCGCGCGTGGCAAGGTTCTTGCGCACAACGCCGGTCATTGCAGCGTTTTCCGTCAGGCTCATATCGGGCGCGGCGGCATGGCCCAACCGTTCCTCAGGCGCGGCTAGGACGCCCAGCTTGCGGCGCTCGGTTGGCGGCAAGGTCCCGATGGGCGTCCCAAAGGCAAGGATGGCGGACGCCGGGCTGCGAATTTCGCCCGAAAGCGCGCCCAATAGTTCGTCTTGCCCGTTCCCTGCCACCCCGCCGATGCCCAGGATTTCCCCGGCGCGCACGGTCACCGAAATGTCCTTAAGCGAGGTGCCGAATTGCGCGGGCGAAGCCACGGACAGCGCCTTAATCTCCAGCGCGTTCTCGCCTCTTTCATGTGGTGGCTTGTTGGGTTGATGCAGGCTCTGGCCGACCATCATCTCGGCCAGTTCACGTGCCGACTTCTCTCGTGGATCGCAGCGCCCCACCACTTTTCCAAGGCGCAGTATCGTGGCGTTGTCACAAAGCGCGCGGATCTCTTCCAACTTGTGGCTGATGTAAAGGATCGACGTGCCCTCGGCTTTCAGCTTGCGCAGTGTTTGGAACAGGATCTCGACCTCTTGCGGTGTCAGGACCGATGTAGGTTCATCCATGATCAGAAGCTTCGGGTCCTGTAGCAGGCAACGGATGATCTCAACGCGCTGCCGCTCGCCTGCCGAAAGATCGCCCACCAGTCGCTCGGGGTCGAGCGGCAGGCCATAGGTCTCGGATACCTCCGCGATCTGGCTCGACAGAACCGCCTGTTTGGGCGGCGTTTCCATCCCAAGTGCGACGTTCTCGGCCACATTCAGCGCCTCGAAAAGCGAAAAATGCTGAAACACCATGGCAATGCCGGTTGCCCGCGCCATGCTGGGGTTAGCCGGAACGTAGGGTGCTCCGCCGAAGGCCATCTCGCCATGATCGGGACGAATGAGCCCGTAGATCATTTTCACCAAGGTCGACTTGCCCGCGCCGTTTTCGCCGAGCAGGGCGTGCACCTCGCCGGGTGCGATGTCGAAGGATACGTCATCGTTGGCGACGACGCCCGGATAGGCCTTGGTCAGGCCCTGAAGCGAAAGAAGCGGCGCCGTCATTCCGCGGCCTCCGTCCGAAAGGGGTGCGCGAGAGTTCGCAGAAGATCGACCGACACGCCAAGCGCGATGGCTTGGGGTGCCTTCCCGAGGGACGGATCGCCAATGGGGCAGGTGATGCGCGCTACCGCGCTTTCGCTGTGTCCGAGGGACAAAAGGCGCTTGCGGAAACGTGCCCATTTGGTGGCTGATCCGATCAGGCCGCAAAACCGAAAGGACCGCCCGAGAATTGCCGCACAAATCTCAAGATCATGGGCGTGGGAGTAGGTCATCACATAGTGGAAAGCGCCGGGCGGTGCATGACGCACGGCGCGTGCGGGCTCGGCTGCCACCAGACCTTCGGTCTCCGGGGGCAATCCTGCAAGCCGCTCCGCTGCGGTGTCGATGACCGTCACCGCGACCTCCGGTACTGGCGCAAGCACTGCCGCAAGGGCGCGTCCCACATGTCCGGCGCCATAGACCCAGACCGGCAGACTGTCGGGGCCGAACGCTTCGCAGAGCCACCCGCCGCTGAGCAGGATGTCGCCAGTGAAGGCGGGCGGCGGCGTTGATGTGACGGAAACCGGGCGTGATACGTGGCCGCCCACGGCGCGGGACGCCAGATCGCGCAGGGACGCCCCATCGAAGACCTCTGTCACAAGCGTGACCGCCCCACCGCAGCACTGTGCCAGAGCCGGACCAAGCGCTTGGTTGTCCACCCGCGCTGTCGCTCCCTGCGCCAGCATCTGGCGGGCGGACTCGGTGGCGCGATACTCTAGCGCGCCGCCGCCGATACTACCCGACTGGCCGTCCCTCCAAACCAGCATCGCGGTGCCTGCCTCTCTGGGGGTCGACCCTTTGTGATAGGCGATGACGATGCGCGCGACGCGGGTATGCGCATCGACCGCGCGGGTCAGGCGGGCGAGGTCGAAACTCATGTGGTGCCTCGCGCCCGCGCCACGGCGGCCAGAACCTCTTCCGGTGTCGCGGGGGCCTGCAGGTTCGGGTAGGCCGGGCCGCAGGCGGCAGCGGCGTCCGACAGTGCCAGAAACGCCGAGATCCCCAGCATCAGTGGCGGCTCGCCCACGGCTTTGGAGCGATAGATGGTGTCTTCCCGGTTCTCTGCGTCCCAGAGCGACACGTTGAACACATCGGGCCGGTCTGAGCAGGCCGGGATCTTGTAGGTGGAGGGCGCGTGGGTACGCAGGCGGCCTTTGCTGTCCCAGACCAGTTCCTCGGTCGTCAGCCAGCCGGCGCCCTGCACGTAGCCGCCTTCGATCTGGCCGATATCGAGTGCCGGGTTCAGCGAGGCGCCACAGTCATGCAGGATGTCTGTGCGCAGGATGCGGTTTTCACCCGTCAGGTTATCGATCACCACCTCGGTCACTGCGGCGCCATAGGCGAAGTAGAAAAATGGTCGCCCTGTTCCCTTTATCCGGTCCCAGACGATCTTGGGCGTTTTGTAGAAACCCGTCGCGCTCAGGCTGACGCGGTCCATGTAGGCGGCTTTCACAACTTCGGCGAAGGGCGTAGACTGGCCGCCCAGATGCACGGCATCGTCCGCGAACCGCACCTCTGCCGCCTCGGCCTGATGCCGTTCGGCCCAGAACATGGCCAGACGGTCGCGGATCTCGTCGCAGGCGGCTTTGACCGCCATGCCGTTCAGATCCGACCCGGACGAGGCCGCCGTGGCCGAGGTATTGGGCACCTTGGCTGTATCCGTGGCGGTGATTTTGACCTGCTCAAGCGAGACACCGAAGCGGCTGGCAGCGACCTGCGCCACTTTCTGAAACAGGCCCTGGCCCATCTCGGTGCCGCCATGGTTCATGTGGATCGACCCGTCCTGATAGACATGGACAAGCGCGCCCGCCTGGTTGAGGTGGGTCAGCGTAAAGCTGATGCCGAATTTCACCGGTGTCAGAGCGATCCCCTTTTTCAACACGGGGCTAGTGTCGTTCCACTGGCGTATGGCGGCCCGCCGGGCGGCATAGTTGCTGGTGACGGCGAGCTTTTCGGTCAGAGGATCGAGGATGCAGTCCTCGACCGTCATGTGATACGGCGTCACGGTCCGCGCCTTGGCGGGAGAGGGGTCGTAGTAGTTCAGTCGCCGCACCGCCAGCGGGTCCTTTCCAAGCGCGTGGGCAATGTGGTCGATCACGCGCTCGATCCCCAGAACGCCCTGCGGACCGCCGAAGCCGCGGAACGCCGTATGCGACTGTGTGTTAGTGCGCAGCCGGTGGCTGGTGATCCGCACTTGGCGCAGGAAGTAGGCGTTGTCGGCGTGCAGCATCGCCCGGTCGGACACCGGCAGGCTGAGGTCCATGGACCAACCGCAGTCCGAGCACTGCTCGAACACGATGCCCTCGATACGCCCGCATGCATCCATTCCGACCCGGTAATCGATGCGGAAGGGGTGCCGTTTACCGGTGATGGCCATGTCGTCGTCGCGGTCGTAGCGCATCTTGCAGGCGCGTCCCGTAAGCCGAGCTGCAACCGCGCAAATCACCGCCAGCGCGTTGCCCTGGCTTTCCTTGCCGCCGAAGCCGCCCCCCATCCGGCGAACCTCTACCCGCACGGCGTTCATTGGCAGGCCAAGCGCATCCGCGACCTTGTGCTGAACCTCGGTCGGATGCTGCGAAGACGAATGGACGATCATGTCCCCGCCTTCCTGCGGCAGAGCGAGCGCGGCCTGACCTTCGAGGTAGAAATGCTCTTGCCCGCCGATCTCGATCCGCCCTTCGATCCGGTGCGCCGCCGCAGCGATTGCCGCGTCCGGATCGCCGCGCCCGTAAATGCGCGGCCCGTCCTCGTATCGGCTGCCTGCCGCAAGAGCGGCGTCAATACTCAGAAGCGGGGGACGCTCGCTGTATGTGACCCTCCCCCTTCGCGCTGCGGCTCTGGCGGCAAGGTGGCTTTCCGCGACAACGGCGAAGATCGGTTGACCGACGTAATGAACTGCCCCTTCGGCCAAAAGGGGCTCGTGGTACGGTGAGGGGGAAACATCGTTGGCAGCGGGCAGATCGTCTGCCGTCAGAACGGCAACTACGCCCGGTGCGGCGGTGACCTCGGCGAGGTCGAGCGCTGTGATCTCGCCATGGGCGATGTCCGACGTCCCGAAGGCGACGTGCAGCGTGCCGGCGGGCACCGGAATATCGTCGACATACCGCGCCTCTCCGGTCACATGGAGTGCCGCCGCGTCATGTGGCAGGGGCTTTGCAACGCTCACGGCTGGATCTCCAGAACGCGTGCCGGGACGCCCTGATCTTCAAGGAAGTACCGCATCAGCATGTTGCGAGCGGTGGTCAGGCGATAGTCAGCAGAGGCGCGCATATCGCTGAGCGGCGTGAAATCGGCGTCAAAGGCGGCCATGGCCGCGCGGACGGTCGCCTCGGACCAGGGCTGGCCGGCAAGCCTGGCCTCCACATGCCTCGCCCGCTTCGGTATTCCCGCCAGACCCCCAAACGCGATCCGCGCGGCGGTCACGGCCCCGTCTCTGACCGTCAGGTTGAAGCACCCGCACACCGCTGAGATATCCTGGTCGAAGCGTTTGGACAGCTTGTAGCATTTCAGCCGGTCGGGTTGGCGCGGGATGCTGACGCCGGTGACGAATTCGCCCGGGTCGCGGTCCTGCTTGCCGTAGTCGAGGAAGAACTCCTCCAGCGGTATCTGGCGCCTGTCTGACCCTTTGCGCAGGTGCAAGATCGCGCCGAGCGCGATCAACGCGGGCGGGCCGTCGCCGATAGGCGAGCCGTTGGCGATATTCCCGCCAAGGGTCGCCGCGCCCCGTACCTGAACGGAACCGTAGCGGCGGATGAGTTCCGCGAAATCGGGGAATTGGGGGCCGATGGCCTCACACACCTTGTCGAGTGGAGCCATGGCACCCAGAAATATCCCGCCGTCGGTGATCTCGATCCGGCGCATATCCGTAATGCCGCCCAGAAATGCGACCGGTCCCAGTTCGCGCATGTCCTTGGTCACCCAAAGGCCGACGTCCGTCGCTCCGGCGATCAGCGTTCCGTCCGGGTGCCGGGTGTACCAGTCGGCCAGTGCGTCCTCGGTCGTCGGGCGCGCGGCGTGTTCATTGGTGTGCCCGGCGGACTGCGCCGCAACCCAGTTGGCATCTTCTTTGATCCAGTCGGGAACGGGCGCATCTGCCGCCGCCTCGGCCGCGCGGATGATCGGAGCGTAGCCTGTGCAACGGCAAAGGTTTCCCGCCAGCCGGTTATCGTGGTCGGTCTGCCCGTTCAGATGTGCCACTGCCATCGCGACGATGAAGCCCGGCGTGCAGAAACCGCATTGCGATCCGTGGTGGGTTACCATGGCCGATTGCACCGGATGGAGCGCGCCCCCGGGCCCCGCCATCCCTTCGACCGTGCGGACCGCTTTGCCCTGAAGCTGTGGCAAAAACAGGATGCAGGCGTTAAGCGCGCGCGACCCTTCGGCATCGGTGACCATCACCGTGCAGGCACCGCAGTCGCCCTCGTTGCAGCCTTCCTTCGTGCCGGTCAGACCGCGACGGTCCCGAAGCCAGTCGAGAAGTGTGCGCAGGGGCGGCTCATCCACCACGCGCACGGTTTCTCCGTTCAGAAGAAACGCAACCTCCATGTGCCAAAACCCGCCGCTTTCTTTTGCACTGGGCCCCGGTCCGACCCCCCGATGCGGCGTAAAGAGGTCCGACAGCCCGCTGGCCAGAGCCGAGAAAACCGTGAAACGCGGGCGTTTGCAAGCCCGTGCTGGCGACCTAACGCCGCGTCTTGCGACATATGCCTGCTTATTGTGCGAACGGCGAACCTGAGCGCCTGTTGCGGATCGTTGCCGTCCCGCAGGCCTGGGGCGCAGAAGGACCATCGATTGCCCTTCTCAAGGGCGCAGCCGCAACATATGGTTTTGCCATGGGCAACGATCCGCGATTCATCCACCTCCGCCTGCATACGGAGTATTCGCTTCTGGAAGGCGCCGTGCGCACCAAGGGGCTGGCGAAACTGGCCGCGGACGCCGGTATGCCCGCCGTCGCCGTGACGGACACCAACAACATGTTCTGCGCACTGGAGTTTTCGGAAAGCGCGGCGAAAACAGGCGTCCAGCCAATTATCGGCTGCCAGATCGATGTGGCCTACCTGACGGCCCGACCGGGGGACAGGCCAAAGGCCCCGGCGCCCCTCGTTCTGCTGGCGCAGTCGCGGCGCGGCTATGAAAACCTGATGAAGCTGAACAGCTTTGCCTATCTTGATTCCGAGCGGCCCTTCGTGAGCGTGACGGTCGAAGAACTGGCGGCCTGCGGTGAAGACCTGATTTGCCTGACCGGCGGCCCAGGTGGCCCTTTGGGGTCGCTTATCGCAAACGGTCAGACGGAGGCGGCAGAGGCGTTTCTGGAGCGCCTGAAGAGCATTTATGCGGATCGCCTCTATATCGAGTTGCAGCGCCACCCGGGAGAAAGCGGCGCGCAGGAGGTCGAAGCGCTGACCGAGCGCGGACATGTGGAGCTGGCCTATGCCCACGATCTGCCGCTGGTGGCGACCAATGACGTCTATTTCCCCGAACCAACGATGTACGAGGCCCATGACGCGCTGATCTGCATTGCCGAAGGGGCCTATGTGGACCAGCAGGCGCCGCGCCGTCGCCTAACGGCGCAGCACTACTTCAAAACGCCACAGGAGATGGCGACCCTCTTTGCCGACCTGCCTGAGGCCATCGACAATACGGTCGAAATCGCCCGACGCTGCGCCTTCCGCGCTCGCAAGCACGATCCGATCCTGCCGAAGTTCGCCGACGACGAAGTTGAGGAACTCAGGCGACAGGCACAGGATGGCCTGAAGGCCCGACTTGCGGTCATCCCCCACGCTGCGTCTATGGAAGACTACCAAGCGCGCCTTGAGTTTGAGCTTGGCATCATCGAAGGCATGGGCTTTCCGGGCTACTTTCTGATCGTTGCCGACTTCATCAAATGGGCCAAAGATCAAGGCATTCCCGTTGGCCCCGGTCGTGGATCGGGTGCGGGCAGCCTCGTGGCCTATGCGCTGACGATCACCGACCTTGATCCCCTGCGTTATAGCCTGCTCTTCGAGCGCTTCCTCAACCCCGAGCGAGTGTCGATGCCGGATTTCGACATCGACTTCTGCATGGACCGCCGGGAAGAGGTCATTCGCTACGTGCAGGAAAAGTACGGGCGGGAGAAGGTCGGGCAAATCATCACCTTCGGCGCCCTTTTGTCGAAAGCCGCGGTGCGCGATGTGGGTCGCGTGCTCCAGATGCCCTATGGGCAGGTGGACCGCCTGTCCAAGATGATCCCCGTCGAAGGCGTCAAGCCCGTCAGCATCCAAAAGGCGCTGGCCGACGAGCCTCGCCTGCGCGAAGAAGCAAAGCGCGAAGAGGTTGTGGACAGGCTTCTGACCTATGGTCAGCAGGTAGAGGGGCTTTTGCGCAATGCCTCTACCCATGCCGCGGGCGTGGTGATCGGCGACCGGGCGCTTGACGAACTGGTCCCGCTCTACCGCGATCCCAAGTCGGAGATGCCCGCAACCCAGTTCAACATGAAATGGGTCGAGCAAGCCGGGCTGGTGAAGTTCGACTTTCTGGGCCTAAAGACACTGACGGTCATTCAGAACGCGCTCGATATTCTTGCGGGGCAGGGGCGCGAGGTCGATATCGACCGCATCCCGCTCGACGACGAAAAAACCTACAAACTATATTCCGACGCCCGCACTGTGGCCGTGTTCCAGGTGGAAAGCTCGGGAATGATGGATGCTCTGAAGCGCATGAAGCCAACGTGCATCGAGGATATCATCGCGCTTGTGGCGCTCTACCGGCCCGGCCCGATGGAGAACATCCCGACGTTCTGCGAGGTGAAGAACGAACTGCGCGCACGCGAATTCCTACACCCCTCGATCGACCACATCCTCGACGAAACCCAAGGCATCATCGTCTACCAGGAACAGGTGATGCAGATCGCCCAGGAGATGGCGGGCTACTCCCTTGGGGGCGCAGACCTTTTGCGGCGCGCCATGGGCAAGAAGATCAAGGAAGCAATGGACGCCGAAAAGCCGAAGTTCCTGAAAGGCTCAGCGGAAAACGGTGTGGACAAGGCGAAGGCGACCGAGGTCTGGGACCTCTTGGAGAAATTCGCCAACTACGGCTTCAACAAATCCCACGCCGCCGCCTATGCGGTGGTCAGCTACCAGACGGCCTGGCTGAAGGCGAACCATCCCGTGGAGTTCATGGCAGGTGTTATGAACTGCGATCTGCACTTGACCGAAAAGCTGGCGGTCTACGCCGACGAAGTCCGCAAGCCGCAAGGTCGCGGCGGCCTCGGGATCGAGATCGTTCCGCCCTGCGTGAACCGGGCAGATGCCGTGTTTTCCGTTGTGGACGACAAGGTCGTCTATGCCCTTGGCGCGCTCAAGAACGTGGGAGCTGAAGCCATGAAGCTGATCACCGAAGGCCGGGGCGATGCGCCCTTTGCCACGGTGTTTGATCTGGCGCGGCGGGTGGATCTCAAGCGAGTGGGCAAGCGGCCTCTTGAAATGCTGGCGCGTTCCGGCGCCTTCGATCAGCTCGACCCGAACCGCCGCCGCGTTTTCGAAAACCTCGACGCGCTCGTCGCCTATTCTGCCGCGGTCCATGATCAGCAGAACTCGAACCAGGTTTCGCTTTTTGGCGACAGTGGAGACGATCTGCCCGAACCCCGCATCATGCCCTTTGACGACTGGCTGCCTGCCGAACGTCTGGCCGAGGAATTCACCGCCGTTGGTTTTTATCTCTCGGGTCACCCGCTTGACGACTACATGCCGCGCCTGAAACGTGACGGTGTGCAGACGCTGGAAGAGGTCACCAGAACCGCCGAACGAGCGCCAGCCATCGCCAAGATGGCGGGAACGGTGGCCAGCCGGCAGGAACGGAAGTCCGCGCGCGGCAACCGCTTTGCCTTCGTGCAACTGAGCGATCCGACGGGCCAGTATGAAGTGACCATGTTCTCGGAAACCCTCGAAGCTTCGCGCGATTTCCTCGACAGCGGTAGCCGGGTTCTTCTGACCGTCGAGGCGACCATGGAGGCCGATCAGCTCAAGCTGCTCGCCAAGGGCGCCAAACCCATCGACACCGCCATCGAAGGCGGCGGCGCCGGTCTGCGTGTGTTTATCGAAGATGTCGTCGCTATCGATCCGGTCTGGTCGGTCCTGAGCCGGGCCGCCGCCGACAATGGCAACACGCGTATTCTTGGGCCGGTGACGCTCTGCGCGATGGCCGGCGACGACCTCGGCGAGGTGGACCTCGCGTTGCCCGGCGATTTCCCCGTGACGCCCCAGGTCAAAGGTGCACTGAAATCTCTGCCCGGGGTGATGACCGTCGAAGACGTCTTTGATATGGCCGGACCTCTCCGGTGACCTTCATGCGCGATATACGCATGGCTTTCCTGGTGGCGGTTGCGGCCAGTGCGTTAACGGGCGCCATCCTGCGCGCCGGTGTCGGTTTCGACGACGCCAACATTACGATGAACTACGCAGAGAACATCGCGCACGGACACGGCTATGTCTATTTCGTCGGCGGTGAGCGGGTTGAAGGCTCAACTTCGGCGCTCTGGACGGCCATCAATACGCTTGCGTTCTCGTTATTTGGTCGGGCCGAGGTTTTTCTGGCGCTTCTGGGTTTTTGTCTGGGGGCTGGCACTGTCCTTGTGACAATGCGCATCGCCCGCCACATCGCGGATCTCGCCGGTCACGACGGCGGCGCCGCGGCCGCCGCGGCCTGTCTGACGTTTCTAGCCTTTCCAACATTCTGGGGCTGGGCGGTCTGGAGCTATATGGACGTCACGCTCTGGGTGTTCCTGAACGCCTTGGCATTCTTGCTATTGCTGAAATTGCCCGCTTCCTCCGGTTCTCGGAGCACGGCGGGTTTCATTGCCGTTCTGGTCCTGGTGGCGTTTTGCCGTCCAGAAGGCGTCGCGGCTGGTCTGGGTTTCTCGGGTTTGGCCGTTCTGCTCGTCTGGGGCGATGATGCCTGGCGTGCCCTTCGAACTGGCGCAGTGTCCGGGCTGGCTGTTCTCGTCGCGGTCGGCGCCCTGACCGCCCTTCGGCTGAGCTACTTCGGGGTCCCCGTTCCGAACACCTTCTATGCCAAGGTGTCCACCAGCTACCTCGATCAACTGGCATATGGATTTTACTACGTCTGGACATTCCTTTTCCATCCTTTGAATGCGGTGCTGGTCCTTGGCTTTTTGGCCGCCCTGCCCGTGGGCCTGCGCACGGGAGGCGGCTTTTTGCGCGCGTTTCTGGCAGCGCTGGCCTTGGTTCTGGCCGGCGCAGCCATGTACGCCGTGCTTGGCGGCGATCACTTTGGCGGGCATCGCTTCTTGCAGATGTTCCTACCGCTCATGATCCCCTTCGCCATTCTTCCAGTGCTCAGCGCGTTGGGGTGGGTGGATGCGCGCCTGTCAGGGCGGCTTCCGGTCCATGCGGTTGCGGCTGGCCTGGCGATCCTCGCGGCCTGGTCTGCCTACATACGCAATGGGGGCTACCTGTGGCGCGAGCTTTTGATCGCGAGGGAAGGTCGCGAAGTGGGGCAGCGTCTGAATGCCTACCCCGGCACACCGTCGGTGGGCATCGTAGCTGCTGGCGGAATTTCAATGACCTATGACGGCCCGATCTACGATCTGATGGGGCTCAACTGGACAAAGATGGCTATGGCCGGCCGCGACCACACCGGGCGCCCCAAGAACCACGGCGGGTTCGACCGCGACGTGTTCTTTGAGGAACTGCCTGCGCTGATCGCCCCGGCGCTGGGGGGATGCGACAAAGAGGCGGTCCAGTCGCGGCGCACGCTTGAGATCGTGCTGCAAGACCTGTTGCGCGATCCCCGGTTTACGTCTCTTTATGAGTTCGAATGCCTGAACGACGTCGGTTTCTTTCGGCTCAAAGATCTTCCGTCACCTCAAGACGGCTAGGCGCAGGCGGGAGAGATCGACCTGATTCATGCGGCGGCATCGAAACTTGCAGGCAGGTCGCCCATCACGGCGGCGGCATCGATCGACCCGGCCATGTCGCTTTCCAGTGTCGTCGCCAGCTGGGCAAAGCTGTCGATCACGAAATAGACCGGTTGGACGATGTCGATCCGGTAAGGCGTGCGCAGAACGGTCATGAGATCGAAGGGCTCGCGCCTCGCGTCGCCCAAAAGCGCGTGGCGCGCCTCGGACGGCGACGAACAGATACCCGCACCAAAGGCCTTCAGCCGCCCGCCTTCGCGGATCAGGCCAAATTCGACGGTAAACCAGAAAAGCCGAAACAGCCGTTCCTGACGGTCCTCGCCGAGGGTCAGCGCCAGCGTCCCGAAAGCTTCGAGAAACCTGCAGAAATCCGGATCGGTGAGCATGGGCGCATGACCGAAGACCTCGTGAAAGACATCGGGCTCTTCGATATAGTCGAGGTGTTCGGGACGCCGGATGAAGGTCGCTACGGGGAAGCGGCGCTCGCTGAGGAGCGTCGAAAACTCATCCTTCGGGATCAGCGCGGCAACGCCCTTGACCCCGGCGCCTGTCAGCGCACCGAGGCGTGCATCGACGTCCACCACCTGTGGTATCGCCTTCGCCCCGATCCCCAAGGTGTCCAGACCGTCCAGAAAGGCGCGGCAGGCGTGATCCTGCAAAAACTCGTACTGCCGGTCGAAAAGCTGGCGCCAGACCGCGGTTTCGGTTTCCGAATAGTGATAACGCCCGGCTGCATCGGGTGTCTTGGAGGCATAGGCCATCGGTTTTCTCCCTTTGCGTGCAAGTCTGCACGGGTTGTCCTGAAAATTGCTTTCAATTTTCCTGCTCCCCGCGCATAGTTCGGAAGGAAAATCCGAATTTGGACAAAAGGTGAAATTTTCTGATCAGGAAAAGCGTCTTCTGGATGAAATCCAGTCAGACACCACGCGGTCGCTGGCAGAGCTAGCCGAGACGATCGGTATGGCGCAAAGCACGCTTTGGCGAAAACTGCAGGAGTTCGAAGCGACGGGCCTGATCCGGTCTCGCGTCGCCCTTCTCGACCCGGCAAAGGCGGGTGCCAAGCTTTGCGTTCTGGCCTCGGTTTCGCTTCACGATCACAATGAAGCCGCCGTCGACGGCTTTGCCGCGCTCGTCAAGCGGCTGCCGGAAATCCTCGAATGTCATTCGGTCAGCGGCACCGCCGATTACATCCTTAAAATCCGCTGCCGGGACGTCGAGGCCTACGAGGTCTTCATGACCCGCAACGTTTTGCGCAGCGAATACGTGCAGTCGGTGGTCTCAAGCTTTGCGCTGAAGGAGATCAAATCGACTACAGCACTGCCGCTTCAATAGTGGGGCGGACGCTCGTCACCGAGAACCACGCCGCCGCCAGCCTCGGCTTCCCGCTCGGCCTCGCGCTGCATCAACATCTCGACGCGCGCAATCAGACGGGCGATTTCTTTGTCCTGCCGCGCCACCACGTCGGACAGCTCTTCCACGCTGCGCAAAAGATACGCCACGCGTTCTTCTATGGTGTGCTGCTCAGTCATTGCGTCCCATACGCTTGCCCCCGTCTCTGGCGCGGGCTAAACGCTCGGCCCGAGACCCATTGCTGATCTAAGGGGGCGTGCCCCATGGCGAAAGTCAAGAAACAGCCGCGTCCCAGGGCCGAAACGCCCAAGGGCTTCCGCGACTATTTCGGTGCCGAAGTCACCGAACGCTCCGACATGCTGTCGAAGATCGCAGAGGTCTACCATCTTTATGGCTTCGATCCGCTGGAATCTTCCGCCGTTGAGACCGTGGAAGCCCTGGGAAAATTCTTGCCCGACGTAGACCGCCCAAACGCAGGCGTCTTTGCCTGGCAGGAGGATGAAGGCGACTGGCTGGCGCTGCGCTATGACCTGACAGCACCCCTGGCCCGGGTCTATGCGCAATTCCGCAACGACCTGCCCACCCCCTATCGCCGTTTCGCCATGGGGCCGGTCTGGCGCAACGAAAAGCCCGGGCCCGGACGCTACCGGCAGTTCTACCAGTGCGACGCGGATACGGTCGGTTCGGCCAGCGTGGCCGCTGATGCCGAGATCTGCGCGATGCTGGCCGATACGCTGGAAGCGGTCGGCATTCCCCGCGGCGACTATATCGTCCGGATCAACAACCGGAAGGTCCTGAACGGGGTGATGGAGGCGGCGGGCGTTCTGGATCCCGCTGATCCGGGCAAATTCGAGGCCGAGCGCGGGATCGTCCTGCGGGCCATCGACAAGCTCGACCGGCTTGGAACGGAAGGCGTGCGCGCGCTGCTAGGAGCAGGGCGCAAGGACGCGTCGGGCGATTTCACTGAAGGTGCAAGCCTTTCAGATGAGCAAGCAGACCGTATCATGGCATTTACTGGCGCCCGGCGGGATAGCGGCGCGGCCACGGCCGATGTTCTAGCGGACCTCGTAGGTTTGTCCGTTTCGGGGCGCGAAGGCGTCGCGGAACTGCAAGAGATTGCATCTTTTCTGGAAACACAGGGCTACGGCCCGGACCGGATTGTCATCGACCCCTCGGTCGTGCGCGGTCTCGGTTACTACACCGGGCCGGTCTATGAGGCGGAACTGACCTTTGAGATCACCGACGAAAAGGGCCGCCCGCGCCAGTTTGGCAGCGTGGCGGGCGGCGGGCGCTATGACGACCTGGTCAAGCGCTTCACCGGGCAGGCGGTTCCGGCGACGGGAGTGTCTATTGGGGTCGACCGGTTGCTGGCCGCGCTTCGCGCCAAGGGGCGGATCACGTCGAAAGCAAGGGGCCCTGTCGTAATTACAGTAATGGACCGTGACCGCATGGCGGACTACCAGATCATGGTCACGGAACTGCGCAGCGCCGGCATCCGCGCCGAGGTCTATCTGGGCAACCCCAAGAACTTCGGCAACCAGCTTAAGTACGCCGATCGCCGCGGGGCGCCTGTGGCCATCATCCAGGGTGCCGACGAGGCCGCTGCGGGACGGGTGCAGATCAAAGATCTGGTGCTTGGCGCCAGACTCGCCGGCGAAGCGACCCACGAGGAGTGGAAAGCGCAGCCCGCGCAGCGGGACGTGGACCGTGCCGATCTTGTGGCCGAGGTGCGCAAGACCCTGGACAGCCAGGGCTGACCCAGGTGCCCACGAAAGCCGACATACGGGCCGAAGGCGCCCGGTTGCAGGCGGGGTTTCTGGCCGCGGGCGCGATGCCCGTGGACCCGGATATCCTGTTGCCCGCCGAAACGCTTCTCGATCTTTATGGCGAAGACATCCGCGCGCGGGCCTACGTGACCTCTGACCCCTTGCGCGGCGAGCAGATGCTGCGTCCGGATTTCACCGTGCCCGTGGTGCAGGACCACATCGCCCGAGCCGCAGGCCCGGCGCGCTACACCTACTCGGGCGAGGTCTTCCGGCAGCAGGAAAACGATCCGTCCCGCGCCAGCGAGTATCTTCAGGTCGGGTTCGAACGGTTCGGCGGGGAAGTGTCAGAGGCCGATGCCGAGGTTTTTGCCCTGGTGACCGAGGCCCTCGTCGGTTTGCCCGTTCGCCCGGTAGTCGGAGACATCGGACTCTTGATCGCGGCGGTGTCCGGGCTGACCACCAGCGAGCGGCGCAAGGCGGCTCTGATGCGGCACATCTGGCGGCCCGCCCGTTTCCGCAGCATGGTCGCGCGGTTTTCCCGGCCAGCCAAGGTGCGGGAGGTGGCGACGACCACAGCACCTCATGTGGGTTTGCGCAGCGAGGCCGAGATTGCGGAACGCCTCTCCATTTTGGCGGACGAGGCCGCGCAGCCGCCGTTGCCGGGGGCCGAGGCCCGTTTCATCGACGCGCTGCTGTCGATCAAAGGTCCGGTGCCCGAAGCAGCCGAGGCGCTGAAGAGCCTTGGAAACGCTTCGATCAGAGAAGCCGTGGCGCTGTTTGCGGATCGGCTTTCTGCCCTTGAGGCGCGGGGCACGGACCTGTGGACCCTGCACTTCGAGGCCAGCTATGGCCGGAGCCTGATGGAGTACTACGACGGCTTTGTTTTCGGCTTCCAGCCCAAAGAACCGGGGGCGACGCCGGTCGCCACCGGCGGCAGGTACGACGCGCTGACCCGGGTTCTGGGGCAGGGGCGCGCAGTGCCAGCCGTGGGCGCGGTCATCCGCCCGGGGCTGACGCTGGAGTTGAGAACATGAGCCTGCGTCTGGGTATTCCGTCAAAAGGCCGGCTGATGGAGGATACCTTCCGCTGGTTTGCCAAGCGCGGCGTGACGTTGCGGCGCACGGGGCTTGAACGCGAATACGCCGGAGCCGTGGACGATAGCCCGGGGATCGAGCTTCGGTTCCTCTCTGCGGGCGAGATCCCCGGCGAACTGGCGCGCGGGCGTATTCACCTGGGTGTGACGGGTTCCGATGTGGTGCGGGAAAAGATCGCCGGATGGGAGCAGAAGGTCGTGCCACTGACCACGATGGGCTTCGGGCACGCGGACCTGATCATCGCGGTACCGAAGGCTTGGGTCGATGTCTGGACGCTGGATGATCTCGACGCCGTCGCGGCGCAGTTCCGGCGCCGGCATGGGTTCCGCCTACGGATCGCGACCAAATACCACCGGCTGGTGCGGACCTTCCTGAAAGAAACCGGGGTCGCGGATTATCAACTGGTCGACAGTCAAGGTGCCACCGAAGGCACGGTCAAGAACCTGACGGCTGAGGCCATTGCCGATATCACGTCAACGGGGGCTACGTTGGATGCGAACCACCTGCGGGCACTGGAGACGGTCATCCACTCAAGCCAGGCCACGCTATTCCGGTCGCTAACGGCAGAGCCCGTAGCGGCGCAGGAGCAGGACTTTTTGGTGCGGATCGGGCTTATCTGACGCCGATCTCGGCCAGGGCGGCCTCTAGCTTGGGGGGCAGCGGGTCTTCGGTGCGGTGACGGCCTTCCGGCAGATCGCGCGGCGCTTTGGCGGGATCCAGATACCGCCAGCCCTGGAAGGGCCGTTTGGGCATAGCTTCGGTGCGTGTGACGTTCGGATCAAGCACGATGCCACAGCGCAGAATGCCGTCGCTGCCCTGAACCTCATCGAGGCGCAGGATGGGCTGGCGGCAGAGAACCAGGCCCTTGAACACCCAGTAAAGCGACCCGCCGCTGACGATCTCGCTTTCGCGTTTTGGCCACATGCGCGTCACATGGCGCGGCAAGCCGTCCAGCCCATGGGCGCGCGGCTGCTCCTGCCAGTGCAATAAGTGGTCGACGCGTTCGGCACCGACGCAAAGCTTGATCAGGTTCACAAAGTTATCCACAGAGTCGTCCCCAAGGCCTACACGATATCGTAGCTACCTCGGAGCAACCTTCAAGGTGTTGTGCTAAATCCGGAGCCTAGCTATTCTTGGGAGCCCTGAAAAAGGATTCGCTGCCATGAGCCGGTTTGACGCCCCGATCGCCGAAGCCATCTGGGACATGAAATACCGCTTCAAAGAGGCGGATGGAACGCCCATAGACGGCACGGTAGAAGACACCTGGCGCCGCATCGCCACTGCGCTGGCCGCCGTCGAAAAGGATCCGTCGTCCTGGGAAAGGCGCTTCTACGAGGCGCTCAGCGACTTCCGCTACCTGCCCGCGGGCCGGATCACAGCAGGCGCGGGGACGTCGCGGTCTGTAACGCTTTTCAACTGTTTTGTTATGGGCACGGTCCCCGACAGCATGGGCGGAATCTTCGACGGGCTGAAGGAAGCCGCGCTGACCATGCAGCAGGGCGGCGGCATCGGCTATGACTTCTCGACGATCCGGCCGAAGGGCGCCGACGTCAAGGGTGTGGCCGCCGATGCCTCGGGACCGCTCAGCTTTATGGACGTCTGGGATGCCATGTGCCGTACCATAATGTCCGCAGGCTCGCGACGGGGCGCCATGATGGCGACCATGCGTTGCGATCACCCTGATATCGAGGACTTCATCGCCGCGAAATCCGACCCCGCCCGCCTGCGCATGTTCAATGTCAGCGTGCTGGTCACCGATGCTTTCATGGATGCGGTTAAGGCGGACGGGCCTTGGGATCTTGTGTTTGAGGGCAAGATCTACCGAACCGTAAAGGCGCAGGATCTCTGGCAGCAGATCATGCAGGCGACCTACGACTATGCCGAACCCGGTGTCATTTTCATTAACCGTATCAATGCTATGAACAACCTCGCCTATGCCGAAACCATCGCGGCAACCAATCCCTGCGGCGAGCAACCGCTGCCGCCCTATGGCGCCTGTCTTCTGGGCTCGATCAATCTGGCCCGGCTGGTCAAGGCGCCCTTCGAGACAGGCGCCGCGCTCGACGAGGTGGAACTCGATGACCTGGTAACAACAGCCGTCCGGATGATGGACAACACCGTGGATGCCAGCCGCTTTCCTCTGGAGGCCCAGAGGGCCGAGGCGCAGGCAAAACGGCGGATCGGGCTTGGGGTCACTGGGCTTGCGGATGCGTTGTTGATGGTCGGTTTGCGCTACGGGTCCGAAGAGGCCGCCGCGCAGACAGAAGCCTGGCTGCATCTGATCGCCCGCGCGGCCTATCGGGCCTCTGTCGATCTGGCCCGCGAAAAGGGCGCGTTCCCGCTTTTTGAGGCCGATGCCTATCTTGCCAGCGGGTCGCTGAAACACATGGATCAGGACGTGCGCGAGGCGATCGCCAAGCACGGCATCCGCAACGCGCTCCTGACATCGATTGCGCCCACGGGGACGATCAGCCTTTACGCGGGCAACGTCAGTTCCGGGATAGAACCGGTCTTTGCTTACAGTTACACGCGAAAGGTTCTGCAAAAAGACGGCAGTCGCACCGAAGAAGAGGTGGTGGACTACGCCGTCAAGCTCTGGCGCGACAAGTTCGGCGATGCGGATCTGCCTGATCATTTCGTGAACGCGCAGACCCTGCCGCCGCTTGATCATGTGCGCATGCAGGCAGCGGCGCAGAAATGGGTCGACAGTTCGATCTCGAAAACCATCAACTGCCCGGCGGACATCAGCTTTGAAGATTTCAAGCATGTCTACATGGAAGCCTGGGACACTGGCTGCAAAGGCTGCACCACCTACCGGCCCAATGCCGTCACAGGCAGCGTGCTGAGCGTGTCCGAAGCCGCGCCGAAGGCCGAGGAAGCACCAAAAGAGGACACCATCGCGGGCCGTATCGAAGCCGCTGCCGCTGCGGTCGGAATCACCGACATCCCGGCGCTTGCGGAACAGTCCGGCGTCGAAGCTGACCGGATCGCTGGCTGGGACGAGGGTGCGAAGCCCACAAATCGCGATGCGCGCGCCGTGGCCAAGGTACTCGGCGTAACGTCGCGGTGGCTCTTGTTCGGGGAAGGTGAAGGGCCGGACGCGCCCGAAGTTGTTTCCACCGAGATGGCGGAACCGGCGACGCCTCACGGCGATGTGGTTTATATCGCTGAACCGCTCGACAGGCCGCAGGTGCTGGAGGGCAATACCTATAAGCTGAAGTGGCCCGACAGCGAGCACGCGATCTACATCACGATCAACGACATCGTCCAGGGCGGCCACCGGCGGCCTTTCGAGGTCTTCATTAACTCCAAGAACATGGAGCATTTCGCCTGGACGGTGGCGCTCACGCGCATGATCTCTGCGGTTTTCCGGCGCGGCGGCGACGTGTCGTTTGTGGTGGAAGAGCTGAAAGCCGTATTCGACCCGCGCGGCGGGGCTTGGATGCAGGGCAAGTACGTGCCTTCGATCCTTGCCGCGATTGGCGGTGTGATTGAACGCCATATGATTTCGATCGGCTTTATCGAGGGCGAGGGCATGGGCCTGAAGACTGATCCGCAAGCCGAGGTTATGAAGGTCGGCGAAGCTCCCCGGAGCCCCGCCTGCCCAAGTTGTGGGCAATACACAATGCAGATGGTCGAAGGCTGCATGACCTGCATGAACTGCGGATACTCCAAGTGCGGTTAAACGACATCGGCGGTCTTTCGCCACCGATTCGTCCGTGCTAGGCTTCCAGCGGAGCAGAAAAGAAAAACGGGTGGGCAGTGAGTGCGTGGGATACCACAGCATTCGTGATCTCTTGCGGGCAGACACGGACAGACGGCATTGAGGCGGCGGCGCTTGCAACGGCGCAGCCGGGCTCAAGATGGCGTTGGAGCGGCGATGCGGTCTGTATTGGGGCCGTGCGGCAGGCCTTGCGGCTTGAGACGCCCAGAGCAGTCGGCACCATTGGTGCTGTGCAGCCAAAACCAAGGAAACTGCCCGTTGTGCGCGGTAACCGTGAAGTGCCTGCACCGGAAGATGTCGAAGAGGGCGGCGCCGCGTTTGTGATCACCGACGGACGCCGGATGTTCGAGTTCGCAGTCATCCGGGCCTCGGCAACCGAGCTACTGGTCGCAAAAGGGGCGCTGCCGCCGCGAGACACAGACCTCTGGGTGGTCAGAGCCACGCCCGCAACGTCCGGCGCCCGCGCTGAGGTTTCGATGGTGTGCTTCACCACATCAACGCACATCGCGACGCCGACGGGCGATCGGCCTGTCGAAGACGTCCGCCCCGGCGACCTTGTCACAACACGCGACAACGGCCCGCAACCTGTGCTCTGGAACGGGCACCAACACATCGGCGGTGCCCGGCTCTATGCCATGCCGCACCTGCGGCCCATCCGCATTGAGGCGGCGGCCTTTGGCCCGGGACACCCCGACAGTATGCTTCTTCTTTCGCCGGAGCACCGCGTGCTTCTTTCCGGCGGCGCGGCGCGGGGTCTTTTCGGGGTGGAAGAGATTCTGGTCGCGTCAAAGCACCTGGTCGATGACCGGCGCGTCAGCACCGACCGCGCATCCCGCTGGGTGACCTACCATCACCTGATGCTTGAACGCCACGAGGTTCTGGTCGCGAATGGTCTGCCCTGTGAGAGCTTTCACCCAGCTGACGCGGATATGGGCGGGATCGCCGACGACCAGCGGAATGCCCTCTTCGAAGTGGCGCCGGAACTTGGAGCGGGGACCACGGACTACGGTCCGCACGCGCGCCGCGTTCTGACCCGGGCCGAAGCCGCGCTTTTGGCCTACGGTGGCCATTGACAGCGGCCCGGACGCTTGTATAAGCCCACCCTTCATTGGTGTTGGTGGCCCCCGCAAGGGGAGGCCTGTCGCCCGCAAGGGAAAGGACAACGCCCTTCATAGCCGCCCGGCCGGGCGGCGCACCAGAAGGAGATCAGCCGTGACCAAACGCACGTCTGCCAAGTACAAGATCGACCGCCGGATGGGCGAAAACATCTGGGGTCGTCCGAAATCCCCGGTCAACCGCCGCGAATACGGCCCCGGCCAGCACGGCCAGCGGCGTAAGGGCCAGCTGTCGGACTTCGGTCTGCAGCTCCGCGCCAAGCAGAAACTCAAGGGCTACTACGGCGATCTGACCGAAAAGCAGTTCCGCCGCATCTATGCCGAAGCCGAACGTGTGCGCGGCGATACGGGCGAGAACCTGATCGGCCTTCTCGAGCGCCGTCTCGACGCCGTTGTCTACCGCGCCAAGTTCGTGGCGACCGTTTTTGCAGCCCGCCAGTTCGTGAACCATGGCCATGTCACCGTGAACGGCCAGCGCGTGAACATTCCCAGCTACCGCGTCAAGGAAGGCGACGTCGTGGCGGTGCGCGACAAGTCCAAGCAACTGGCGCTGGTGATTGAAGCCTCGCAATTGCCCGAGCGCGACGTACCAGACTACATCGAAGCGGACCATTCTAAGATGGCGGCGACCTTCGTCCGAACGCCCGGCCTGGGGGATGTGCCCTATCCGGTGCAGATGGAGCCGAACCTGGTCATCGAATATTACGCGCAGAATTAAACTTCCTGCCGCGGACGCCGTTTTGTGAAAGGCCGCGTGGAGATACGCGGCCTTTTTCTTAGGTGCGCTCCAAAGTCAGGATCGGCGGTCTTCAGCCGATGATCGGCAAAAAACTGGTCACGTATATGTGCGCGCCCTAAAAGCTTTTCAGTCAGGATCAGGCAAAGATGACACGTAAGCCCACCCCGCAATCCGGGATCATGGAGATTGCCCCCTATAAGGGCGGGCAAAGCAAGATCGCTGGCCAGTCCCGGGTCCTCAAGCTCAGTGCCAACGAAAACCCCCATGGCCCGAGCCCAAAGGCGATGGAGGCCTTTCGTCAAGCGGCGGAGAACCTGCACCGCTATCCTGGCACGGACCACGGCACGCTCCGCCAAGCGATTGGCGAGGTCCATGACCTCGATCCTGCCCGGATCGTGTGCGGCGTTGGGTCTGACGAGATATTGGCGCTGCTCTGCTATGCGTACGGTGGGCCGGGTGCCGAGGTAATCCATACCGAGCACGGCTTTTCGATTTACCGGATCAGCGCTTTGGCTTCGGGGGCGAGGCCGGTCGAAGTCGACGAAACCAATCGCCGGCTGGACGTGGACAAGATTCTTGCCGCCGTGACACCGGCGACCCGGCTTGTCTTCATCACGAACCCCGCCAACCCGACGGCAACACTTCTGGATATGGCCGAGATCACGCGGCTGGCCGATGGCCTGCCGGGGCATACGGTGCTGGTGCTGGACGGCGCCTACGCGGAATTCGCGGACGGATATGATGGCGGCGCGGCGCTGGTTGAGGCGCGCGAGAACGTGGTGATGACCCGCACATTCTCAAAGCTCTACGGTCTCGGCGGCCTGCGCGTGGGCTGGGGCTACGCCCCACGTGAAATGATCGATATGCTCAACCGCATTCGCGGCCCGTTCAATCTGGGTGAGATGCAGCTTGCTGCGGCCGAGGCCGCCGTACGCGACCGGGCGTTTGCGGACCATTGCCTGTCCGAAAACGCCCGCCTGCGCGCCTGGTTGGCGCGGGAGCTTGATGCGCTGGGCATCCCGAGCGACAAGAGTTTCACCAACTTTGTCCTCGCCCGCTTTGCCAGCCCGGACGAGGCGGAGGCCTGCGATGCGCACCTGAAGTCCGATGGTATCATCGTCCGCCGCGTGGCCGGCTACGGTCTGCCCGATTGCCTTCGAATCACGGTGGGTACCGAAGATGACTGCCGCGCCGTCGTGGCCAGCCTCTCGCGCTTTAGGGCCAAAGCGGCATGAACGTGATCTACGACCGTGTCGCGCTGATCGGGCTTGGCCTTATTGCATCCTCTATCAGCCATGCCGCCCGCGAAAACGGGCTTACGCGCGAAATCGTGGGAACGTCCCGTTCGACTGAGACCCGGAGTGTCGCCGAGGAGATCGGCTTGTGCGACCGGGTTACCGCAAGCGCCGCTGAAGCCGTCAAGGACGCGGACCTTGTCGTTCTTGCTGTGCCCGTGTGCGCTATGGCGGCGGTGGCCGAAGAGATCGGGCCGCATCTGAAACCTGGCGCGACGGTGACCGACGTAGGTTCGGTCAAGCGGGCGGTCATCCGGGATGTCGCACCTCACATCCCGGACGGTGTGCATTTTATTCCCGGTCACCCGGTTGCGGGGACCGAGCAATCGGGCCCTCGGTCGGGATTTGCCTCACTTTTTGTCAATCGTTTCACGCTTTTGATTGACGAGAACGGCACCGATCCCGCGGCGCTCGACCGGCTGGTGCGCTTCTGGCAGGGCATGGGCGCGGTGGTCGAAGTGATGGATGCCGACCACCATGACCTTGTTCTTGCCGTCACCAGCCACACGCCGCACCTGATCGCCTACACCATGGTCGGTGTCGCCGATGACCTGCGCCGGGTGACCGACAGCGAGGTCGTCAAATACTCCGCTGCGGGATTTCGGGACTTCACGCGGATTGCGGCCAGTGACCCGACCATGTGGCGCGATGTCTTTTTGACGAACAAAGATGCGACGCTCGAAATCCTCGGACGCTTCACCGAAGAACTTTTTGCCCTTCAAAGGGCCATTCGCAAGGGCGATGGAGCGCTCTTGCATGACTACTTCACACGCACGCGGGCCATCCGGCGGGGGATTATTGAAGCCGGGCAGGACACCGATGCACCCAATTTTGGTCGAGGGGAGGGACCTGAATGACACGCACATGCCTTTGTTTGCTCACGGGCTTTGTCATTTCCTTTTGTTACGCCGTTGCTGCTGCGGCCATCGAGAACTCACCCCGGCCTCTGCCAAGGCCGGTAGAAGACCACGCCTCGATCGAGGTCCCGGCAGGTTCCAAATCGCTGATCGCTGCGCCCTTGAGGCCCCGGGCGCGCCCGGGGCCGCCTGTCGCGGTCCTGTCGACCATCTCACCTTTACCGCCAGAAAAATTCCGCCCCCTGCCGCGCCCCGTTGGTGTGACGGATATCGTGCGCCGTGCCCCCGCCGCAGCCGAGCCCGCCGCACAGAAAGTTGTGCTGCGCCAGGACGTGCCGGCCGGAGCCGTTTGCGGTGATGCAGGGGTGCGCGGCCAGATGGTCGGATCCATCGCCGGAACACGACCGGGCTGCGGTATAGCAAACCCGGTTCGCGTGACGTCGGTCAGCGATGTCGTTCTGTCTCGGCCTGCGATCATGAGTTGCCATACCGCGAGCGCGTTGCGTTACTGGGTCGAGGCCAGCGCGAAACCGGCGGTCGGTGATCTGGGCGGCGGGCTGGCGCAACTCAACGTTGCAGCGGATTATGCCTGCCGCACGCGCAACCATCGCCCGGGCGCGAAAATCTCGGAACATGGCAAGGGCCGGGCCATCGATATCTCTGGGATAGTCATGAAAGATGGCACCCAGTTCACGCTCACAAATCACTGGAATACGAAAGGGCCCGGCAGCATCCTGAAGAAGATGCACAAGGGCGCCTGCGGTCCGTTTCATACTGTCCTTGGCCCGGACGCCGATCGCTACCACAAAGATCACTTCCATTTCGATGTGCGGGGTGGCCGGCCCTACTGCCGCTAGCGGATCACTAGGCGTGGTGCAGGGCCAATCGGAAAGGGCCCGAAGGTCACCGACCCATTGCGGAACCCGACCTTGGCGTCAATGGCGTCGGGGTTTCCGGTCAGCCCTGCCAGGATCTCAAGCGCCCGTTCTACCGTGGGGCGCAGATCGTCGCTCAGCGCTCCGGCGCGGACGGCCAGGGCCAGCATGTCGCGCCAGTTCTTGGCCTGAACCGATACCTCACCGTCGGGGTATCCCTGTTCGTCTACCAACACCTGACCTGTCATCTGAAGATCCATCTCGCCCCAGGTGGCTCTGAGCAGACGCAGGTCGATGGCGGTGGGTTGGGGACGCGCGTCTTCGATGGCGTGCCGGTCCCAGGGCTCGTCGAACGCCGCCTCCGTGTCGAGATAGAGTTGGGAAATCGTATCGGGCAAGTCGCTGCCGGACGCCAGCAGATCCAGGATAGGGCCGGCCGGCTCGAACTCTAGCGCCTCAAACCCGATGTCATAGACCAGTGGGTCGGCTTCCGACTGCCAGACCGCGAGCCGACCTTCGGCTAGGGCGCTCGTCCATCCCTCGCTGGATACAAGCGCCAGATCGTTCATCACGATCTGTGTGCGCTGCAGGGCAAGATCGGTGTTCGGTTCGAAAACCATGCTGCCCTGCATGTAGGAACTTGAGATGTCGATGCTCTGGAGTGGTGTTGAAAACACCTGCTCGCCGGGCCAGACGGCGGTCACGTGGTTGGGTTTATAGCTCAGCGACAGGATCTGGAAAAACGGTGCCTGCCAAGCCACGCCCGTGTCCGGATCGGCGATGTCGAGGCCGTTCAGGGTGGTGTCGAACCGGCTCGGAAACCCACGGGTGACTACACTGTCGTAATCTGCCACCCAGCCGTCTGCGCGCCGATCCTCCAGCCAGGCGACCGTGCTGCGTTCCAGCGTCGCCGCGCCTACGAACCAGTAGCCGCCCCAAAGGAACGCCAGAACGCCGACAATCCACAGAATTAGCCGCATGCGGGCCCCTTTTCCTTGGTCTTGCAACGTGTTTATAGGGCGGGAAACGTAAGGACCAGACGCATGAACACGGACCCGGCTTGGGTGTTTGCATACGGCTCGCTGATGTGGGATCCGGGCTTTGATGTGGCAGAACGGCAACTGGCCCGCCTTGAGGGATTTCACCGGTCGTTCTGCATGCGGTCGATCCACCACCGCGGCACGGTCGAAAATCCGGGGTTGGTCTTGGCGCTCGATGCGCTCTCCGGGGCGGTTTGCAACGGTCTGGCCCTTCGCATTGCCCCCGGTGCCGAAGTGGCTGCGATGGCCTATCTGCGGGAACGCGAGCTTGTTTCCTCGGCCTATTTGGAACGGACGGTGAACTTGCGGCTTAAGGACGGACGCGATGTTAAGGCGGTGTCTTACATCGTCGACACCGATCACGTGCAGTACTGCGGGCATCTGGACCTGGAGGAGCAGGCGCAGATCATCGCGCGGTCCGTTGGCGGGCGGGGCCCAAATTGGGAGTACTTAAAAAACACCGCCGCGCATCTGGTCGAACTCGGACTGCGGGATCCCGACCTCGACTGGCTGAACCTCCGCGTGGGGGAGCTGAGGGCGTGCTGAGATTGCAGTTGGCAGATGCGACGACGAACCCTATGCTGTTGCAAAGAAAAAACGGCTAGGCCACCCCTATGGAGCAGTCAGAACAGCGGGGCCCCCAGTTTACACAGCCGGTGCGCCAGATCGCGTTGATGTTGATCATCTGCGGGCTCGTTGGCTTTGGGGCCTATCTGCTATTCCCGGCCGTCGCGCCCGTCTTCCTGTCGAACCTCTATCTCAACGGATTTATCGCCTTCGTATTCGTGATTGGCGTTCTTGCCTGTTTCTGGCAGGTGACCCAGCTTGTCAGTTCAGTGAACTGGATCGAAGGTTTCGCCGCAGAGAACCCGGGCCACGAACTCGTCAAACCGCCCCGGCTTCTGGCGTCACTTGCTGCGCTCTTGCGGCGGCGCGGGGCGCGGATGGAAATTGGAACCTCATCGTCGCGTTCGATCCTCGACTCCGTGGCCACGCGCATGGACGAAGCGCGCGATATCACGCGCTACATAACCAACCTTCTGATTTTCCTTGGCCTTCTTGGCACGTTCTACGGCCTCGCGACAACGGTGCCAGCGGTCGTGGATACGATCCGCTCACTCAACCCACAGGAGGGCGAGGACCCGATCGAGGTCTTTGACCGCTTGATGACCGGCCTAGAAGCCCAGCTTGGCGGCATGGGAACGGCCTTTGCAAGCTCGCTTCTGGGGCTGGCCGGGTCGCTGGTTGTGGGCTTGCTGGAACTCTTTGCGGGGCACGGCCAGAACCGGTTCTACCGCGAGCTTGAAGAATGGCTCTCGACCATTACTCGCGTGGGCTTTTCGGCCGGCGACGTGGAAAACGCGGGCGAGGTTGGCGGCGTCGCTGGGGCTATGGCGGAACTGGGCACTCAGCTGGCGCAGATGCAGGATCAGGCGCTGCATCAGGGCGTCATCAGCGGCGAGCTTGACGACCGGTTGGAACGTCTTGCGGTCTCGGTGGAAATGCTGGCCAGCGGGCTAGAACAGCAGAAGAGTGGTGTCTCGGACGACCGGACCGAAGCGCTTTTGGCGCGGATCGCTGACGGACAGGACAGGGTCGCGGCGGCCTTCGCTGAGCGGGGCGACGACGGCAACGTACATGGTGACGCGGAAAGCCGGATGCGGCTGAGAAGCATCGACGTGCAGCTTCTGCGGATTCTTGAAGAAATGTCGGCGGGCCGACAGGAAAGCATGTCGGACCTCAGAAACGACATCAACGCGCTGACCAAGATCATCCGGCAGGCGGTTCACGACGACAGCGGCGGGCAGGGTTAGGCCATGGCGCTGTCCCGGCGAAGCGGCCAAAGATTTCAGGCCTCGATCTGGCCGGGATTCGTGGACGCGATGACCGCTCTGCTGCTGGTGCTGATGTTCGTGCTCACAATCTTCATGATCGTCCAGTTCGTGCTGCGCGAAACGATATCGGGTCAGGAAACTGAACTCGACGAGTTGAGCGCGCAGGTCTCAGGCCTGGCCTCGGCCCTGGGTCTCGAACAACAGCGAAATTTTCAGCTGGAAACCGATGTGGCGCAGCTGACCGACACCCTGGGGGATGCCAATGCCCGCGCCGAAGCGCAGGAAGCGTTGATCGCCAGCCTGCAGTCGCAGAACGCCGCGCAATCCGAGGAACTGGACGCGCGGAACGCCCGGATCGCCAGTTTCGAAGCCCAGGTTGCAAGCCTGCTGGCTGACCGCGACGCCGAACGGGGCCGCGCCGATGCGCTGACCGCCAGCGTGGCCGAACTGGAAGAAGCGCAGGCGCAGCTGATCACCGAGCAGGAGGCTCTGCAACTGGCATTGGCGCAAGCCCGTGACGAGATCGACGCTGAAACCGAAAACGCCCGGCTGGCTGCGGCGCGAGCGGAAGCCGTGGAGGCCCTTGTGGCTGACCTACAGTCCGACCTCGCTGACCGGGACGCTTCGCTCGCCGATGCTCTGACGCGGCTTGACGGCGCCGTGCAGGATCAGGCGGCGTTATCGGAACGGCTGACGGCAGCGCTGGCCGCGCGTGATCTTTTGCGCAACGATCTGAATGCTGCGACCGAGGAAGGCCGCTCTTTGGCCGAGCGCCTGACGGCGGCTTTGGAAGCGCAAGAGGCCGCACAGGCGCAGATTGCCGCCGGAGAGGAACAGCAGCGCAGTCTCGCGGAACGACTGGCGGCGCTCACGGCCGAACGCGACAGTCTGGAGGACAATCTGCAGGCGGCGGCGGACCAGCAGGCGCGTCTGGACCAGCAACTCGCCGCGGCGCTTTCCGCACAGGAGGGATTGGCTGACGAGCTGGCGGCGGCACAGGAAGAAGAGCTGTCTCTCGCGGCGTCACTTTTGGCGGCGGAGGCGGCCCTTGACGCCGAGCAAAGCGCGCGCGCCGCCGACAGCGCGCTTGCCGCCCAGATGCAGGCCCGGGCCGAAGAGCTTCTGGCGCAGATGGATGCCGCCGAGGCCGAGCGCGTGGCGGCGCTGGAGGCGGCGGAGCGACTTCAGACCCGACTTGCCGATGCCCAGACAGCGCTGAGCGACGCGGAAGCTGCACGTCTGGCCGAGGCCGCGGCGGTTCAGGCAATCCGCGACCGGCTGGCCACGCTGGAGACGGAATTGACCGAAGACGAGGCCGAGCGGCTGGCAGAGGCGGAAGCCGTCGCGCAACTCCGCGCCCAGATCGAGGCCTCCCAAACGCGCCTCGACGAAGCCGAGGCCGCGCGCCTGGCGCAAGAGGCGGCTGCCCTTCGCTTGCAAGAGGAGCTTGCGGCTGCACAAGTCAGCCTCAGCGAGGCAGAGGCCGAACGACTGGCGGAAGTGGCGGCGGCAGAGGAATTGCGCCAACGGCTGAGTGACACGGCGGCCAGCCTGAGCGAAGAAGAAGCCGCTCGCCTCGCGGAAGCGGCGGCGGCGGAAGCCCTGCGCGCGCGGCTTGAGAACGCCGATGCGGAACTGACGGCGCTGAGCCTTGCCTTGGAAGAACAACGCCAGCAGGCGGAAGAGACACTGACTCTGCTTGCCGCTGCCGAAGCCGCCCGGGATGACCTCGAGGTTCGGCTGGCCGAAGCCTTGGCCACATTGGAGGCGCGCGATGCGGAACTGGCCCAGGCCCGGGCCGAAGCGAGCTCACTCGCCGAGGCCTCGGGCGATGCAGAAGGACTGTCCCAGCAACTTGCCGCCGCCATCGCGGCCCGCCTCGCGGCCGAGCGCGACGCAGCCGACCGCCTGAGCCAAGCGGAAGAGCGCGATGTTCTCCTGCGCGCCGCAAGCACGGCACTTGCCAATGAAGAGGCCCTGTCGGCGGAAAGCCAGCGGCAGGTTGCCCTGTTGCGCGAACAGGTCGAGGGGCTGAACCGGCAGCTGAACGGATTGCAGGCGCTTCTCGACGAAGCCGAAGTGCGCGACGCCGATGCGCAGGTACGTATCGAAAGCCTCGGGTCGCAACTGAACACGGCGCTCGCCCGCGTCGCCTCGGAAGAACGCCGCCGCGCGGAACTGGAAGAGGCCGAACGCATCCGGCTTGAGGAAGAGGCCCGCCGCCTGGCCCAGGAAGCCGAGCGCGCCGCCGAAGAGGCCCGGCTCTTGCAGCGCTACCGCTCAGATTTCTTCGGGCAGATCCGGGAGGTCCTCGGCGATCGCGAGGGCGTTCAGGTAGTGGGTGACCGGTTTATTTTCTCGTCTGAGGTGCTGTTTGACGTGGCGTCCGCGACGCTCTCGGAGGTGGGGCAGCAGCAGATCGCGGATGTGGTCGCGCTCTTGTCAGATGTGGCTGACCAGATCCCGGCCGAGATCGACTGGATCGTGCGGGTGGACGGTCACACGGACAACACGCCCCTGTCCGGCGGCGGACGTTTTCGCGATAACTGGGAACTGAGCCAGGCGCGGTCGCGTTCGGTGGTGCAGTATGTTTTTTCGGAACTTTGCTTCCCGCCGGAACGCCTGGCCGCGACGGGGGTTGGCGAATTCCGACCGGTCACGCCGGACGAGACGCCGGAGGATCTGGACCAGAACCGCCGTATCGAGCTGAAACTGTCAGAGCGCTAAAGCAATACCGCGGGACCTGCCCGCGGTTTTGCTTATGTCGCTATCCGGTTTGGCTAGTCCGCTGTCAGAAGCGGTGGCTTGTCGCCCGAGATGCGCGGGCTCTCGGCCGCCAGGATCGTTAGATCGATCTTTCCGTCTTTGACGCCCACCTTGACGACGCCGCCCTTCGCAAGCTTGCCAAACAGCAGCTCCTCGGCCAGCGGCTTCTTGATCTCTTCCTGGATAACCCGGCCCAGGGGTCGCGCGCCCATCTTGTCGTCGTAGCCCTTGTCCGACAGCCATTCAGCGGCCGGTTTGGTCAACTCGATGGTGACATTCCGGTCCATAAGCTGGGCCTCAAGCTGCAGGACGAATTTCTCGACCACCTGGAGGATGACCTCTTTGCCAAGCGGCGCGAAGCTGATTACGGCATCCAGACGGTTCCGGAATTCCGGGGTGAACGTGCGTTCGATGGCGGCGGTATCCTCGCCCTCGCGGCGATCGCGACCAAATCCAATCGCGGCTTTCGCCAGCTCGGCGGCGCCCGCGTTGGAGGTCATGATCAGGATCACGTTTCGGAAATCCACCTGACGTCCGTTGTGGTCGGTCAATTTGCCGTGGTCCATCACCTGGAGAAGGATGTTGTAGACATCCGGGTGCGCCTTTTCGATCTCGTCCAGAAGAAGCACGCAATGCGGGTGTTGGTCGACACCGTCGGTCAGAAGACCACCCTGATCGAAGCCCACGTAGCCCGGTGGGGCGCCGATAAGGCGACTGACGGCGTGTTTCTCCATGTACTCGGACATGTCGAACCGCAAGAGCTCTACCCCGAGGGTGCTGGCGAGTTGCTTGGCCACTTCGGTTTTGCCAACACCGGTGGGGCCGGCGAAGAGGTAATTGCCGATGGGCTTTTCGGGCTCGCGCAGGCCCGCACGGGCAAGTTTGATCGCCGAAGACAGCGCCTCGATGGCGGCATCCTGGCCGAAAACCACGCGCTTCAGCGTCGTCTCAAGGTCCTTGAGAACCTCGGCATCGTCTTTCGAGACGTTCTTTGGCGGGATGCGGGCAATCTTTGCCACAACCGCCTCAATCTCTTTCGCGCCGATGGTCTTGCGCCGCTTGGATTCGGCCACAAGGTGCTGGGCCGCGCCGGCCTCGTCGATCACGTCGATTGCCTTGTCTGGCAGTTTCCGGTCGTTAATGTAGCGCGCGGAAAGCTCGACTGCTGTCTTGATCGCATCCGAGGTGTATTTGATCGCGTGGTGATCCTCGAAGTAGGGTTTCAGGCCCTTCAGGATCTTCACCGCGTCTTCCACGGAAGGCTCGTTCACGTCGATTTTCTGGAACCGGCGGCTGAGCGCGCGGTCCTTCTCGAAGTGCTGGCGGAATTCCTTGTAGGTGGTCGATCCCATGCAGCGCAACTTGCCGCCCTGAAGCGCGGGTTTGAGCAGGTTCGAGGCGTCCATGGCGCCGCCCGATGTCGCACCGGCGCCGATCACAGTGTGGATCTCGTCGATAAAAAGCACCGCGTCAGGGTGTTCTTCGAGTTCGGTGACGACCGCCTTCAGGCGCTCTTCAAAGTCGCCGCGGTACCGCGTGCCTGCCAGAAGGGCGCCCATGTCGAGCGAAAAGATCGTGGCCGAGGCCAGAACCTCGGGCGTTTCTCCCGCCACGATTTTGCGCGCGAGACCCTCGGCGATGGCGGTCTTGCCTACGCCAGGGTCGCCCACCAGCAGGGGGTTGTTTTTGCGGCGGCGACACAAGACCTGAACGCAACGCTCCACCTCGTGCTCGCGCCCGATCAGCGGGTCGACGTCGCCTTTTCGGGCTTTTGCGTTGAGATCGACGCAATACTTCGCGAGCGCCGATTCCTTGCCTTCGCTGGCTTCGCTGGCGGCTTCCTCTTCCGCTTCGGTCGCGCCGGTCACCGGGCGCGCCTCGCCAAAGCTTGGATCCTTTGCCACGCCATGGGCAATAAAGTTCACGGCGTCGTAGCGGGTCATATCCTGTTCTTGCAGGAAGTAGGCAGCATTCGATTCCCGTTCGGCAAAAATCGCCACGAGAACGTTTGCGCCTGTCACTTCGGTGCGGCCCGAAGACTGCACATGGATCGCCGCACGCTGGATCACGCGCTGAAAGGCTGCTGTCGGGACGGCTTCGGAGCCATCGACGTCAGTAACCAGTGTGGACAGATCGTCGTCGATGAACTCGATAAGGGTGGCGCGCAGCTGTTCCAGATCGACGCTACAGGCCTGCATGACCTTAGCGGCGTCCGGTTCATCGGTCAGCGCTAGCAGAAGATGCTCCAGCGTCGCAAGCTCGTGGCGGCGTTCGTTCGCCAATGCCAGCGCGCGGTGGATAGCTTCTTCAAGTGTTTTCGAAAACGACGGCACGTGATGTGCTCCCCTGGTTTGCTGGGGGTCTGCGACCGGCCCAAGGCTCTCCTCTTAGTCTTAAAGTTCGGTGTTATTCGGCGAGCTTCAAGGGTTTTTTGATGATCCGCTCTGTGAATTCCTGTTCGAGTGCCCCTTTCGCAAGCGGTTGCCTGAGAATGTAGCGTCTTCGGAAACGCCTCAAAAACGGTCCTTGCGTCCCCTTATCTCTGCAAAAACCTCGGCATCTGTGGCATTTTCCACGCCAAGGGCGGTTTTCACCTCGGGCGTGGAGGCCCTCAGAAACGGGTTCGTATAAAGTTCCTCAGAAAGCTGTGAAGGGACCGTCGGCAGGCCCTTCGACCGGGCTTCCGCAACGTCAGCGGCCCTTTTTTGTAGCGCAGGATTCTCTGGCTCGACGGTCAGGGCAAAGGCCGCGTTTGCCGCCGTATACTCGTGCCCGGAGTAAACAACGGTCTCGGGCGGCAGGGCAGCGAGCTTTGAAAGGCTGTTCCACATCTGGGCCATCGTACCTTCAAAAACCCGGCCGCAACCAAGCGCCATGAGGCTGTCGGCGGTGAAGACCGCGGCGGCCGACGGAATATGGTAGGCGATGTGTCCCACTGTATGGCCCGAGACATCGAGCACGGTTGCGTCGCTGCTGCAAACGCTGACTTTGTCGCCCTCGCTGACGGCTTCGTCCAGGGGCGGTAGCCGGTGAGCATCCGCCTTGGCGCCGATGATTTTCGCGCCGTATTTCTCACGAAGCTCAGGCACACCGGCGATGTGGTCGTCGTGGTGGTGGGTGATCAGGATTTCGTGAAGCGTCCAGCCTCGCTCGGTCAGCGCAGCAATCAATGGCGCGGCTTCAGGCGCGTCCACCAGCGCGGTTTCTCCGGTATCCGCGTTGTGGATCAGAAACGCGTAGTTGTCGCTGAGGCAGGGGACGGTGACGATCTCCAGAGGCATGGCATTCTTTCCGAGGGCTGGATAGGGTCTGGCCAGACTGTCCCAATCCTGTGGTCCGTGCAATGCATCTCGACGTGCTCGACCTGCGCAACTTCTACTATCGCACCGGCCTTGGACGGGCGGCGCAGAAGGCCGTGCGCGAACAGCTTCTGCAACTCTGGCCTGACGCGGACGGAATGACTGTTCTCGGCTTTGGCTTCGCGGCTCCGTTGCTCCGCCCTTACCTTGCGAAGGCCCGTCGGGTGACGGCGCTAATGCCTGCACAGCAGGGGGTGATGCCTTGGCCTGCGGGTTTAGAGAACGTCTCAGTCCTGTCAGAAGAAACTCATTGGCCGGTGCAAACGGGATCGGTGGACCGCCTGGTCGTCCTGCACGGGCTGGAGACCAGCGAGCACCCGTCCGCTCTGCTGGAAGAGTGCTGGCGGGTTCTCGGCGAGGGCGGGCGGGCCATGGTGATCGTGCCAAACCGCTCGGGCCTTTGGGCGCGGCGTGACCGGACGCCCTACGGCTTCGGGCGGCCCTACACCCTGACGCAGCTGGAAAGCCAGCTGACGCGCCACGCCTTCACACCAGAGAGGCATGTGGCGGCGCTTTTCCAGCCGCCGGCGCACCAGCGCTTCTGGCTAAAGACCGCCGGCCTTTGGGAAAGCCTGGGGCGCCGGATGCCGACCGGTCTTGCCGGGGGCGTTTTGATGGTTGAGGCCAGCAAGCAGGTCTATGCACCCACGCGCGGACTGCCCGATACGGTGCGGCGGCCTGTGGCCGTGGTTCCGGGATTGGCGCAGCCCGCACCTAAGCCGGGGTGAACCCGCCTGCCTCGCCAGAAATCCCGAAAGTTTCTGCCCCGCAGCAAATATTCTGGCTACGTTCGGTCGCACCCGGGCAGAGATCCCTTTTTTTGTGGGCCGGAGGGATTCCTTCAAACTCGTTCAAGGCGGTTGCGGCACTATAAGTCGTCTGCTACATGCACGGCGATTTGAACGGTCGTCTCCCGCGAGCGGCCGTGACTGCCATGCCGGAAAACCACCTCTGCAGGGTGTCCGGCCAACGACAGGGGTGGATGTGTCCGAACCAGCATCGATTTCCACCGGCATTGCCTCGCGCTATGCCAAGGCCCTTTTTGAACTAGCCCAGGAAACGGGCGATTTGACTGCTCTGGAAACCGACGTGACCGCGCTCAAGGCCGCTCTGGCCGAAAGCGACGACCTGCGACGGATGATTAACTCGCCCATCTATGCCCGCGAGGCCCAGGAATCCGCGATCACCGCTGTCGCCCGGAAAGCCGGCCTTAGTACCAACACCACGAACACGCTCGGGTTGATGGGCGCGCACCGCCGCCTCTTTGTGCTGCCGCAGCTTCTGGCCGAACTCAGTGCCATGATCGCCGACGCTAAGGGCGAAGTGACCGCTGACGTGACCGCCGCGAGCGCGATGACCGATGCACAGCAGGCGCAGCTTGCCGAGACGCTGAAAGAGCGATTTGGCAAAGACATCAAGATTAATGTGGCCGTCGATGAAAACCTCATCGGCGGTCTTGTCGTTCGGGTTGGCTCGAAGATGATCGACACATCGATCCGCGCCAAGCTCGCCAACCTAAGCAATGCAATGAAAGAGGTCGGATAAATGGGAATCCAGGCAGCTGAAATCTCTGCGATCCTGAAGGAGCAGATCAAGAACTTCGGGCAGGAAGCCGAGGTTGCCGAGGTTGGCCGGGTGCTCTCGGTCGGCGACGGTATTGCACGCGTGTATGGTCTGGACAATGTGCAGGCCGGTGAAATGGTTGAATTCCCCGGTGGTATCCGCGGGATGGCCCTGAACCTTGAAACCGACAACGTCGGCGTCGTGATCTTCGGCACTGACCGTGACATCAAAGAAGGCGACACTGTCAAGCGCACGAATGCCATCGTGGACGTGCCCGCCGGTAACGCGCTTCTGGGCCGCGTCGTTGACGCCCTTGGCAACCCGCTCGACGGCAAAGGCGCCATCAACGCCTCTGAACGTCGCGTGGCCGATGTGAAGGCGCCGGGCATCATCCCGCGTAAATCGGTGCACGAGCCCATGGCGACGGGCCTCAAATCCGTAGACGCCATGATCCCGATCGGCCGCGGCCAGCGCGAGCTGATCATCGGCGACCGCCAGACCGGCAAGACCGCTGTGGCACTCGACGCGATCCTCAACCAGAAATCCTACAATGACGCCGCCGGAGACGATGAGTCCAAGAAGCTCTACTGCGTCTACGTCGCCGTCGGTCAGAAGCGGTCGACCGTTGCGCAGCTGGTGAAGAAACTGGAAGAGTCCGGCGCCATCGAATACACCATCGTCGTGGCCGCCACCGCCTCCGACCCGGCGCCGATGCAGTTCCTCGCACCCTATGCCGCGACAGCAATGGCCGAGTTTTTCCGCGACAACGGCCGTCACGCACTCATCATCTACGATGATCTGTCGAAGCAGGCCGTGTCCTACCGCCAGATGTCGCTGCTGCTGCGCCGTCCGCCGGGACGTGAAGCCTATCCAGGCGACGTTTTCTACCTGCACTCCCGCCTTCTGGAACGTTCGGCGAAGCTGAATGAAGACAATGGCGCAGGGTCGCTGACGGCGCTGCCGATCATTGAGACCCAAGGTGGCGACGTGTCGGCCTTTATTCCGACCAACGTGATCTCGATCACAGATGGCCAGATCTTCCTTGAAACCGAGCTCTTTTACCAAGGCATCCGCCCGGCGGTGAACACCGGTCTGTCGGTGAGCCGTGTGGGCTCCTCCGCCCAGACCAACGCCATGAAGTCAGTTGCCGGTCCGGTGAAACTTGAACTTGCCCAGTACCGCGAAATGGCGGCATTTGCGCAGTTCGGATCGGACCTCGACGCCGCGACCCAGGCTCTTTTGAACCGTGGCGCGCGCCTGACCGAACTGATGAAGCAGCCGCAGTACTCGCCGCTAACCAATGCCGAGATCGTTTGCGTGATTTTCGCAGGCACCAAGGGTTATCTCGACAACATCGACGTACGTGACGTTGGGCGGTTCGAGCGTGGGCTCGTTGAGCATCTGCGCAACAAGAACAAGGAAATTCTCGACTACATCACCGACGAGGATCCGAAGGTCAAAGGCGACGCTGAAGACAAGATCCGCAAGGCGCTGGACGAATACGCCGAAGGTTTCGCGTAAGCCGCGCGAAGGGACAGCGATATGCCAAGTCTTAAGGATCTGAAAAACCGGATCGAAAGTGTCAAATCGACACGGAAGATCACCAAGGCCATGCAGATGGTGGCCGCTGCAAAACTGCGGCGCGCACAGGACGCCGCCGAACAGGCGCGGCCCTACACCGAACGTTTCAATGCGGTGATGGCTGGCCTTGCCGCCTCGGTCGGTGACAGCACCAGTGCGCCCCGGCTTTTGACAGGTACTGGCAAGGACGACGTTCATCTTCTCGTCGTCATGACGGCTGAGCGCGGTCTGTGCGGTGGCTTCAACTCGTCGATCGCAAAGCTTGCACGTGCGCGCGCCGAGGAACTGAAGCACCAGGGCAAGACCGTGAAAATCCTCACCGTGGGCAAGAAGGGCCGCGAACAGCTGAAGCGGGACCTGGGCGACCACATGATCGGCCATGTGGACCTGAGCGAAGTGAAGCGCGTCGGCTATGACAACGCTTCTGACATCGCCCGCGACGTTCTGGATCGTTTCGATGGTGAAGAGTTCGACGTGGCCACGATCTTTTTCAACCGCTTTGAATCGGTGATCAGCCAGGTGCCCACGGCGCAGCAGATCATTCCTGCTGACTTCGAAGTCGATCCCGAGAACGTCGATACCACGCTTTACGACTACGAGCCGAGCGAAGAGGGCATCCTTAAGGATCTCTTGCCGCGCGGAGTGGCAACGCAGATCTTCGCGGCGCTTCTGGAAAACGGCGCCTCCGAACAAGGCGCCCGCATGAGCGCCATGGATAACGCTACGCGCAACGCGGGCGACATGATCGACAGGCTGACCATCGAGTTCAACCGCTCGCGGCAGGCCGTGATCACCAACGAACTGATCGAAATCATTTCGGGCGCCGAGGCGCTCTGACGAACCGGGGAGAGACCCAGAGATGGCAAACGAAAAAGGCAAAATCACCCAGGTGATCGGCGCCGTCGTCGACGTACAGTTCGGCGGGGACCTGCCCGAGATTCTGAACGCGCTCGAGTGCGACAACCACGGCAACCGTCTGGTTCTGGAAGTGGCTCAGCACCTCGGCGAAAACACCGTGCGCACGATCGCCATGGACAGTTCCGAAGGTCTGGTGCGCGGTCAGGAAGTCGCCGACACCGGCGGGCCCATCACCGTGCCGGTGGGCGATGCGACGCTTGGCAGGATCCTCAACGTCGTGGGTGAGCCCGTGGACGAAGGCGGCCCCGTTGAGGCCAGCGAGCGCCGCGCGATCCACCAGCCTGCGCCTGAATTCGACGAACAGTCGACCGAGTCGGAAATCCTCGTGACTGGCATCAAGGTTGTGGACCTGCTCGCTCCCTACGCCAAGGGTGGTAAAATCGGCCTCTTTGGCGGTGCCGGCGTGGGCAAGACGGTTTTGATCATGGAACTGATCAACAACATCGCCAAGGTGCACTCGGGCTTCTCGGTCTTTGCCGGCGTTGGCGAACGGACCCGCGAGGGCAACGACCTTTACCACGAGATGATCGAATCGAATGTGATCAAGCCCGACAACCTGCCCGAAAGCCAGGTGGCACTTGTTTATGGCCAGATGAACGAGCCTCCGGGCGCGCGCGCCCGCGTTGCGCTGACCGGCCTGACGCTGGCCGAGCAGTTCCGCGATCAGTCGGGGACCGACGTGCTGTTCTTTGTCGACAACATCTTCCGCTTCACGCAGGCGGGGTCCGAGGTGTCGGCGCTTCTTGGCCGTATCCCATCCGCTGTGGGCTACCAGCCGACGCTCGCCACGGACATGGGCGCGATGCAGGAGCGGATCACCTCGACCAAGCAGGGCTCGATCACTTCGATCCAGGCCGTTTACGTGCCTGCCGATGACCTGACCGACCCTGCACCGGCCACGACCTTTGCGCACCTGGACGCCACGACCGTTTTGTCGCGTGCGATTTCGGAACTCGGCATCTACCCGGCGGTCGACCCGCTCGACAGCTCGTCGCGTCTGATGGACCCGGCGGTTGTGGGGGACGAACACTACCAGGTGGCCCGCGACGTGCAGGGGATCCTGCAGCGCTACAAGTCGCTACAAGACATCATCGCCATTCTGGGCATGGACGAACTGAGCGAAGAGGACAAATTGACCGTGGCCCGCGCCCGGAAAATCCAGCGATTCCTCAGCCAGCCCTTCGACGTTGCCAAGGTCTTCACTGGATCCGACGGCGTCCAGGTGCCGCTGGACGTAACGATCAAATCGTTCCAGGCCGTTGTCGCAGGCGAGTACGATCACCTGCCCGAAGCGGCCTTCTACATGGTCGGCGGTATCGACGATGTGATTGCGAAGGCGGAACGCATGGCCGCAGAAGCGGCCTAAGGGGACACCATGGCAGACACCATGCAGTTTGATCTCGTCAGCCCTGAACGGCGCCTTGCGTCGCTGACGGTGCGCGAGGTTCAGATCCCCGGAGCGGAGGGTGACCTAACGGCGATGCCGGACCATGCGCCGCTGATCACCACGCTGCGCCCGGGCCTCGTCAAGGCTTCGGGCCCCGACGGCGATACCGAATACGCTGTGTTCGGTGGCTTTGCGGAGATCACCTCGGACAGCGCCAGCGTGCTGGCCGAAGAGGCGCTGCCGCGCGACGAGGTCACGGCGGAATTCCTGACCGCCAAACTCACCGCGGCGGCGAGCGAAGCCAGCGAGGCCAGCGGCGATGCCGCGGACACGGCAGCAAAGCTGGTCGCGGATCTCAAGGCGCTGGGCGCAGTGGTTGGTCGGAGCAACTGACCCGCATCAAATCCAGACAAAAAAGCGGCCCCAAAGGCCGCTTTTTCTTTTCCAGCGTAGGCGTTTGTCAGCCCATGGCGTACATGCCTTCATAGATCGGCTCCAAAGTGTCCGCGTCAAAAAGAGACGAGACGCTGGTGCCGTTCCAGATGTTCAGGATGGCCTGCGCAAAGATCGGGGCCGCAGGCAAGATGCGAATGTTCGGAGCATTCTTGACCGGTGTCGTCGGTTCAATGGAGTCGGTTATTACGAG
>JBCDED010000022.1:0-46162 GCA_039179985.1 Pseudomonadota bacterium
ACGACCATCTGCAGCATCCGGCCAGCCTGTTCGCGTTCGCGTTTCAGGTCAGTGTTGAGCAGCGTCTCATAGCCTTCGCGCCCGCCCCAGAGCACATAGTTCTCGCCGCCCAGCTTGTGTGTCGCATCGATGCAGGTCTTCAGCGTGGCCGCGGCGAAGGCAAAAACCTCAGGGTCCGGATTCGTGGCGGCGCCCGCCATGTAGCGGCGGTGCGAAAAGAGGTTGGCCGTGCCCCACAGCAGTTTCGGCCCGCCTGCCGCCATCTTTTCCCCAAGGTAATCAACCATTTCCTCGAGGTTTTTCGTGTTCTCGGCGAAATCCGCTCCTTCGGGCCGGATATCAGCATCGTGGAAGCAATAGTAGGGTGCGCCGAGGATACGGAACATCTCGAACGCAGCGTTGGCCTTCATCTTGGCGCCGTCCATGGCACGGTCGAACCAGGGGCGCTCGAAGGTGCGGCCCCCGAAGGGATCGCCCCCTTCCCAGGCAAAGCTGTGCCACCAGCAAATCGCAAAGCGCAGGTGATCTTCCATGCGCTTGCCCAGGACCACTTCGTCCGGATCGTAAATTCGGAAGGCCAGTTCGTCGGATGTGTCGGCGCCCTTGAAGGCAATCGGATCGATCCCGTCGAAAAAGTCGGTCATGGCAGGTCCTTCAGCGCTTGATAGGTCGCGGTGTATCGGGCGTGGCCCTCGGCAAAGTCGGGCACAAGCGCGGCCTCAGGAGCCACGCAGTGGCTCATGGGCGGGGCCAAGGCGATGTCGGTCCCGGCGCCATCCGCCATCATGGCCAGCCGCGCGGCACCGAATGCGCCGCCGAAATCACCCGCCTCTGGCACGTCAATGGACATGTCGAGGGCGGTTGCGATGGCCTTGAGCCAATAAACCGACTGGCTGCCACCCCCGAGGGCGATCAGGCGGTCGATGCGCGTACCCGTCGCCTTGAGCGCATCGAGACTGTCGCGGAAGGCAAATGCGACGCCTTCCAGCACGGCCCGCGTCGCAGCGGCCTGATCTGTGGCGTGGTCGAGATGGGTGAAGCTGCCCCGGATCGCCGCATCGTTGTAAGGCGTCCGCTCGCCACCCAGATATGGCAGGAAAACCGTTCGCCCAGGCGCCTGCAGGTCGCTTAGAGTGCCCGTCAGCTCCGCGGGCGTGCGTCCCACAAGATGTCCGTACCAACTGAGCGCATCGGCGGCCGCCAGGATTACGCCCATCTGGTGCCAGGTCTCTGGCAGCGCATGGCAGAAGGTGTGGACCGCCGTGGCCGGTTCCGGCTGATAGGCTTCGGAGGCTGCAAAAAGTACACCCGAAGTTCCCAGCGAGACAAAGGCCTCGCCCGCCCGAACGACCCCTGCCCCGACAGCCGATGCCGCGTTATCGCCGCCGCCGCCTGCGACGATCACATCCGCCGACATACCCCAGTCATCAGCCAGGGCTTTTCGCAGCGTACCCGACGGTTCGGACCCTTCCACAAGCCGTGGCATATGGCTGCGGCTCAGCTTAGTCGCGGCAAGCAAATCATCCGACCAAGCCCGTGCCCCGGTATCGAGCCAACCCGTCCCCGCCGCATCGGACATCTCGCCCACGGCCTCACCGGTCAGCCAGAGGCGCAAGTAGTCCTTAGGCAAAAGCACGCGGGCCGTCGCCGCGAAGACCTCGGGCTCGTGCTGCTTCGTCCAGACCAGTTTCGGCGCCGTGAAGCCCGGGAAGACAATGTTGCCGGTGATCCGGCGCCACTTCGGGTCGGCGTCCATTTCGGCCGCCTCTGCGGCCGAACGCGTATCATTCCAGAGGATGCAAGGCCGGAGCGGCGCATCGTCTGCGCCCAGCAGTGTCGCCCCGTGCATCTGGCCCGAAAGTCCGATTGCGCGAACTGCCGAGAGATCATGGGAAGCTTTCAGCGCCGCCATGACGGCCTGTGCTGCCCTCAGCCAGTCCCCCGGGTCCTGCTCGGACCAAGCGGGCGCCGGGCGCGAGACCTCAAGGGGTGCCATGGTTTCGGCCACCAACCGCTGATCCGCATCGATCAGCAGCCCCTTTAACCCCGAGGTGCCAAGATCGAGCCCGATATACATCAGGCCGCCGCCTTTGGGTTCTTGCCGAGGATGATCATCGACAGAATATCGTCCTCGGTCACATCCTCGACACGCTCTGTGCCCACGAGCTTGCCGTTCTTCATCACCGAAACGCGGTCGCAAAGCTCAAGCATCTCGCGCGTGTCGTGGGAGATCAGGAAGATCCCGAGGCCCTGCGCCTTCAGCTCCTGGATTAGCTCGGCCACCATCTGTGTCTCATGGACACCAAGCGCAGCGGTTGGTTCGTCCATGATCAGGATCTTCGCATTGAAATAGACCGCGCGGGCAATAGCGACCGACTGCCGCTGGCCGCCCGAAAGCGCCGAGACAGGCACGCTGAACTTGGCGAAATTCGGATTGAGACGGTTCATGATCTTGCGCGTCTCGGCTTCCATCCTGGCGTCGTCCACAAGGCCAAAAGCGGTGATGATTTCGCGTCCCAGGAAAAGGTTTGAGGCGGCATCGAGGTTATCGGCCAGGGCGAGCGTCTGGTAGATCGTTTCGATGTTATAGTCGCGCGCGTCACGCGGGCTGTGGATTGTTGCCTTCTGGCCCCGGATGCGGATCTCACCTGAGTCCATCTTGTAGGCGCCCGAGAGGATCTTGATCAGCGTCGACTTCCCTGCGCCATTGTGGCCCAGAAGACCAACGACTTCACCGGGGTAGAGATCGATGGACACACCGTCCACCGCGTGGACGCCGCCGAAGGCAATGGCGATGTCCTTCATTTCGACAAGCGGGGTTTCGGTTGACTGCACCATGGTCACGCTCCGGTCCGCTTGCGGTAGATGATGTCTATGAGGACTGCGAGGACCAGCACGGTGCCGACCACGATGTTCTGGAACGGCGCATCCACCCCGACCATGGCCATGCCCGATTGCAGGGACTGCATGATCAACGCGCCAAGGATCGCGCCGTAGATCGTGCCGATACCGCCCGACAAGGCCGTGCCGCCGATCACCGCCGCCGCGATCACGCGAAGTTCGTCAAGCGTGCCGATATCGTTGGAGTGGAACGACAGTCGCGCCGAGGCGACGACCGCCGAAACCGCGCAGAGAAATCCGACGATGGCGAAGACCTTGACGGTTAGCAAGCGCGTGTTGATGCCCGATAGTTCCGCGGCATCCGGGTTTCCGCCAGTGGCGAAGATGTAGCGGCCCAGGCGTGTCTTGCGGGCGATAACTGTCATGATGATGGCGACCGCAATCAGCAGGAGGACAGAGATCGGCAGGCCGTATCCTTGCGTAAAGCCCTCGGGCATCATCTCGCCCCGCTCCTCGAACATGCGCTGCAGGCGGCGCTCGGGGATCTGGTAGGCATTGAGGATCGCCACAAAGCCGAGGATGCCCACCGACACAATTGCACCAAGGACCCATTCTGCCCAGATCGGCTTGACCGGGAAGTCATGGGCCAGCTTGTTGCGGCGGGCGGCAAAAATCCCCCAGAGCGCGGCAAGAACGCCGATCACACCGACGATCCAGCTGCCCGTCTCGCCGATCGTTCCGCCGATGCCTCCGAATTTCTGAAAGGTTTCGTCAAGCGGACCCACCGTCTGACCGTTTGTCAAATACCAGGCCACGTTACGCCAGACCAGAAGCCCGCCGAGCGTGACGATGAAGGACGGGATCGTCAGATAGCCGATCATCCAGCCGTGAAACATGCCGATCAGTGTGCCGGTTACCAGCCCTGCAAGGATTGCAATCCAGGGGATCAGCGGGTGGCCCAGAGGCAGGCCCAACCACTGCGGGAGCACTTCTGTCTGCGTCATCGCCATCACGGCCGAGCAGGTGGCCAGAAGCGAGCCCACGGACAGGTCGATATGGCGGGTGACGATGACGAAGACCATGGCGGTTGCCATGATCGCCACGCTCACTGTCTGGATCGTCAGGTTGAAGATGTTGCGCGGCGTCAGAAAGCGGCCATCAGTGAACACGTTGAACACGATACAGACAAGAATGAAGGCGCCGATCATCCCCAGAAGGCGGGTGTCGAGCTCGAGCGTCTTCACGATGCTGCGACGCTGCGGCGCGGGCGCGGAAGTCGTTGTGTCGGACATGGGTCAGGCCATTCTGCTGGCGTGGGCGGACGGTCTGCGTCCGTCGTTTTGGGGGTGGGCACCGCCGCGAGAGGGCGGCGGTGCCGGGGATCAAACCGTCAATCGGGCGATCAGTTGCAGGGCGCGGGGCCGCCAGAGACGCCCTGGCAGAGCTTGTCCTGGTCGATCCAACCCGCATCGACGACTGTGCTCAGATTGTCGGCGGTGATCGGAACCGGCGCCAAGAACTGCGCCTTCAGCGTCGTACCGCCGGGCGAGGTCCAGTCAGAACCGCCGGCATCGTCGCCCTTGGCGAGCTTCACAGCGATCTCACCGGCAGCCTTGCCAAGCTCGCGGGCGTCTTTCCAGACGCTCACTGTTTGGGTGCCGCGGGCGACACGGTTCAGCGCGGCGTGGTCACCGTCCTGCCCGGACACCGGGATACCGTCCATGCCCTGGGCCGTCAGAGCGGCGACAACGCCGCCGGCTGTGCCGTCGTTCGAGGCGACGACCGCATCCACTTCGTTGTTCTGCGCGGTCAGGATCTGCTCCATGTTGCGCTGCGCGTTCGCCGGAAGCCAGCCGTCGGTGTAGGCCTCACCAACGATGGTGACGTTGCCCGCGTCGATGGCCTCCTGCAGAACTTCCTGCTGGCCGCCGCGCAGGAAGTCCGCGTTCGGGTCGGTGGGGGAGCCTTTGATCATGACGTAGTTGCCTTCGGGCTGCGCTTCGAGCACAGCGCGGGCCTGCATCCGGCCAACTTCGACGTTGTCGAATGTCAGATAGAATGCGCGGGCGTCTTCGATCAGACGGTCGTAGGCAATGACCGGAATGCCTTCGTCAGCAGCGGCCTGGACCGCCGGGATAATCGCCTGGGTGTCCTGGGCGAGGATGATCAGCACCTCGGCGCCCTGGGCGATCAGGCTTTCCACGTCGGAAATCTGCTTGGCCGACGACGACTGGGCGTCCGACGACACGTAGGTTGCGCCCGCAGCTTCGAGCGCGCCTTTGATGGCGGCTTCGTCTGTTTTCCAGCGCTCTTCCTGAAAGTTGGACCAGCTGACGCCGACAGTCTGCGCGGCTGCAGACGTCGCGAAAGACGCGGCCACGACAGCGGCCGCCACAAATGCTTTGCGCATTACTTCCTCCCGGTTGTTGGCCTTCTTCGGCCTTGGAATCGGTTTAGTGGATCGAGGATGCCATATTTATTTTGCGTGTCAAAATAATTTATACACTTACCGAGGAATAATTCGCCTATTCCTGCGTTTGACGGATTTTTTGCTAGTCAACTTGCGAAACTCTTGCCTAGTATGACGAACGTTAATTCAGGAAGTGAATTAAATGACGGCGCTCGATGTCTCGACTGCTACAGAGCAGCCCGAAGGCTGCGGACCGATGCTGCAAAACGCGCTGACGCCGGCGCGCAGCCAGCGTCAGCAGGTCTTTGAGTACGTGCGCGCTGCCGGCGCTGTTTCCCGGATCGACGTGGCCAAATCCCTCGGTGTCAGTCCGGGAACGGTCACCTCGATCGTCTCTGAACTCATGGATGCCGGGTTGTTGGTGGAAACCGACACCGCGCCGCGCGACACAACACGCGGGCGACCGCCTGTCGCGCTCGCCGTTGCGCCGAAAGCGCGCTACGTGGTCGGCATTAAGCTAAGCGATCGCATTCACACCGCCGTGCTGACGGATTTTGCCGGCAACTTGGTGGCCGACGCAACGCTTGACACGCAACCGCACCGCCGCCCGGCCGCGCAGGCGATCGCCGAGACAGGCGGCCTGCTCGACCGGTTGCTTGCAAAAACCGACCTCGACCGCAGTGCGATTTCGGCCATGGCCCTCGGTCTGCCGGGCATTGTCGACTACGAGACCGGCCATGTTGCCTGGTCCCCCCTGATCGCCGAGGAAGACTGCGCGCTGGCCGGCCTTCTTTCGGCGCGGTTCCCCTTCCCCGTGCGCATCGACAACGACGCTAATCTTCTGACCATGGCCGAGCTTTGGTTCGGCGCCGGACGAGCGCGGTCGGATTTCGCCGTGATCACTGTGGAAGAAGGTCTTGGCATGGGGCTTGTCCTCGAAAACCAGCTCTTCCGGGGTTCAAACGGGCACGGGCTGGAACTGGGGCACACCAAAGTGCAGATCGACGGGGCGCTCTGCCGGTGCGGGCGCCGGGGATGCCTTGAGGCCTATGTCGCCGACTACGCGCTTGCGCGCGAGGCGGTGACGGTGATCGACGGCGATGCCACGATCGACGGCGGCAGTGGCCCGGCGCTGGAGGCGCTTTATGAAGCCGCAAAGGCGGGATATGGCCCCGCGCAAACGATCTTCCAGCGGGCGGGTCGCTATCTGGCGGCAGGGATCGCCAATGTGATCCAGCTATTCGATCCCAAGCTGATCCTTCTGTCGGGCGCGCGCATGCGCTTTGATTATCTTTACGCCGATGAAGTTCTGGCCGAGGCCCGCGCGATGACCCGCCATGCGGGCCGGGCCGAGGTCGATATCGAAATTCACACCTGGGGCGATCTTGTCTGGGCCCGCGGCGCAGCTGCGCTGGCTCTGCAAATTCTTACCGACGAGACCCTTGGCAAAACGAGGACCGCATCATGATCCGCCACGCCCTGCTTTTCCTGGCCGCGACCCCTGCGCTCGCAGACACCGGCGCGCGCTTTGTCGACCGCTCGAATGAACTGGCGACAGGCCACATCTATGCCGGTGGGTGGGAGCACTTCGTGGGCGGCGGCGTCGCGGTCATGGATTGCAACAGCGACAGCTTTGCCGACTTTCTGGCCGCAGGCGGCGAAAACCGCGCAAGGCTTTTTATTAATACTACCAAGAGCGCAGGCGCGCCCCTGCGCTTTGACGCGCTCGGAGAGATCCCGCGCACCGAGGGCGTCACGGGCGCCTATCCGCTTGATATCGACAGCGACGGCATCCTTGACCTCGCCGTTCTGCGCGTCGGCGCAAACCAGCTTTGGCGCGGGCTCGGGGGCTGCAGATTCGAGGACGCCAGCACCGACTGGGGGTTCGAGGGTGGCGGCGCCTGGTCGACCGCCTTCTCGGCCACATGGGAACCGGGGCTGACACGCCCGACGCTGGCGATCGGCAACTATGTGGACCGGAACGACCCTGCGGGGCCGTTCGGCACCTGCGCGGACAACACCATCCACCGGGCCGCGGGCGGCAACTACGGCGAACCGGCGGCCCTTGCGCCGGGGTACTGTGCCCTATCCATGCTCTTTTCCGACTGGCAGCGCCGCGGCACGCCGGACCTTCGCATCTCGAATGACCGCCACTATCACCGCGACGAGGGCACCGAGCAGATGTGGCGCATGCCAGACCTGACGGCACTTGGTCAGGAAGACGGCTGGGAGCGGCTGATGATCTTCGGCATGGGCATTGCAAGCCGGGACATCACCGGCGACGCCCGGCCCGAGGTCTTTCTGACGTCGATGGGCGACCAGCTGATGCAGATCAACACCGGCGATAGTTGGGCGGCCGCCCCCTATGAGATCGGAACCTATGCGCAGCGGCCTTACACCGCGGGCGAACAGGGTGTTTCGACCGGCTGGCATTCGGAATTCGGAGATGTGGACAACGACGGTCTGGCGGACCTTTTCATCGCGAAGGGCAATGTCGACGAGATGCCCGAAGGCGCCGCCAATGATCCCAACAACCTTCTGATCCAAGAGCAGGATGGCTCCTTTACCGAGATGGGCGGCCTGTCCGGTGTGGGCAGCGGCGAACGCGCCCGCGGCGCTTCGCTGGCGGACTTCAACAACGACGGCAAGCTCGACATCGTGGTGGTCAACCGGCGCGCACCCGTGGAGCTATACGAGAATCAGTCGATCCTGCGCGGCGGCTGGCTGGGCATCGCACTGTCGCAGGACGGCCTCAACCCCCGCGCCGTGGGCGCCTGGGTCGAGGTGCGCACGCCCGACGGCCGCATTCAGACGCAAGAGATCACCGTGGGCGGCGGGCACGCGGGCGGTTCGGCCCTGCCCCTTCACTTCGGTCTTGGTCTTTTTGACCGCGCGATGGTGCGCGTCATCTGGCCCGGCGGCGCGGCGTCTGAATGGCGGCGGGCAACGGCCGGTCAGGTTCTGATTGCCGAACGCATGGGCCAGAGCCCCGCGATGTCGCTGGTCGCCCGCTGACTTAGGTTTTGACGTCGGGCGCCGTGCGTCCGGTGATCCGGGTGATCCCGGCAAGCTCGTCGGCGGCCGCAATCACCGCCGCAAGCGCCACTTGCGGGTCCTTGTCCATCTGGGCGGGATCCTCTTCCAGCGCTTCGAGGTAAACCCGCAGCGTGGCGCCTTCGGTGCCGGTGCCCGACAGGCGGAAGACCGCGCGCGCCCCGCCTTCGAAGCCGATGCGAATGCCCTGCCCTTCGGACCGTGCGCCATCGACCGGATCGTCATACGCAAACTCGTCGGCCTCGCTGACCGTGAGCCCCTGAAAACTCTGCCCTGGCAGCGCAGGAAGGCTGCTCCGCAGACCGGTCATCAACGCATCTGCCTTGGCCTGTTCCACCGCTTCATAGTCGTGGCGCGAGTAGTAATTGCGCCCGAACTCCCGCCAGTGATCCTGCAAAAGATCCTGAACCGACTTCCCGGTGTCGGCCAGAATATTCAGCCAAAGAAGCACCGCCCAAAGCCCGTCTTTCTCACGCACATGGTTCGAACCCGTCCCCGCGCTTTCCTCGCCACAGAGGCCGGCAAGCCCGGCATCGAGAAGGTTTCCGAAGAACTTCCAACCCGTGGGTGTCTCGTAACAGTGAAACCCGCATGCAGCAGCGACCCGGTCCGCAGCCCGGCTTGTTGGCATCGACCGCGCCACACCGCCGAGCCCGCCCGCATAGCCCGGCGCAAGGTGGGCGTTGGCCGCGAGAACGGCGAGGCTGTCTGATGGCGTCACATAGACCCCGCGGCCAAGGATCATGTTCCGGTCGCCGTCGCCATCGGAGGCCGCACCGAAGTCGGGTGCATCTGCCCCCATCATCAGGTCCATCAGATCTTTCGCCCAGATCGGATTGGGGTCCGGATGCCCCCCGCCAAAATCCGGCAGGGGCACCGCGTTCACAACGCTGGCCTGAGGCGCGCCGAGCCGTTTTTCCAAGATTGCCAGCGCGTAGGGGCCGGTGACGGCATGCATGGCGTCAAAGCGGATGCGAAAGCCCCCCGCGAGGAGCGCGGCGATCTTGTCGAAGTCGAACAGCCTTTCCATCAGCGCGGCGTAATCCGCAACCGGGTCCACGACCTCGACTGTCATGTCGCCCATCTTTGTTTCGCCTGTGGCCGAAAGCGCAACGTCATGCGCCTCGACCAACCGGTATTTGCTGAGGCTCTCGCTCGCTTTGAAAATCCGCGCGGTGACATCCTCGGGCGCGGGACCACCATTGGGTGTATTGAACTTGATGCCAAAGTCCTCGTCATGGCCGCCGGGGTTGTGGCTGGCCGACAAGATGATGCCCCCGTCCGTGCCGCGCGTGCGGATGAGGTTGGAGGCCGCTGGGGTCGAGAGTAGCCCGTTCTGCCCGACAATTACCTTGGCAGCGCCATTGGCCGCCGCCATACGCAGGATCACCTGTATGGCCCGGTCGTTGAAATACCGCCCGTCGCCGCCAAGGACGAAGGTCTTGCCCGTGGCCCCGCCGATCCCGTCAAAAATCGCCTGAACGAAGTTCTCCAGATAGTGGGGCTGCATGAAAACAAGTGTCTTCTTGCGCAGACCCGACGTACCCGGTTTCTGCCCCGCGATGGGTTGAGTTTTGATCTCTCGGATATCCATGCGTCCCCTTCCCGCGCGGCGCCCCGGCACCGCTGCGCTATGCCCGTGGTTCTTCTTTGGGCCGTTCACCGGATTCTGGCAAGCTCAGGTGACATCGGCCTTGGTAAGTTCGAACACGGCAATGCTGTCAGCGGCAACGGTAAGCTCGTCGCGCAGGCCATCCGCGGTACTGTCAAAGACGCGGGTCCAGCTGCCGTTTCCCGGCAGAACGAGCTGCGTCGCTGGCCCGGCGTTCAACACAAGGTAAAGCGCCTGTCCCGCCCCCTCGGAGGCAGGCGTGCCCGCCGCCCAACCGATCTCCATAGCCAGAAAACGCGCGCCCGCATCCTGCCAGTCTTCCGGCATCATCTCGGCGCCGTCGGCGCACCGCCAGACCAGGTCGCGTCTGCCCTCCGCGCCTTCCTCTCCATGCAGAAACCGGTGCTGCGACAGGAGGGCCCGCGACCGGCGAAACGCAATGGCCTTTGTCACGAAGTCGCGCAATGGGCGGTCTGCATTCTGCCAGTCCAGCCAGGTCGTGTCGTTGTCCTGAGCATAGGCGTTGTTGTTACCTCCTTGCGAGTGGCCCAATTCGTCCCCGGCGAGGAGCATGGGCGTGCCCTGGGCCAAAAGCAGCGTCGCCAGCATGTTCCGTTTGCGCCGGTCCCGGGCCGCGCGGATTTCTGCGTTTTCCACCGGTCCCTCGACCCCGAGGTTGTCGGAATAGTTCGCCCCGTGTCCGTCGCGATCGTCCTCACCGTTCGCCTCATTGTGTTTTTTGGAATAGCTCACCACGTCTTCCAGCGTGAACCCGTCATGGGCCGTCACGAAGTTCACACTGCTCCGCGCAGAGCGTCCCGCCCGGTCAAAACCGCCCGCCGATCCTGCGAGGACGCCGGCAAGGTCTGAAACCTGGCCCGGATCCCCCCGCCAGAACCGGCGGATCGTGTCACGGGACCGGTCGTTCCATTCCAGAAACGGCGGCGGGAAGGCCCCCAGTTGGTAGCCGCCCGGCCCAATATCCCATGGTTCGGCGATGAGGCAGCGCTGGCTGAGATCCGGGTCTTGACGGATAGCCTGCAAGAGCGGCGCGTCCGGATCAAAGCCAACTGCCGTGCGGCCCAGAGTGGCACAAAGGTCAAAGCGGAACCCGTCGGCGCCCATCACCGCCGACCAGTAACGCAGACTGTCCATGACCATGCGCAGGACGAAGGGCTGGGTGGTGTCGAGCGTGTTCCCGGTGCCGGTGTCGTTCACATACCGGCTGCGGTCCTCTTGCAGCCGGTAGTAAGAGGCGTTGTCGAGTCCGCGGAAGCAGAGGGTCGGACCCGTCTCATCCCCCTCGCCCGTGTGATTGTAGACGACGTCGAGAAAGACCTTCAGACCCGCCGCCTGCAAGGATGCCACCGTCTCCCGCATCTCGGCAGGATCGCCCCGCGTCAGATACCGCGGTTCCGGTGCAAAAAATCCCAGCGTCTGGTAGCCCCAATAGTTCGTCAGCCCGCGCTCGACCAGATGGCGGTCGTCGGCAAAGGCATGGACAGGCAAAAGCTCGATCGCCGTCACCCCAAGTGCCTTCAGATGCGCCACAATAGGCGCTTCGGCCAGCCCGGCGATCTTGCCCTTTTCGGCCACGTCCGGATGCAGCGCGGTCAGGCCCTTTGCATGGGCCTCATAGATGACCTCGGCCTCGGCCCTGATCCCGGGGCGCGGGCGCACCGGCACCTCCCCGACGACAATGCAGCTCGGCACTTGGGCGGCGCTGTCCCTAGGGTCGGGCGTGGTGTCGTCGCCGCCGAACTGGCAGGGATGCCAGCGGATGGGTCCGTTCAGCCGCCGCGCATATGGGTCAATGAGGAGCTTAGCCGCGTTGAACCGGTGTCCCTCGGACGGCGCATAGGGACCATCGGCGCGAAGGCCGTAGTGTTGTCCTGCCCCGATCCCCGCCACGTGCCCGTGCCAGACGCCGCCGGAATGCTCAGGCAGATCGAGGCGCGCGGTCTCGGCACCGGACGCGTCAAAGAGACAGACCGTGATCCGCGTGGCATGGGCCGAGAAGACCGCGAAATTGACGCCCTGGTCATCTGGCACAGCCCCGAGCGGTGCTGGGTGGCCTGCGGTCACGCGAAGGGAAGTCATGCCCGGTGCGCGATCTCTTGATAAAGTGCTGCGTAGTCGACCGCCGAGCGCCGCCAGCTGACGTCCTGCGCCATGGCGTTCTTTTGCATCCTTGCCCAGACTTCGGGCAAGGCAAAAAGATCGGCCAGTCGGGAAAGCGCCTGCGCCAAAGCGTCCGTGGTGACCGGGTAGACCTGCAGACCCGTGGCCGCCTCTGCCCCAAGTGCGGCCGGGTTCGCAGGGATCACGGTATCCGCCAGCCCGCCGGTCAGAGCGACCACCGGTAGCGTGCCGTAGCGCAGGCCGTACATTTGTGTAAGCCCGCAGGGTTCAAACCGCGAGGGCACCAGGATCGCGTTGCCTCCGGCAATCAGCCGGTGTGCCATGGCTTCGTCATACCCGATGTGCACCGCTACGCCCGGTTCGCGCGCGGCAAGCTCGCGGTAGGCGGACTCCAGTGCCGGATCGCCTGACCCCAGGAGCGCCAGTTGCCCGCCCCGGTGGAGAAGGACCGGCAGCGCCTCAAGCAGCATGTCCAGCCCCTTTTGCTGGGTCAGGCGCGAGACGAGTACAGTCAGAGGGCCCGGCGCATCGGGCAGACCAAACTCGCGGCGCAGCGCCGCTTTGGCCCGGGCCTTGCCGCGCGGTGTCTTATAGGGGTGCTTGATCGCGGTATCGGTCGCGGGGTTCCACACGTCGGTGTCCACCCCATTTAGAATGCCCGAAAAGTCCGCGCCGCGCGACCGCAGGAGCCCGTCAAGCCCCATGCCAAACTCTGGCGTCATCAGCTCTCGCGCATAGGTCGGGCTTACGGTGGATACCTTGTCGGCCCAGACGATCCCGGCCTTCAGTGTGCTGATCTGTCCCCAGTATTCATATCCGCTCGCTGTGAAACCGCTTTCGGGGAGCCGCAGGGCGTGAAGGTCACCCGCCGGTGCGAGACCCTGAAAGGCAATGTTGTGGATCGTCAGGAGTGCGCCCACCTTGTCGCCGCCCGGCATCTGGCGCAGATAAAGCGGCGCCAGCGCGGCCTGCCAGTCATGGACATGTAACACCGAAGGCCGCCATTTGCCCGCCCCCGCAGACCCGATCCGCGCGGCGGTCCAGCCAAGGGCCGCGAACCGAAGGGCGTTGTCGGGCCAGTCCTGACCGTCTGCGCCGTGGTAGATGGCGCCGGGCCGGTCATAGAGATGCGGCGCGTCCAGGACGTAAAGCGAAAGGCCAGCCGCCTTTCCCGCCAGCACACGCGCCGGCCCGCCGAATAGATCGGGATCTTCCATTACCGTCTTGGCGCTCTTCAAGGCCGCCATCGCGACAGGATACCCGGGCAAAAGCGTGCGCATCTCGACGCCCTCGGCGTCCAGGGCGCCGGGCAGGGCGCCCGCCACATCGGCCAGCCCGCCCGTCTTCACGAGAGGCGCGCATTCGGAGGCGACAGAAAGGACCTTCATCCCAGGGCAGCCGCCCTCGCATTGAGCATGTCCTGCGTGATCAGCGTGACACCGCCATCTGTCACGCGGAACCACTTGGCGTCTTCTTCGGGATCCTCGCCTGCCACAAGCCCTTTCGGGATCTCAACGCCCCGATCGATCACCACGTTCGTCAGCCGCGCGGAGCGGTGGACGACCACGTAGGGCAGAAGGACCGCGTGATCGAGCACGGCAAAAGAATTTGTGTGCACCATGGTGAAAAGGAGCGAATTCCGTACCTCGGTCCCCGAAATGATGCATCCGCCCGAGATCAGCGACGACACCGCAGTCCCGCGCCGATCCGGCTGGTCGTGGATAAATTTCGCGGGCGGCACCGACTCCGAATAAGTCCAGATCGGCCAATTGCGGTCCCAGAGATCCAGTTCCGGCGTGAAATCGGTGAGATCGATGTTGGCCTTCCAGAACGCATCGACTGTGCCGACATCGCGCCAGTAGACGGGCGCCTCGCTGGTGTTGCGCACGCAGCTTTCAGTGAACCGGTGCGCCACGGCCTTGCCGCCTGCGACGATCTGCGGAATGAGGTCGCCGCCAAAATCGTGGCTCGAATTCGGATCCTCGGCATCCTGCAACAAAAGCGTGCGGAGGAACGGCCAGGAAAAGACGTAGATTCCCATGGAGGCCAGCGCGACGGTGGGATCGTCAGGCGTGCCGGGCGGATCGGCGGGTTTTTCGAGAAAGCTTGTAATCCGGTCGTCCGTATCCACGGCCATCACACCAAAGGCCGTCGCCTCTTCGCGCGGTACGGTCAGACAGCCAACGGTCACATCGGCGCCGGTTTCGACGTGTTGGCGCAGCATGATCTCGTAGTCCATCTTGTAGATGTGGTCCCCCGCAAGGATCAGCACATAGTCCACATCGTAGCTGTCCACGATGTCGATGTTCTGCATGACCGCGTCGGCGGTTCCCTGATACCACATCGTTTCCGACACTCTTTGGGAGGCGGGCAGGATATCGAGGTATTCGTTCCGCTCGGCACGGAAGAAACTCCAGCCGCGCTGACAGTGCCGGATCAGGCTGTGCGCCTTGTATTGGGTGGCGATGGCCATCTTGCGGATGCCCGAATTCAGGGCGTTCGACAGGGCGAAGTCGATGATCCGTGTCTTGCCGCCGAAATAGACTGCCGGTTTGGCGCGCCGGTCCGTCAGTTCCTTCAGCCGGCTGCCGCGCCCCCCCGCCAGAACAAACGCCATGGAACGGCTGGCGAGCCGCGTTGTGCTCTTGGTCATGCTTCAGATCCTCCCGCGACACCTTTGCACGGCAAGGCCTTGTCCGCCAAACGCGAACTCGCGGCCGCGGGTGCAAACCGCGCTCTGGCGGGCGGGATCAGCCGGTCACGACGCGACGGGCGTTCCAGATATCGTCCATATAGCCAAGGATCGTCCTGTCAGACGAGAACCAGCCGGACCGCACGGTGTTGAGCGCGGCCATCCGCATCCAGGCCGCCCTGTCCTGAAACGCGCGATCCGCGTCCCGCTGCGCGCGCCAGTAGTCGGTGAAATCGCTGCACACAAGAAAGTAGTCCGGCCCCGAAAGGTTATCGGCGATCTGGCGGTGGCGGTCGGGGTCTTCGGGGCTGAAAACGCCTGAGCGCAAGGCCTCTAGCGCGCGGGCAAGGCGCGGGTCGGCCTCGATGGCTTTCTGCGCGTGACCCTCTATCTGCCGCCGCGCGACCACCTCTTCGGCGGTCATTCCGAAGAGAAAAAAGTTCTCGGCCCCCACCCTTTCTCGGATTTCCACATTGGCACCGTCAAGCGTCCCGATCGTTAGCGCGCCGTTCAATGCGAGCTTCATGTTGCCGGTGCCGCTGGCCTCTTTCCCGGCTGTGGAGATTTGCTCGGACAGATCCGCCGACGGGATCAGGCGTTCTGCAAGACTGACGTTGTAGTTTGCCGGATAGAAGACGGTCAGCAGGTCCTTGGTAAGTGGGTCGTCGTTCACCACCTTGGCGACATCATTGATCAGTCGAATAATAGCTTTGGCGAAAGCATACCCCGGAGCCGCCTTGCCACCGAAGATCTTCACGCGCGGCGTCCAGCCCGCTTTGGGATTGTCCCGCATCTCCTGCCAGAGCGCGATCGTCTCCAGGATGTTCAGGTGCTGGCGCTTGTACTCGTGGACCCGCTTGATCTGGATATCGAACATGGCTTCGGGGTTCAGGGGCTGGCCATGTGTCTCAGAGGCCCAGCGGCACAAGGCTTCTTTGTTGGCCCGTTTCGCATCAGCGTAGTCGGTCAGGAACCCTGTGTCCTGCGCCAGAGGCTCCAGATCGCGAAGACGTTCGAGGTCGTCGACCCACGCATCGCCGATGTGCCGTGTGACCAGCGCGCTCAGCGCCGGATTGCATGCCAGCATCCAGCGGCGCGGGGTTACGCCGTTTGTCTCGTTCACGATGCGCTCGGGATGAAGCAAGTTGAGGTCGGCAAAGACCGTTGACTTCATCAATTCGGTGTGGAGCGCCGACACCCCGTTCACCTTGTGCGCCATGGCAAAGCTGAGCTCGCCCATCTTGACCTCGCCATACTCGCGCATGGTGACGCGCCGCGCCGGAAAGGCCCGGCCATGGCGATCGTCGATATAGCCGATAAGTTCCATATGCCGGGGCAGAAGGCGCCACATAAGATCCTCGGACCAGCGCTCCAGCGCCTCAGGCAGAAGCGTGTGGTTGGTATAGCTCAGACAGGACTGGGCCGTCTCAAGCGCAACCTCCAGATCCATGCCACGCTCATCGTGAAGGAGGCGCACGAGTTCCGGGCCCGCGATCGCGGGGTGCGTGTCGTTGAGTTGCAGCGCGACCTTTTCAGGCAGACGCGCCAGATCGTTATATTCGCTTTCGAACCGGCGCAGAACATCGCGCACGGAGGCCGCCGCGAAAAAGAACTCCTGCTTTAGACGCAACTCCTTGCCAGCGGGCGTCGTATCATCCGGATAGAGAACCCGGCTGATCGTCCGCGCCTCGGCCTCTTCCATGGCCGCCCCGGCGTAGTCGCCGCGGTTGAAGCGGTCGAGATCGAAGACATGGACGGGCTTTGCCGACCAGAGTCGCAGCGTATTCGCCCATTTCCCACGCCAGCCGACAATCGGCGTGTCATAGGCCTGCGCCACGACAGTCTCGGACGGGCGCCAGACGCGCCGTCCGTCCCGCTCTATTACATCACCGCCAAAGCCGATGGCGAAGGCCGCCTCCGGTCGCTCGAATTCCCAGGCATGGGGCTGAACGAGCCAGTCTTCGGGATACTCGACCTGCCGACCGTCCTCGAAGGCCTGCCGAAAGAGCCCGTGCTCATAGCGGATACCGTAGCCATAGGCGGGAACGCCAAGTGTGGAAAGCGACTCCAAAAAACAGGCCGCCAGCCGCCCGAGCCCGCCATTGCCGAGCGCCGCATCGGGTTCGTCCGACACCAGCGCGTCGAAATTGATGCCGAGACCGTCAAAGGTGCGCCGCGCCTCGCCTTCCAGACCCAGATTGACCAGCGCGTCCTTCAAAAGGCGGCCAATCAGGAACTCCATCGACAGGTAGTACACGCGCTTGTGACGACCCGCATAGGTGGCGCGCGTGGCGTCGAACCAGCGGTCGGTGATCCGGTCCCGCACGGTATAGCTCAACGCCATACGCCAGTCGCGCAGCTGCGCGTGTTCGGGATCCTTTCCGAGCGCGTAGCAAAGGTGCCGTTCAACGGTGTCGCGTAGGTTTGTCATGGTGTGATGGGTTCCGCGTGGCAGTCGCTGGGGTTATTCCGCAGGTTGCGGCACAGCGCAAGCCGTTGCTCTGATCCTGCAATCCAAAAGCCGCCGAGCGCCGATTCGACCCGAATTGCGCACAGGCCTGGTAAGGGCTCCCGTCTTCTAGGGCGAACAAATCTACGATTGCGGGACGATTGAACACAAATTCTCAGGCGGCTTTCGCCGCAGGCGGCAATCAAGCCGGCGCACTGGTCCGAACCATGCTGGTTCAAACTTCAGACAGGGAGATTTGGTGATACTTGAAAATTTTAGAAGGCGTGCATGTGCCGCAAGAACCGGCATGCTCAGCCCCGAGAAAAGCGCTGCTCCGACTTCAAAGCGCCCGACGTCTCGCCGGCGGAAGGCTTTTCAATCCCGTTGCCCAGGTTGAGCAGACCTAGTCCGCCCGGGTGTGCCTGCCCTTGCGGAAGTAATTGCTGGATACTGCAATAAATATGAAATACTGTGATAAGAGCTAACAGCGATAATGTTCATGGCGAGAAAAGATGACGACCGAAGACCAGTTGCGCGAACTTTATATTGATCTGCAGAGGATACGCGCCAGCATCTCCGTTCTGAAACACTCCTCGGCGCTGGACGACACACGGTGCGGGCGGCTTCAATCCAGTAGCGCCGATTTCCTTTCTAGCGCAAGCATTCAACAGGAAAACGAGCCCAAACCGGCCAACGTTAATGCGCCTCGCAGCGACCACCTTCACGTTTGTCTGAAAAAGACATGTGATTGCTCGCACTAGTAGTCGCGTTCGAAGAATAACCCGATTGAGTTCTGGCCCTGTGAATTCACAGACCCCCGTGCCGTAAAACTATCGGTCAGATCGAGGTTCAGGTCCAACACGGTTCCGCCATCTGCATCGACGCCGATCCCCGTGTATATATTGTCGCTGATGTATTTTCCCGCGCTGAAGGATGCGGCGCCGTCCTCGTTGGTGGAAATGTCGATGTCATCCACATTGAGCGCATTGCGGATACCAGACGACAGATCTCTGCCACCCCGCCCCGACAGCACCAGTAGCGAATTGCCGAGCTGGAGCGCCTGAAAGGCCGACAGGTTGGAGATGTCCTCGCCAAAAAGCAGCAGCGCCAGCACCTCGTCTTCCGGCAGAGACGGCGAAGAGGAGAACTCGATATCCGGATCCAGCGCGTCGCCGGTGACGCTGACCGTAATGGTCGTGCCATCGACTGAGCTGTTGGCGGAAAGATCGAGGATGGGGACGAGATCGCCGGCGAGCGCGATTGATCCTTCGTTGAGATCAAGGCGGCTGGTCAGGATGTTGAAGCGGCCGCGGATCAGGTCGAACTGGCCGACGGGAACGATGGCCGCCGTCGTCCCGCCGATTGTGACCTCGCCACCCAGTTCCGCGTCGAGACCCCGTCCGCGCACAAAAATTGAATCACCGCTGGCAACAGAAACGTCGAGTCCAAAGGGTGGCGCGGCGGGCCCTGCCTCGCGTTCTGGCTTCACGAGACCCGCGCGTTCGCGCGTGATGAAACTGGCCCGCGACTCTCCCACGTGCGAAATCCCGTCGGGGCCGCCTGTGCCGATGGGCGGTGCCTCGGACAAGCGGATTTCGGTTTTGTCGAGGATCAAAGCGCCTGAGATGTCACCGCCACCGGTCAGCGGTCCGACGACGGCCAGATCGCCCCGGATCGTAGTGTCATAAAATCCTCCATCGGTCACACGCACGTTGTCGAGCGTAACACCGATGTCGCCTGCAAAGGGCGCCGCGAGCCCCGCGGTGCCAGCCACAAGGATACGCCCGCCATTGGACGCAAGTGTGCTCAAGTCAATCGTCGCGCTTGACCCAGACATGCCTACGGTTGCCGTGAGGTTGGCCAGGGAAAATGGCACGCCGGGAATGGCCACTTCGCCGCGAGAAACCCGGACCTGACCACCCACGGACCCGAGCGCCGGTGGTCCGTTGATGGTCAGATCAAGCCGAATATCCCCGCGCATCTGCGTGGGCGCCACAAACTCATTGGCCAGCGCAAGATCTGCCGATCCGCGCAGCCGCCCGTCGATCGTCGACAGATCACCTGGTGCCGTTGCGGTCAGAGCAAGGTCCCGCAAACCCGGGCCATTGGCGGCCACATCGACGGACAAGCCGCTCGCGTCTTGGGCGAGTTTGCCGTCCACCGTGAGCCGTCCGTTGTAGCCCGGCGCGATCACTCCGAGGTTCCTAAGCACGGCCGAAATGTCGGCATTCGCCGCACCACCTGACAGCCCGCCGTCCCCGGTCAATGACAGTTCGTCGGTTTGGAAATCGAGTGCGCTGAGGTCGATGTCGTCCCCGGATTGCTCCACATCCACGCTCAGCGTCCCGGTCCCTTCCAGGAGCCGGTCCAGCTGCGCCTGACCGATGCCGAGATCGGTCGTCTCTGCCGTTATGCTGGCGGTCAGCGCGCCTGTCGCCGGATCCCGCGTGCCGCTGAGATCCGTCGTCACCGCACCGCTCAGGGCAGCGTCCGCAAGTTGGGCGAGGCGCGACAGGTCTTCAGCCACGAGTTTCGCGTCAAAGCTGCTCAGATCCGTCGCCGCCGACCCGTCGATATCGAGCCAGGGGCCCTCCTCCTGCCCGACATCCAGCATCGCAACGTAGCGGTCGTTCGTCGTCTCAACTGTACCTTCCGCCGTCAGCGGTCCCGACTGCCCTGCGACCACCAGCCCGAGATCGGCAAGCCGGGCCGAGAAATCGGCGACAGCGCGTCCGGGTTCAAAAGAGGCCGACCCCTCCGCATTGAGCGCGTCGGTGGCAAGTTCGAAACTCTCTAGTTCTGTTGTGCCGTCGTTTTGGGACAGATCCGCGCTCAGAATCCCCGTTCCGGCCAAAAGCGCGTCGGCCTCGGCGATGCCGACGGCCAGCCCTTCGGTCGTCGCATCGACAGAGGCGCGAAAGGCGCCTTCGTCCGGCCCAAGACCGCCTTCGAAATCCGCCAGCATCGATCCGGTCAGAGCAAGGCCCGCAAGATCGGCAAAGCGGCTCAGATCCCTCGCACTCAGCCGGCCGCTGAACTCTCCCAGATCCGGTGTGGTTTCAGCGGTCAGGTCCATCCAGTCTTCGTCGCGGTGGGCCAGCGCCAGATCGGCCGCGTAGCCGCTGGCGTCGGTGCGCACGGTCCCCGTTGTCGTCAGCGGACCGGTCTGGCCCGGCACGAGGGCCCCCAGATCGTTCAGCACCGCCACAAGGTCAGCCGTCACATCCTGCCCGTTTGCTTCCGCGCTACCGCTGACATCCAACTCATCGGTGGTTAGTCGCAGGTCCCTCAGCGAAATGTCGGATCCGTTCTGCGTCGCCGTCAGACCCAGCGTGCCCTGCCCGCCGATGAGCGCATCGATTTCGGCAATGCCCACGCCCAGATCCGTGGTGTCAGCGGAGAACGTGATGTTCAGCGCAGTCTCCGTGGGGCGTTCGAGCGCCAGATTCGCTTCGGCGCTGCCGGTCAGGTCCGTTCCGGCCAGATCCGCAAAGCGCGCCAGGTCAGGCGCGGTCAGATCCGCATTTACGGTGGTAAGGGCGCGGTCGGTGGTGCCTGTCAGCGACAGCCAGTCATTCCCACCATTCCCGAGCTTGGCAGAGGCGTTGATCTGCCCGCCCTCCCCGTCCACATCCGCCGACAGATCGAGCGGTCCGGAAGCGTTTGGAATGACCGTTGCCATATCGCGCAGCGTGGCATCAAGGTCCGCGATAATGTTGGCGGAGGTCAGGTCAGCCGAAGCGCTGGCTGTCACTTCTGGCGTGGAAAGCGCCAGCGCCTCAAGTCGCGTTCCCGCGCTGTCCCGCGCCAGATCAGCCCTAAGCTCTGCATTCCCGCCCACCAACGCGTCAACCTGCGCCTGGCCAATACCCAGATCCGTCGTGTTGCCGTCAAGGCCGACCCGGTAGGCACCCGCGCTGATATCGGCATCGCCTGTCACCGACAGCTCTGCCCGCCCCGTCAGATTCACACCCACAAGGGCTGCGAAACGGGTCAGATCCTCTGCTGAAAATGTTCCTGTTCCAGAGCCGCTGAGGGCGTTCGGGTCCGGATTGAACGCCCCCTGCCCCGTCAGACCGTAGTCGGCGCCGGAAACGGTGACATCGGAAAACTGGATGGGCTCTGCCGTCACGTAATCCACCTTGAACCCGCCGGTCACGCCTGTCCCGATAGCGGTGGCCAAATCCTCTGACGCCGGTTCTATGTCCGAAAGATCGAGGCGGATGTCAGCCCGGACCTCCGCCGCGCGGTCCTCGGTGGGGCGAATGAGGTTGCCCGTGGCCAGAAGGCTGGAAGTCCCGAGATCCAGTGCTTCGGTGTCGAGGCCTTCCACGACCAGCCCTGCCTGCCAGCCGTCTCGCCGTCTGCGGTCGAGCTGCAGTGTCAGATTGGCCGTGTCAATGCGCACCGGGGGTCCCGCCACCGGGAGCAGCACTGGTGCGCCCGTCCCGGACGCAAGACGCGCCGTCAAATCGACACTTGTGGGCCAGCGATCCGCAGCCAGCGCAGCCTGCCCGGTGAGTTCAAGCGCCTGGGCGGTGGCGTCGAGGTTCGACAGGACAATCCGACCGTCTGAAAGCGCTTGAACAACGGTCGAAAGCTGAATGTTATCGCCAAAAAATTCCCGGTACTCCGGCACAAAAAGTGGTGTGATGTCCCCGCCAATATCCAGCGAGATAACCCGCCCCGGCGGCTCTGCATCCGCGGCACTCGGCATATCGGCGATCTCAATCTGCCCGGACAGGCGGTCCTGATCGTCGGTTTTCAGAGCAATCGCCGCAATGAAATCCGACAGCGGCCCCGTACCGTCGATGCTGAAGTCGAGCGACGGCGCCCCGACAATACCAAGCTTGCGGCTGACAAGCCCGCCCGCCGCCTCGGTCAGACCGATGTCGACGGTCAGTTCTCCGCTCTCGTTCTCGAAAGCGCCAGATACCACAGCGTTCAGATCGGTGCCGTCGATCCGCTCAAGCGACAGGTTCGCCTGTCCCGCCCCATCCGCAAGCTGCACCGAACCTTCGAACCGCCCGACCACCTCTTCGCCCACGAGGGGGGACCCCAGTACCAGACGGTCCAGCCTGACGCTCTCGATATTCACCGAAACCGGCAGCTCTGGCAGGGCAAACGAGACACCGCTTGTCTCAGCCGCCGGCAGCGACGCCTCCTGCGCAGCAGGTGTTCGCATGACGTCCACTTCGCCAATGGTCAAGCTGCTGACTTCGAACCGGCGGCGGATGAGGGCAAGACGGCTCCAGCTTAGCTCCACGTCGCTAACCGTCAGCCAGGCGCCATCCGCGTCGGAGATAACAATCTCGCCAATCTGCGCCTGTGAAGACAACGCTCCCTGCAGGCCCCGGACGGCCACGGTCTGCCCTTCGCTCGACAGCGCGTCCTGGATAAGCCGTTCGAGAAAGCCGGCGTCTTCCGCCGCGTCCTGCGCGGGGGCTGCCGTTGCAAGTCCGGCCAACGCCAGGGCGCCTAGGATATGACGCATACGCTTCAAAACGCCTGCCCGATCCCGATGTATAGCTGAAAGTCTTCGTCGGGGGCGGGCGCATCACCATCAATGGGAAACCCAAGGTCCGCCCGGACCGGACCGATGGGCGTGGCGTAGCGCACGCCAAAGCCCCAGCCCGCATGCCAGCGGGCGTCGCTGTCAATAAATTCGTTCGGGCCGACCGCGCCAACGTCGAAAAACCCGACCAGCCCGAGGCTGTCATTGAGCCGGTGCCGGTATTCGAGATTGACGACCGCCAAGCTGCTGCCCCCGATCTGACCGCTCAGTGTCCCATCGAACTCGACGCCCAGAATTTCAAATGGCTGTCCGCGGACGGTGCCGCTGCCGCCCGAATAGTACCAGAAATCCGGCTGGATATCGATGGTGTCGGGGCCGAAGAGCGACCCCAGCTGCAGGCGTCCGGCCAGGATTCCGCGGTCGTCTTCGAGGACGGGAACGTATTTTCGAAGATCGAAGTAAAGCCGCGCGCCAGAGTCCGTGTCGTCCAGACCCAGCCAGGGCTGAAACTCGGCCCGCGCAAAGGTGCCGCTTTCGGGATCGGTGATCAGTTCGACCCGCGCATCGCGCTGGATGTAGGTCGGCAACGACAAAAGCTCGTATGTCTCCCGCCCGGGTCTGAGGTCGAGATCGACGAGTTGGTAGGCCAGGCCCACGCCCGCCTCGGAGATACGCGACAGATCCCGCACAAACCCAAAGCCCACTTCCCTCAGTTCCAGCAGGAAATCTTCGTCGTCTTCCCAAAGATACCGCGCGCCGATGTCGAGCCGCGTCTTTGAATCAATCGTGGCCGGGCGCGAGAAGAGCGCGCGCAACTCGTAGTCGACGCCGCTTTCCACTCCCACTGTGTTGCTGCTGTCCGACCCGCCGATGTTGGAAATCTCGGCATCGAAGCGGAGCCGCTCTGCACCGCCGAAAACGTTCCGGTGCATCCAGAAGGCTGAAACGGTGGCGCCCTCGTCGGTTTCCCATTCGCCGCCAAAGCCAAAGCGGCGTTTTTTCTCTTCGCCGACGGTCAGGATGTAGTTGAGCGTGCCGTCGGGATTCGGCTCTGGGGCCTCTTGCAGCACGATACTGCGAAACGCGCCCGACCGGGCGACCCGGTCCCGGATATTGTCAACCTCTTGCGGCTCGATCCAGTCGCCACTGGGAAACCCGGCAATGGCCGCCACGCGTTCAGTCCGGATGTCGGTGTTCCCGACGATTTCGAGATTGCCGAATTTCAACGGCGGCCCGGGATCAATGATCAGCGTCACGTCGAGCCGCGCTTCGGGATGGTAGGCCACCACCCGTTCGTCAGCGATCTGTGCCTTGGCGAAACTGTTCTTTTCAAACTCCTCCACCGCGGCGTTGGCCGCTTCGGTAATGACCGTGCTTTTGGCGGGTTGTCCGGTGGCAAAACCTGCGGGCAGATCCGTGCCTTCGGGCAACGGTCGTATCTCTGCGCGTCCGAACGCAAAAAGTGGACCTGGGTCGATACGGACAACTACAGCGCTTGCCCGCCGCGGCGGGTCGAGCAAACTGATGTCGGCCGCCTCGCGCCCGTCGATCCGGATGCTGATGGCGGTGGAGTAGTAGCCGTTCCGGTAGGCAACGCCGAGCAAGTTGGAGTAATCCGATCGCGCTGCTGCCACCAGATCCGTAACCGTGGCCGCATCGTCGTCCACCTGCCGTTTCGAAAGCGACGCCGCCTCAAACGCGGCAATCAGGTCTTCAGGCGCACCGGGCGCTGAAATGGCAAAACTGTCGAGCGCAACGGCAGCATGGGCGGAGAGAAAGCCCGCAAACCCAATGGCCAGAAGTATGCTCTTGCGCCCCATCACATCCTGTCTCTGGTGAACAGGCTAATGCTCCCACGGGCCAAAGTCGGTTGCCCGCACAAAAACCCTAGCGACGGACGGGGCCTTTTGGAATGCTGAATCGAGCCCGCTACCTGAAGAGTTGCGAAAAACCCACCTCCGGCGCGCAACCTGTCTCAGATCAACCCGGCCACCCGGGCACGGAGCCGCACCAGCGCCTCGACCGCGTCGATGGTCGGCGTTGGCGTGTCGGTCAGCCGCCCAAGTTCCTGCACAGCCGTGACAAGCGCATTAATCTCCATCGGGCGCCCGGCCTCAAGATCCTGCAGCATGGACGTTTTGTGCGCACCGACCGCGGCGCCCCCGTCGATCCGCTTGTCGACGCTGACCGGGAACGTCACGCCCAGCTTTTCCGCGATCTCCTGAGCCTCGACCATCATGTTGCGGGCGACCGCACGCGTGCCGGGCTCGGTGCAGAGCACATCCAGCGTGGCATGGGTAAGCGCGGAGATCGGGTTGAAGCTGAGATTGCCCCAGAGTTTCACCCAGATCTCGTCGCGGATCCGCGGGCGAACGGGCGCGCGGAGGCCTGCGGCGGCGAGGGTCGCCGATAACTCAAGCGCCCGCTCGGATTTGGAGCCGTCGGGCTCGCCCAGGGAGAACCGGTTGCCTTCGATATGGTTAACCACGCCGGGCTCGACGACCTCGGCCGCAGGATACACCACGCACCCAAGAACCCGGTCCGGACCAAAGCCATTCCACTGCGCATCTCCCGGATCCACCGACGCTAGCCGGGTGCCCTCTAGTGGTCCGCCAAGTTTGTGGAAGTACCACCACGGCACCCCGTTGACGCCCGACACAATGGTGGTGTCCGGCCCGATCAAAGGGTGCATGTGCCCCACCACGGGCGGCACAGAATGCGCCTTGAGCGTGACGATCACATAGTCCTGCGGGCCGAGATCGGCGGCATTGTCCGAGGCCGTCACCTGCACCGTTTCCCGTGTACCGCCCTCGATCAACGTCAGGCCGGTCTCGCGCATGGCATGCAAATGCGGACCACGGGCCACCAGGCTTACCTCCGCACCGGCGCCGGCCAGTTTCGCGCCCATGTAGCCGCCGATGGCGCCCGCGCCGAAAATGCAAATCTTCATGGCTGCACTCAGGCCGCTTCGCCGGTTAGGCCCAGCTTTTCAGCCAGTCCGATGCGCTGCAGCTTGCCCGTAGCGCCCTTGGGAATTTCGCTCAGGATCAGCACCTTGCGGGGCACTTTGAAGTCCGCGAGCCGTTCTTTGGCAAACGCCCGGATGTCCGCGTCTTGGGCGGTCTCGCCGTCGCGCAAAACGACAGCGGCGGCGACCTCTTCCCCAAGCTTTGCGTGCGGCATGGCAAAGGTTACGCATTGGGCAACGGCGGGATGGTCCATAAGGACGGCGTCCACTTCCAGCGGGCTAATCTTTTCTCCGCCGCGATTGATGATCTCTTTCAACCGGCCCGTCAGGCTGAGGTAGCGTTCGCCGTCGAAAGACCCCTGATCGCCGGTGCGGAACCAGCGTTTGCCCTCTGCCTCGAAGAAGTTCTTTGCATTGGCTTCGGGGTTGCCTTCGTAGCCAGGCGTGACGTTGTCGCCAGAGATGCAGATTTCGCCAACCGCGTCGTCACCGAGCAGCCGGTTCTCGGTCTCATTTGCGATGCGCACCTCTGGTCCGGCAGCCAGACCGACGGCGCCCGGTTTCTGGGCGCGCGGCGGCAGCGGGTTCGAGGCCATCTGGTGCGCCGCTTCGGTCATGCCGTAGCCTTCGATCACCGGTGCGGCGAAGGTCTCGGCCAGCGCCGTCATCACCTGCGGCGGCAGCGAGGCCGATGACGAGCGCAGGAACCTCAAGTTGGCGCGCTCCAGCACCTCGGAATTCCGGCCCGCGCGGGAAAGGATCGCCTGGTGCATCGTAGGAACGGCGGTGTACCAACTCGGGGCGCAATCATCCAGCCAGCCAAAGAACTTCAGCGCGTCAAACCCCGGCGCGCACCAGACCTGCCCGCCCGCCGCAAGGCTCGACGAGACGGCCGCCACCAAACCGTGGATGTGGAACAGCGGCATGACATTTAGGCAGCGGTCTTCCGGTGTCAGCGCGAGCGATGCGCCGATGTTCCGGGCCGATGCCGCAAGGTTGGACTGCAAAAGCGGCACGATCTTGGGTCGCGAGGTGGTGCCGGAGGTATGGAGGATCAAGGCCGTGTCGCTGGCACCCGGCAGACGGTCCGGCGCCCGGTTTTCCGCGACCGGCACAGCCAGAGAGAACGCGCCGGCAGGCGCGCCCGCCGCCACGGACAGCCGGATCACCGTTAGGCCAAACCGCTCCGCAGCGGCCAGTGCAGCGCCGTCATAGTCTTCGGATAGAATGATCGCTTTGGCCTTCAGGTCTTCGAGATAGAAGGCGAATTCGTCTTCCCGGTAGGCCGGGTTCAGCGGCGCCGTAGTGGCCGATTGCGCGATAGTCACGAAGGCCGCCGCCATCTCGGGACCGTTGGGCAGGACAATCGCCACGCGGTCTTCTGCCCCGATCCCACCGTCCCGGAGCTTCGCACGCACGTCCTCCGACAGATCCCTGAGGCCCCCGTATGTCAGCCAGGACCGCCCTGGCGCGCCTATGGCCAAAGCATCGGCGGGATGTTCGGCGATCAGCGCCTGCACGGTGGTTGACATGTGTCTCGTCCCCCCAAAAGAAAAGCCAGCCGCATTCTACTTTGGTTTTTTAGGCGGCTTCATCCGGCCATACAGGCCGAACAAATGGTGTTCAATGCGAACACACCCAAAAAAGCTGCGGCTACTCGGTCAGAAGTGCCCGCAGGTAGGCCCCATATTCGTTTTTTCCAAACCTGTCCGCCTGTTTTGACAGGGTCGCCTCGTCGGTCCACCCCTGACGGTAGGCAATCTCGTCCGGGCTGCCCGTCTGCAAGCCCTGCCGTTCTTCCAAAGTGCGGACAAAGTTGCCCGCATCAAGCAGCGACGCATGGGTGCCCGTGTCGAGCCAGGCATAGCCGCGCCCCATGGTCTCAACCGTCAGAGACTCATCGGCAAGATAGGTTTCGAGCAGACTGGTGATCTCTAACTCACCGCGCGCAGAGGGCTGAACCCGGGCCGCCCGGTCCGGCGCAGAGCCATCGAGGAAGTAAAGGCCCGTCACCGCGTAGTTCGAGGGCGGCACGGGCGGCTTCTCGATGATCGCCTTCACGCGCGCGCCGGCGAAATCCACAACACCGTAGCGTTCTGGGTCGGCAACGCGGTAACCGAAAACGGTGCCGCCTTGCCCTTGCGCACCGGCTTTGCCCAGAAGCTCCGGCAGACCGTGCCCGAAGAAGATATTGTCGCCCAGTACCATGGCCGAGGGTGCACCGGCCAGAAACGCCTCTGCCAGAAGATAGGCTTGCGCCAGCCCGTCGGGCGAAGGCTGCTCGATCCAGGTGAAGGACAGGCCCCACTGGCTGCCATCGCCCAATAGCCGCTGGAACTGTGCCTGATCCTGCGGCGTGGTGATCACCGCAATCTCGCGGATACCGCCCAGCATCAGCACGCTAAGGGGATAATAGATCATCGGCTTGTCGTAGACGGGCAGAAGCTGCTTCGAGACCCCAAGGGTAATCGGATATAGCCGCGAGCCGGAGCCACCTGCCAGAATAATGCCTTTGCGTTCCAAGTCTGTCTCCCTACCGGGTCGTCAGTGTCCCAGGGCGCCCAGCCCCGCCAGGACGTCGTGCAAGTCTTCTTTCCAGTCCGGCCGCGCAATTCCAAAGGCACTGGCCGTCGCCGTACAGTCCAGCCGGGAGTTCAGCGGACGCGCTGCCGGTGTTGGATAGTCCGCGGTGGAAATATCTGTCACCGTCACGGTCCGCCCCGCCTGTTGGAAGATCTCACGCGCGAAACCGGCCCAGCTTACGTCCGGCGCGCCTGAGAAATGATAGGTGCCCGACAGCCCGGGGTCGTCGCGCAGCACCTTCACCATGGTAAGGCAGGCCCTTGCAATGGCGCCGGCCGAGGTGGGACCGCCCACCTGATCGGCGACGATGGTCAGCGCCTCCCGAGTGTCCGACAGCCGCAGCATGGTCTTTACGAAGTTCTTGCCGTGCGCAGAGAACACCCAGGATGTGCGCAAGATGCCAAAGCGTCCGCCCGCGGCGCGAATGCCGTCCTCGCCCGCCAGTTTCGACGCGCCGTAGACGCCCAAGGGTCCGGTTGGGTCCCCCGGACGGAACGCAGTTTCTCCGGCCCCATCGAACACGTAGTCGGTGGAGATATGCACAAAGGGAATGGCCAGATCCCTGGCAATCTCTGCCATCGCCGCAGGCGCGGTGCCGTTCACGTCAAAGGCACGCGCGCGGTCCGATTCCGCCTGATCCACCGCTGTATAGGCCGCAGCGTTGATCACCGCGTCCGGGCGGTGAGCACGCAGGGCGTCGGCGCAGGCGGCCGCATCCGCGAGATCGGCATCCTCCCGCCCCAGGAAGATCGCCTGTGGCGCAATCGCCTGAAGCGCGCTGGCGACCTGACCGGTCTTTCCGAAAACGAGAAGCGTCATCCGGTCCCGAGCCTCTGACCCACGCCGTCGCGCTCTTGAAGTGCGCGCCACCAGTCTTCATTGGCAAGGTACCAGTCGACCGTGCGCGCAAGCCCGTCTTCCAGCGTCAGGCTTGGCCGCCAGTCCAGTTCCTCGCGCATGCGCGTCGGGTCGATGGCGTAGCGCAGATCATGCCCGGGGCGGTCGGCCACGAAGGTGATCAGACGGTCGTGCGGCGCGGCCTCGGGAAGACGATCGTCCAGAAGCGCACAGATCTTGCGCACAAGATCAATGTTGCGCGCTTCGTTCTCGCCGCCGATGTTGTAGGAACGGCCCGGCTCACCCCGCTCCAGAACCGTCAAGAGCGCGTCGGCGTGATCTTCGACGTAGAGCCAGTCGCGCACGTTTTCGCCGGCGCCGTAGACCGGGATAGGCCTACCCGCGAGCGCGTTGAGGATAACGACCGGGATCAGCTTTTCAGGGAAGTGGTAGGGCCCGTAGTTGTTCGAGCAATTCGTCACCAGAACCGGCAGACCGTAGGTTTCGCCCCAGGCCCGAACCAGATGGTCGCTGGCCGCTTTCGAGGCCGAATAGGGGCTGCGGGGGTCGTAGGGCGTATCTTCGGTGAATTTCCCCTCCGCTCCCAGCGAACCGTAGACCTCATCCGTGGAGATGTGGTGAAAGCGAAAGCGCTCGGGGCGCCCAGCCGCCTCCCAATGGGTGCGCGCGGCCTGCAAGAGCACGTAGGTTCCGGTCACATTGGTGTCGATGAAGGCGCCGGGGCCGTCGATCGAACGGTCTACATGGCTTTCGGCGGCCAGGTGCATGACCGCGTCCGGTGCATGGTCACGGAACACGCGCGCTAGGTCATCGCCGTTGCGGATGTCCGCATGCTCGAAGCTGTAAGCATTACTGCCCGCCACCGAGGAGACGTTGTCGAGACAGGCGGCATAGGTCAGCGCGTCGACGTTGACCACCTGATGCCCTCGGGAAATGGCCAGCCGCACCACCGCCGAGCCGATAAAGCCGGCACCGCCTGTAACCAGCAGTTTCACGACCGGGCCCCGCGAAACGGTGTGTCCCATGCTGTGAAATCCGGTGCCGACGCGTCTTTCTCGGAAATCCCTGTCGGACTGGAAATGGGCCAGTCGATCCCTAAGCCCGCGCTGCTCCACAAGACCGCGCCATCGCTGTCCCGGTGGTAGTAGGCATCGCATTTGTACTGCACGACGGCATCTTCGGTCAGCGACTGAAAGCCGTGCAGAAAACCCTTGGGAGCCAGCAACTGCTTGCCGTTCTCATCCGACAGCTCCTCGGCGACCCAGTGCCCGTACGTCGCGCTTCCCTGCCGCGCGTCGACCACCACATCCCATATGGCGCCCGCCGTGCAGCGCACCAGTTTGGTCTGCGCATGGGGTGGCGCCTGATAGTGCAGACCGCGGATCGCTCCACGGGCCCGGGTCAGCGAATGGTTGTCCTGGACAAAATCAAAAACCAGACCGGCGGCTTCCAGGGTGCGTTTGTTCCAGCTTTCGGAAAAATATCCGCGGTCATCTCCGAACCGCCTTGGCATCAGAACGACAACGCCGTCCAAAGCTGTCTCTTGCACTTCCATGCCTGGTTCCCCTACCGGCTGGCTGAAGCCGCCGCTCCTGTGTCTCGGGGCGGTCCTAAACCAAGGTTCTGCGGCGCACAACCGCAGGCGCCCCGCCGCCGCCGGGGATCAGGCGCGCCCGATGACGATCCGGTGGAAAAGCGAAATACCTTCGGGGATCTTTTCTGCATCGAGAACAAAGAGCGCCGAACGCGCCTCTATCCAGGCGTAGAGGACCGACGGATCCTGTGCCGTGTCCGGCGAGACCGAAATCAGCCCTTGCGGATAGGCCTCGCCCGTGGCGGCCGCCAGCCGCGCGGCAACCGCGGTCAGGCCCGCTTCGGAAAAGGCGCCGAGGGGCCCGAGATACTCCGCAAAACCGCCCGAGGTTTCCTTTTCAACGCCCTTGAGCAGTTGCCAGGCCTTGGCCGCCGCTGCAAAGCTCGTCACGAAGGTAGTGAAATCGGCGACTGGATCGGCCTTGAGCGCGGCGTTCAGGTCGATACCCCAGGAGACGGCCAGCCGCTCGGCAGAACAGCCGACATCCGCTGGCGCCGTAGCATCGGACAAGCGGTCGGCACTGACCGACAAGGTATCGCTGTCGCCGACAAGAGCATCGAACATCGAAAAAAGGACGTCGAGGTCTTGGTCTTCCGCTTCGGTGAGGCCTTTGCCGATCATTGCCTTATGCGACGCCGACAGACCGTTGGCCTGCATCGAGACCACACGCAAGATGCGGCGGTTGGTGGCTTCGATTTCAAGCCGCCCGCCATTGCCGCTTTCGAAGACCAGCCGCCGGGGCAACACGGTTTCATCAATTTCCTGCAAAAGGGTTGCGAGGAGGTCGGTGTCTTCGGGCACGAAGTACTCGCGCCGCCCTTTGCGGGCCACATCGCCCCCGCGGCGCAGGCGCGCGACTTTGGTCAGAAGCCTGTCCCCTTCGCTCATTGAACGGCCTCGATCGCCGAAAGGCCGCGGGCGGCACGGACGACAAAAGCCAGGATATCCAGCCGGTGCCCGCAGAGCCCGCAGAGCGCCTCGGAAGGCACGGCAGAGGAGCGCACGAAAACGCGAAGGTCGTCCTGGCCGCAGAGCACACCGTGGGCGACCCTTACGCTTGGCGGCAGTTCCGCCGCACCGACCAGCACCTCGCCCCCGGGTCCGTCAAGGACCGCAATGGCGTTCTGGCAAAGCTCGTCGATTGTCTCCTGGGGCGGTTTGCGGCGGGCGCTGACGGTCAGCGCCATGGCCGAAGACAGGTCGACAAAGGCCAGGGCCTTGCACTCGGGAAACTCGGCGCGGATGTCATCCAGCTCGTCGGCGACGGTCATAAAACGCAAACCTCGGGCCGGTGGTTCGGGATGGGCGGCATTAAACGTCTTCCGGTACTCGCGAAGGAAGTTCTTTCACGATTAACCGGTTTTCCGAGCAACCGGTAGAGGAATTCTGCGGTGCAACGCGCAGGGCGCGCACCCGTGACCAGAGTGCACCGGGCTGCGGTCAGTGCGACTGCCGTAGCTGCGCCTGAATTTCCAGAGCATCACTGGACACGTCCTCGGCCGCGGGACGCTGCAGGTCTGCACGGCTTGTCCCCGAGGCCTGAACGCGCCGCGGCATCACCCGTCCGCTCGCGGCGTCGGTGGGATCGGGCTCTTTGATCTTGGCGTTTACCGCGATCGAGGCGACGCGCGGACCCTCAGTGCGAAGTGCCGCCGGCGCCGGATCTTCAAATCCAACGGCGCCCTGCAGTTCGCGGAGCAACTCGACCAGCGCCTCCGCGAAATCGCCCGCTCCGCTGGCATCCCATGCGTCTCTGTCGTCGCCCGCAGCAATCGCCTGCGTCAGCGAGATCGGGTAGACTGCGGCGAACTTATCGCCCGCTTCGCGCGCGACGCGCTGGATCACGCGGCGGCGATCCCGCTCGCTTGTGACCTTGTCCATGCGCGTCAGCAACAGAAAGCTGCGTTCCCAAAGCTCTTCAGGCACCGCATCCCAAACGGCCGCCTCGCTCTGGCGCCAGGCCTGCGTGGCATGGGTACACCAGATGACGCCGTCGGCCTCGGGAAGGACGCGCTGCCAGACATCGGCAGACATATTCGGGTCGGAGATACCCGGCATATCGATGATGTCGCAGAGTTCCAGAATATCGGATTTTTCAAAGAGCCGCACGACCTTGGTATCGTTGATATCAACGGCTTCGAGGTGCTGGAGGTCTACAGGCTGCGCCACACCCTCCAGATCGATCCGGTGCGGCTGCCCGTCCCCGTGTGAGATCCACACTGGCGGAAGCTGCGTCGCGGTGACCTTCACCGGCAGCGGGCTCGCGCCGATCAGAAGGTTGGAAAGGGTGCTCTTGCCCGCGCTGAACTCTCCCATCAGCGCCAGACGGGGGCGCCGGCCGGTGCCGGTCGCCGCATTTGCAGACTGCGTATCCATGTATTCTTAACCCTTTTTTCGCCCCTCAGGCCGCGACCCCGGAGAGCGACCGCATAATGCAATCGAGCGTTTCGCGGCGCTCGTCGGCATCACCAATACCAAGTGCCTGTGCCAGTTCTTCAGCGGGTTGATCCGCTGTGTCGACGATCCCGGTCAGGATCTCGCGCTGTTCGGCAAGAAACCCGGCTAGTGTGCCCAGCGCGGCCGCCCGCACGGCGTTCGCGTGGCTGACTTTCAGATCCTCGACGATGGGGTGCGTTTCGGAACGAATCAGTTCGTAATAACCCGAAGCGAAAGCGTTGTAGCCCCGGCGCCGTTGCCACCAGGTCTTCCACCATTTGCCCTGCAAGTCGAGGGCGATCGTCTGTCCCAGAGAGACCGGCGGCGCGATGCGGTCCGGCTCGGGCGCTGTCACGGCCAGGCCATCCACCGATCCACCGAGGAGTTTCTCGGAAAGCGTGGTAAACTCGCCCGCCGTTGTCTCGTAGACCTCACGGGAACTGGCTTGGGTCTTTGCGCCGAACACCTGATATGCCGATCTCAGAAGAAGACGCAGACCCGCCGGGCTGTACTGCCAGACCGACTGTTCACCATATTTCTCAAGGTGGGAAATCAGGTTTGCCGTGGCTCGGTCGAGAAAGCTCTTGTGCGAGCGGTCCATCCGGACATGGAACGATTTGGTCAGGTCATCCAGCGACTTTTCCAGCGCATCGCGGCTGCGCGCCTCGATCGCGCCAAGCTCGATCATCAGATCTTCGCGGCCGAGGGCGACCCGCGGCCCGCCTTCCTGTGCGGCGATATGGCTCGCGGCGCGAACCCCGGCGGTCAGATTCGCCGCGCTGCGGGCGACCTTCACCGTTGTTTCGGCGCCGATGCCTTCGACGACCCGTTCGCAAAGGGCGCGGAAGAGCTGCGGCACGCCCGACAGTTCCCAGATCATTTCAGCCGGGTCCGACACTTCGGGCCGTGTCTCCAGCTCGGTCTCAGCCCAGTTCAGAAGAGCCGCCGTGCTCGCCTCGTCCATGGAATTCAGCCGGCCCGTCAGGGCACGGTCGGCCCAGTAGGCGCTGCCAAAGATGATCTGCGCATCCTTGGGTCCATCGTGGGCTTCGAGCGTGTCCGTGATGCTGGCGCGGATTTCCGGGATCTGTTTTGCAGGTTCGGAGAGTTCGTCCACCCGATTGACGAAGATGATGACTTCGCGAGATTTCACGTTTGAAATCAGACGGATGAGCGCAAGGTCCATGGACGACAGGGCCTGATGCGCCGAGAGAACGACAACACAAATCCGGCTTTCGCGGATGGCGCGAATGGTAATCTGTTCGCGCATCATGAAGGTATCGTTCACACCGGGTGTGTCGCGGATGCAGAACGGCAGCGGGTACTCTTCTCTCTGGAAGGTCAGATCCGCAGACCGGGTGATATCGGCGAACCGGCCCTGGGTGTCGGCTGCCTCGTCCTCTTCATCCTCAAAATCATCGCCAAGGCAGACGTACCGCTCGATCAGGTCCTTGTCGAAAGTCGCGTAGTCATGGGCCTGTCCAAGCAAAAGCTCGAACCGGCGACCGAGCCGGGACTGGGATTTCTCGCGCATCCGGTCAATCTGTTCGCGAATTTTCTCCAGCTCTTCTTCCGCGCCGGCGCGGCTGGCAAGCTCGCCGATGCGGCCACCATTCTCCACCAGCCGGTCCCATTCTTCCTGATCGAAAAAGCGGAAGACGGCGGTTTCGGTCTTGGTCACCGGTGCCGGGGTCACATGCAAAGAGGTCACAACCGAGGTCCATGGATTGACGTCAGCCGGTAGCAGTTCCGGCCAGCCGACCATCGCGTTGACCAGCGAGGTCTTACCGGCTTTCACTTGGCCGATCATGGTCACGCTCGGTTCGAGCGTGTCGAGCTGCGCCATCAGACGGCGTGCGCCCTTTCCAGTCGTTTCATCCCCGAGTTCCTCGATCCCTTCCAAAGACGCCCGAAGACCGTCCATTTTTTCAAGAAACGGGGTCAGTTGGGCAAAGCCGGTAGACAGAAGACGCCCGTTCACAGTGGGCCTGTCTTCCTGGGGCTGGGCAATTCGAGGATCTGCGTTCATTGTGCTTTCGCCTTATTCGAGGCCTGTTTTCGCTATATTTTGGCGTTGGGTTCGATGATTGTGCGTCGCTAAAAAACAAACCCTTAAACTGCCGGCGGTTTGATCAATTTTTCGCTGTGCAAGATGGCAAAATTAAGGCTCCGCTCTGGCAACGGTTTGGTTGTGAAGCCTATTTTTATGCAGCCAGCGCGACTTCCAGATCGCGCTTGAGCTGCAAGAGCAGCGTCACCGCGTCCGCAGCCGGACCGTCTGAGTCCTCCAGCTGCAAGAGCACCATCATCTCGGCCGCCTCCTGGAAGTCATTTGCATAGACCGCCAAGCCCGGCTGGCTGTCCGAGGCGATACTCAACCGGTCTGCCAGGTCCTCTGCCTCTGAAAGGCAGGTGTTCAGCACAACGCGCGCCCTGTCTTCGTCGACGCCGCCATCGGTGGGGTCCGCGACGATCTCTGCCAGACCGCGCGATGCGCGCAAAAGCCGCTCCAGAGCATCGGAAAGCGCCGCTTCTTCCATGGGCGCCAGCGCTTCGGTCGGCACTTCCTTTTGCTTCGCCCCGGCCCGTGCCTGGGTCTTGCGCAGTCCACCACTGGCGTCCGGCGCACCATGCTTGGCGAGAAAGACAAGCGCGCTGTCGGTATCACCCCGGCGCCCCTGCGAAACCATCCGCGATACCGGATCCAACAGATCCTCGGAGGCGACCACTGTCTGGTAGAACTCTTCCTGTGCGGCCTCGGCGACCAGATCAAAGTGCCGCATGGCGGCACGCGGGTTCAGCGCCAGAAAGCTGTGATCCTTCAGGGCGTCCGGAACCGACTGCCAGTAGCTGCGCTCGGTCGCGTTGAACTGTTCTGTGCACCAGATCCCGATATCCGCCTGACGCGCCGCCCAGGAGAGCGCGGCCTGCATCTCGTCGGGGTCATTCTCAGAGACGACTTCAAGAAGCCGCACGTTGGTCAGCCGCGGCAGCGGCGCCTCGATGCGCATCAGAACCGTGCCTTTCGGCAGGCGCAGACCGGGCAGCCCATCAACTTCGGATGTTTCGCCGGTTTCCAGGCGAAAGACCGTGCGCTCAACCGGCCCCGCGATCAACTCGACGGAAGGCCACTCGGCGCCCATTGCCAGGACATCCGCGCCCACCAGAAGGTTGACGAGGTGGGATTTTCCGGAGTGACGCTGACCCATCACCGCGATGGTGACGGGCGCCATGAGCCGCTCAAGCAGCGTCGTGCCGCTCTTGGCCACATCGGCGTTCAGGTTGTCGCGGTCGAGAAACGTCCGGAGGCGTCCGATGACTTCGTCAATGTCACCGTCAAGCGACATCACTTACCTCCGGACACATAGGCCGCGGGACGCAGGAAGAACTTCTTCGGTGCCGAAATCAGCCTCGTCGGGGCAAAGTTCGCCAGCCGCGGTTTCGAGGGCGGCGGCGGCGGGTCTTTTTTCTGCTCCTCAGCGGCGTTCACCTTGATCACGCAGATCGAGATATTGTCCTGATCGGGGTCCTGCAGCTTTTCCAGAGCCGACATCAAGAGCTCAAGGATCTGGCCGCTCGTTCCGGCCTTGCGGACCGAGAGCAACGCGCCGATTTCGTCGTCGCTCAGAAACTGCAGACCGTCGCTTGCGAGTATAACGATATCGCCAGGCCTCAGGGTCACGGGTTCTTCAGGACAATCGATCTGAGCGATCTTTTCGCCAAAGATAACGGAGGTCAGACAGTTCCGGTCCGGATGATCCCTGGCGACCTCTGGATCCATCATGCCGGTCTTGGCCATCATGTCGATCTGAGGTGCCATGGAATGGTCTTCGTTGAGCTGGCTCAACTCACCATCGCGGAAAAGGAATAGGGGCGAGTCACCGATGGAGATCCACCAGAGCTTGTTTTCCTGAATGACCGGCGCAACGAGCGTGGCGCCCATACCGCGCGTCTCGGGGAACTCCTCGACATGCTGGGTCAGCCGTTCGTTTGCATCGTTCGCTGCGTCCTTCAGAATATCCGCAGCATGCGCTTGGAAGGACGGCGCGTCCGAGGTGCGAAACTTCAGCTGACTGAAGACCTCGGTCACGACGATCTTGCTGGCAACATCACCGGCCGCGTGGCCGCCCATGCCGTCCGCAAGAACCGCAAACCCGGTTTCGACGCCCTGCGCGAAATCGGTGACAAGCGCGTCTTCCTGGTACTCGCGCTGCCCGGCGCTCAGGCCGGTGCTGACATCAAGGTTCATCCGGCCCATTTCAGGCGGCTCCCTCACTATCTTCCTCGTCGCCTTCCCAGGTGAAGTCCGGACCGCAGAGCGCCACGAACCGCAGCGTCGTCTCGCCAATGCGGACAATGTCACCGTCTTCGATGGTCTCGGTGCTCAGGACCGGGTTGCCGTTCAGGCGCACGATGTTGGACTTTCCGCCATGGCCAAGGAAGAACTGGCGCTGTTCATTGTCGTAGGCGATGGCCGCGTGGTTGCTGCGCGAAATCGAGTTGTCGCCGAAGTCGAGCTTGATCGCCTGGTCTTCGCCGCGACCGATCTGCGCGACACCGGCAAACAGCGTGAAGCAGGCCCCGCGTCCCGGGCCCTCGACCACGAGGATCCAGCCGACAGGAAACTTCGATTCCGTGCGCAGTGGTGCGACCGGTATATCGGCGAAAACATCACTTGTTCCGTCGCTATGGGCGAAGCCAAGCACCCGCGTCTTGACGCGCGCGCCGCGACGGCCGGCAGGGCCGGCCTTCTTCGGCGCCGGGGCAGGTGCGGGCATTTCCTCTTCGACCTGGGCACCATCGCCAAGATCGTCGACCGGAGGCTGATAGGTATCGTCGTAGTCCATCGCGTCAGCATCCGACGCGCTGACGAAACCATCATCGACAGCAACCGTTGGAGTAGATGTTTCCTCTGCCGCGGATGGCGCATCGTCGCCGTCTAGATCCCAGATCTTCTTGGCACGCGGTTTCGGTTCTGGCGTTTTCTGGGTGGCCTGGCTCAGTTCGGCGAGACGCGGGTCAACCGACTTCACGACGCGGGATTTTACGCGCGAGGTCCGCCGAGGGGTGACCCTGTCCCCATCTGCCCCGTCATCCTCTGAGCCGCGTGTATTCAACCTTTGCGCTTCGGACAGGCGGAGGATCATCGCGCCTTCTTCGGTCACCGGGGTATCTTGGATCTTGGTGGCTTCGGTTGCCAGACGCTCGCGGCGCGGACGCAGCCGTTCGGGTGGATCGAATTCAAGGGCGGACATATACCCCATATCGACCCCGTCCTTCTGCTCCGTGACGCTCGGATTGCGTTCGGCGCGGGCCCGCGGACGGGTTTCTTCCGCACCCTGCGCGCCATCGCCGCCTTTGTTGATGATATCCTTGATAAATTTCATTTCGCTGCCTCTTCGATCTGCTCATTGAGCGTGCCATCTACCGTTGACGCGGCCAGTAGCTGGGACGCCACTGCGCAAAGAACGACCACGAAGGTCATTACTGAAAGTAGGGTCATCAGCTTGCCCCCCTTTGCCGGAGCCACCGTGCCGCCTTCACCCGTCAGTTCCGACAGATCTTCCAACTCTGCCGCAACGGCGGCGTCCTGTTCGGCCACTGCACTGGCGACGGCATCGCGCACGCCGGGGCGCATCGCCACGCGTTGGGCATAGTCGGTCACTTGCGGCGCGCTTGGCTGTGCCGCAGCGCCGGGTGCCGCTTCGGCGGGTCGGACTGGCGGGGCCGGCTCATCGGGGGCCTCATCGCTGCCAAAGGACAGGCTGCTCAGCGAAAAGCCCTTAGCAGACGCCTGAGCCTCCGGCTTGCCCGACGGGCTTGGCGCCGACGGCGTGTCGTCGTCATCCGCATAGGGGTCAGGCGGAATGATCGGCGTGGAATTCCGGCGAATGGTCGACCGGCGGCGCACCATTTTCGTCGTGTTCTTGGGTTTCGCCGCGGGTTCGCCCGCCGCAATGGCTTGCTCGATCTGCTTGTTGGTCTGCGCGGTCAGCTGGCTGACCTTGCGCTGGATCGCCTCGTCGGACGAGGCCGTCCGCATAACGACCTGGCGTTCCACCGAGGCCGAAACGATATCCATCCATTCGTCCGCGGTATTGAACCGGTCCTTCGGCAGGACCTGCAGCGCCTTGTCGATCGAGACCAGGAAGGGCATGTCGTAGCCCTCCGGCGCAAGCTCGGTCAGGGGCACGTAGGGGTCCGCGTCATCCGAAGCGACCGCTGCCAGTCGACCTTGGCTGTTGGGTGGAACTTCACCTGCGATCAGGTGGTAGAAGGTGGCGCCAAGCGCGTAAAGATCGCTCGACTCGTTCTGCACGCTGCCTGCGACGTAGAATTCCTGCGGAGAGTACCCGTCTTTTACGACCAGCATGGTGGAAAGTGCCCGGCTGGTCCGCTTCGCCTCTTCCCGCGCCGCCCCAAAGTCGATCAGGACGGGACTGCCGATCCGGTCGATCAGAATGTTATCCGGCGAAATGTCCCGGTGCAGAAGATCGTTCTGGTGGACGAAACTGACAGCGTCGAGCGTCTTGAGAAGGAGGTCCTTCACCTGCTCGGGCGTGAAGCTGTGCTCGTCATCCTCGATGATGTCGAGCAGATCGCGCCCCTCAACAAAATCCAGCGCCATATACGCCGTGTCGTTGTCCTCAAAGACCTGGTGAACGCCCACGATGCTGGGGTGCTGCATCTTGGAGAGCGTCCGCGCTTCCTGCACGAAAAGCCGCACGATCGAGCGGAATTCGTTCATGTGGGAGCGTGAGCGCGGGCGCACGCGCGTCTCGTTGCGGCGGCAGAAGGAGCCCGGGAAGCACTCTTTGATGACGACGATCCGGTCCAGGCTGTCGCGCGCGAGATAGGTGATGCCGAAACCGCCGCTGTTCAGGTATGTTTCGATAACATACTGACCCTGCAGCAGTTTTGTGCCGGGCTGCAATTCGTCCGACAAAGGCCGGGCAGCCGTCACCTCTTCTTTCTGCACAACGGAATTCATTCGGTACCCCGGATCGCGGCCTTTCCAGCTCTGAATACAAACGCTCGCTTCCGGACGGATTGTTCCTTGGAACTGTGTTCAAAAGATGTTGGCATTGGGACGTCAGCATGACAGTCCCCAGAACATAACAAAAATTGGGCTTAGGGAGCGCTAGAGGCCGTCGCGATCCGGCCTCGCGCCAGCCGCGAGCGACTTCAGAATCGGACAATCTGGGCGGTTGTCGCCGGCGCATTCCCGCACGAGATGGGCGAGCGTGTCCCGCATCTCCGCAAGGTCGGCAATCTTTTTCTCAATCCGGGCCAAATGCCCGGCTGCGATCCGCTTGACCTCGGCGCTTTCACGGGAGCTGTCCCGGTAGAGCGACATGAGCATGCGGCAGTCTTCGATGGAAAACCCAAGGGCGCGCGCCCGGCCGAGGAAGGCCAGCGAATGCAGATCGCCTTCGGAAAAATCGCGGTATCCGTTAACATCGCGTGCGGGCGCGATCAGGCCAATCTCTTCGTAGTACCGGATCGTCTTTGCCGGAAGCCCTGCCTGTTCTGAGACCTCGCCGATGTTCATGCCGCATCCTCCAGCGGGCGCTCGGCCCGGGTAATCTCGGGCAGCGGCCCTTTTTGCGCCGCAGAACCACCTTCAAGGCGCAGAAGCCGCAGGGCATTGAGCACCACAAAAAGCGACGACAAGGCCATCGCACCCGAGGCCAGCATGGGCGACGGCATCAGGCCCGATACGGGGTAGAACAGTCCCGCAGCCACGGGGATCAGGGCGATGTTGTAGGCAAAGGCCCAAAAAAGGTTCTGGCGGATGTTCGACATGGTCGCGCGGCTCAGCCGCAGCCCTGTCGCAACGGCGCTCGGCGCATTGGTCACCAGCACGACATCCGCTGCGGACTTCGCAATTTCGGTCCCGCCGCCCATGGACAACGCCACATCCGCTGCTGAAAGGACCGGCGCATCGTTGGTACCGTCGCCCACGAAAGCAACGTGCCCATAGCGTTGCCGCAGGTCTTCGAGCGCCGCCAGCTTGTCGCTTGGACTTTGCTCCGCGTAGACGTCGCGCACCCCAAGACGGGCGGCAACGGGCTGTACCGCCGACGCGCGGTCGCCAGATATGATCGCCGTGGCCACGCCAAGGGCATGCAGCCGCTCGATAGCGCTTAGGGCATCCTGTTTGGGCGCATCTCCCAGAAAAAAGGCACCCAGAACCCGCGCGCCTTCTGCCGCATAGACAACGGTGCCCGGCGCGGCGGCAACCGCAGCGGAAAGATCCGGCGGCACCGAAAGGCCGGCGCCCACCATGTACTTCTCGGACCCAAGTAGGAGGTCGCGCCCCTCTAGCGTCGCCCGCGCTCCAAGCCCGGGCTCAGCGGCAAACGCGCTGACCTTCTGGGGCGCAATGCCCCGTTCCCGCGCCGCCGTGGCTACGGCCAGGGACAAGGGATGTTCCGAAAGCGTTGCCACAGAGGTTGCACCTTGTAAGAGCTCCGCCTCGCCGACACCTTCGGCCGCGATCATCGCCGTGACGATCGGGCGTCCCTCGGTCAGGGTGCCCGTTTTGTCAAACGCCACGGCCCGGACGGCGCCGAAATGCTCCAGGGCGCTGCCGTCACGAAACAGAATGCCCATCTGCGCCGCGCGTCCCGTTGCCGCAACGATGGAGATCGGCGTGGCGAGCCCCATGGCGCAAGGACAGGCGATGATCAGCACGGAGACCGCAGCGACAAGAGCATGGGGCAATGCGGGCTCGGGCCCGACAATGAGCCAGACGAGCGCGGTCAGAGCGGCGATCCCCATGACCACAGGCACGAAGTAAAGGGTCACCCGGTCGATCAGGCGCTGGATCGGAAGTTTGGCCGCCTGTGCATCTTCCACCATGCGCGTGATCTGCGACAGGACCGTATCTGCACCCACACGGGTCGCGTCGACCTCCAGCGCCCCATCGACGTTTATTGTTCCGCCAACCACGGTATCTCCGGGTCCTTTTGGGACCGGCAACGGTTCGCCGGACAGCATCGCTTCGTTCACATGGGACGCGCCGCTGCGCACGATCCCGTCCGCGGGCAGGACGGCACCTGGCTTCACCAGGCACCGTTCTCCCACCGCGATTGTTGCAGCCTCGGTTTCTTGCCAGGCACCCTCCCGCCAGACGGTGGCGGTCTCGGGTGCCAGATCGGCAAGGCCCGCGATCGCATCGACGGCCCGTCCCTTGGCCCGCGCTTCCAGCCAGCGGCCGAAAAGGATGAGAGTGATGATCACGCCGGCAGCCTCGAAATAGTACCGCGCGGCGCCGTCGGGAAAGAGCCCGGGCGCAAAAACCGCGACCGTCGAATAGACCCAGGCCGCGCCTGCGCCCAAAGCGACCAGCGCATTCATCTCGGGCGCACCGCGCCTGAGCGCCCTGAGACCTGTGGCAAAGATGCCGCGCCCGGGAAAGAGGATTACCAGCGAGATCAGCACAAACTGGAAGAGACCTAAGGCGAAGGTCCCGGGGAATTGCAAAAGCGCGTGATGGATCGCCGGAATGGCGTGGCCAAGCATCTCGACCAGAAAAACCGGCGCGGTCAGCAGCGCAGCCAAGGCCGAGCGCTGCCCAAGTTCCCGCGCCTCGTCCACCGCGCGGGGCGCTTTGGTAACCGCGGCCGTCTCTGGTTCCAGTGCGTATCCGTAGGCCGACAAGGCCCCGTTCATGTCCTGCAAAGTCGGGCCCGCGCCAAGCGTGCGTAGGGAAACCGTATGTGTCGCTGTATTCACCGAGACCGCCAACACGCCGGGCAACCGGGAAAGCTCCTGCTCCATCCGGGACGCGCAGGACGCGCAGGTCAGTCCGGTTGCGCGAAACCGCTTCGTGTCTTCCTCCGCCGGATAGCCCGCGGCTCTCAGAGCTGCGGCAATATCCGCAGGCGACGTGGTGCGATTGTCTACGGTCAGCCTGGCCAGATGGGTGGCGGCACTGACCCTCGCGGATGACACGCCGTCCACATCCGACAGGGCACGCTCTGCGCGCGCCGCGCAGGACGCGCAGCTTAGATTGGTCACCGGAAAGGACAGGATTTGTGTCAAAGTAGTCTGGACCTTTCTCCAGGAAGTCACGGTGCGTACATAAGGCTTCCAGTCGCTGGAAGGTCAAGGGCCCGTCCGCCAAAGGGTTCCATTGCAGGGGCCGGGAACCGATATCCCGGTGATGGCCTTGTCGAAACGCACCCTCCTGACCGGTGCTGCCCTAGTTGGGGTGGCTTATACCGTTCCCTGGGCGCTTGTGCCCTGGGTGCAGCGGCAGTTCCCGCCGGAATTTGAGTTCAGGGAGCTTTCCGATCCCGTTGGGTTTCGGATGTTTCGCGCAGGCGCCATCAACTCCGGCGGATTGCCCTTTCTCGGCCTCGACGGCGAAACCGGGCCTTCACCCTTTGCCAAGCGCGGGCCAGCCCTATGCCAAGCGCTTTTCGGAACAGCCGCGCCCGTCGAGGGCACGGTCCCGGTTGCGTCGTTTTCGGACTATCGCTGCCCGTTTTGCCGTGTTTTGACCGAATATCTTGCCGAAATCGCCGAGAAGGACCCCTCGGTCACCGTTGAATGGCATGAATTGCCATTGCTCGGACCGACGTCGGTGGCAGCAGCCCGGGGCGCACTCGCCGCGAAGCGTCAGGGCGGGTATCTGGCCTTTCACCGCCGGCTCATGCGGTCCTCTGTCGTTGCCACGCCCGATTACCTGTCGGACCTGGCCGCCAGCGCCGGGCTCGACCCCGTGCAGTTGGTGGCGGACGCCCGGTCAGAGGACATCGACCAGGAACTCGTCGAAGCGCTTTCGCTTGGCCAACTCTTCGGCTTCATCGGCACCCCGGCCCTCGTGATCGGTCGAACAGCGGTGCTTGGACAGATCGACCGCACGACCCTTCTGCAGCTGATCGATCTTGAGCGCCGCGAAGGCCCGGTTCCCTGCGCATAACTGCGCGTTTGTCGCCCACCTGCATTTCCGCTTGCGAGGGGCAGGAACGCTCGCAAGAATGAGGTCAGCGTATTCCCTGACGTCAGCCAAAGAGAAAAAACCCATGGTTAAAAGATACTTACTGGTCATTTCGGCACTCGCTGTTACCACCGGCTGCACGGGCGGCGCGCCTTCGGCACCCTCGTCAACGGCTACCGCCGGCAGCGGGCTCAGCGGACTTCTGTCCCGCTCGGGCATTTCAGGCGAGGACTTCAACATCATGCAAGCCGAGGCCCGCAAGCTCTTTGCCTCGGGCAGTCCGGCCGTGGGACAAAGCGGAAGCTGGACCAATCCAGATACCGGCGCCTCGGGCGAGGTTCGGATCGCGGACATCTCCAGCCCCTGTGTCCAGATCGAACACCGCGTCGTCACGGGCACATCGCCCGATGGACGTACGATCCGCACCCAGAGATGCGAAACCGTAAACGGCGACTGGTCGCTGGAAGTGCTGTGACAGTTTGAGCGCAACTGTCAGGCGTGGCTGACGGATGTGACACCAAAACCGAAAAAAAGCACCATATTCCTGCCCGATTCGAGCGGATTTCACGGGCATGCCGAAGTCGTGTTGTTAAACGTGCAACACACCAGCACTGTTGTGAAATATCGTGTTAACTTTGGGTGTTGCCGGAGGTCGAATCATCGCTATAGTCCTTGCGACTCCGACGCGGAGTGCACCAGAACACAAGGGATAGTCCTATGAAAAAACTCATCGCAGCTGCTGTCGTAGCTACTGTAACGGTCGGCTCTGCCAGCGCTCAGACGGCTAACGAGCTTTACAAGGAAGGCTCGATGGACAGCCTGACCATGGTTGAATCGCAGATCCTCGGCATTCTTGCCGACAACGGCGTGCCGGCCTCGTGCCTGGGCCAGATGTCCCTCAGCGACATCGCAATCCTGAAGGGCATCCTGGACAACGGCGACCTGAGCGACGGCGACAAGCGCAACCGCGCCAAGGCAGTCGTCCAGCGCGTCTGCGGCCTCTAAGAGACCGACAACCGCACCTCGAACGGAGCGCGGTTAACGATAAGGGCGTCAGCATTTTGCTGGCGCCTTTTTCGTGTGTATCCGAAAAAAAGGCCCCCGCCGCGGCGAGGGCCCAAAGGGGTTTTGTAGGACCCTTAGGCTTCGGCGGGCCGGAAATCCAGAGCCGCTCCGTTGATGCAATGCACCAAGAGCCCGTCGACCCTGAGAAGATGCCCAAGGTGGCTGCCGCACCGGCGGCAATGGACTTCGATCAGCACGTTTAGCTTATCCGCCGTGCCGCCGCCACCGCCGTATGGGTTGGTGTCGTCCTGGCCTAACAGATGGGCATTCTCTTCGCCGTGCAAAAAGAACACCCATCCCTTGTCAAGTTCGACCTTCCAGTCCGACGAATAGCTCAACAACCCGCATCCCTTGCAGTGGTAGGTGCCCTTGCGGGTTTCGTTCCAAAGGTTCGACGATCTCGGCTTCTCTGTGCCGCCTTCCCGTAGGATCGCGTATTCGAACTCGGTCAACCGGTCGCGCCACTCGGCGTCAGGTCGGACAATTTCATAGGTAAATGCCTCGGTCTCACCTTTCTGGGCCAGCGCCGGACTGGCGGCAAAAGCAAAAGGCGATGCCGCCGCTGCCGTCATGAAACGGCGGCGGTTTGTGCGTAGCGATGTCATGGGGTCCTCCATCAATCCTGTCTCCCGAAAATCCGCGCCCCGCCGACTGCCTGACGGGTCAGCAGCGCATTCCCATCATCGTTGATGGCCAACCCTACCACATCCGCATTGCGCGACCGGTAACATGGTGGTTGGGATCCCGCGATTGTGAGTTTCGGTGATTAACGCAATGTAATCTTGAGGTAATTTCTCTTGTGATGGTTCTAAGCATCGGGTGGAGGCTGACACTCGTAGACGTCGGAAATACCTTCCTTCACGTTTTCGGCAAAGCTGTCGACGGCTGCGTCAACAAGCACTTCGGGCTCGGAAATTACTTTGTTGAAGGAGGTCCGCATCGTCTCGGTCCTGCGTTCGATCTCTGACAGGCGCGCTTCGATAGATCCTGCC
>JBCDED010000023.1:0-45943 GCA_039179985.1 Pseudomonadota bacterium
ATCCCGGCATCTTCATCCGCGAAGGACAGGGCGCGCGCGTCTGGGACGAGGACGGCAAGGAGTACATCGACTATCTGATCGGCTCCGGCCCGCTGCTGATCGGCCATGGTCACCCCGAGGTGCTGGAGGCGGTCTACGAGCAGCTGCCCAAAGGCATGACCTTTTTTGCCAACAACGTCGCAGGCGTTGAACTGGCTGAAGAGATCGTGCGCGCGGTCCCCTGCGCCGAGCAGGTGCGCTATACAGCCTCGGGCGGCGAGGCGGATATGTACGCCATCCGCCTCATGCGCGCCTTCACCGGGCGCGACAAGATCATCAAGTTCGAAGGCGGCTACCACGGGATGTGCGCCGAGGCGCAAATGAGCCTGGCGCCCGCGCGGATGGTGAATTTCCCGCAGGCCGTTCCCGACAGCGCGGGTATCCCGCAAAGCGTTGCCGAGGAAATGCTGATTGCGCCGTTCAACGACCTGTCGTTTCTCGAGTCGCTTCTGACCGAGCATGCGGATCATGTGGCGGGGATCATCCTTGAGCCGCTCCAGCGGGTGATCCCGCCGGAACCCGGGTTCCTCGAAGGCGTGCGCGCCCTTGCGGACGAGTATGGCGTACTTCTGGCCTTCGACGAAGTCGTCACCGGCTTCCGCTTCGACTATGGCGGCGCACAGGCGCTCTACGGCGTGACGCCGGACCTGGCCACCTTTGGCAAGATCATCGGCGGCGGCTTCCCTCTGGCGGCTGTCGCAGGCCGGGCGGATGTCATGGCGCATTTCGACAAGGCGCAGGTGGGCAGCGATGGCTGGCTTATGCAGCTGGGTACGCTCTCGGGCAACCCGGTGGCCGCGATCGCGGGACTGAAGACCATGGAGATCCTCCGCCGCGATGGTGCCTATGACCAGTTGCGCGGGATCGGCCGTCGCCTGATGGCGATGCAATCGCAGGCCCTCGACGCCGCTGACATCCCGCATCAGGTGGTAGGCGATCCGACGCTTTTCGACATCGTTTTCACCGACACGCCGGTGCGCACCTACCGCGACTGGCTGATGGCAGATGCTGAACGGAACGGACGCTACAACACCGTTTTGCGGCAGAACGGCGTCTTTAAAAGCCCGGCCAAGCTTTATCCCTGCCTTGCGCTGACCGAAGAGGACCTGGCGGTCACGGAATCGGCCGTCGCCAAGGCCGTTGCGGCAATCTCCGCCTAGTTCAGCTGGGCCAGCAGAGCCGCGACACCCACACGCGCGCGCAGGCGGCGACCCAAAAGATACATGCCCGCCAGCTTGCGCTGGACTAGGAGGATATCGGGCGGCGGCACGTGCCAGAAATCGCCCTCAAGGCCAAGCGCCATGCCGGCGTCCCGCAGGCGCGCCGCGGTGATATCATCGGCGAAGTCGATTACCCCGCCCGCCCGCAGGGGCGCCATGGCAATCTCGACCATCCCGAGCACCATGTCTTTGTGGCGGTCTTCGGTGGCAGCGGCAAAGAGCCCCATCTCGACGGCGGCCTCCTCAATCGCGCGGCGGTCCCCCGCAAGCCCGGCCCCCAAAAGCGCTCTGTATTTTGCGGCCAGTTCCGGCGGAATGTCCCGCGCCGCACCGAAGTCAAGCAGGATCAGATCGCCGCTGTCCGGGTCCACACGGTAGTTCGCGAAATTGGGATCCGTTTGCATCACGCCAAAGTCGAAGAGCTCGCGAAAAAGAAGCTGCAATAGCCGCGCCATCAGGTCCGCGCGCTGGTCTTCCGGGGCCTCCACCAAGTCTTCCACCAGCTGGCCGCGCAGGTAGTCCATGGCAAGCACGGTATCCGTCGAAAAGTCGCCGTGGAATGCGGGTACCCTGAGGCCGGGCGCGTCCTCAAGCAAAGCTCCGTAGCGCTGCAGATAGGCGGCTTCGCGGGTGTAGTCTGCTTCTTCGTGAAGCTGCAGCTTGGCCTCTTTCAGCAAGGGCGCGATGTCGAGATCGCGGGGGATCATACCGGACATGCGGATCAGACCGGCGACGTTGGACACATCGCTGTCGATAGAGCGTTTCACGCCGGGGTACTGCACCTTGATCGCAAGCTGGCGTCCGTCACGCGTCTCGGCCCGGTGGACCTGACCGATGGACGCGGCGGCGATCGGGCGGACATCGAATGTCCTGAACCGCCGGATCCAGTTGTCCCCCCAGGCGGCATTCAGAACCTCGCGCAACTGTCTTGGCGGCATGTAATGCGCCTCGGCGCGCAGGCGGGCCAGGATCTGCGCGAGGTCAGGCGGCAGCAACTCGCCCGCGTCCATGGACAAAAGCTGCCCCACCTTCATTGCCGCGCCCCGCATGCGTGCGAGTTCATCCGCAAAGCGGGCCGCGTTCGCGGGTGTCATGACCAGCGACCGCAGGCTTGGCCGGTTTCCGTTCGCGGCGGCCTTCAGCCCGCCAAGGGCCGCATCCGACGCGACGCTCGTGGCCAGCCCGCCCATCCGGGCGAGACGGCCAAAACGGCTTTGCGGCACCCTGAGGGCGCGTGGGCTCTGGTCCTTTGGTGACATGGTCGCCTGTCGCTGCTCCGACACGGGAGATAGCTCGTCTGTCAGCGATTTCGAGTGGCGTCAGCGCTGTCAGGGAATCGGTATGGGGTTGCGCGGGACGGGCTTCTCCGTCTGTTCAGCGTGGCCTGTTGTCGGCGCGCGTAGGTCGAGTGCGCAGAGGGTATTGACGACAACGCCGCTGCCGCCTCCCGTGGGATCGGGAGCGATTTAGGTTCCTACGTCCGAAAAGGCGCGAAAGATCAGGAGTGCAACCGGGCCTCGAAGCAAACAGCAGACAGCAGGGGGCGTGGATCGAGGCAGCAACCCCTGAGGTCTCTGGTCACCCGCCACAACCGCAGCTAAAACGGCGCCGCCATGACTGTACCGAGCAAGCACCCCGCGACCCGCCTTTCCGTCGCGCCTATGATGGACTGGACGGACCGTCATTGCCGGTACTTTCATCGCCGGCTCAGCGGGCGGGCGCGGCTTTATACCGAGATGGTGACGGCGCCTGCGCTTGTGCGTGGGGAGGCCGTGCACCTCTTGGCGTTTGATCCTGCCGAGCAGCCGCTTGCCCTGCAGCTTGGAGGCTCGGATCCGGCAGAGCTTGCAGCGGCCACGAGGCTGGCGGCGGACCGCGGATATGCAGAGGTCAACCTGAACGTGGGCTGCCCGTCGGACAGGGTGCAGTCGGGGTGTTTCGGGGCCGTTCTCATGGGCTGGCCGCAGCTTGTGGCAGATTGTGTGGCCGCGATGCAGGACGCCGCCGATGTCCATGTCAGCGTGAAATGCCGGATCGGAATCGACGATCAGAACCCGGACGTCGCGCTGCCCGCCTTCCTTGAGGCCGTGTCGAAAGCCGGCGTGGGGCGTTTCATCATCCATGCCCGCAAGGCCTGGCTGGAGGGGCTGAGCCCGAAGGAAAACCGCGATATCCCGCCGCTGGACTACGATCTTGTCCACCGTATGAAGGCGGCGTTCCCGCAGCTTGTGATCGAGATCAACGGCGGGTTCACCGATCTCGGCGCGGTGGGCGCGCAGATCGCTGCCGGGCTCGACGGGGTGATGGTGGGGCGCGCCGCCTATCATACGCCCGCCGAGATCCTTCTGAACGCCGACAGCCGGATCTTTGGTGACACCGACCCGCTCGAAACGCCCCACGCGGCAGCGCGGGCCATGCTGCCTTACATCGAGCATGAACTATCGGCCGGGACGCGGCTTCATAGTATCACGCGGCACATGCTGGGGCTTTTCGCCGGCCGCCCGGGCGCCCGTGGCTGGCGGCGCACGTTGTCTGAAAAGGCCCATGCGCCGGGCGCGGGGCCAGAGGTCGTTGAGATGGCGCTGGCGGTCGTTCCGGAGGTGTCCGCCGCAGCCGCGCACATCGCGTGAAACCAGACGTCGCAGCGTTTCTGGAGCGCGGTTATGCGCGCTTCGCCCCGGACCCCGGGCTGACCCCATGGCTGGACCATGCCACGCCCCGGGCCCTTGCCTGCGCCGAAGATCCCGGATTGCGCGCTGCCTGGCTGCGCCATGGTGGCACCTGGTTTGCGGGGGTGAACGTTCTGCCGAACGACGCCGAGGGCAGGGTGGCCGGCGGCCCGGCGTTGGCCGGACGGGCGATCGACATGGCGGTTTCGCTTTATGGGTCCTGTCCGCTCGATCCGGCGCAGGTCTCGGTCTGCTATCCCGGCTACCCGCGTCGGGACATCGGAGAAAGCGTGGCGGCGCACGGCTTCCGCGCACGGCGCGATGCGGCCCATGTGGATGGGCTTTTGCCCGTCGGACCCGAGCGCCGGCGCATGATGCAGGAACCGCACGCATTCGTACTGGGGCTGCCGCTGGGCAAGGTAGACGCCGGGGCCAGCCCGCTGGTCGTCTGGGAAGGCAGCCACCGGATGATGCGTGCGGCCTTCGCCGGGGCGCTGTCGGATGTGCCCGCGGAAGACTGGGCGGAAACGGACCTGACCGATGTCTACCATGATGCGCGGCGAAGGGCCTTTGACACCTGCCAGCGTGTCGAACTGCCCGGGCAGCGCGGCGAGTCGCATCTGCTGCACCGGTTAACGCTGCATGGCGTGGCGCCCTGGGAGCCGGGCGCCGCTGCACCCCCTGAAGGCCGGGCCATTGTTTATTTTCGCCCGGTCTGTGCAGGCGGACCGCAGGCCTGGCTGACCCTCGATTAGGCGCTAGAAGACGCTCATCCGCCCGCTGCGCGGATCTTCGCGGAAACGGCGGACAACCTGATCGTCGCGAATGAGGAACCGGTAGGCAATGGGGTCGGTGTAGACGCCCCAGCCATTCGTGGCGCGCACGCTCACGTCGATGCCGTAACCTTTCTGCGGGCCGACGCCGTCCCAGAACGCGCCGGGATCCGTGCGCGCGGTGCAGGCGCCGAAGCTGTAGCCGGCGCTCGACGGGTTTCTCAGCGTTGCGGAGATATGGGCCGAGGCCAGTTCCTGACACCGGGCCTGGCTGACCGGGGCGCCAAAGGCGCCGCCGCTGCCTGTGGCGGTCCCGGCGGCGTCACGGCTGACGCCGCCAGCGGTGTCCATGCATCCTGCCACAAGAAGTGCGGCGCCGAGACTGGCTGGTAAACGCATTGTCGCGTCCTCTGGTTGCGCCCCATGGGGACACAACCGGAGGAACGCGGCGTCAGGATGGCAGGAAAGAGGCTTTAGGTCGCAGCGCGCGAGGTGCGGCGGACAAAGCCAAGGGCCGCCAGACCGCCCGCCAAAAGCAAGATGCCCGGCGGAAGCGGGACAGGCGTGAATGCGATGGTGTCGACCAGATAGTTATTGTCGGCCACCGAGGACGAGATAGTGACCTTCGAAATCCCGCTGATGCCGCCAAAATCAAAGAATTCCTGCCCGAACCGATTGCCATCGAATGGCAGAAATTCTTCGTCAAAACCGCCGGCGAGGAAGTCGAGCCGGACGGTGATATCGCCGGTTTCCTGAGACAAGTAAAAGCTCAGATCGCGCACGGCACTGGCGAAGGTGAACACCAGATCACTGGCGGTCACAACACCGCGCCGACCGTTGCCAACCGAATTGGGGCTGGTCTGGGCGGAGCTGCTGGCGACGATGATCGGATCGTCGCCGCTGGCGAGCGAGAACGTGACCCTGTCGATGGGCGCGTCGAGTAGATCGCCGTCCATCAGACCGATGTCGTCAAAGTCTATGGTGACAGCGCTGGCGGTTACTGGCATGAGCCAGGCCGCAAGAAGAAAACCAAATAAGCGTACCATTTACACATCCTTACCAAACATCGGTAGGCCGATTGTGGCATCAAGATGGTGAAATTGAAGTAAACGCAAGGCGACGGGGTGTTTCCCGCTCCGACGCCCATGAATTTGGAAACGGTCGCTGGCTGTCGGTCTTACTGTGGCGCGATACGTGCCTTGCGGCCGCCGCGGCGCTGTTTCAGGCGTGGCGCACGCTCTGGAAGGGCGTCCAGCACTTCTCTGCGCGCTTCGGGGTCCATGCGCGACCAGGCGGTGATCTCTTCGATCGTGCGCAGGCAGCCCGTGCAGAGCCGCTCGGTTGGGTGAATGACGCAAATCTTGATGCAGGGCGACTCGATTTCTTCGCGCTGCCAAACGTCGTCTTTCATGCGCAGCTCACCTCGTCCTCCGCCCGGTTCTTCGGGCTAGCACGGGCAACCGGGTCAAAGGCCTTTACTTTGCGACACCTGGGCGTCTGTCCGCGCCGCGCGTCCCGTCTCATGCGCCGTCCCGCCGGATATGGGCAAAGCGATCGAGCGCGCCTTGCAGGATGACCCCCGCGGCCACATGGTCGATGACTTCGGCCCTGCGACGGCGGCTTGCGTCAGCCTCCAGAAGCGCCCGTTCCGCGGCGACGGTCGACAGCCGCTCGTCCCAGAGAAGGACGGGCAGGGGGGTCAGGCCGCTGAGGTTTCGGGCAAAGGCGCGGGTCGATTGCGCCCTCGGTCCTTCGCTGCCATCCATGTTGCGCGGCAGGCCGAGGACGAGGCCTATGACAAAACGGCCGGCGGCGATCTCCATCAGCCGCGCGGCATCGACACCGAATTTCTTGCGTTTGATGGTCTCATGGGGGCTCGCAACCGTGCCCATCACATCGCTGATCGCTACGCCAATAGTCTGGGTGCCAAGATCAAGGCCCATCAGGGGCCCGCTTCCCGGCACGGTGTCAAGAAACTCCGCCGCGTCTTCGCTGATCACCGGACGCCAGCCTCTTCGGCGGCAGCGGCGATCAGGGCCAGCGCCGCGGCACTGCCGCCGAAAACACCCTGCGCCTCGTCCCAGATGGCCTGCGCGGCGTCCAGCCTGCCAAGAACGCCATAGGCGCGGATCAACTGGGCCCATTCCTCGGGCGGGCCACCTTCGCTCGCCAGCCGGCCCGCGAGACCCGCCACCATGCTTTCGATGAACGCAGTACGGTCCTCGGGTGCCATATCGGCCGCATTGGCCATATCCTCGGCGGTCGGTCCGCGCGGCGGGGCTACGGGCGCCCCGGTGGGCTCCGGTGGCGGCAGGCGGTAGTCGACGCCGGCCCGGAAGGCCACGGCTTCGATTCCGGCGCGGATCGGACCGACCCAGGGGGCAGTGGGCGGGCTTTCATCAAGAAGGCGCCGCCACATGGCAAAGGCCAGATCCGGGCGACCGATCTGGGAATACATCAGACCTGTATAGTACCGGGCGCCGCCGTTCGCGGGATCGAGGTTCAGGACTCGTGCCAGCGTCTCTTCCGCCTTGGGCGAGACATACCCGCCGGTCGCTACGATCAGCATGTCGGCATAGTCCATCAGGTCGCGCGCGGTGGCGGTGTCGCCCTTCGCCGCGATCAGCTGCGCCTGCACTGCGTGGGCGGCGGGGAAATTGCCCAAATTAGCCTCAGCCCGCGCAAGCAGCGTCAGGCCGCGCAGGTCTTCCGGGCGCTCGACCATGGCCGTGCGCAATTGCTCCACCAGGTCGATATACGCCGGGTCCGGCTCAGGCACCGTCATCCGAGGGGCGACGGCCTCGGCCGTGGCCTGATCCGGTCGCTCGGCCCGCAGGGCGTCAGAGGCCGCAATGCGCGCGCTCATGGGCAGGTCCGGGACACCAGGCGCGCCGAGGCGTCCGTAGACCCAAAGACTGCCGGCCACGATCACACCAAAGGCCAGCGCGGCGATGATCCGGCTCGATAGCACAGGAGCTGCGCTGCCCTCTGTCTCGCCCTGCAACGCGCGGTCCGCAGCGAGGATCCGGCGGGACACCTCGGTGCGCAGGCGCTCGGCATCCTCTTCGCTCAGGACGCCGCGCGCGAGGTCGCGGTCAATCTCTGACAACTGGTCGCGGTAGACCTTCAGGTCGTAGGCCGCCGCTGGTGCCGCGGCCGACCGACCGCGCGCCATCGCCAGTGCCACCGGCACTGCGCAGAGCAAGGCCAGCCCAACCGATATCGCCCAGAAGACCACCAAAATACCTCGCTTTCGTTCCGTTCCGCTCAGATAGGCGCTCCGCTGGCGCGGGGAAAGCCGAAATCCCGTTATCGCTCCGCAAGCTGCGCAATGTCGCATCCAGCGCGTATTGTGCCGCGCTGCGGATTGGCGCAGGGTCCGGTCCGGCCTACCACCGCTCGAAACCACCTCAGGGACACCGCCTTTACCCATGAAACGCTACTCTGCCTTTGCCATCGCACGCGAAGCCCTGCGCAATCACAAAGGCTGGGAGCGGGCTTGGGCAAATCCCGAACCCAGGGCCTCCTACGACGCGATCATCGTCGGGGCAGGCGGGCACGGGCTGGCGACGGCCTACTACCTTGGCAAGAACCACGGCATCCGTAACGTGGCGGTGATCGAGAAAGGCTGGCTTGGCGGCGGCAATACGGGCCGGAACACCACCATCATCCGCTCGAACTACCTTCAGGACCCCTCCGCCGCGATCTACGAGAAGGCCCGCAGCCTTTACGAGACGCTGAGCCAGGATCTCAACTACAACATCATGTTCAGTCCGCGCGGCGTGATCATGCTGGCCCAGACCGAGCACGAGGTGCGCGGCTACAAGCGCACGGCCCATGCCAACAGCCTGCAAGGCGTCACAACCGAGTTCATCGGTCCCGGGCGGGTAAAAGAGCTTTGCCCGATCATCAATCTCGACGGACCGCGCTACCCCGTCCTTGGCGGGCTTTGGCAGGCGCGCGGCGGCACGGCGCGGCACGATGCGGTGGCCTGGGGTTACGCGCGGGCCTGCTCTGACATGGGGATGCATATCATCCAGAAATGCGAGGTCACGGGGGTCACCTCCGAAAACGGGCAGGTGACCGGTGTCGAGACCACGCGCGGGCACATCGGCTGCAAGAAGCTCGGGATCGTTGTGGCCGGGCACTCAGGCGCGCTGGCAGATATGGCCGGCTTCCGGCTGCCCATCGAATCCGTCGCCCTGCAAGCGCTGGTCTCGGAGCCGATCAAACCCTGCATGGATGTGGTTGTCATGGCCAATACCGTTCACGGCTATATGAGCCAGTCGGACAAGGGCGAGATGGTGATCGGCGGCGGCGCGGACGGATACAACAACTACACCCAACGGGGCAGTTTCCACCACGTGGAGGAAACCGTGCGCGCGCTGATCGAGACCTTCCCCATGATCTCGCGCCTCAAGATGCTGCGCTGGTGGGGCGGGATCGTGGACATGACTGGCGACCGCTCGCCCATCATCTCGAAAACCCCGCTCGGCAACTGCTCTATCAACTGCGGCTGGGGCACCGGCGGGTTCAAGGCCATCCCCGGCTCAGGCTGGGCCATGGCCGAGCTTGTCGCCAAGGGCGAGCCGGGGCCCTTGGCAGCGGAATTCGGGCTCGACCGATTCCGCGAAGGCAGGTTCATCGATGAAAGCGTTGCGGCGGGGGTGGCGCATTGACGAAACCGAACCTGGCGCATGCGATAGGGTTTCACCGCACCAGCGGCGGCGGCCTTGGGTGCGCATTGGGATTCTTCGCCCCCAATCCCTTGACCTTGACCAATCCCAGCTTAGCTGACGCGCCATGTTTCAAAGACTCCTCGACCGCATCGACCGAAATCGCATTGCACTCAGCGGCTTGGCTGCCGGGGCCATGCTCACGCTTCTTCTCGGCCTTTTGGGCGGGGTCATCTACTCTGGCAAAGGGCTCGGGGATTCGGGTACGCCCGTCGCGGCGGATTTCATCTACTGACACCTGTCTTTTCGGCCAGCGGGCCCGTCCTTCGCGAGGTTTTGCCGACACGCGCAGGCGCATTTGCGGTGTGCCCGCTCAAATCGCGACGGCTCTGGCAAGCGCCTTGATCGGGCGCGGCCCCGCACACACCCTCGCAGCGCAGCACCCGGGCTGCCTATTGGAGGGAAATCCATGGAAAGCACTGCACAAAACACCCGTCTCTGGATCATCGGAGGCGCGGTTCTGCTCATCGTCATTATCGGTTTGCTGTTCACTGCAGGCGGCGATTCCACGAGCACGTCTGCAACCGCAGACGCGCCCGCAGCGGCGCCGGCTGCCGATGCCACAGCCGCACCAGCCGCGGAAACGACGACTGCCAACAACTGATCTGGCAAAGGGCGGGGCCCTTCGAGGCCCCGCCACACCGCCCCTGGGGCTCCCCAAGACATCGCCGAACAATCACAACCACGGAGCCCGCCTATGCTGCTCTTGAGATGTCCTTATTGCGGTGTGGAGGCGGATGAGACGGAGCTTGCTCCGGGCGGGCAGGCCCATCTGACCCGCTTTGGCCCCGGCTCGGAAGACACTGATTTTGAGGGATATCTCTTCATGCGGAAAAACCCGCGGGGGGTGCACTTTGAGCGCTGGCGCCATGCGGCCGGGTGCGGAAAGTGGTTCCATGCGGCGCGCTGCACAGTGACGTTGGAGGTCTTCGGGACCTACTCCGCGCAGACCACCGAACCGCCCGACGCGCTTGTTGCCAAAATCAAAGAAAAACGCCCGGACTGGACACCGACATGAGCCAGAGACTGCCCACGGGGGGCCGGCTTATCGACCGGTCGCGCCAGATCACTTTTCAGTTCAACGAAGAATACCTGAAAGGTCACCCCGGTGATACGCTGGCCTCAGCGCTTCTGGCCAACGACAAGATGCTCGTGGGCCGGTCGTTCAAGTACCACCGTCCGCGCGGCGTGGTTGCATCGGGCGCGGAGGAACCCAACGCGCTGGTGGCGCTCGGCAAATCGAACCGGATGGAGCCCAACCAGCGCGCCACCACGACCGAGCTTTACGACCGGCTCTATGCTCGTTCACAGAACCACTGGCCAAGCCTTCATTTTGATATCGGGTGGATAAACAATTTGTTGTCTCGGTTTCTTCCAGCTGGTTTCTACTACAAGACCTTCATGCATCCGCGCCCCTTCTGGAAGCATGTCTTCGAGCCCTTCATTCGCCAGTCGGCGGGCCTTGGCCCGGCACCGGACAAGCCCGACCCGGATACCTATGAGCATACCTATGCTCATGTGGATGTGCTGGTCGTGGGCGGTGGGGTTGCCGGGCTGACGGCGGCGCTGGCGGCGGGACGCGCCGGGGCCAGTGTGATGCTGGTGGAACAGTCGGCGCAGTTCGGTGGCCGTGCCGTGGTCGACGGTGATGAGATCGACGGGCAGGCCGCCGGAATTTGGGTAAAGAACGCCCTGCAAGAACTTGATAATATGCCCTCTGTTCGAGTTCTTGATCGAACCATGGGCGCGGGCGTTTACGATCATGGATACGCGCTGGCTTACGAGCGCCTGACCGATCACGCGCCAGACCTCGAGGCGCCGCGCCACCGGCTCTGGCGGGTGCGCGCGAAGCGGGTGGTCATGGCCAGCGGCGCTTATGAGCGGCCCCTGAGTTTCGGCGGCAATGACATCCCCGGCGTCATGCTGGCAAGTGCTGTGCGCGACTATGTGGTCAACTACGGGGTCAGCCCGGGTCCAAGCACGCTGATCGTCACCAACAACGACAGCGCCTACCGCACGGCGCTGACGCTGCTAGACGCCAGCCTGGACGTTGCTGCCGTTATCGATGCGCGAGAAACGGCGTCCAGCCCGTTGATTGAGCAGGTTAAATCACGTGGCGTGCGCGTGGATTTCGGCAAGGCCATCGCCAAGGCAAAGGGTGTGAATCGGGTGCACTCGGCAGCGATCTGCGCGCAAACCGGCGACGGGACCGTGCTGGAGGATATCCCCTGCGACGCAATCGCGATGTCAGGTGGCTGGTCACCGGTGGTCCATCTATGGTCCCATTGCGGTGGCAAGCTGAACTGGGACGAGGCGGGTGCGTTCTTTCGCCCCGATCCCGACCGGCCGCCGCTGGACCAGAACGGCGAGGGCTTTGTCGTTCCCGCCGGGGCCGCCGGCGGCGACCTGGGCCTAGGCGTCGCGCTGGCAGGTGCCCATGGGGCGGGCAAAGCGGCCGCGTCGGACGCGGGTGCTGCTGGCGATGCCGGGGCCACGCCTGAAGCCGAGACGCCCGCAGAGGCACCGCTGAAACCTGTCTGGGTGATGCCCGAGAACGCCAAGATCAAGCTGCGGCAGAAAATGTGGCTGGACTATCAGAACGACGTGAAAGTCTCGGATGTGCAGCTTGCCGCGCAAGAGGGCTTTCAATCGGTTGAGCATACTAAGCGCTACACGACGCTTGGCATGGCAACGGATCAGGGGAAGCTTAGTAATATCAATGGACTAGCCATTCTTTCTTCTGCGTTGAGTGAACCTATTCCACAGGTGGGCACCACCACCTTTCGGCCGCCCTTCACCCCGATTTCCATGGGCTCCATCGCGGGTGAGGCGCGCGGCGACATATTCCAGCCGCTCCGGCGCACGCCGATCCACGACTGGCACGCCGAAAACGGCGCCCATTGGGAACCGGTCGGTCACTGGCGGCGGCCCTACTGCTTCCAGCGACCCGGTGAAAGTGTGGAGCATGCGGTGGCCCGTGAAGTCACGAACACCCGCCTGAAAGTCGGGCTGCTTGATGCCTCGACCCTGGGAAAGATCCTCGTGAAAGGCTCGGACGCAGGCAAGTTCCTCGACATGATGTATACCAACATGATGTCGAGCCTGAAGGTCGGGCGCTGCCGCTATGGCCTGATGTGTTCGGAAAACGGGTTTCTGATCGACGACGGTGTTGTGGCGCGGCTGTCCGAGGACACCTTCCTTTGCCATACGACGACAGGGGGCGCGGACCGCATCCATGGCCATATGGAAGAATGGTTGCAGACCGAATGGTGGGACTGGAAGGTCTTTACCGTCAACCTGACCGAACAGTTCGCCCAAATTGCTGTCGTCGGTCCCAAGGCGCGTGCGGTGCTGGAAAAACTGGGCGGCATGGACCTGTCAGCCGAGGCGCTGCCCTTCATGACCTGGGCCGATGGCAAGATCGGCGTCTTCGACGCCAGGGTCTTCCGCATTTCGTTTTCCGGTGAGTTGTCATACGAAGTCGCCGTTCCGGCCGGACAGGGGCGCGCCTTCTGGGATGCGCTCTTAGAGGTCGGGGCCGGGTTCGGGATCATGCCCTATGGCACAGAAGCGCTGCATATCATGCGCGCCGAAAAGGGCTTCATCATGATCGGGGACGAGACCGACGGCACGGTCATTCCCCAGGATCTTGGGCTTCACTGGGCGATCTCGAAGAAGAAGGACGACTACCTGGGCAAACGGGCGCAGGTCCGCAGCCACATGGCGAACCCGGACCGCTGGCAGCTTGTGGGACTTGAAACCACCGACGGTACGGTGTTGGAGGATGGCGCCTATGCGGTTGAGACAGGTGTCAACGGCAACGGCCAGACGAAAGTGCAGGGCAGGGTCACCTCCACCTATCATTCGCCAACCCTGGGTCGCGGCATTGCCATGGGGCTTGTCCGCCACGGACCCGACCGAATGGGCGAGGTGCTGTCGTTTACCAGGATCGGTGGCGGGCGGCAGGAGGCGAAGATCGTGTCGCCGGTCTTCTATGACTCCGAGGGGGAGAAGCAGAATGTCTGAGGCATTGGCGACTGTCTCCCGGCTTGGTCCCGTGGGCATGATCACACTGAAAGGCGATCTGGCCTCCGCCGCCTTGAGCAAGGCGGTGTCTGACCTTGCGGGTTGCGCGCTGCCGGGGGCTTTGGCGGTCACCGAAGGCCGTGATGCCGCCGTCGCCTGGATGGCGCCCGATGAGGTGCTTGTCGTGCTGGCCCATGACGCTGCCCGCGACGGGGTGGGGCGGCTCGCAGGGGCGCTGGCAGCCGAACACGCGCTGGTTGCGAATGTTTCCGAGGCGCGGTCTGTCTTTGAGATCAAGGGCGACGTGCGGGCGGTCCTGGCAAAGCTGACGCCAGCGGATGTGTCCGAGGCCACGTTTTCGCCGGGCAGCTTCCGGCGGACGCGGCTGGCGCAGGTGCCCGTCGCTTTCTGGATGCGTGATGCGGAAACCGTACACCTGATCTGTTTCCGCTCGGTCGACGTTTATGTGTCCGATCTGCTACGAAACGCCGCCGCCCAACGCGCCTAGGTTGATTTCACAAAAGACATTTGCGTTTCTTTCTACCGGGGGCAAGGCAGGAGAGACGACATGATTAAGACGATTGGACTAGCCCTTGCCGTGCTTTTAGGTGCGAACGCCGCGCAGGCGCAATCCGTTTACAGGTGTGAAATGGACGGCGCACTAGATGACTGGGCCGGGCCATGGCTGGTGTTTGCCGTGCGGCCTGACCAGAAGTCAGCTCTGGTGGGACATCCGGTCTATGCCTACTTCGAGGGCGGGATGGCCGAGGCAAAGGTCACAAGCAATACAAAAAGCCGCACGAAACTGCAGTGGAGCGTGAATGCTTACGATTCCCGGAAAACGCGGACAACCATGGTCTATACCGCGACCTTCCTCAAATCGAACAATACGGTGCAGATCGACGCAAACGCCCTTGGCTTTTCGCAGCGCTTCAACGGGCGGGGCAGCTGCGCTCAGATCAGCGCGGCCGAAATGCAAGCCATCCAGTCACAGATCGGCGGCTGACCTTATCGATCAGCCAGCCATTTGGCCGGGCGCGTCACGAAAGCCTTGACGCCCCGGCCTTTGCAGACCAGTTAACCGGCAATTGGACACCACCAACGAGGGGCTTTTGCCATGGCTTTTGAACTTCCCGATCTCCCGTATGCCCACGACGCGCTTGCCGGTCTCGGCATGTCGAAGGAGACGCTGGAGTACCACCACGACCTGCACCACAAGGCCTATGTGGACAATGGCAACAAGCTGATTGCCGGAACCGAGTGGGACGGCAAGTCCATGGAAGAGATCATCACCGGCACCTACGATGCCGCGTCGGTGGCTCAGAACGGCATCTTCAATAACATCAGCCAGCTGTGGAACCACAATCAGTTCTGGGAAATGATGGGCCCCGGCCAGTCGTCCATGCCGGGCGAACTGGAAAGCGCGATCACCGAAAGCTTCGGTTCGGTCGACGAGTTTAAGTCGCAGTTCTCGGCTGCGGGCGCGGGCCAGTTCGGTTCGGGCTGGTGCTGGCTGGTCAAGGACGCCGACGGTGGCCTTAAGGTCACCAAAACCGAAAACGGCGTGAACCCGCTGTGCTTTGGCCAGACCGCGCTTCTGGGCTGCGATGTGTGGGAGCATTCCTACTACATCGACTTCCGCAACAAACGTCCGGCCTACCTGACGAACTTCCTTGATAACCTGGTGAACTGGGAAAACGTCGCCAGCCGTATGTGAACCAAGGCCCAGTTCGATCAAGGAGAGGCCCGCAGATTGCGGGCCTTTGCTGTCATGACCCGTTTGATCCGCGATGCGGGCCCGGGCGATGTGCCGGTTCTGCAAGATCTCTACAGGCACCTGATCCCGGAAGAAGACCCGGCGCCGACCGCCTTGGCGGAAGCACGGCTGGAAGCGCTTTACGCGTTTCCGGGCAGCGGGGTCCTGATGGCCTTTGACGGCGCGGTCGCCGTTGCCTCGGTGACGCTGATCGTGGTGCCCAACATGACGCGGCAAGGCGCGCCCTATGCCTTCATCGAGAACGTCGTGACCCATAGCGCGCACCGGCGTAAGGGCCACGCCCAGGCGCTGCTTTCGGAGGCGGAGGACCGAGCCTGGACGGCAGGCTGCTACCGGATCATGATTGTCAGCGGCAACCATAATACCGGCGCCCACGGGTTCTACAGTTCCGCGGGCTATGCGGGGTCCAAAACCGGATTTCAGAAGCGCCGGATCCCGGACCGCGCATCACGCGGATAGGATTGCAAATACCTCAGGCACGTTCACTGCGACGGTGATGAACTGCTTCAGGGAAGGATCCGCAAAGCCCTGGGCGATCACGTGGTCGACGAGCGCAACAAGCGGGTCCCAGTATCCGCCAGCGTTCAGGAGGATGAGCGGCTTGGCGTGCAGGCCGAGTTGCGCCCATGTCAGAACCTCGAAGAACTCGTCCAGCGTCCCGGCGCCGCCCGGCAGCACCACGATGGCGTCGGAATTCATGAACATCACCTTCTTGCGTTCGTGCATGTTTTCGGTGACGACGAATGTGCCAAGATCCCGTTTGCCGACCTCAAGTTCCAGAAGATGAACCGGGATCACGCCGAAGGTCTCGCCGCCGGCCGTCTGGCACGACCGCGCGACAGTTCCCATAAGACCGACATCTCCTGCACCGTAAACCAGCCGCCAGCCTTTTTGGGCAAGACCTTCGCCTAAAGCTTTGGCTTCGTTCGAGAACTCTGGATCGCTGCCGGCCCTTGAGCCGCAATAGACACAGACCGAGGCAGTTTCTTCCGGCATCGACGCGCTTTCATCTTCGTGCTTTGACCCCTGATAGCGGGGTTGCTATGTTCTCTCAAGCGCAGTGGACAAACCACTGCCGTACATGGGGTTTACGTTGTATGGCCAAGAGAACCGGGTCGACGATTGGCGTGGGGGCGCTGATCGGGGCTCTGCTGGCCGCAGCTGTCGCTGGGCTGGCAATGATCGTCTATGTCGGCATGCAGCCGACCGATACTGGCGACGCACCTGCGCTCGCCAATGACGGTTCCGTGCCCAACGCAAACTCAGAGGAAACAGGTGAGGCCACGGCTGGCGACGCCGCCACCGCCCCAGAAGGGACGGATCTTGCGGGCGAAGAACCCGCTGATACAGGGCCTGCCTTCGATGTTGTCCGGGTCGATCCCGACGGCAGCGCACTGGTGGCCGGGCGGGCCGAGCCCGGGGCGCAGGTGCGTGTCCTGATCGACGGCGCTGAGGTCACACGCGGCCAGGCCGATGCGACCGGCAATTTCGTGACGCTCTTCGCCATCGAGCCCAGTGCGAAGCCGCGCGTGGTCAGTCTGACCGCCGAAGATGGCCAGGGCGTGCGGCTGATGTCGAGCGCCTCGGTCATCCTGACACCCAACCTTGTGGAAGAGAGAGACGCCGGTAGCACGGCGGTTGCAGCGCTCACCGACGATGTGGAAGAAACGCCTGCGGTTCCGGATACAGCGGTAGAAACGGCACCGGAAACAAATACGGTTATTCCCGCCCCCGTTGTGGGAGAAGCACCCGAAAGCGCCGAGGAAAGCACCGAGACGGCGGAAGCACCGGCATCCGTGGTCCCAGAGGCTCCCGAAGAGAGTGATACGTCCGAGGCCGTGGCCGATGCGCCGAAAGTCGAGGAAGACGTCACGCCTGCGCCCGTGGTCGCTGCGGTTCCCCAAGCGGCGGAGCCGGTGGCGCGTCTGGACGGGACCGGTGAGCCAGAGGTTCCGGCACCCGTCACCGGGGAAACGGCGGCAGCCGACGCGCCTGCGGACGTGCTGGCTGAAACGGCGCTCGACGATACCGAACCGGCGTCAACCACACCCGACGTGCCCGACGTCAATGTAACCGCCGAAACCGTCGCCCCGGCAAGCACGCCCGAGGACACCCCGGCGGTTGTGGCGGCGGCTGACACCGACCCTGTGCCGCAGCCGCGCGCTCCCGGCGTGCTTCTGGCCGACGAAGACGGTGTGCGCGTGTTGCAGCCGCCGACGCTGGAGGCGCCCACGGTTCTGGAAAACATCGTCATTGATGCCATTACCTATGACACGGGTGGCGAGGTCGCCCTGAGTGGCCGTGCCGACCCCGACGCCTTTGTGCGCGTCTACATCGACAACCGGCCCGTTCAGACCAGCGAAATCTCCGAGGACGGAAGCTGGCGCACGGCGCTTCCTGATATCGACAGCGGCGTCTATACCTTGCGCGTGGACGAGGTCGATGAGGAAGGCCAGGTCATCTCGCGGGTGGAAACCCCGTTCCAGCGCGAGGCACCCGAAACCATCGCCGAAGCCATCGGAGGAGCGGCAGGCACTCAGGTGTCGTTGGTGACAGTTCAGCCGGGCTTCACCCTTTGGGGCATCGCCAACGAGAACTACGAAGACGGGTTGCAATACGTTCGGATCTACGAGGCCAACCGCGAACAGATCCGCGACCCGGACCTGATTTACCCCGGGCAGGTCTTCACCCTGCCGAACTAACGCAGGGGGCACAAACCGCTCTGGCAGAGCGCCCTCCGTTGGGATACCTCTGAGCCGTGAGCACAGCCGAACCGATCACCACCGAAGAGGCCCGCGCCAGCGGTTGGCGGACGATCCGCCGGGTTGCGCCGTACCTCTGGCCGGACGACCAGCCCTGGGTCAAACGTCGCGTGGTGGCGGCCATGGCGGCGCTTTTCATTGCCAAACTGGTGGCCGTTGGCACGCCGTTTTTCTACAAGGCGGCGGTCGATGCGCTGGCGGGCGATGTGCCCTCGGGCACCTGGTATCTTGCCATTGGTGCAGTCGGCATGACCGTGGCTTACGGCATGGCGCGCCTGATGAACATCGGCTTCCAGCAACTGCGCGACGTGATCTTCGCAAAGGTCGGGCAGCGCGCCTTGCGGACGCTGGCGCTGGAGACCTTTACCCATATTCACCGGCTATCCCTGCGCTATCACATCACACGAAAAACCGGTGGGCTGAGCCGGATCATCGAACGCGGGGTGAAGGGCGTAGATTTTCTGCTGCGCTTCATGCTTTTTTCCATCGGGCCGCTGATCCTGGAATTGCTGATGATCGGCGTGGTGCTCGCCGTGGTCTTCGATATCTGGTACCTGGTGATCGTGGCGGTCACCATCGCGGCTTACGTGTGGTTCACGACGGTCGTCACCGAGTGGCGGGTCAAGATCCGCAAGGAGATGAACGACCGCGATACCGATGCCAATCAAAAGGCCATCGACAGTCTTCTGAACTTTGAGACGGTCAAATACTTCGGCGCCGAGGCGCGAGAGGCCAGCCGCTATGACAGTTCCATGCAGGCCTATGAGGCTGCGGCGCTGAGGACTTCTCACAGTTTGGGCTTTCTGAACTTCGGTCAGGCGATCCTGATCAATAGCGGGCTGGTGGCGGTAATGTGCATGGCGGCCCTTGGCGTCTCCCGGGGCGATCTGACCGTGGGCGATTTCGTCATGGTCAATGCTTATATGATCCAGATCACCATGCCCCTGAACTTCCTTGGCACCGTTTACCGGGAAATCCGGCAGGCCCTGGTGGATATGGGCGAGATGTTCGATCTTCTCGAACAGCCGCGCGAGGTGGCCGACAAACCGGATGCGCCTGATCTCCGGGTCGACGGAGGCCGGGTTGAGATGCGCAATGTCGTTTTCGGCTACGAAGACGCCCGGCCAATTCTCAAAGGCGTCTCCCTGACCGTGGAGCCGGGCCAGTCGTTGGCCATCGTCGGGCCCTCGGGGTCGGGCAAATCCACCATCGGGCGGCTTCTCTTCCGGTTCTATGACGTGAACGACGGAGCGCTTTTGATCGACGGTCAGGATATCCGTGACGTCACGCAGGACAGCCTGCACGCGCAGATCGGTGTGGTCCCCCAGGACACGGTGCTCTTTAACGACACGATCCTCTACAATATCGCCTATGGCCGCCCCGAGGCCACGCGCAGCGAGATCGAGGCGGCGGCCAAAGCGGCGGAGATTCACAACTTCATCGCCGCTTTGCCGGATGGCTACGAGACCACGGTCGGCGAGCGCGGCCTGAAACTGTCGGGCGGTGAAAAGCAGCGGGTGGGCATCGCCCGGACGATCCTGAAGAACCCGCCGATCCTGCTCCTCGACGAAGCGACATCGGCGCTCGACACCGAAACCGAAGTCGAGATTCAGCGCCAGCTGAAAGAGATTGGGCAGGGGCGCACGGTGATCATGATCGCCCACCGGCTTTCGACCATCGCTGACGCCGACCACATCATCGTGCTGGAAAAGGGCGTGATCGTCGAAGAAGGCACCCACAGCGGCCTTCTCGAGCAGGGCGGGCGGTACGCGGCGTTGTGGAACCGGCAGGCGGCAGAGGACGATGACGGGGCCGTCGCCGCCCAGTAGCTTAACCTACTCCGCCGCCTTCATCGGGGCGTTGGGATCCGTAGGCCAGTCAGAGGCCACGTCCGCATGGACCGGCTCTGCCGGCAGGAAGTGTCCCGTGCCCAGTACGCTTTCGTCCCAGATGACCTCGGGCTTCTTGAGCCGCCGCGCCTCGCGCCGCAGCGCCCAGTCCTGCGCCACGCGGCTGGCACTTCCCAGAGACAGGCGCGCAAGGAAGGCCGCGATGAGCCGGACGTAGGTCCAGAACCAGACCCGCAGGGCCAGCATGGCGGGTGTGAAGATCAGCGTCAGCAAGGTGGCGATGCCCAGGCCGAAGACCACGGCCGTCGCCAGCTGTTTCCACCAGAGCGCCGTCGGGCTGTCGACGGAGTACGAGCTGGAGAAGAAGTCGATGCTGAGTCCGAACATCATCGGTGTCAGGCCCGCCATCGTGGTGATGGTCGTTAGCAGAACCGGTCGGATCCGCTGTTCGGCGGTGCAGATGATCGCCTCGATCCGCGGCATGTAGCGCGAAAACTCCTGATAGGTATCGATCAGGACGATGTTGTTGTTTACCACGATCCCGGCCAGTGCCACGATGCCCGTTCCGGTCATGATGATCGAGAATGGCTGTTCCATCACCAGCATGCCGACCAGTACACCGGTCGTGGAAAGGATTACTGCCAAAAGCACCAGAATGGCGTTATAGAAGCTGTTGAACTGCGCCAGAAGGATGATGAACATCAAAAAGAGCGCGCCCATGAACGCGTTCTGCAAGAAAGCACCGCTTTCCGCCTGTTCCTCCTGATCGCCGGTCCATTCCCAGTCGATGCCGGGACCCAGTGGCTGATCGGTCTGGAGCCATTCGGTCAGAGCCGTGATGCGTTCATTAGGGTTGATAGGAACGATATTGAGACCCTCGTCAGCGATCAACTTGATCAGTTCCGGGTCGGTCTTGGCCGCCTCCGCGTTCACGATACGTGTTTCTGCATTCTCCGCGCCGTCCGGCGGGACAAGGCTGACCAGGCCGCTGGTCACGTCCGCCTTGATATCAAAGTAGCGCGACTGGTTGAAGCGGTCGATCTGACCGAGTTTTTCTACCGGCGTCCGGGTGATGAAGTTTGACAGAGGCACAAGGCCGTCGCGGGTGCGAACCTTCATTGTGTCGAGCGTTGCCAGCACGCGGTCTTCGTCGGGCAGGCGCACGCGGATATCGATCTCTTCATCGGAGCTGTCAATGCGCATGGTGTCGAGCAGGACGCCGCGCGTCACCAGCTGGACCATGGCGCCCACCGTGGCCACGTCAGCGCCAAAGCGCCCGGCTTTCTGGACATCAACGTCGATTTGCCAGTCGATGCCGGGGAGGGGGCGTGTGTCTTCGATGTCGATAAGGCCAGGAGTGGCTTCGAATTTCCCGCGAGCAAGGGCGGCGGCGCTCAGAAGGTTGTCCCAGTTGTCGCCCCGAATGCGCAGGTGCACGGGTTTACCCGAGGCCGGTCCGCGCGCGAGTTCGCTGATTTCGGCCTCGATTCCGGGAATGTTTCCCAGTCGCGCCTGAAGATCGTCGAGCACGTAATTGCCGTCTGCCGTAGGGTCCACAGCCTCGCGGGTGAATTCCATACCAAAGATGTTGAACGGGATCTGAACACGTGGGCGGTCGTCCCAGGGTACAAGCTCGATCTGAAGCTGTCCGATGCTGTCCCGCGGTCCCTGTCCGGCACCGGGGTCGGTGTTAAGGCCGCCGGCCCCCGCAAAAGCAAACACCGATTGGACGCCGGGCGTGGCAATTGTCACCTCTTCGACGAGATGGACCAGAGCGTCCTTTTCTACGACCGACAGGTTCCCGCGCGCCCTGACGTAGACGAGAGCCTGTTCGGGTTCGCTTTCCACGAAGAATTCGACGCCGCGGTTGTTTTCGCCAAAGGTCGAAAAGACTGTTGCGACAGTAAAGCCAACGGCGAAAATTGTGACGATCGGCATGATCGGATTGCCGGTGATGAACCGAATGAGATAGCCGAACGCGGTTCTGCGGTGGGTTGCGTCGATCTTCCTCCGCTGCCTTTCGATCCGCGCCGCGCTCAGCGTAACCGAGTTAGCCAGTGCCAGCACAATGAACATAACCGCACCGGGCACATGGCGCAGGATGCCGGGATCGTCGGAGGGGCCAAGCAGCAGGTCCGGGTTCACCACCAGACGCGCGCTGAAGTAGAGCGCCAGAAGCGGCGGGATGGCCACAAGGGCCAGGAACCACCAGGGGAACTGTTGGCGCATGTGATCGGCGATCTTGTTCGTCGTGCGGGACAGGCGCCCGGCGACACCGCCCATGACGGGCAGGTAGATCAGCGCAACCACAAGGCTGGCTGAGAGAACGAAGATCAGTGTGACCGGCAACATCCCCATGAACTCACCCGGAATGCCGGGCCAGAAGAGCATGGGCAGGAAGGCGCAGAGGGTCGTGGCCGTCGAGGACACAATTGGCCAGAACATGCGCTTGGCCGCTTCGACATAGGCGTGCATGGGGCCGGCGCCTTCCTGGATCCGGCGGTCAGCGTATTCGACGACGACGATAGCCCCGTCGACCAGCATCCCCACGGCGAGAATGAGACCGAACATCACGATGTTGGAGATCGCCACGTCCATGATGGCAAGGAAGACGAAACACAAAAGGAACGACGTGGGGATCGCGAACCCAACCAGCAGCGCCGGCCGGGGCCCGAGGGCCGCAAGGACCACAATCATGACCAGTGCGATGGCCGTCAGCACCGAGCCTTCAAGCTGGCTGACCATGGATTTGACGGTGGCCGACTGGTCCATCGAGGTGCCCACATGGACAGCCTGCTGCAGCTCAGCCGGCCATGTGGCGCGTTCGGCCTCGACGGCCTGCCGGACCTCTTCGGCGGTATCGATCAGGTTGAAGCCTTTGCGCTTGACGACTTGCAGAGCAACAGTCGGTTCATTGTTGAACCGCGCGGTGCCTTCACGGTCTTCGAAGGTCAGACGAATATCGGCCAGATCGCCGAGGGTGACCAGACGCTCGCCGTTCGTCTTGATGGGCAGCTCAAAAATATCGCGCGGTTCAGAAAAGGATGCGGGGATCTTTACGGCAAAGGCTCCGCTTTCGGTTTCCACTTCCCCCGCGGCGATCAGCTGATTGTTGTTGACCACCACGTCAATCAACTCGCCTGCGGTGACGTTGTAGGATTCCAGAAGCAGCGGGTCAATTACGACCTCGACCATTTCGTCGCGCTGACCTGCGAGACCGGCCTCTAGGACGGCGTCAAGGCCCTCGATCCGGTCCTGCAGGTCCTTGGCCACGCGCAAAAGCGTGCGCTCGGGCACGGGGCCGGAGAGGTTAACGATGATGATCGGGAATTCAGAGAAGTTGACTTCGTTGATCGAGTATTTCTCGGCACCGCTCGGGAAATCCGCCTCGACGGTATTCATCCGGTCGCGGACATCGGCAAGGATCTTGGTCTTGTCCCAGCCGAATTCGAACTCCAGAACAAGACCGGCGTAACCTTCGGCGGCGGTGCCGGTCATCTTGGTCAGCCCGTCCAGGTCCGAGAGCTCGGTTTCCATGGGCTTGACGAGCAGCTTTTCGCTGTCTTCTGCCGAGATACCCGGGAATGGGACCGAGACGAAGAGCGTCGGCACTTCGATATCGGGCTCGCCTTCTTTCGGCAGGCTGACATAGGCCGCCATGCCCGCAATCAGCGAGAGCGCGATAAAGGCCAGAACCATCCGCGCCCGGTCGGCGGCCCAGTCGACGATACCCGTCATTGGGTGGTCTCCCTATAGGTGACGGCAATCGGCACGCCGTCCCGTACAAATTCCTGACCGACGACGATCACGTCAACCTTCTCTGGTAAACCGCCGAGCCAAATCCCGTTCGGTGTATCCCGCAGAATTGACACAGGCATGAAACGAGTGATCCCGTCGACGGCAACGCGGACCCCCAACTCGCCTTCATCGTTCAGCGTCAGGGCAGAGCTGGGCAAAAGATGGGCCGCGGCGCCTTCGGCCGCGATAGCGATTTCAGCGGTCTGACCGTCGCGGATGCTGCGGTCTTCGTTCGGCACCGTGACTTCCACGGCGAAAGTGCGCGTAGCGGGGTCCGAGGAGCGGGAGACGAAGGTCACCTCGCCCGCGACCTCGCGGCCAGAGACCAGCCGCGCCCCTGCCTGTGCGCCAAGCTGCACCCTGTTCACGGCGGTTTCCGGCACGAAGCCCACAAGCTTGATCGGATCGAGCCTGATGACCGCCGCGCATGGATCGCCAGCCCGCAAGAGCGCGCCCAGTTCCGCAGTGTCGGATTCCAGGAGGCCGGAGAAGGGGGCCGTGATCTTGAGGCGGTCGAGTTCGGTCTGCGCTGCTTCGACGCCCGCCATGGCCGCCTGAAGGGTCGCCGCGGCAGAGGCAGCGCGCGTTTCAGACGCGAATCCTTCGGTCGCCAGCCGGGCGGCCGCCCGGTCAGACAGCTCCGCTTCTTTGAACCGGGCCTCCGCTTCGGCCAGAGCGGCTTCGCGCGTGCCGACATCGAGTTCGCAGAGAAGCTGGCCTGCTTCGACGAACTGGCCCTTGCGCAGAGGTTCTGAAATCACCAGCCCGGCGGTTTCGGCCTTCACATCTACGTTTCGTGCGGCTTGGGTCTCGCCACGCAGCAGGACCGCGCTGTCCACCGTGCGGGCAGTTGACGTAACGGCAACCACAGCCACACGACCGGGAACCGATTCTTCCGCCGGTGCCTCAGTTTCCGCCGCCGCAGGCTCAGCTGTGGCGGAAACGGGTGCCGGTTCTTCCGCCACGCCGGCCCATTCAAGGACCCTATCTCTTTGTAAAACCCACATAAAAATTGAAAAAACGACAACACAAGCAAGAATGATCGAGCCAAATTTCATCCGTCAACTCCCGGCCATACCCGTACGCGGCGCTCCGCGTGTGTGCCCTATGTGCCAACTTACCATTTCCGTTCAAGATATTTCTAAACTGAAAAGTTCAGTTTGTGCACCCTCAGCGGCGGGTTTCTGCTTATCCGCCCGATGCGTGATGCCCTTGGCTTCGGGTCAGAATTCACGCTAAGAGACCGCTCAGAAAAAACGTGGGGCGGCCCGTGAGCGATACTGACGGTTTTATCGACGAAGTCTCTGAAGAGGTACGGCGCGAAAAGCTGTTTCTCTACATGCGCAGGTACGGCTGGATTGCCATTCTGCTCGTTGTTTTGCTGGTGGGCGGGGCTGCGTTCAACGAATTCCGAAAGGCGCGCGCCGAAGCCGCGGCACAGGCCCTGGGGGACGATCTGATGGCGGCGCTGGAACTGGACGACGCGGCCGAACGCGCCGCTGCGCTGAGTACGGTGACGGCCTCCAACGAAAACGCCCAACTCCTGGTGGAGCTTTTGCAATCGGCCGAGGCGGCGCGACAAGACGACCCGGCTGCCGCCGCTGCCGCGCTTGAGGCGCTGGCGGCCAGTGGGGACGCGCCGCCGCTCTACCGGGACCTCGCCCGCATCAAGCGGGTTCTTCTCCTGGGTGACACTATGGATCCGGCCGAACGCAGCGCGACACTGGAGGCGCTGGCTACCCCGGGCGGTCCGTTCCGTGTGCTGGCGCTGGAGCAGCAGGCGTTGATGCAGATCGATGCGGGCGATCCGGCGGCCGCCACGGCAATCTTTGAGGCGCTGCTTGAAGATGCGGAGGCAACCCAGGCCACCAGGGACCGCGCGCGCCAGATCCTCGTCATTCTCGGGGCAGACGCGGGTTAGTGGGCACGTGGACGACGCTGTGTTGAAGACGCGTATGTATCCTCGGGCGGTGCTTCTGAGCCTCGCCGCTATACTGCTTGCGGCCTGTCAGGACCGTGAAGTGCTCTTGCCGGGGCCGAGGCTCGATATCCGGACACCCGTTGCAGAAGGTCAAGACTTCGACCCGTCGCGGGCCGCCGCGATCGATCGGCAATCTGATCTCATCGCCGTAGGATCGCTTGCCGGGCAGCCCACCCAGATTGCCCTGCCAAGCCCGCGTGTGAACGCAGCCTGGACACATGCGGGCGGCACACCGACACAGCGGATCAGCCATCCCGCACTGACCCCGGTCACTGGCCGTGTCTGGGTGACCGAAATTGGCGAGGGCGAATCCCGCCGCAACCGTATCACCACGCGGCCCGTCACGGACGGCGCGCGCATTTATACGCTTGATGCTGGGGCGACCGTTCAGGCCACGACGACAGCAGGCCAGCGGGTCTGGGCGGTTGATCTCACACCGTCGGGCGATTCCTCGGACGAAGCTTCGGGCGGCGGTCTGGCCACTGCCAACGGGCGCGTCTATGTTACATCGGTCTTCGGCACGCTCTCGGCGCTCGACGCGGCGACCGGCGCACTGATCTGGCAACAGGATCTTGGCGCGGCCGCGGTCGGGGCGCCGACCGTTTCGCAGGGCACCGTCTATCTGGTTGCGCGCGACAATCAGGCCTGGGCACTGGACGAAGAAACCGGGCGCATTCGCTGGCAACTGACCGGTCTTCCGAGCACGTCGGGCTTTGCAGGCGGATCATCGGTTGCGGTAGATAACCGCATCGCGGTCTTTCCGTATTCCTCAGGCGAGGTCATCGCGACCTTCCGGCAAGGCGGGCTCCGGCTTTGGGGTGGGGCGGTCCAGGGCGAGCGACTGGGCCAAGCCTATGCGCGCATCGGTGATATCTCCGCGGGCCCGGTGATCGACGGCTCACGTGTTTTTGCGGGCAACGCCTCTGGCAGACTCGTGGCCCTGGATGCCGCCGACGGGCGGCGGCAGTGGACGGCCGAGGTCGGCGCATACGAACCCGTCTGGCCCGTTGGCGGTTCGCTTTTTGCGGTAACGGACCGTGGAGCGCTGGTCCGGATTAACGCCCAGACGGGCGAGACCATCTGGCGTTATCAGTTGCCCTATTTCGAAGACATTCGCCAAAGACGGCGCGAGGCGGTGGTATCCCACCACGGGCCGGTGCTGGCAGGGGGGCTTCTGTACGTGGCTTCAGGCGACGGCGTCCTGCGCATGTTCGATCCCGTATCAGGCCAGCTTCAGCGGCAGATTCCGCTGCCGGGCGGTGCCGCTGCCGCGCCCATCGTGGCGGGCGGGACGCTTTATGTCGTTACGACTGACGGAAAACTTCACGCTTTCCGCTGAGCGCATTTGGGTGTAACCGGCCGTCTGAACATGTCTGAGGCGGATGCGCCTGCGGAGACACTCCTATGAGCTTTACGCTTGCCATCGTCGGACGCCCCAATGTGGGCAAGAGCACGCTGTTCAACCGACTGGTTGGCAAACGTCTGGCGCTTGTGGACGATCAGCCGGGCGTCACGCGCGACCTGCGCGAGGGTGCGGCGCGGCTTGCGGACCTCAAATTCACGGTAATCGATACCGCCGGTCTGGAAGAGGCGAGCGACGAAAGCCTGCAAGGCCGGATGCGGCGCCTGACCGAACGCGCTGTCGGTATGGCCGATGTCTGTCTTTTTGTCGTGGACGCCCGCAGCGGGATTACGCCCACCGATCAGGTTTTCGCCGATATCCTGCGGCGGAGCGGCACGCCGGTGATCCTTGCGGCCAACAAGGCCGAAGGGAAAGCGGCCGAGGCGGGTATTCTGGAGGCCTGGACACTGGGTCTCGACGATCCGGTGCCGCTTTCTGCCGAGCACGGCGAAGGCATGGCCGATCTGGCCGCAGCACTGCGGCCCTACGCCGAGGCCCATGCAGACCGGGAGGCGACGGAGACAGCACTGACGGACGTGTCGGTGGATGCGGAAGTGTCGGCCTCGCGCCCCATTCAGGTGGCCGTGGTCGGGCGGCCAAACGCTGGGAAATCAACGCTGATCAACAAGATCATTGGCGACGAGCGGCTCTTGACGGGCCCAGAGGCCGGGATCACCCGCGACGCGATCTCAATCGAGACCACGCTTGGCAGCCGTAAGGTGCGCATCTTTGACACCGCGGGAATGCGCAAGCGCGCGAAGGTGCAGGAGAAGCTGGAAAAGCTCTCTGTTGCCGATGGCCTGCGGGCGGTGAAGTTCGCCGAGGTGGTTGTGGTTTTGCTCGACGCGGCGATCCCTTTTGAACAGCAGGACCTGCGCATCGCCGATCTGGCCGAACGCGAAGGTCGTGCCGTGGTCGTGGCCGTGAACAAGTGGGACGTGGAGCCCAGTAAGCAAAGCAAACTCAAAGAGTTGCGCGAGGCTTTTGAACGCCTTCTGCCGCAACTCAAAGGCGCGCCGCTGGTCACGGTCTCCGCCAAGACCGGCAAGGGGCTCGACCGTCTGTCCGAGGCCGTCTTGCGCGCCTATGACGTCTGGAACCGCAGGGTGCCAACCGCGAAGCTGAACCGTTGGCTGCCAGATGTGGTCAGCGCTCATCCGCCGCCCGCGCCGGGGGGCAAGCGCATCAAGCTTCGGTACATGACCCAGGCCAAAACGCGCCCGCCGGGCTTTGTGGTGATGTGTTCGCATCCTGACAAGATGCCCGAAAGCTATTCACGCTATCTGATCAATGGCTTGCGCGAAGATTTTGACATGCCGGGCACGCCGATCCGGCTGACCATGCGCAGCCAGGCGGATGCCAATCCCTACAAGGATAAGAAAAAATCGACGCCGTCCCGGCTACGCAAGCACCTCGGCAAAGGGCCTCCGGGCGGCTAGGTCTTTCGCAGCGATAACGCGACCAAAGCGGCGGCGCCGAGGAGCGCGAGACCGGTGATCATCAGGTGCGCGGTTCCATTGGCCACCGCGACCGCGATCAGCGCCCAGACAAGCGCCGCCGCATATTCCGGGGCAGGCGCGCTGGCGCGTAGGATCAGGACGGCAATCACGAGCGCCAGCAGGATGGCCGCAATCGCCCAGCCGACCTGACCCATGGCAATTCCGTAGCCCGCGCCGAGAAGCCCGATGGACACCGACGAAGCGGCGGTCAGCCAGCCCGCATAGAGCGCAAGTGGCACCCGCAAAACCCAGCGGTCGGTCATGGGTGCTGCAAGAAAAGCCCAAAGCGCGGTGATCAGCATGAACCAGATCAGGATAGTCGCCCAGACGGGGCTCGCGAGGGCTACCGCGATCCAGCCCGCGCCGACCCCGAGACTGAGGATCAAAGGCAGGCGCGTGCGGTCCCAGGCGGGGTCTTCGGCGCTATGGAAAAGCCCATAGACCGCGCTGACGATGAGCCAGAGGTAGATCAGCCCCCAGATGGAAAAGGCGTAGCCGGCGGGCTGAACCGGCGGGTTGTCCTGGGGGATGGGGAATTGATCGGGCCGGAATCCGCCAAAGGCCCCGGAGACAAAGGGCGAGGCTGCAAAAAAGATCGCAGCAGTGAGGGTCAGGATGGCTTTCATCCGGGCCGCATCGGTCCGGCCACTCGCCCGCTGGGGTTGATTTTCTTTCATGTGGCTCTGCTACACTCCCGAGTCTTACCTGGAGCGAGATTATACGCCATGACGCATATTGCCATCTTCTGTGACGGAACCTGGAATTCGCCCGAGCGCACATTCCCCACGAACGTCCAGCTTCTGTGCGACTATCTCAAGGCCCAGGATAGCGCCGATGTGCACCTCATCTACTCTCGCGGCGTTGGCGCACGCCCGATGCCGGACTGGGTATCGTGCACGGTTGACCGCTTGGGGGGCGGCGCCTTTGGCTGGGGGCTGGGCGACATCCTCGAGAGTGTCTACCGCGAACTGGCCAAAGTCTACGAGCCGGGCGATGAGATCCATATCTTCGGCTTTTCCCGAGGCGCCTTCATGGCCCGGTCGCTCGCGGGCCTCATCCGCGCCAGCGGTATCCCTGCCGAAGATCAGTTCTGCCGGATCGACGAGGCGGTGGCCCGCTACCGGGACCGCGCGCCACTGACCGAGCCGGGAACGGCCGCCAGCGCCGCGTTCCGCTGGAGGTTTTCGCCGCGTGTCTACACCGGTCAGTCAGAACACGACTGGCGCGTGGCGCGCTCGCTGCCTGTGGGCACCCCCCTAAGCATCTCTTACCTGGGCATCTGGGACACAGTCGGTGCGCTTGGCGTGCCGGGGATTGGCGGTGCGCTCGGGAAACTCGTGAATTCCCGTTACCAGTTCCACGATACGGTTCTGTCGCGGTCGGTCAGGGCAGGTCGACATGCTGTCGCCATCGACGAAGCACGGGTCTTTTTCAAGCCGACGCTTTGGAAAAATCTGGACAAGCTGAACGCCAGCGGTGCGCGCGGCGCTTATTTGCAGGAATGGTTCCCCGGAGACCACAGCATGGTGGGCGGCGGGGGCGACGACCGGGGGATCACGGACCAGGCCCTGCGCTGGATCGCCGAAGGGGCCGTTGCCACCGGGCTGCCGATTGATCTGGGGGCCTTGCCGGCTGTCACCGAAGAGAGTGCCCGCGGGCCGCTGACAAACAGCACCTGACGCGGCCTTCTGGGTGTGCTGCGATCGGCCCGGGACGGACCGGGGGACACGGAGGACCTGGCGGATCCCACCTGGACACGGCTGCGGCTCGGTGCGCTCGATGGAACGGCCTATCGGCCCGCGCCCCTGAGCTTGCTCTGGCAGGCGATCTCCAACGCGCTTGGCTGGCCCTATGCCGAGCCCTGGTATCCCGTAGCGACCCCGCCGGAACCGCACCTGCCCGTCCCTAGGCCGCCCGTCCAAAGGCCGCCCGTCCCGAGGCCGCCGAAATCGACAGCCCCAAGACCGCGCCCAAGGCCTGAGGCCTAGGCCAACTTCCCGTCCGGCGTCAGCCGCGAAGCGCCGCCGAGGTAGGGCGACAGCACCTGCGGCAAGAGCACGCCGCCCTCCGCGGTTTGCCCGTTCTCCAGCACCGCGATCAGCGTGCGGCCCACAGCCAGCCCCGATCCGTTCAGCGTGTGCACGAAATCGGGCTTACCGCCGCCTTCGGGGCGGTAGCGCGCATTCATGCGGCGCGCCTGGAACGGACCGCAGTTGGAGACAGAGCTGATCTCGCGGTAGGTGTTCTGCCCAGGCAGCCAGACCTCAAGGTCATGGGTCTTCAGGGCGCCGAACCCTATGTCGCCGGTGCAAAGGATCACCGTACGGTAGGCCAGCCCCAGCCGTTCCAGCACCGCCTCGGCGCATTTCGTCATGCGCTCATGCTCTTCCCAGCTGTTGTCCGGGTGCGTGACGCTGACCATTTCGACCTTTTCGAACTGGTGCTGGCGCAACATGCCCGCGGTATCGCGGCCCGCCGAGCCGGCCTCGGACCGAAAGCACAATGAGTGGGCCGTATAGCGGCGCGGCAGATAGGTTTCCTCGATAATGTGGCCGCCGGCGATATTGGTCAGCGACACCTCAGAGGTCGGGATCAGCCAAAGGCCGTCCGTCGTCTCGTAGCTGTCTTCGCCAAACTTCGGCAACTGCCCGGTGCCGAGCATGGTTTCTTCGCGCACGAGAACCGGTGCGTTGGTTTCTGTCAGCCCGTGTTCGTCGATGTGCATGTCCAGCATGAACTGCGCCAGTGCCCGGTGGAGCCGCGCCACGGCACCAGAGAGCACAACAAACCGGCTGCCCGACAGTTTGGCGGCGGTCTCGAAATCCATGGAGGGCGCCACGGCGGCAAGTTCGTAGTGTTCTTTCGGCGTGAAGTCGAAGCTTGGCGGTACGCCCCATCTACGGATTTCGACGTTGTCCTCTTCATCCGCGCCAACGGGCACGTCCTCTGCCAGAAGGTTGGGCAGGCTCATCAGAATGTCGCGCAGGCGCAGGTTTTCGCCCTTGGCCTCTTCCTCCAGCTCGGCGATCTCTTCTTTTTTGGCGGCCACCAGGGCGCGCAGGTGCTCGAACTCGGCCTCATCGCCCCGCGCTTTCGCCGCACCCACCTCTTTCGAGGCAGCGTTCCGGGCCGCCTGGGCTTCTTCGGCGGCGGTGATTCTGGCGCGTCGGGCCTCGTCGATGGCAAGGATATCCGATGACCGGATCTCGACCCCGCGCTTTTCCATGGCGGCGTCGAACACCCCTGGGGTGTCGCGGATCAGGCGAATATCGTGCATCTCACTTGTCTCTTCTTGAAACGTTGCTTTGACCGGTCGTCGGTGGGCCTCCATATGCCGTAAAGCCCCGGGGGAGTGAACCCTGGAAAATGGCCCGATCGGTGCCGTCTCGGTTGCTTGCCAACCCCGGGGGGCGCGGATAGGGTGCGCGCCAATTCGCGGGGGGCATCCCCCACAGAAAAAGAAGGATTATCGCATGTTCGCAACGCCTGCGTTCGCGCAAGCCGCCGGGGGAGGTGCTGGAAGCGCTTTCGCCAGTTTCGTTCCTCTCATCCTGATCTTTGCGATCATGTATTTCCTGCTCATTCGCCCGCAGCAAAAAAAGGTGAAGGAGCATGCCGCGATGGTGAACGCGCTGCGCCGCGGTGACCAGGTGGTCACCCAGGGCGGGCTCATCGGCAAGGTCACGAAAGTCAAGGAAGACAACGAGATCGAGGTCGAGCTTGCGGAAGGCGTCAAGGTGCGCGTGGTCCAGAGCACGGTCGCCCAGGTTCTGTCAAAGACCGAGCCCGCCAACACTTAACCCTAGAACGGGGCCAGCAAAACGCATGCTGCAGATTGAGACGTGGAAACGGGTGGTGATCTGGGGGCTGATTGTCCTCGGGCTTAGCTTCGCCATGCCGAACCTCTTCTACCCGCGCGTGGAACAGCACAACGATGCCGTCGCCGCCATTGAAAACAACGGCGGCGTGGCCACGCCCGAGCAACTGAGCGAGCTGGACGGCTGGCCAAGCTGGCTGCCCTCGACGCTGGTCAATCTGGGCCTCGATTTGCGCGGCGGGGCGCATCTGATGGCGGAGGTGCAGGTCGAGGATGTCTACGCCGACAGGATGGATGGGTTCTGGCCCGATGTGCGCGATGCGCTGCGGGAAGAGCGCGATGCGGTTGGGCCCGTCCGCCGACAGCAAAGCGACCCGTCCGAACTGCGCGTGCAGATCAGCCGGACCGAAGGCTTGCCGCGCGCCATCGAGGTCGTGCGCGAACTGGCGACACCCGTGGTCAGCCTGACCGGCGTCGGCCAGACCGATATCGAGGTCGTGGGCGAGGGCGACACGATCACCGTGCGCCTGACAGAAGCGGAGCGTCAGGCTACGGACGACCGCACCATGCAGCAATCGGTCGAGATCATCCGCCGCCGCGTCGACGAAGTGGGCACGCGCGAGCCTACGATCCAGCGGCAGGGCGAGCGGCGCATCCTGATCCAGGTGCCCGGTATCGGGTCGGCGAGTGACCTGAAGGAACTGATCGGCACCACGGCGCGGCTAACCTTCCAACCGGTGGTCAATCAGACCACCAACCCAAACCAGGTGCCTGGCCCCCGCGAGGTCATCTATCCAAGCCTCGACGAAGACGGCATTTTCTACGTTCTGGAACAGACGCCGGTCGTCTCGGGCGAAGACCTTGTAGATGCGCAGCCGAGCTTTGATCAGAACGGCCAGCCTGCGGTGAACTTCCGGTTCAATCCAGCGGGCGGCCGCAAGTTCGGGGACTATACGGCGGAAAACATCGGAAGCCCCTTTGCCATTGTGCTCGACGAAGAGGTCATCAGCGCCCCGGTGATCCAGAGCCATATTCCCGGCGGCAGCGGGATCATTACCGGGAACTTCTCGATCGAGGAATCGACCAATCTGGCGGTGCTGCTCAGGGCAGGGGCCTTGCCGGCCGAAATGACCTTCCTCGAAGAACGCACCATCGGACCCGAGCTCGGGCAGGATTCCATCGATGCGGGCCGCATTGCCTGCATTGTGGCCTTCGGGGCCGTGCTGGTCTTTATGGCGCTTAGCTATGGGTTTTTCGGGATCATCGCGAACATCGCCCTGATCCTGAACGTGGGGCTGATTTTTGGACTTCTGTCGCTGATTGGTGCGACACTGACTTTGCCTGGCATCGCGGGGATCGTGCTGACCATCGGGATGGCGGTGGACGCCAATGTGCTGATCTTCGAGCGCATACGCGAAGAGCTGAAGACAGCCCGTGGTCCCGCGCGGGCCATCGAACTGGGCTATGAGAAAGCGCTCTCTGCGATCCTCGATGCCAACATCACCACCTTCATCACCGCCGCCATCCTCTTTGTGATGGGGTCCGGGCCGGTGCGCGGGTTCTCTATCACACTCGGTCTCGGAATCCTGACTTCGGTCTTCACGGCGATCTTCGTGACGCGGCTCATGATCGTGATGTGGTTCGAGCGCCGCCGCCCCAAGACGATCGAGGTCTGAGATGCGCCTGAAACTTGTCCCCTCACAGACCAACTGGGATTTCTTCAGCCGCGCCAGGCTGACGCTTGGAATTTCGGCCTTTCTCATGGTCGCGGCCTTTGTCAGCTTCATTTTCCAGGGGCTGAATTACGGCATTGATTTCCGCGGTGGCACGACCATCCGGACCGAAGCGACCCAGCCGGTGGATGTGGGCGCCTACCGGGATGCTATCGCGCCCCTTGGTCTGGGCGATGTGTCGATCACCGAGGTCTTCGACGTGACTTTCACCGAAGATCAGAACGTCGCCATGATCCGTATCCAGGCCCAGGAAGGGCAGGAAGCGGTGACGGCCGAGGTCGTGGAGTCGGTCGAGGCGGCGCTCTTGGGCGTCGACAGCACGATGACCTTCCCGTCGGTGGAATCCGTGGGCCCGAAGGTCTCAGGCGAGCTGATCCAAACCGCCGTTATCGCCGTGGTACTCGCCATCGCGGCGGTGCTTGTCTACATCTGGCTCAGGTTCGAGTGGCAGTTCGCCCTTGGCGCCGTTGCGGCGCTGGTGCACGATGTCGTGCTGACCATCGGCATCTTTTCGGAACTTCAGATCAAGTTCGACCTCGCTATCATCGCAGCGCTTCTGACCATCGTGGGCTATTCGCTGAATGACACCGTGGTCGTTTTTGACCGCGTTCGGGAGAACCTGCGGAAGTACAAAAAGAAGGATCTCAAAGAGGTTCTGAACCTTTCGATCAATGAGACGCTCAGCCGGACGGTCATGACCTCGGTCACCACGCTGCTCGCGCTGATTTCACTCTATGTGCTTGGCGGCGACGTGATCCGGGGCTTTGTCTTTGCGATGATCTGGGGCGTGATCGTGGGCACCTATTCGTCGATCTTCGTGGCATCTGCCATTCTGCTTCTTCTCGGTGTCAAGCGCGACTGGTCGAAACCCGACGCCAATCAGGGCAATCAGTTCGCCAACGTCGACGCTTGATGGACGGGCTCCTCCTTCCGCTGGATTTGGCGGATTGGGGGCTGCTTTTCGCCGGGGCCGTTCTGGCGGGCGTGGTACGCGGATTTGCGGGCTTTGGCACCGGCATGATCTTCCTGCCGTTCGCGGGTAGAGTGCTGGACCCTTTCGTTGCGCTGACTGTGCTGATGGTGATGGACCTCTTCGGGCCGCTGCCGCTGCTACCTCGCGCCCTGCGCGACGGGCAGATGACCGATGTCCGGCGGCTGGTCACAGGTCTTGTCATTGCCTTGCCCATCGGCCTTTGGGTTCTGACCTACTTCCCGCCCGAGGTCTTTCGCACCGGCGTGTCGTTGATTGCGCTGGTCATGCTGGTGGCGCTCGTTGGCGGCTGGCGTTACAGGGGCCGTGTGTCGCCGGGGGGGATCTACGCCACGGGCGCGGCGGGCGGTTTTCTGGGCGGTGTGTCCGGCCTGCCGGGTCCACCGGTAATCCTGTTTTACATGGCCAGCCCACACGGACCTGCGGTGATCCGCGCAAATACGCTGCTCTACCTCATCATCGCGGACTTGGTGACGCTCATCGCCCTCTGGGTCGGCGGTCTGCTAGTTTTTGGGGCTCTCCTGACCGGGCTCGCCGTCATGCTGCCCTACATGTCCGCCAATCTTTTGGGTGCCGCGATCTTCCAGCCCGAGGCGGAAGGACGGTACCGCGCGGCGGCATATCTGATCATCGCGGCCTCGGCGCTCGGCGGTCTGCCCATCTGGGACTAGAGGGCCGCACGATTGGCCTTGGGCGCCGAACCGCGTATAGGCTGAGCCCGAAGACAAAGGAGACCTCGCCTATGCGCCTGAACGAGATCGACTATACCGACGCTCCGCCCATTGACGGCTACGGGCCGGGGTTTTTCAGGATCGGCGGTGTCGTGCGCGAAGGCGGGCAGCTCTTGCTGCCGACGGGGCTAAGCGCCTGGCCGGGCTACGGGGAGACCGCGCCCCTGATCGCTGCGGCGCCCGAGATCGACGTGCTTTTCGTGGGGACCGGGTCCGAGACGCGCCATCTGCCCGCGGAGTTCCGCAGGGCGCTGGAAGAAGCAGGTCTGGGGGTAGAGGCCATGGCCACGCCGCCCGCCTGCCGGACCTACAATGTGCTTCTGTCCGAGGGCCGCAGGATCGGTGCTGCGCTTTTGCCGGTGGAAGGGACAGCCGGTGACGCTGACGGCGACTGATCTCGCCTGCGCCCGGGGTGGCATACCAATCCTGGAAGGCGTGAGCTTTGGGGTTCCGGACGGCCGGGCGCTGATCCTGCGCGGGCCGAACGGGATCGGGAAGACCACGCTTTTGCGCTGCCTTGTGGGGCTGCAGCCGCTGCTGCGCGGCCATGTTGCGCCCGGGCCTGACGCCTGCGCCTATGCCAGCCACGCCGATGCGGTGAAAACAGCGCTGAGTGTCGCCGAGAACCTGCGCTTCTGGTCCGAGATCTATGGCGCCGGCGGAATTGACGCAGCCCTTCAGGCAATGGATCTGACAGCGCTGTCGACCCGGCCCGCTGCCCAGCTTTCGGCGGGGCAGACGCGGCGCCTCGGGCTTGCTCGGTTGCTTCTGACGGGGCGGCCCATCTGGGTGCTCGACGAACCGACGGTCGCGCTGGACAGGGCCAGTGTTGCGCTCTTTGCCAAGGCGGTCTTGGATCACTGCGCGGCGGGCGGCAGCGCGGTCATCGCCACGCACATCGACCTCGGACTTGAGGCCGAAACGCTGGACCTGAGCGCCTACCGGGCTCGCGAACTGGGTGCCGGAGATTTCGACGAGGCCTTTCTGTGACCGCGCTGTTCTTGCGGGATCTGATCCTGTCCGTGCGTGCCGGAGGCGGCTTTGGTCTGGCGCTGGCCTTTTTCCTGATCGTCACCGTTCTTGTGCCCTTTGGCGTCGGACCCGAAAGCGCGACGCTGGCCCTGATCGCGCCGGGTATCCTGTGGCTCGGCGCGCTTCTGGCCTGCCTGCTGTCGCTCGACAGGATCTTTGCGCTCGACTACGACGACGGCACGCTCGCAGTCCTCGCCACGGCGCCCGTGCCCATGGAGGGGATCGTGGTGGTCAAGGCCGCGGCCCATTGGATCACCACCGGTCTGCCTCTGGTCATTGCCGCGCCGGTCTTTGCCATTCTTCTCAGCCTGCCGCCCGCTCAGTTCGGCTGGCTTATCCTCAGCCTTGGGCTTGGGACGCCGGCGCTGTCGATGATCGGCGCCTTCGGTGCGGCTCTGACGGTCGGGATCAAACGCGGGGGGCTTCTGCTGTCCTTGCTGGTATTGCCGCTTTATGTCCCGACCTTGATCTTCGGGGCGGAGGTCGTGACCCGCGCGGGGTCCGGAGAAAACGCCGGAACCGCGCTGGCGTTTCTGGCGGGTATCACCGCCGGGTCCCTTGCACTTCTGCCTTTCGCCGCGGCTGCGGCAATCCGTGTCAATTTACGTTGATGGGCTGCGTTGTTATCTGATGCCTGACCGAAATCCCGAGACTCCGATGGCCAACACCTCTTTCTGGAGCTACGCCAACCCAACGAAATTCATGGCAACCACGGCCTGGCTCTTGCCCGTGACGGGCTGGCTTGCGGGGATCTGCCTGGTGGTCGGGCTGATCTGGGGCTTTTTCTTCACGCCGGATGACTTCAGGCAAGGCTCCACCGTCAAGATCATCTACCTGCACGTGCCGTCTGCGCTGATGGCGATCAACGCCTGGCTGATGATGCTGGTGGCCTCTCTCATCTGGCTGATCCGGCGCCACCACGTCAGCGCGCTCGCGGCGAAGGCGGCGGCGCCAGTGGGCATTACCATGACACTGATCGCGCTTGCCACGGGCGCCATCTGGGGCCAGCCCATGTGGGGCACCTGGTGGGAATGGGAGCCTCGGCTCACGTCCTTTTTGATCCTGTTTCTCTTCTACATTGGCTATGTTGCTCTGTGGTCGGCCATTGAAGACGGCGACACCGCAGCTGATCTTACCAGTGTGCTTTGCATCGTGGGCTCGGTCTTTGCGCTTCTCAGCCGCTATGCGGTGAACTTTTGGAACCAGGGGCTGCACCAGGGGGCGACGCTGAGCTTGGACAAGGACGAGAACATCGCCAATGTCTTCTATTTCCCGCTTCTCGTCTGCATCGCGGGCTTTGCACTGCTCTTCGTCGTGCTCGTTCTTGCGGGAACGCGCACGGAAATCCGCGCGCGGCGCCTGTCGGCCCTTCTGGCGCGGGAGAGGATGGCGTGATGCCTGAACTTGGGAAATACGCCGCCGAGGTGTCGCTGGCCTACGTGATTTCCATCGCACTTGTCCTTGGGATCGTGGCGCTGACGGTCTGGCGCAGCCGCCGGGTGCGCCGAGCCCTCGAAGATGTGGAAGAAAGGCGCCGGTCCAATGGCTAAGATCTCCCCCTTCGTGCTCGCCCCGCCGCTGATTTTCGCGGCGCTGGCCGGGCTCTTTTACGCGGGCATGTTGCGGGAAGACCCCGATGCCTTGCCCTTTGCGCAGACCGGGGAACCGGCACCTCAAATGCTGTTGCAGCCCCTTGGCACCAAGCCGTCCTTTTCGGATCAAGATCTGACCCAAGATGGCGTGAAGCTGGTGAACTATTGGGCCAGCTGGTGCGCGCCCTGTCGCGCCGAACATCCGACGCTGATGCAGCTGGCCGAGGAAGGCATCCCGATTTACGGCATCAACTACAAGGACCGGCCCGATCAGGCCTTGGGCTTTTTGGAAGAACTCGGCGATCCCTATGCCGGGGTCGGCGCCGATCCGTCCGGGCGTACGGCGCTCGACTGGGGTCTTTACGGGGTGCCCGAGACATACGTTATAGACGGCGAAGGGCGTGTCGTCCTTCGCTTTGCGGGACCCGTCACACAGCGGGTCCTTGAAGACCGGATACGGCCCGCACTCCAGGCGGCGGAGGCAGGCCGTCCGGAGTCTTAGGCCGGCACGTTCGACGCCGTTATCAGGATCACGAACGCTAGCGCCTCGAACAAGAGAACCGTGTAACGCAAAAAAACTACCCCCAGAGGACCGTTTCTAGCACGGAACCGACCTGGCGAAAGAGAAGGGCCCGGAAAAACCGGGCCCCTCGACGGAAACTCTTTGTTTACTTGCGGTCGGCCTCACGCGGCCTGCGCGAGGTTGCGCAGCACGTACTGCAGGACGCCGCCGTGCTCAATGTACTCGATCTCGATGGCAGTATCGATCCGGCACTTCAGCGTGATCTCCTTCACCGAGCCGTCGCCATAGGTGATGGTGCAGGGCACTTCCTGCAAAGGCTGTATCGTATCGAGCCCGCTGATCGAGACGGTTTCGTCGCCTTTCAGGCCCAGCGACTTGCGCGTGTCCCCGCCCGTGAACTCGAACGGAATGACACCCATGCCGACCAGATTCGAGCGGTGGATACGCTCGAAACTTTCGGCGATCACGGCCTTTACGCCCAGCAGAGCGGTGCCTTTCGCGGCCCAGTCCCGGGACGATCCGGCACCGTATTGCTCGCCTCCGAAGATCACCAGCGGCGTGTCCTGCTCTTTCCAGGCCATGGCTGCGTCGAAGATCGAGGTCTGTTCACCGTCCGGCCCGAGCGTATAGCCGCCTTCGACGCCATCGAGCATCTCGTTTTTGATGCGAATGTTTGCGAAGGTGCCGCGCATCATCACTTCGTGGTTCCCGCGGCGCGAGCCGTAGCTGTTGAACTCGCGGGGTGTAACCTGACGGTCGGTCAGGTATTTGCCCGCGGGCGTGGTGTCTTTGAAGGTTCCGGCCGGCGAGATGTGGTCGGTCGTGATCATGTCGCCGAGGATCGCCAGAACTCTCGCTCCCTCGATGTTGCCGATCGTACCCGGTTCGGCGCCCATGTCCTGGAAATAGGGCGGGTTCTGAACGTAGGTCGAGGTCGACGGCCAGTCGTAGGTCAGGCTGTCGGTCGTCTCGACGCCCTGCCATTTGTCATCGCCGGTGAAGACCTCGGCGTATTTCTGCTGGAAGGCTTCGCGCGTCACGGTCTTTTCGACGAGCTCAGCGATTTCCTTCTGGTTGGGCCAGATATCCTTCAGGAACACGTCGTTGCCGTCCTGGTCCTGCCCGAGCGGCTCGGACGTCAGATCGATGTCCATCGTGCCCGCGAGCGCATAGGCGACAACCAGCGGGGGCGAGGCCAGGTAGTTGGCGCGCACGTCGGGGCTGATCCGGCCTTCGAAGTTCCGGTTGCCCGACAGGACGGCAGTGGCCACCAGATCGCCATCGGCAACGGCCTTGGACAGTTCCGGCTGGATCGGACCGGAGTTACCGATGCATGTGGTGCAGCCGTAGCCCACCAGATTGAACCCGATGGCGTCCAGATCTTCCTGAAGCTCGGCGGCCTCAAGATAGGCCGAGACGACCTGCGAGCCCGGGGCGAGCGATGTCTTGACCCAGGGTTTGCGGTTGAGCCCGAGGGCGCGGGCCTTGCGGGCCACAAGCCCGGCGCCGATCATCACATACGGGTTCGAGGTATTGGTGCAGGAGGTGATCGAAGCGATCACGACCTTTCCCGAATCCATGGTGTAGTCTTCGCCGTCGACGGCGACTTCCTTGCCCATGGGCCGTTTGAATGTCTCGGCCATTTCCTTGGTGAACGCGGCCTTGGCATCGGTCAGCGCAACAAAGTCCTGCGGGCGCTTTGGGCCCGAGATGGCCGGGACGATGGTGCCCATGTCGAGCTCAAGCGTGTCGGTGTAGATGGGCGCGTAGTCTGCGTCGCGCCACATGCCATTGGCCTTGGCGTAGGCTTCTACCAAGTCCAGCGTGTCTTCGGCGCGGCCGGTTTGGCGCAGGTAGCGCATGGTTTCGACGTCAATAGGGAAAAAACCGCAGGTGGCGCCGTATTCCGGGGCCATGTTGCCGATCGTTGCGCGGTCGGCCAGCGGAAGGTGGTCAAGGCCGGGGCCGTAGAACTCCACGAATTTGCCCACCACACCCTTCTCGCGCAGCATCTGCACGACTTTCAGCACGAGGTCGGTGGCCGTGGTGCCTTCGACCATTTCGCCGGTCAGCTTGAAGCCGATGACCTCGGGGATCAGCATCGAGATCGGCTGCCCGAGCATGGCCGCTTCGGCCTCGATCCCGCCAACGCCCCAGCCCAGAACGGCAGCGCCGTTGACCATGGTGGTGTGGCTGTCGGTTCCCACAAGCGTATCGGGATAGGCGACGGCTTCGCCTGCCTGGTCAGTGTCGTGCCAGACCGTCTTGGCAAGGTATTCCAGGTTCACCTGGTGGCAGATGCCGGTGCCGGGCGGGACCACGCGGAAATTGTCGAAGGCCGACTGACCCCACTTAAGGAAGGTGTAGCGTTCCATGTTACGCTCGTACTCGCGGTCCACGTTCATCTGGAAAGCGCGCGGATTGCCAAACTCGTCGATCGTCACCGAATGGTCGATCACAAGATCGACGGGGTTGAGCGGGTTAATCTTCTCGGCGTCACCGCCCAGCGACACGATCCCGTCGCGCATGGCTGCAAGATCGACCACCGCCGGCACGCCGGTGAAGTCCTGCATCAGAACGCGCGCGGGGCGGTAGGCGATTTCGCGCGGGTTCTTGCCGCCCTTGTCGGCCCATTCGGAAAACGCTTTGATATCGTCAACGGAAACGGTCTTGCCGTCTTCGAAGCGGAGCATGTTTTCGAGCACGACCTTCATCACCGCGGGGAGGCGGTCGAACGTGCCAAGGCCAGCCTCTTGGGCGGCGGGGATGGAATAATATGAATAGGATTTTGCACCGGCACTCAGCGAGCGGCGCGTCCTGGCTGTATCTTTGCCTACGACGATGGGCATGGGAACCTCCGTGGGATGACTTGGCTGAGAACTGGCGACCACATGACCGATTGCAAGAGGCCAATCAAGGGGGGTGCGTCACTTTTGTATACCATTGTGCACAATTATAGACGGAGAAGGCAAAAAAGTTCCGTCACCCCACGAAACCCTCGCAATTGGTTGATTGGCTATTGTGCGCCTGGACCCATACACAAAGAGCAACCCGTAATGCGAGTCCCCAGGCACATGACCTTACTTCGTTCCCTTGCCGTCGCCATCTGTACCCTTTGGGTTGGCCTAGCCGCCATGGCCGAAGACCGACCGGTGGTGCTTGAGCTTTATACCAGCCAGGGCTGCAATGCCTGCCCGCCGGCAGACAACCTGCTGACCCAGCTGTCGGACCGGGACGATATCATCGCTTTGGCGCTGCATGTGGATTACTGGGATTATATCGGTTGGAAGGACATGTTTGCCGACCCTTCCCATGGCCTACGGCAAAAGGAATACGCCTACCGCAACGGTCACCGGATGGTCTATACGCCGCAAATGATTGTGGGCGGTGAAGTGAGCCTCGAGGGCGAACGGTCGCTCTCGCTTCTTGAGCTGATCGCGGAACAGCAGGCCGCGGCGCCGATGGTCGCCCTGTCGATCAGCCGGTCGGGGGACACGCTGACGATCAATGCACGGCCGTTGCAGAACGTCTCAAAGCCTGTTGCCATTCATCTTGTGCGGTTCAATCCGGAGCAGACGGTGCAGATCACGCGCGGTGAAAATCGCGGGAAGACGCTGACCTATTCCAACATCGTCACCTCGTGGGACACCGTGGACTTGTGGGACGGGGCAGAGCCGATCTCGCTGAAGGTCGACACGCCCGGCGACGCGCGGATTGCGGTTATCCTGCAGGAAGAAGACCTTGGTCCCATCCACGCAGCCGCACAGCTGAAGTAGGCGTCAGGCTTTCCAGCGGCGGTGTGTCCACATCCACTGGCCAAGGTGCGCGCGCACCTGTGCTTCCAGACTGTCGTTGAGCGCCTGCGACATCTCATCGACCGTGGTGTGAGGAATGGGCGCTTCGATCACAAGGTCGAAATCCAGCCCATCGTCCTTGCGAACCCCGTAGCCGGCCACCAGCAGCGCGTCGTATTTGAGCGCCAGCCGGGCGGCCGATGTGGCGGTTGATGCGGGCTTGTCGAAGAATGTCAGCGGCGCCCCTTCAAAGACCCACTGGTCCGCTGCGATGGCCGCCATACCGCCATTGCGGATGTGGTGCACCATTTCCCCCGCGCCCCGCGATCCGCGCGCGAAGATCGGACCGATGCGGCTGATCGTCTTGCGGTAATGGGCATCGAAGTAGGGGTTGTTGAAAGGCCGGTAGATCGCGCCAACGTTGCAGCCTGCCTGGATCAGCGCCACGCGCAGCGCATCGTAATTGCCGAAGTGGGCTGAGACGATCAGCACGGGCCGCCCGGTGTCGCGCGCCTCGGCCACCGCGGGCCAGCCCGGGCCGCCCAATGTCAGGCTCTCGCAGTGTTTGTAGAAGTCGGAGCCCGAATAGACCTCGATCAGCGTCCGCCCCATGTTGTCAGGTACCTCGCGCTGCAGCGCGTCCACGGTGGCCTCGGGCAGGTCCGGCAGCACAAAGGCCAGATTGTCCCTGATACGGCCCCTCAGGCCCGCCACAGGCGCGATGATGCGCGCCATGACCCAACCCATTGCCGGGACACGCCAGCGGTAGGGCAGCAACAGCCCCAGCCCAAGGGCGCCACGAGCGGCGAGGTTCTCAAGCCAATCGGACCAGGAGGTGTTGGAGTTGGACATTGACCGCCTTATGCGCTTGCCGGGCCGGGCGCGGCCGCGGAAGGGGCCGCCGCCGGTGGGTTTTAGCGAGCGGGGGGCAGCGCATCAAGCGGCGCGGCGATGTGGCATGTCAGTCTTCCTCGGCCTCCATCTGGTAGATCTCGCCCTGATCCATCAGTTGTCGGATCGCCTGAACCACGGCGTCCATCGCGGCCTCGGCATCCTTTGCCTTCAAGTCGCCCAGACCCGCGATATCCTCTTTCAGCTGATCGGACATGCGGCGTGAGAGGTTCTCAAGGATATAGTCCCCCGCCTGACCTTGCCGCGCCTGCGAGGCCTTTATTGCCTGCGCCAGCGTCGCGCCGTCAACACCTCGGGTGATCTTCGGGATATCGGTGGTGGCGATCCGTCCGGGGATGTTCTCGAACGTGAAAATGGCCTTGCGCACGCGGGCGGCGAAGTCTTTGTCATCCTCTTCCAGACCGTCGAGGACCGACTCGCGGGTCACCGAGGGCGAACGGTTCAGGATCTGGCCCACCCGGTCCACTGGGGCAACCTCGAAGGCGCGTCTTGGTTCGGCATCGAGTTGCGCCAGAATGGACCGACCGATCTTTTGCACCGCGTCAGGCCCGATGCTCTCGGTCCGGGACACCGCAAAAGCAATCCGCCGCGCCTGACTGCCATCAAGCATCCCAAGAATGGCTGCCGCCTTTTCGACCGCGAGCTTCGACAAGAGCACGGCGGCGACTTCCGGCGCTTCTGCTTCGACGATGGGGCACAGGCGCTCGGGGTCCATCTCCGCAAGCCGTTTCCAGGGGTTGGAGGTCAGTTCGATGCCTTCCTCGCGGCTGAGCTGGCGTGCGGTGTCGGGGCTGATCGTGCCGTCGAGGATGGACAGCGCCTCCGAAAGTCCGCCGCCGAAGGCCAGGCCGGTCTGTTCGATCTCGTCCAGGAACTCGGTGATCACGGCGTCCAGCGTGCTTTGGTCGATCTTGGTGATCGCGCCAATGTCCCGGGTAAGGCGCAACTGAATGTCCATGGGCAGATCGGCAAGGTCCAGTGTGCGCCCATCGGACAGAAGCAGTCGCACGATAATTGCCGCCTTCTGTCGCTTGCGCAGGGCAACGGGCGGCAAGGCCGGGGGCGGGGCAGGGGCAGCCCCGATGAGATCGGGCGCGGCAATCTCGGGCAGGTTTGCTGGCAGCCCGAGACTGGTCAGATCGGTCGGCATTGGCGGTTTCCTCACACTCGCCCCGCCAGATTGGCGGGACAAGGTTAATTCCCGGTTGCCGCCAACGCGTTCAGTAGCTGAAACCGCGACCCGCGTCGATCGCCAGCCGCAGCGAAAGCTCGGCCCAGGTGCCGCGGCCACCGCGCTTGCGAATCTCGGTGAGCTCTGCGCGCGCCATGTGCAGTTTGCCTTCCTCGACCCAGCCCTGGGCGCGGTAGGACCGCGCCAGCAGGTTGTCGGGGTTCTGGTCCAGCGCCTGGCGGTAGTACTCCTGCGCTTCGGCGGCATTGCCCGCTTTGCGATGTGTAAAGCCCATGTATGTAAGGACGCGGTCGTCGTCCTGATCCGTCATGGCGGAGAGCACGGCGAACGCCTCATCCGTGCGGCCAAGATACGCGTAGGCGCGGGCGGCTTCGAACCGTTCGCTGTCGTCGAGCCGGCTGTCGCGCGGCTGAACGCAGGCCTTGGTCTGCTGGTCGTAGACATAGCCTGTCGGGCAAGCTTTGACGGAGTCCGTCTTCGGGGGGCTGCTGTCAGATCCGGCGGCCTGCGCCATTCCTGCGGTCAGGAGGGCCGCCGAGAGCGCGCCGATCGGTAGGACAAATTTCATGAAGGGATTCCCTTGATTTCACCTGTGAAACACAATGTAGCCCAAGCGGGCGCCGGGTCGGCCTCAAATTGGCACCTGTTCCGCAGTTTTCGCGTTTTTTTCCCTGAGGCCTGCGAGCAGAAAAAAACGCCTTAGCGGCGCCCCCGGAAAGAGGGCGCCGGAGAGGATACCGGAAAGGCCCGATCTACTGGGCCGGCAGGACCGTTTCTTCGACCGTGACCGTCCGCAGCACAACACGACCATCAGGCAGAAGGATACGCTCCTGCGTCTGGCGGGTGTTGCCGGCCGGCGTTGTGGCAGCGGCGGTCGCTGTTGCGCCCGCGGCCCCTCCGGTCGGTGCCGCGGCAGCCGTTGTGGTCGAGGTCGGCGCAGGCGTAGGCCTGCTGTCATAGAGCGTAAATGCTCCAGCCTCGCCCGAGATCAGGCCCGGTGCTTCGAAGTTGAATCTTCATGACTGAATCGTCAGGACAACATGCTTCTTGGTATCATCTCAGGAAAGATGCACTGATCTAACCAGGAACATAAC
>JBCDED010000024.1:0-45817 GCA_039179985.1 Pseudomonadota bacterium
AATAAACACCTATTCCGCCAAGCCCTTTACAGAAAAGGAAATTTCTGGGAGTTTGGCGGCGTTCAAAGAGATAGGGGGCGAAGAGGACCGAAGATGTTTCGTGCTGTTCTGATCGCTGCCCTTGTGGTTTTCGCCCCGGTAGTCATGGCCCAAGAGGCGCCGGAGAGGGCCACCTCTATCGAGGTGACGTCTGGCCCGGGCGGCGCAATTTACCGACCGACCGTCGGGCCCGCCAGCAGCGCCACGCGCACCCGTGTCTGGCCGGTTTCGCCCCTGAACGGGTATCCTGTCCCGCCCGGTTACAAGGTCGCCTGGGACGATGGCAGGCTCAACCCGAACCGGGGTCCGGGCCGCGCACCTCCGGGACGCTGAGATCGTCAGGCGTCGCAGATCCCCTGCAGCCGGACCCAATCCCTATCTTCGAGCACAAGCGTTGGCGCTTGCGTCAGAAATGGATCGGCCTCGATCAGCCCGAGCGTCGTCTCCCCGGAGACGTCGCGCGCATAGGCGTATGGGGTGCTCGCGACCAGTGCCTGGGCAAAGGCCGTGAGAAGGGCGTCGTCCGGCACGGGCGCCGGGGTCGCTGAGAGAATGCTTTCCGCATGTGCGCGGCGGGCTGCCTCAGGCAGAATACCGGTCGTCAACAGGCGGAACGTGGCCCCCAGGCCCGTGCCCTCAAGAAGCTCGCGCAATGGGTCGTACTGTGCGGCGCGCAGATCCTCGGCCAGGATGTAACCCGCCAGCACTTCCGGCCCTTCGTAGTCTTCCACCAGTCTTCGGTTCATCAAGAGGATGCCGCCGGGTAGATGGGCCGAGGCAATAGGTCCGCCGACAATCAAAATCCGGCCGGCTTTCCCCGGTCGCAGGCGCAAATGCAACCGGTGCAGGACCTGTTGCCCCACGCTGTCGCCGCAGGGTTCTCCCACGATGCGCGCAAGGTCGGCAGACAGGTCGTCTCCGATGTCGGCGCGGCGGCTATCGGGCACGACCGAGGCCGTGTAGCCCACCATGGCGCCGGGCAGCCAGAGCACCGCCCCGATTAAGAGTGCAATCAACACGGTGACTGTGATCAGCCGGCGTAGGTGTCCCGGTTTCGGGCGCCTGCGTTCGAGGGCTGTCTGTACCTTCGACAGCGCCTCGACCATCAGGCTTTCCTCCACTTCGAGGGTTTCATCGGTGTCGGGCGATGCTGCAAAGGCTGCGGGTGTCTGGCCAGGGTTGATGCGCCTTATGGCGGCCAGAGACCAATGGGTGTGCACGCGGCCTGCGGTATCGCTGATTGTCAGCGTCGCTTCGCCAAGCGACACCGTGACATCGCGCCGCTGGGCCTCAGCGGTTTCGCGCCAAACGCCAGGGGCCTCCAGCCGGTCGAATTGATCCAGCGCCGTCATCTTATGCTTTGGGCTTTGCTCGGATTGCCTCTATGCGCGGAAAAGTACCTCACTCGGGCGCAAGCGGCAATCTTGCCGGTGTTCAAAGCGTCTTGGCGACGGCACGCAGTTCAAACTTCTGGATTTTTCCCGTCGATGTTTTTGGAAGCTCTTGAAACACGACAGCCTTCGGCGTCTTGAAGCCCGCCAGCCTTTCGCGGGCAAAGGCGATCAGTTCGGCCTCATCGGCGCTGGCGCCGTCCTTCAGTTCCACGAAAGCGCAAGGCACCTCGCCCCATTTCTCGTCCGGTCGCGCAACCACCGCACAGAGCAGCACGGCAGGGTGGTGCATGAGCACGCCTTCAACCTCGACGGAACTCACGTTTTCCCCGCCAGAAATAATGATGTCTTTGGCGCGGTCGGCGATCTGCAGATGCGTATCGGGGTACTGGATAGCGATATCGCCGGAGTGGAAGTATCCGCCGTCAAAGGCTTCCGCGGTCGCCTCGGGGTTCTTGTAGTAGCCCTTCATCACCGTGTTTCCCCGGATCATGATTTCGCCCTGAGTGGCGCCGTCCATGGGTGTCTGGACCATGTCAGAGGACATGGCGGTGATGTCTTCGACCATGGGCATCGGCACGCCCTGGCGCGCCTTGATCGCAGCCTGCTCCTCGGTGGGTAACTTGTCCCACGCCTCGTTGTTCCACAGGCATTCCGTCACGTGCCCATAGGTCTCGGTCAGCCCGTAGACCTGCGTGACGTTAAAGCCGAGCGCTTCGATCGCCGCCAATGTCGCGGCGGCGGGCGGCGCGCCGGCGGTAAAGACCTCCACCGTGCGGTCGAACGCCCGCCTTTCCCCAGCAGGGGCATTGACGATCATGTTCAGCACAATGGGGGCACCGCCGAAGTGGGTGACGCCTTCATCGGCGATGGCATCGTAGATGGCCTTGGCCGTGATATCGCGGCAGCAGACGACGGTTCCGCCCAAAAGCGGCATCATCCAGGTGTGGTTCCAGCCATTGCAGTGAAAGAGCGGGACGATGGCCAGAAAACGTGGATGCAGGATCATGCGCCACGAAATGACCGTTCCCATGGTCATCAGATAGGCGCCGCGGTGGTGATAGACGACACCCTTGGGGCGCCCTGTGGTGCCCGATGTGTAGTTGAGCGCCAGGCTTTCCCATTCGTCTTCGGGCTGACGCCAGGCATAGGTCGGGTCGCCCAAAGTCAACAGGTCTTCGTAGGTCATGTGACGCCCGGATGCCGGGAAACCGGCCTGTGCATCCGGCACCTCGATGATCTTTGGACCGGGTCCTTCGAGCGCAGCGATAGCGGCCTCCGAGAGGGGCAGGAACTGGGTATCCACAAGCACCGCTTTCGCCTCGCCATGGGAAAAGATGTAGGCGACCGTGTCGGTGTCGAGCCGAATGTTGATGGTATTCAGCACACCGCCCATAGCCGGGACACCGAAGTGCGCTTCGGCGTGCGCGGGGATGTTTGGTAGAAGCGTGGCGACCACGTTGCCCGGCCTTAGACCAAGCGTCTCTAACCCTGAGGCAAGGCGGCTGACCCGTTCCTTGTAGTCCCGGTAGGTCGACCGGAAGCTACCGTAGACCAGCGCTTCACGGTCCGGAAAGACCCGCGCTGCGCGAGCAAGGTGCGAGAGTGGTGTCAGCGGAACGTAGTTCGCGGCACGCTTGTCGAGCCCTTTTTCGTCGGCCAGCCAGCCCATACGGGTCCTCCCTCTGTCTTGCCGGGCCGTGTTTAATGCCCTAGCCCAAGGTCTTAGGGAAGCGCAGAAGGACAGGCAAGCAGATGGCCGAACACAGAGGCACCGATCACCCTACCGGCGCGGCACTCGCCGTGCTGGCGGGGATGGCTGTGATCAGCCTGGTCGACAGCTTCATCGCTATGCTGTCGGATCTTGCGGGGCTCTGGCAGTTCCACCTGCTGCGCACTTGCATTGCCTTGCCCTTGCTCTGGGCCTTTTGCGCGTGGCGTGGTCAGAACCTGCGTCCGAAGTCCTACGTGAACGTTGCTCTGCGAAGCCTGTTCATCTCTACCGCGATGGTTGTCTACTTCGGCTCGCTCGGCGTATTACCCGTGGCGCAAGCCGCTGCGGGGCTCTTTACCTCGCCGATCTTCGTTATCCTAATCAGCATTTTCGCGCTGCGTATGCGGATCGGGCCGTTTCGTATCGCCGCCGTTGCGCTCGGGTTCCTGGGCACGCTCCTGGTTCTCGGACCCGAGGCGCGGGGGCTTGGGTTATTCAGCCTTGTCCCCGTCTTTGCCGGCTTCTTCTATGCGCTCGGCGCTTTGGCGACTCGGCATCTTTGCGGCGAAGAGGATCTGGCGCCGCTGGTCTTTGGATCGTTCCTCTTTCTTGGGATTTGGGGCCTGATCGGGTCCATCGTTCTGGCCTTGGTTGATCCAGTGGTCCCGGACGGGCCCGCGCGGTTTTTGCTTTTGCCCTGGCAACCGTCGACCACCTTGATGTGGGTGCTGATTGCCGTGCAGGCCGTGGGTGCGCTGATTGGTGTGATTTTTTTGACGCGCGGATATCAACTGGCCGAGGCGTCCTTTGTGGCGGTCTGGGAGTACTCTCTGCTCGTCTTTGCTGCCTTCTGGGGGGTCTTACTTTTCGGGCAGGCGGTCAGCTTGACGACGGGTGTCGGGATCGCTCTGATCCTTGCATCCGGTCTCTTGCTTGCCAAATCTGCGGCCCGCGCGCGGCACGCCTCTGCGGTGGCATGATCTACTCGCGCGGCAGGGGCTACATTTTCGTCCACATCCCCAAGACCGGGGGCACGTCCATGGCGCGCGCGCTGGAGAACCGCGCCATGAAGGACGATCTTCTCGTCGGCGACACGCCAAAAGCGCGGCGGCGCAAACGGCGACTGCGGGACATCACGACATCGGGCAGGCTTTGGAAGCACAGCACGCTGGCCGATGGCATCGGTCTCTACACCGAAGCCGAGGCGCGCGCCGCCTTTGTCTTCACCATGGTGCGCAATCCCTGGGACCGCATGGTCAGCTATTACTACTGGCTGCGGTCCCAAAGCTTCGCCCATCCGGCGGTCGGGAAAGCGAAGGTTCTGACCTTCGAAGACTTTCTTGACGATCCGGACACGCAGCAGGCATTGGCGGGTACGCCTTACGGCTCATACGTCACGCTGGGTGGCTGCGAACGCTGCGATCTTTTTATCCGGCTTGAGTATCTGGCAGAGGATGTGCCGACGCTGTCCGCGCACCTGGGCTTCACCCTGGATCCGATGCACCGCGACAACGCATCGGAACGGACGCGGGACTGGCGGATCTACTATACCGACCGGACCGCCGATCTGGTCGGCGGCCTTGCAGCCGCCGACATTTCGCGTTTCGGCTATACCTTCGATCCCTAGGCGGCCGCCTTGGTCTCGGGCCCGAAACGGCCGTAGAAGGTTTCGCCCTTTTCGGCCAAATCCGTCAGCAGCGCCGGGGCTGCGAAGCGGTCGCCGAAGGGGGCAAGTCCTGCGCAGATTTCCACGGCCCGCTTTGCGCCAATCATGTCAAGCCAGCCGAACGGACCGCCGGACCAGGGCATGAAACCCCAGCCGAGGATCGCGCCGACGTCGCCTTCGCGGATATCTGTCAGAACCCCCTCTTCCAGGGCGCGCACGGCTTCAAGGACCTGCGCCATGATCAGGCGGTGCTGGACCGTCGCCAGGTCGGGCTGTTCGGGGACATGGGGGTAGGCCTCGGCCAGACCCGGCCAAAGCCCGGTGCGTTTGCCCTTGTCGTCGTAGTCGTAGAACCCGGCGTTCGCCTTGCGCCCCATGCGCCCGGCGTCCGCCATGGCAAAAACAACGGTGTCGACCGCATCGTCGGGATAGGCCTCGCCCATGGCGGCCTTTGTTGCCTTGGCGATCTTGACGCCGAGGTCGATCGATGTCTCATCGACCAGTTGTAGCGGCCCGAGCGGCATGCCAAGCAGCTTTGCGCCATTCTCCACCAGTGCCGGCGTCACGCCTTCGCCCACCATCCGGATGCCTTCGTTTATATAGGGGATGATGCAGCGGTTGGCGTAGAAGAAGCGGGCGTCGTTGACGACGATCGGCGTCTTGCGGATCTGGCGCACGAAGTCGAGCGCTTTCGCCACGGCGCGGTCGCCAGTCGCTTTGCCCTTGATGATTTCGACTAGCATCATCTTGTCGACGGGGCTGAAGAAATGGATGCCGATGAACTGTTCGGGCCGTTTGCTGGCACCGGCGAGTTCCGTGATGGGCAGGGTAGAGGTGTTGGTGGCAAAGATGCAGTCCTCGCTGACAACCTCTTCCACTTTCCGCGTAACCTCTGCTTTGATGCCCGGGTCCTCGAAGACCGCTTCAACGATCAGGTCACAGCCGTTCAGGGCCGCGTAGTCGGTGGTGGCGGTTATCCGGCCAAGGACTTGGGTTTTCTTTTCCTCGGTGACCTTCTTGCGCTGGATGCCCTTGTCGAGGATGCTCTCGGAATGCGCCTTGCCGCGATCGGCCGCTTCCTGCGCCTGATCCAGAAGTACAACGTCGATACCGGCGTCGGCGGACACATAGGCGATCCCGGCGCCCATCATGCCTGCACCCAGAACGCCGACCTTCTGCACCTTCTGGTCGGGCACGCCTGCGGGCCGTACGGCACCTTTCTCCAGCGCTTCTTTGTTGATGAAGAGCGACCGGATCATTGCCGAAGAGGTCGGGTCCATCAGGACATGGGTGAACCAGCGCGCCTCGATCTTTAGGGCGGTGTCAAATGGCACCTGCGCGCCTTCATAAATCGACGACAAGAGTGCCTTTGCCGCAGGGTAGACGCCCTTTGTCTTGCCATTGACCATGGCCGAGGCGCCGACAAAGGTCATGAAACCGGCCGGGTGATAGGGCGCGCCGCCAGGCATCTTCCAGCCCTTTTGATCCCAGGGTTTCACGATATCGGCGTCGGTCGCCTCCAGGACCCAGGCCTTTGCGCGGTCGAGAAGTTCGTCTGCCGGAACAATCTCGTCGATGAGCTGCGCGGCCTTCGCTTTAGCCGGGTCAAGCATCTTGCCTTCCAGAAGCACCGGCGAAGCGGCCATGGCGCCGACCATGCGGGAATAGCGGGTTGTGCCGCCGCCGCCGGGGAAGAGACCAACGAGGATTTCGGGCAGTCCGATCTTGCCCTTTGGATTATCCGCCATGAAGCGGCGGTGGCAGGCCAGCGCGATTTCCGTGCCAATCCCGGCACAGAGACCGGGGATGGCTGCGGCGACAGGCTTGCCGCCCTTGTTTGTTTTGGGGTCGAGCCCGGCGCGTTCCACTTTCCTCAGGATACGGTGCCCGTTCATGGTAAAGTCGAACATGGCTTTGGCAGGGGCATCGCCACCTTCCTCGCGCAAGCGCGCCAGCACGTTCAGGTCCATACCACCTGCGAAAGTCGGTTTGCCGGACGTCAGGACGATCCCTTTGACGGTCTCATCCGCAAGCGCCTTGTCAATGAGCTCTTCGAACACGGCGAAGGCTTCGCGTGTCAGGACGTTCATGGATTTCGATTGCACGTCCCAGGTGATCGTAGCGACACCCTGGTCGTCGAGGTCGTAGGTGAAATCGGTCATTTTAGGTCTCCGGTAAAATGGGCGTCGGCCTCAGGAGGTGAAAGGAAAACCCTGGCCGGGTGGGATATCGGGCAGGCCTAAGGGCCAGACCGCATCCATGGCCGGTTTAACGATTTTTGCGCAGTGCCATTCCGTGCCGACTTTCCGGAACGTTGCCCGGGCAACGTAGGGGGGCACCAGCCGTGCAGTTCCGCGCAAAACATGGGTGGAGTGTTCGCCTTCAAGCACATCCTCGGCCGCAAGCCGTGCGGAAATCGCCAAGCGGAAATAGGCAGTACAACCGGCCTGTCCGAGCGCTTCTGCATGGTGATGGATTATCGTGTGAACCATGTCTTTTGTGTCGAGGGTGAGGTTGGCGAGTTCGGTCGTAAGGGTGAAGGGAATGGACAGGCGTGCCGCGACGAAGTCGGCGTCACCGTCCATGAGGGCCTGGGAAAATCCGTCGATCACGGACTGATAGGTCTGTTTTGCCAGCGCGTCGCCTTTGGTGTCCTCCTTCACCGGGCGCTCCTTCGGATTACGGTTGCGGACCCGCGCAGCGCACTGCGCGCGGGCTACGGTTGGTGTCAGGGCCGTGGGTCACAGGCGCTCGATAATTGTGGCGGCGCCCATGCCGGAGGCCACGCAGAGCGTCGCCAGCCCGGTTTCCTTGTCGGCCCGCTCCAATTCGTCCAAAAGCGTGCCGAGGATCATCGCGCCCGTCGCACCAAGCGGATGGCCCATTGCGATGGCGCCGCCGTTCACGTTCAGCTGGCCATGATCCACGTCAAAGGCCTGCATGAAGCGCAGGACGACGGACGAAAACGCCTCGTTGACCTCGAAAAGATCGATGTCGCTGATGCTCATGCCGTTTTCCGCCAGGATCTTCTCGGTCACCGGAACAGGGCCAGTCAACATGATCGTCGGGTCGGTGCCGATTTTTGCCGTTGCCTTGATGCGGGCCCGGGGTTTCAGCCCGTGGGCTTCGCCGAACTCCTTGTTGCCGATCAATACCGCAGCAGAGCCGTCAACAATGCCCGAAGAATTCCCCGCGTGGTGGATATGGTTGATCTTTTCCAGGTGCGGGTACTTCATCAGTGCCACCGCATCAAAACCGGGCATCACTTCGCCCATGTCCTTGAACGAGGCCTTGAGCCCGCCGAGCGCCTGCATATCCGTGCCCGGGCGCATGTATTCGTCCTTTTCAAGGATCGGCAAGCCGTTCTGATCTTCGACGCGGATGACCGATTTGGCGAAACGCTGGTCCTCCCAGGCCGCTGCGGCGCGTTTCTGGCTTTCAACTGCAAAAAGGTCGGCATCGTCGCGCGAAAATCCGAATTCGGTTGCGATGATGTCGGCGGCGATGCCTTGCGGCACAAAGTAGGTTTTCATGGCGACCGTGGGGTCCACGGCAATAGCGGCACCATCCGATCCCATGGGCACGCGGCTCATCATCTCGACGCCGCCGGCCACGTAGGCCTGTCCGGCGCCCGCTTTCACCTGGTTGGCGGCCAGGTTCACGGCCTCAAGACCCGAGGCGCAGAAGCGATTGATGGAGAGGCCGGGTACGCCTTCGCCGTAGTCGGAGGCCAGTACCGCCGTCCGGGCCAGCGCGCCACCCTGTTCCTTGACCTGCGTGACATTGCCCCAAATCACATCTTCGATCTTAGAGGTGTCCAGGTGGTTGCGGTCTTTAACCGCGTTCAGCGTCTGCGCCGAGAGGCTGACGGCGGTCACTTCATGCAGGCTGCCGTCGGCACGGCCTTTGCCGCGCGGTGTCCGGACGGCGTCGTAGATGTAAGCTTCGGTCATGGGAGCGATCCTCGCTGGGTGTCAGGCCCGGTCCGACGGGTGGCCGGGCATCAGGTCGTAGGGGCCTTTCCAGCCCTCGGTTTCTGAAAGGCGGGTGAGCCAGCGGTCGATGTTCGGCCATTCGGCCCGGTCGAAGCCAAAGGGCTCTGGGTAATAGAGATAGCCGCAGCACGACAAATCTGCGTTGGTGATGCCGTCGCCGACGATCCAGTCGCGCCCGTCCAGGTGGGCGTTCAGCACAGCGTAGGCGGCGCGGTTGCGACCCTGCATCCAGGCGATCGCCTCTTGCGGGCGCTTGTCTTCAGGCAGGAAATTCATCATGAACCGCGTGGGTCCGGCGCCGGACGACATCTTGTTGTTGTCCCAAAGCACCCAGCGCAGCACCTCGCGCTTGTCCTGCGGCGTGGTGCCGCCGAATTTTCCGGTCTTTTCGGTGACGTAAGACTGGATGACGCCGGACTGTGTCAGGCGCAAATCGCCGTCAACCATCACCGGAACTTCGCCCATGATATTGATGTCGCTGCGATAAGGATCGCCACGTGTTTCGCCATTGAAAAAGTCGACGAAGACCGGCTCCCATTCGAGGCCCGAGAGTTGCAGCGCAAGGGCCGCCTTGTAGGCGTTGCCACTTTCGCCAAAGCAATAAAGCTTGATCGACACCTATGTTCCTCCCGGTCGTCACGTGGTCTTCTTTTGGGGGTGGTCAGGCCGCAGGCGCGGCCCGTCCGCTAGCGTTTGCGGGCGTCCAACTCGGAGTTGAAAAGCCGCAGCCGGTGCGTGAGATTGTCCTCGTCCACGACGCTGTCGAAATGCTCGAACAAAAACGACAGCGCCTCGCCTTCATCCAGACCCGCATCCTTGGCAAAGCGCTTGAGGCGGCGGTAACCATCCTCGGTCATCGCGCACGGAAACCGGCGGGTCAGGCGAAAGCGTTTTGGCATGGAAAATCTCCTTTGGCGTGCACCTTAGAAGTTTGCCGCTTCAAGTGCCATCACAGGATCGGCACCGGTTTCGATGCGCGCGAGATGCATCTTAGTGGCCGGAAGCTGGCGCGCCATAAAGTAGCGGCCCGTGGCGATTTTGGTGCGGTAAAATTCGGTATCGCCGTCGCCGCGTTCAATTGCGTCCGCCGCCGCCTTCGCCATCTTCGCCCACATTAGCCCCAGGCAAACCTGCCCGAAAAGGTGCATGAAATCGTAGGAGCCTGAGAGCGCGTTGTTGGGGTTCTTCATGCCGTTCTGCATGAAGTACATGCCCGCCGCCTGCAGGTCTTTCGAGGCTGCCTTCAGCGGCTCAAGAAAACCGTCTTCCAGTGTCTCGTTGCCCTTGTTCTCTGCGATGAAGCCTTTCACCAGGTCAAAAAAGGCCATGATGGTCTTGCCGCCATTGAGGCCCAGCTTGCGGCCGACAAGGTCCAGCGACTGAACGCCGTTGGTGCCCTCGTAGATCATCGAGATCCGGGCGTCGCGGACGAATTGCTCAAGCCCCCATTCCCGGGTGAAGCCCGAGCCGCCGAGCGTCTGCTGGGCGTTGACGGTGGTCTCGAAGCCCTTGTCGGTCAGAAAGCCTTTCAGGACCGGCGTCAGAAGCGAAATCATCGCCTCGGCATCCGCATCTTCGTTGCGATGCGCGCGGTCGATCATCTGCGCGCCCCAGTAGACAAAGGCGCGCCCACCTTCGACGATGGACTTCTGGTCCATCAGGTTCCGGCGCACGTCCGGATGCACGATGATCGGGTCGGCGGGACCGTCGGGGTTCTTGGTGCCGTTCACATCGCGACCCTGCAGACGGTCGCGGGCAAAGGCCAAGGCGTTCTGATAGGCAACTTCGCCCTGGGCATACCCCTGCAGGGCGACGGCAAGGCGTGCTTCGTTCATCATCACGAACATCGCTTTCAGGCCCTTGTGCATTTCGCCAACCAGAAAGCCTGTCGCGCCGTCGTAGTTCATCACGCAGGTGGCGTTGCCGTGGATGCCCATTTTCTTTTCGAGCCCGCCGCAAGCCAGAGCATTCCGGTCGCCGAGCGAACCGTCTTCGTTGACCATGAACTTCGGCACGATGAAAAGGCTGATGCCTTTCACGCCATCCGGACCGCCAGGAATCTTCGCCAGGACAAGGTGGATGATGTTCTCGGCCATGTCATGTTCGCCCGAGGATATCCAGATCTTCTGACCGGTGATCCTGTAGGACCCGTCCTCCTGCGGATCTGCCTTGGTACGGATGAGCCCGAGGTCCGTGCCGCAGTGCGGTTCGGTCAGGTTCATGGTGCCTGTCCAGGTGCCCTCGATCATCTTTGGCAGGTAGGTCGCTTTCTGCGCGTCCGTCGCATGGGCGTGGATCGCCGAGTAGGCGCCATGGGTCAGGCCGCCGTACATCTGAAAAGCCATGTTTGCCGCGGAAAACATCTCGCCCACGGCGGTGTTAAGAAGGTGGGGGAGGCCCTGACCTCCGTATTCAGGGTCGGCGTCCAGACCCAGCCAGCCGCCTTCCTTCATTTGCTCGAACGCCGCCTTGAACCCCTCTGGCGTGCGCACAACGCCGTTTTCCAGCGTGCATCCCTGTTCATCGCCCACCGTGTTTAGCGGAGCCAGAACCTCCGATGCGATCTTTCCAGCTTCGGTGAGGATTGCGTCGGTGAAGGACGGGTCGAGATCGTCGTAACCCGGTATGTCCGCTTCATGGATGCGCAGCATCTCATGCAGCACAAAGTGGATGTCTTGGACCGGTGGCGTGTAGCTGGGCACGGCGGGCCTCCCTGATTTCAGATTATTCTGCGGCTTTTTTGTCGGTCTGGCTGAGCGAGGCGATCATCCGTTCGCCCCACTCCAGTTGGGTTTTGAGGTCTTCAATTGCCTCGTTGAGTTCATCACGCTGTTGCACCATCGCGTCGAGCCGTTGCAAACCGATCTCATAGGTGCGTGACAACTGTGTTAGCTGCTGGTCGCCCATATCGTAGAGGTCGAGAAGCTGTCGGATATCCTCTAGGGAGAAACCAAACCGCTTACCGCGCAGGATAAGCTTGAGGCGGGCGCGATCGCGTTTGGTGAAAAGGCGCTTCTGGCCGATGCGGATGGGGAAGAGGAGTTCTTTGGCTTCGTAGAAGCGCAGGGTCCGCGGGGTGACGTCAAACGCGTCGCACATCTCGCGGATGGTCATCGTCTGTTCAGTCATTGGTCGTTCTTTCCAGGTGCTCCGGTGGAATGAGGGCACCGGGCTTTGGACCGTATTAAGACGCTAATTGACGTTTACGTAAGTCTAACGTGGCGTCATAACGCATCGCGCCCGCCTGCCGAAAAACTCAACTTGGCAGACTGTCGTGGACCTGGTTGCGTAAGCTCTTGAGATCGTTGATCGTCTCATCCAAGCGCACACGTTCTTCATCAAGTTCGCCGAGTTTGCGGTCCGCAAGCTCCACCCAGGCGCGCATCTGGGCTTCGGTGCCCTGCTCTTCGTAAATGAGAAGCCACTGGCGGATCTCCTCCAGCGAGAAGCCAAACTTGCGTCCGCGCATGATCAGCGTCATCCGCGCCATTTCCCGTGGTCCGTAAAAACGGCTACGGCCTTCTCGGTCCGGCTGCAGGAGTTCTATGTATTCGTAGTACCTGAGAGTGCGGGGCGTGACGTCGAAACGCTCGCACATTTCCTTGAAACTGAGACGGTTGTCGGGCATGGCAGTCACGTTCATTGGCTGGCAGGATGATAGGGCGCGTCAGGGTGCTCTTCAATCTTAACTGTGACGTAGCGTCACTTTCGACCAAAGCTGCTACCGGAGGGGTCATGGCAGACCGCAAACCGCATCCCGCGCAGGTTTTCATCGAGGCGCTGCCGCATTCCAAGGCGCTTGGAATGGTTGTGCTCGAGATGGGCGAGGGCGTGGCGGAGATCGAACTGCCCTATGATCCGCGCCTCATCGGCGACCCGAACCGTGGTGTGATCGCAGGTGGTGCCGTCTCGACGCTGATGGACACCTGTGGTGGCGCCGCTGTCATGACCCACCCGACCGGTGCCATGGCAACGGCCACACTGGATCTGCGCGTGGACTACATGCGCGCGGCCACGCCGGGACAGGCGATCCGGGCTCGGGCGGAGTGCTATCACGTCACCCGCAACGTGGCCTTCGTGCGCGCGACGGCCTGGGATGATGACCCTGACAGGCCCGTCGCGGCGGTCAACGGCGCCTTTACAGTAGAAAGAACGAAAAAGACCGATGGCCCGGATTCCGATTGAACCCGTCGCAGTCGTCAAGGAACGGCGCGACACCGCGCTTTCGGCGCTGGTCGCCGCTGTGCCCTATGCGGCCTTCCTGGGGATCAGTTTCGACCGCCGCGGCGACGAACTGACCGGGGTGCTGAAGTATGACGAGATGCTCATTGGCAATCCACTTCTGCCCGCCCTTCATGGCGGGGTCACCGCGGCATTCCTGGAGATGACGGCCGTCATTGAACTGAGTTGGTCGCTTCTGTGGCCGCAGATCGAGAGCGGCGAGTTTGATCCTTCTACTATTGCGGAGGGGGTGTTTCCAAAGATCCCTCGGACGATCGATTTCACCGTCGATTACCTTCGCACCGGGCTGCCGCGCGATGCCTATGCACGCGCGCGCATAAACAGGTCGGGCAGGCGCTATGCCAGCGTCCATGTAGAGGCCTGGCAGGACAATCGCACCCGTCTCTTTGCTCAAGGGACCGGGCACTTCCTGATCCCGTAGCCCCCTTGCCCGAGACCGCCCAGACCAACAGAGCGCCCGAAGGATCGCGTCGCGCCATCACCCACAAACGGGTTCTGACGATTGCGCTGCCGATTGTCCTGTCCAACGCCACCGTGCCGATCCTCGGTGCGGTCGATACGGGCGTTGTCGGGCAGATGGGAGAAGCCGCACCCATCGGAGCCGTGGGCATCGGCGCCATCGTCATCTCGGCGCTCTACTGGATCTTTGGCTTCTTGCGGATGGGCACGGTGGGTCTGACCGGGCAAGCCGAAGGGGCCGGTGACCGGGCCGAGGTGTGTGCCATCCTTACACGGGCTCTGATGATCGGAGGGGCCGGGGGTCTTCTGGTCATCGCCCTGCAGGCGCCACTTTTCTGGGCCGCCTTCGAGATCTCGCCGGCGAGCGAGGAGGTGGAAAGCCTTGCAAGTCAGTACATGGGCATTCGCGTCTGGTCGGCGCCGGCGGCCATTGGCATCTACGCGGTCACGGGCTGGCTGATCGCGCTTGAGCGCACACGCGGTGTGCTGGTTGTTCAGCTTTGGATGAACGGGCTGAACATTCTGCTCGATCTCTGGTTTGTCCTTGGTCTTGGCTGGGGCGTGGGCGGGGTTGCCTTTGCGACCTTCCTGGCAGAATGGACGGGGTTGGCGCTGGGCCTCTGGCTCTGCCGCGATGCTTTTCGCGGCAAGTTGTGGCGCGACTGGACGCGCGTGTTCGACCGGCTGCGGCTGGTCCGGCTGGCCAATGTCTCCTCCGACATTCTGATCCGGTCCGTTCTGCTGGAAGCGGTGTTTGTGTCGTTCCTGCTTTACGGCGGAAAGTTTGGCGACGTGACGCTGGCCGCCAACCAGATTCTGCTGCAGTTCCTGCACATCACTGCCTATGCCATGGACGGGTTCGCCTTTGGCGCGGAAGCATTGGTGGCGCAGGCCATGGGGGCGCGAAACCTGCCCGCGCTCCGCAAGGGCGCCGTCTATACGTCGATCTGGGGCCTTGTGTCGGTCATCATTCTTGCCATGCTCTTTGCGGTTGCCGGCGGCAATATCATCGACCTCTTGGCAAAAGCGCCAGAGGTGCAGGCCGAGGCCCGCGCCTACCTTCCTTGGATGGTGTTTGCGCCCCTGGCGGGCGTGGCGGCCTGGATGTTCGACGGCATCTTTATCGGCGCGACCCGCTCGGCCGATATGCGCAACATGATGATTGTGTCTGCGGCAATCTACGGCGTTTCGGTCCTGCTCTTTGTGCCGCCGCTAGGAAACCACGGTCTGTGGCTGTCGCTGATTATCAGCTTTGTCGCGCGCGGTGTAACGCTGGGCCTGCGCTATCCGGCGCTGGAGCGGGCAGCACGGGACTAGAGCCAGTCGGATCGACCCACGCCCGTCGCGTCAGCCACCCTCTGGAACCCGTCCCGCGCCAGCAGCGCGTCGAGGCCCGTGAGGATCGCGGGCACGAGCCTCAGGCCGCCGTAAGCAAGGCCCGTGTAAAGCTGAACGGCGGAAGCGCCTGCGCGAATCTTGGCATAGGCGTCCGCAGGTGTCGAAATGCCACCCACGCCGATGAGTGGAATCGCACCATCAGTCGTCTGTGAAAGCTGCGCGAGGACACGGGTGGAGCGTTCGAAGAGCGGTTTGCCCGATAACCCACCGGCTTGGCCGGCGTGCCGGTGGCGCAACCCGTCTCGGCGAAGTGTTGTGTTCGTCGCGATGATTGCGGCGACACCAGCGTCGCGCGCGACACCGGCGATGTCCTCAAGGTCATGCGGGTCCAGATCTGGCGCGATCTTCAGGAACACCGGTATCGGGCGGGTCAGGCTGTCGCGGGTCTCCATCACCCGCGACAAAAGCGCAGCGAGGGCCTTTGGCCCCTGCAGATCGCGCAGTTTCTCGGTGTTGGGGGAGGAGACGTTGACCGTCGCGAAGTCGACGTACGCGCCGCAGCGCCGGAGAACTTCCGCAAAATCCGCTGACCGGTCGGCGCTGTCCTTGTTCGCGCCGAGATTCAGCCCCAGAACACCCCTACTCGGTCGGTTCGCCAGTCGCCGGGCAATGGTATCGGCGCCCTCGTTATTGAAGCCGAAGCGGTTGATGGCAGCCCAGTGTTCGGTGAGGCGAAACAGGCGCGGTTTCTGGTTTCCGTGTTGCGGGCGGGGTGTGGCTGCGCCGACTTCGATAAAGCCAAAGCCTGCGTCCATCAGGGGCGCGATGACCTCGGCGTTCTTGTCAAAGCCTGCCGCGAGCCCCAAGGGGTTCAGCAAGGCAATCCCGGCCAGGTCGGTTCTCAGCCGAGGCAGGTCGGGGATTTGGGGCAGAGGGGCAAACCCGGACTTCAACGCGGCGATGGACAGACCATGAGCGCGCTCGGGATCAAGAAGCCGTAGCGCCGTCAGGCCTGCCTTCTCGATCAGGCTCACGCCAGATCGTCCGGGAAGAGGTGGCGGTGATCCGCGTCAAGGGGCAGAGGTCTCTCCCAAAGCACGTCGTCCAACCGAAGGTGCCGGTAGAGATGCGGGAAAAGCGCGCCGCCGCGAGACGGCTCCCACTTCAGCGCCTCGCCAAGCGCATCCGTTTCGAGCGCCAGAAGATGCAAGCCCTCTTCGCCCGCAAAATGCTTGGCCGCCGTTTCGCGCAGTTGATCCGCCGTAGAGAAATGCACAAACCCATCCTCCACATCAACGGGCGCTCCAGTGGTTTCCCCGTCCCGGGTAAGCGCAGCCCATTCGCCTGAGCGAAAAATCTTGTAGATCAGCATGGCCCGCACATGCCGCGACGGCGCGAAAGGGTCAAGACGGTTTGCGGGGCCGGTGGGCGAGACAGTGAAAATGAAGTCATCCAGCGTGCAGGACTGGTTGCATGAAAAGGCCGCGATCTGCGTCGCTCCCCGCCGCCGCCGCTTGATTTGGGTTTAGAGCTCAGAGCGACAACAATTAAGACCCGTTCGTTCAAATCCGGACCTTGAGAGGACAGCATGCGTCTCAAGCAAGCGTCTCTAGGCTTGGGGTCGGGCGCCAAGGCTTGTAGGTTTTATCCATGTGCGGACGTTTCGCGATTACCCTTCCCGACGATGCCATGGCGCAGCTTTTCACCGCGATTCCGGCGAATAATCTGCCGATGGTGCCCAATTTTAATGTGTGCCCGACAAACCAGATCCATGCGGTGACCTTTGACGGGCAGCGGCGGTTGCGGGCGTTACGGTGGGGCTTTCTGCCCCATTGGTACAAGTCGCCCGGCGACGGGCCGCTTTTGATTAATGCCAGATCGGAAACAATCGCCGAAAAACCGGCCTTCCGTTCCGCAGTGCGCGAACGGCGCTGCTTGATCCCGGCGACGGGGTTTTATGAATGGACCAAGGACGCAGACGGCAACCGATTGCCTTGGTACATCCATGCCGCCGACGGGCACCCGCTTGCCTTTGCTGGCGTGTGGCAGACCTGGACCAAGGGCGACGAGCCGGTCGATACCTGTGCGATCGTTACAACAAAGGCGAACCGGGCACTGTCGCAGATCCACCACCGGATGCCGGTGATCCTTGATCCGAACGATTGGGGCCTCTGGCTGGGCGAAGACGGCAAGGGCGCGGCGCGCCTGATGGAGGCGGCGAAGGAGGATGCCCTGGCGTTCTACCGCGTGCGTCCCACCGTCAATTCCAATCGCGCCAGCGGTCCCGAGTTGATCGAACCCCTAGAGAACTGATCGTCAGATGACCGCCGTCTCCGTCAGTGGGCGGCCCGCGAGAACGCGGTCAAAGCTCAGCGGCGAAAGGTCGAGGGACCGGAACGTGCCGTGGGTGATCCGTTCGGCAAGGCCGCGGCCAAGGGCCGGTGCCTGTTGGAAACCATGCCCCGAAAACCCGTTCAGAAAGTAGAAATTGGGCAGCTCTGGATGCGGACCAACAACCGCGTTCTGGTCAAGCGTGTTGAAGGCATAGTGTCCCGCCCATTCGTTTACCACCCTGATCCGTTCGAAGGCTGGCACACGGTGCGCAAGCGCGGGCCAGATCCGGTCGAGCCAGATGTCATGGTCCATCTCGAAGTCGTCGGGCTCCACCGCCCGGTCGTCGCGGGGGCCACAGCCGGTCATGTAGTACTGGCCGTCCGTCCTAACGTGAACGCCGGAAGGGTCAATGGTCAGGGGCAGGTCTTTCGCCAGGCGGTCTTCGGCCTCGAAGATGAAGGTGAACCGTTTGCGGGGTTCGACGGGTAAATCGAGCCCTGCCATGGATGCCACGCGGGCACCGCGCGGCCCTGCGGCGTTGACAACGGCGCCAGTCGAAAGCCGGGCGCCCGAGGCAAGTCCGACGCCGGTCACCATCCCCGACGCCGCATCAATCCCCATGACCTCATCTTGGAGATAGGTGACGCCTGCTTCCATGGCCTTGCGCCGCCACCAGTCGAACATGGTTGTGCCGTCGAAATAGCCTTCGTCCTCGGCACCGAAACTGCCCAAGGCGATGTCGCTGAGGTTGTAGAAGGGCCAGCGCGCGGCCATCTCGTTGGTCGACAGTAATTCGGTCTTGGCGCCAAGCGCCACCTGCAGGCCCGCGTTCTTGCGCAGAACCTCGGCGCGCGCCGCATCGGCGGCCATGTAGAGATACCCGAATGCGTGGAAGGTGATTTCGGGCACACGTGGGTCATCACCCAGGCGCGCCCGAAAGCTCCGCAGGTATTCGGCTCCGAACTGGGAAATCCGCACGTTTATCTCTGTGGAGAACTGCTGGCGCAGGCAGCTGTTGGTGTGAGCCGTGGAGCAGGTGGAATAGCTCGGGTCGCGCTCGATCACGGCGATGGATCCGGGAAAGCCCTCCTGTGTCAGGAACCAGGCGAGCGAAGACCCCATCATCGCGCCGCCGATGATGATCAGGTCATAGGTTGTTGTCACTACCGTCTGAAATGCCATGGTGAGACGATATCCAAAACGGGCGCGCGCGCCAGTGAAACCGGGCGCGCTGCGTCGGGGGGACAAGATGAAAAACCCATGGCTCGACGTGGTTGGGGTCGGCGAAGATGGTCTGCAAGGTCTGCGCGCGCCGGCAAGGGCTGCGCTGGATTCAGCCGAGGTGATCATCGGCGGTGACCGGCACCAAGCGCTCTTGCCAGATAGCACCGCGCGCCGTGTGGCCTGGCCCACGCCGTTTCGCTCTGCCCTGCACGAAATTCGAGGGCTGCGGGGGCGGCGCGTTGTCGTCTTGGTGGTAGGCGATCCGCTCTGGTTTTCCGCCGGGCGCTACTTCGCCGAGATGTTTCCGGCGGAAGAGGTCCGGTTCCATCCGCAGATCTCGGCCTTCCAGCTCGCGGCGACCCGCATGGGCTGGAGCCTTGCGGACGTCGAAACGCTGACGATCCACGGACGGCCTGCCGAGCAAATTATTCCCTATTTCTCACCCGGCGCCCGAATGCTTGTTCTGACACAGGATGCGGACTCTCCGGCAGAGGTGGCAAAGCTTCTGGCGGGCCGTGGGTTCGGACCGAGCCGGTTGAGCGTTCTGGGGGCGCTTGGCGGCGAGCGGGAAAGCAGGCGAGACGGGCTGGCCAGAACCTGGGAGGGCCCGTCGCCCGAGTTCCATATCCTTGCCATTGAGTGCGTGGTGGAGCCCGCCGCGGTGCTCCTCCCCCTCACAGGACTGCCGACAGAGAGGCTCCCAAACGCAAACACACCGCCCGAAATTCGCGCGTTGGCCGTCGCCGCACTGTCGCCTCGACGTGGCGAGATGCTTTGGGCTTTTTCAGGTGGCTCCGGTGCGGTGGCGATCGAATGGATGCGGGCAGCGCGGGACGCCGAGGCGATGTGTGTGATAGCTGATGAGGCTCAGGCCGAGGCCGTGATGCGCGCCGCGTACGAGTTTGGGACGCCCAGACTCAAGTGCGTCACCATGGGCGGGCTGCCGGAAGGGTCTGCACCCGACGCAATTTTCCTTGGTGGTGAGATCACGGCGCGCCTGGTGGAGACGGTCTTAGCGCACCTTTCCGGTGGTGGTCGGATCGTGGCGCAGGCCGCGGAGGCGTTGGGACAGGCATCGCTGCTGGCCGCACGGAAAGCGCATGGGGGGACGCTGAGGCGCGTGGCCGTCTCGGAACCAGACGGCCGCGGCCGGTATGGGGTCCTGCAATGGGTTCTCTGGCGCTAGGGTTAGCCGACGATCCAGAGCCAGGCCGATACGGTCAGGATAGACGCCGCCGTGCCAAGCAGCACAGACGAGGCGGCGACGCGCCGGGCGACGCCGTACATATTCGCAAAGATATAGGTGTTCACTCCCGGCGCCATGGCGGCCGTAATCACCGCCGAGCGGACGGGCGCCTGATCCAAAGCGAAGACCTGTGTGGCGAGGCCGAACGCGATCAAGGGATGCAAGACCAGCGACAGAAGACAGATAAAAGCAACCTCTTTCAGATCACCGTCAATACGGTATCCGACCAGCACACCGCCAAGCCCGAAGAGCGCGGCGGGCAGTGCCGCGCGCACCATTAGATCAACGGCATCCGTCAGCACTGTGGGCAACGGAATCTGACCGAGGTTCACAACAAATCCGAGCGCCAGCCCGATCATCAGTGCGTTTCTGAACATCGCGCGTCCGACAGCCTGGACCGTGCCGAGCCCGCCCTTGCCGCGGTTGCGGACGATCTCCATCGCCGTAATGCCAAGCCCGTAGCAAAAGGGTGCGTGGATCGCGACGATGGCGTAATTCGCATCAAGACTGTCAATCCCGAAGGCGCGCTCAGAGATGGCAAGACCCAGCAGAACAGTGTTTGCAAAGAGGGCGCAGAAGCCGATGGCGATGGCATCTTCCCAGGGGCGCCCGAAGATCAGGCGCGCGCCCGCGATGCCCAAGACAAAGCAGACGGCGGAGCCCGTGTAAAAACTCAAAAGAAGCTGCCAGTCAAAAGATTGACCGAGATCAAGGCCCGAGATCGCACGGAAGAGCAGGCAGGGAATGGCGAAATTCTGGGTGAATTTCATCAGTCCATCGACGCCTGAAGCCGAAAACATCCCCCGCCAGACAGCGAGGTATCCGAACCCGATCACAAGAAAGACGGGCAGGGTGACCTCGAAGAGGACCTGCACCTCAGACCTCGAACGTCAGCGTCATGCCGTCATAGGCCGGGGTCACATGCTCGGGCGTCTCCGCGTCGACAGTTGCGTAGTCCATGTCGATATGCATGTTCGTCAGCACCGCCCGCCTGGGCGCAACCCGCTCGATCCATTCAAGCGCTTTGTCCAGGTGAACATGCGTCGGGTGGGGCGTCCGGCGCAGGGCGTCGAGGATCCAGCAGTCGAGGCCCTCAAGTGCGGGCCAGGTGCTGTCGGATATCTCGGCCACGTCGGGCAGGTAGAGAAGGCCGCCCATGCGAAACCCCAGGGCATCGATTGCACCGTGCCCGACCTTGACAGGTGTCAGCTCAATAGCGCCGCCCGCCCCGGAAATCGTGAACGGACCATCGATTGTGTGCATGTCGAGAATGGGTGGGTAGGGCGAGTCTTCGGGTTGCACGAAGGCATAACCGAACCGCGAGAAAAGCGACTCTTGCGTCGGACCGTCGGCCCAGACCGCCAGACGGCTGCGCATGTTGAAGACGATCATGCGCAGATCATCGATCCCATGGGTGTGGTCGGCGTGGGCGTGGGTATAGACGACCGCATCGAGCGTACCTACGGCTGCGTCCAGAAGCTGCTGGCGCAGGTCCGGAGAGGTGTCGATCAGCACCCGCGTAGTGCCACCTTTTTCCTTTCGTTCGAGCAGCAGCGAGCAGCGGCGCCGCCGGTTCTTCGGGTTTGCAGGGTCACAATCGCCCCAGTGACCGCCAAGCCGCGGCACACCGCCCGACGAGCCGCAACCAAGTATCGTGGCCCGCAGTTCCGCCATCAGGCCGCTTGCAGGCTGCGGGCGGCCTTCCGGAAAAGACGGTCAAAGTTCTCTGACGTGATCCGCGCGAAATCGGCGTAGTCGAGGCCGTAGACCTCGGCGCCCACCTTCGCTGTGTGGGCCGTATAGGCAGGTTCGTTGCGCTTTCCGCGGAAGGGTGGCGGCGACAGATAGGGGCTATCGGTTTCAAGAAGAACGCGTTCAACGGGTGCATTTGCAAAGATGTCGCGCAACTCCGCCGACTTTGGAAAGGCCGCGATCCCCGACATTGAAAGGTAGAAACCGAGGTCAAGCGCGGCCTCCGCCAGCGCCCGACCTGACGAGAAGCAGTGCATCACGCAGGTGAAGGGGCCCGAGGCATGCTCTTCTGACAGGATTCGCGCCATGTCGTCGTCGGCATCGCGGGCGTGGATGATCAGAGGCAGGTCCGTTTGACGGGCCGCCTCGATATGGAGGCGCAGGCTATCCTGTTGAGCGACCGCACTTTCGGCGGTGTAGTGATAATCGAGCCCGCTTTCACCGATCCCTACGAATTTCGGATGCCTTGCGAGTGCCACCAGTTCCTCAACGCTGGCCATGGGTTCGTCGGCCACGCTCATGGGATGGGTTCCTGCCGCGTAGAACACTTGTGCGTGGCTCTCGGCGATCTGCCTGACCTGAGGCTCGTTCCGGAGCCTAGTGCAAATCGTCACCAAACGCGTGACGCCCGCTTCGGCGGCCCGGGACAAAATCTCTGCGTGCTCGCCATCGAAGTCGGGGAAATCGAGGTGGCAATGGCTGTCGACAATCTCAGGAATGCTCATCTAGACGCTGCCCTTGGTCTGCCCGTCAGGCAGCAACGCGCGCCGCCGTATCCCGAATTCTCAGGACCATATCGAGTATCAATGCGGCGGGGTCAAGGTTGACCGCCCGGGCCCGGCGCGCCCGTTGCGACAGCTCTGCCTGCAACTCAGCCCATAGGCGTGCGGAGGTCTCGTCGGGGGCCAGCCGCGCAAGGAGCGCGGCCTCGCCCGGGGCCGCCTCGACCACGGGTGCGACGCCCGCGCCTTGGCGGGCCAGCCGTGCGAGGAAGCGTTCAATGAGCGACAGGAGAAGATCGAGACGTGCCTCGCTGTCGCGGCCAACGGCACTTTCTGCAAGTTTCAAGGCCACCGGGCGCGGGAAGGCCGCAGGGTCGGCATAGAGTGACAGAAGTGTTGCATAGGCTGCCGCGCCATCCTGCTGGGCAAGCCGCATCGCGTCTCCGACGGACCCTTGCGACAGACCGGTGATCGGCGCGCCGGCCTGAGCACCCGCCAATGCCTGTGCGATACTGTCTTCTTCCAGAGGCTGGCAGCGGAGGATGCGGCAGCGGCTGCGGATCGTCGGCAAGAGCCGCCAAGGCTGATGGGAGACAAGCAGCAGCACCGAATGGCGCGGAGGCTCTTCGAGGATTTTCAATAGCGCGTTGGCAGCCTGATCGTTCATTTCGTCGGCGGCATCGACGATAACCACCCGCCGTCCGCCACCGGCGGCGGACATCTGAAAAAACCCTTTCAGCTTACGCACCTCTTCCACGGTGATCCGGGTTTTCAGACGCTTGGTCTTTTCGTCATAGGGGCGCTTGAGGCTGAAGAGCTGGGCCTCGGCGCCTGCAGCGATGCGCCGTGCGGCCGGATGATCGGGGGCAATGTCGAGAGAGACGGGCGCCTCGGGCGCACCAAAAAGCCCGTCGTCCGCGGCCTCGGGTGGCATGGCGATCAGAAACCGCGCGATCCGCCAGGCGAGGGTCGCTTTGCCGATACCCTTCGGGCCGGTCAGAAGCCAGGCGTGATGGAGGCGGCCGTCGTTGTAGCTGTCAAGGAACTCTTTCTCTGCCACGTCCTGCCCGATCAGGACCTCGGTTTCGCGCGGGTGTGCAGATCCGTCTTCGCGGTCGGCTTGGGGCAGGTCGGTGTCGCTCATCTCAAGGCACTTAGTGCCAGCGACAAGACCTCCTTTGCAACCGCTTCGGGCGTCTGGTTTCCATTGATGATCCGGCAGCGCTCTGGGAAGGCCTGGGCGAGGTCCAGAAACCCCCGACGCAGTTGGTGCTGAAACCCGACGCCAAAGTCCTCGAACCGGTCCTCCCCGCTCTGGCGGGCAAGGCCGCGTGCGAGAGCGACGTCCGGGTCCATATCGATGATCACTGTCAGGTCCGGTTCTATGTCAACGGTTGCTGTGTGGAGGGTGTCCACAAGTCCCCGAAGGTCGCCGCGGGTCGTCCCCTGGTAAACGCGCGTGCTGTCCGCGAACCTATCCGTGATGACCGGGCGACCCGCAGCGAGCGTCGGTCCGATCAGCTTTTCCAGGTGGTCCCGGCGCGCTGCGGTGAAAAGCAGGATTTCCGTCTCCGCTGACCAGCGCGAAGCGTCCCCTTCCACGAGGAGCCGGCGGATTTCCTCGGCCCCGTCTGACCCACCGGGCTCGCGGGTCAGAAGCGGATCAAAGCCTGCGTCTCGCAAGGCCGATGCCAAGAGCCGGGCCTGGGTCGATTTTCCGGATCCGTCGATCCCTTCGAAGCTGATAAAGCGGCCCCGCGAGAGCGCCTTTGCCTCGGTCACCAAAGCGTCTGAATCTGCTCGCCGAGCTTGCCCGCGAGAATGTAGACCGCCGAGCGCACCCGCGGCAGGAACCCGCCCCGTGCGACGTCGCGGTCCGAGACAAGCGGGATCGTGGCATTTGGCAGGCCCGGGCGTTCGACGACGAGTTCTGCAACGGGGTCGCCCGCCGCAATCGGCGCCTCGATCGGGCCGCGGTAGATAACTCGCGAGGTCAACTCGCCCTGCGCAAGGGCTGGCATCAGAAGCGTGACATCCTCCCCGGCCACCAGGTTCACGCGCGTCTCGTCGCCCATCCAGACGGGGGCTTCGGCAACGACGGTGTCCTTGTCCATCAGGGGCTTCTCAACGAACTGACGAAAGGCCCAGTTGACTAGCTGTTCAGTTTCCTGCGCGCGCTCGGCCACAGTGTCGAGCCCCGTGACCACAAAAACGATGCGCCGGTTCCCTTGCTGCGCAGAGCCCGTCAGACCATATCCCGCTTCCTGGGTGTGGCCCGTCTTCAGGCCGTCCGCACCGATCCCCAGACCAAGAAGCGGGTTTCGGTTGCGCTGTGTGATGTCTTCCCAGGTGAATTCTTCCTGCGCGTAGTATCCATAATATTCGGGAAATTCCTCGACCATGCGCTCGGCGAGAAAGGCAAGGTCGCGCAGGGACATCCGGTGTGCCGGATCGGGCCAGCCCGACGAATTCGCGAAGGTCGATCCGGTCATGCCCAGATCGGCGGCACGCTGGTTCATGAGACGCGCAAAGGCATCTTCGCTGCCGGCGAGGCCTTCGGCGACCACGACGCAGGCATCATTGCCCGATTGCACGATGATGCCGGGGATCAGGTCGCGTACGGCCACGCGGTCGCCTGCACGGAGGAACATTTTGGAGCCCCCCATGGCCGAGGCCTTGGGGCTGATGCCGAATTCGGTGTCCATGGTCACGCGGCCATCGCGCAGGGCCTCGAAGAGCATGTTGAGCGTCATCAGCTTTGACATGGACGCCGGCGGCAAGGGCACATCGGCGTCCTTTTCCAAGAGCACCGTATCCGTGCCGAGGTCTATGACAATAGCCGATTTGGCCTGGGTTTCGTACGCAGCCCAGGAAGGCCCGGCAGAAACGACGGCGGCGAGCGCCGCAAGGCGGATGATGGAAAACACGGGGCGGTCCCTTTCCCTATCCAGTCACGAAAAAGGCGTCTGCGTAGCCCGCCCCGCGGATCTGGCGCAAGAGCGTGTCAGCTTCGCGTTTCGTTGTAGCCGGTCCGACGATCACGCGCCAGAGCGCGGCGTTGGACGTCTGGCTGATGGTCGGAATGATGCCGGCGCTCCTGAGGCCGTCCGCAGCCGCGTTGGCGTTTTCTCGGGTTGAGAAGACGCCAACCTGCACGTACGGCCGGTCAAGCAGACCGGATGGGGTTGTCTGAGGCGCCGTTGCCGCTGCGGTTGTCGTAGCGGCCGTGGCTGCGACAGTAGCGGCTGCGGCCGTCACGGGTTCGGCCACGATCGGTTCGGCAATCACCGGTTCGGCCGACAGGGTGGCGACCTCTACCTCCGCTGTCGGCGCTGCGGCGACCACCGGCGTAGGTTGCGGGGCGTTCGGGCCTTCGGTTACCGGGCGTCGGGCATCGACGGGCGCAGCCTGGACGCTTGCCGCCGTTCCGGTTTCAACCGTCCCAGTCTCAGCCGCCGTGATCGCCGCCGCGGCTCCTGCGATCGTTGCGTCCGTGGTGATGTCTGTCTCGGTCTCCGGCAATGCCGCGATCTCGGGGTCGGCCACCGGATCCGTTTCCGGTGCCGGTTCGGGTGTGCGGTTCACCAATGCCGTAACCTGAATTTCCGTGGGGGAGCCGGCAAGTATGCCAAGCGCTGCGGCAGCGTCCGAGGAGAGTTGAAACTCAGGGCCCGGAAAAAAGCGTTCGCGCCGGAAGAGGGCGCCTGTCACGGTTTTGCCGTTGTCCTTGTTGCGGATGACAACCGATTGCGGAGAGGCATCGGCGTAGGCCACCCAGACGTCCCCGAATGACGGACGCCCGTCCCAGAGCGCCTCTGCGGTCACGTCGAAAACGTCAGGGTCTTCCACAACCCCGCCACCGGCGCCGCCCGTGGCCGAGGCCACGGCGGTGCCCGGAACGATGTCAGATGTGGAGGATGCCGAAGCGGACGACCTCGCGGAGGCATCGGCAAACAGAGATGAAGTCGTACCGGTCTCATCGCAGGCCGTCAGACCTCCTATGACCACCGACGCCACCGCCAACCGCGCAAACGGAAACACTGCCATGTCAAGTCCTCGATTTTATCGCCATTTTTGGCGTTATTGTCTCCGGCTCTTACCGGTTTAGCCTGTTATTAACCGGTATAGTACCCTCCAGATGCCTTTATGGAAAGCTTCGAAACGGCAACATCGCAAATTTGCGACCAAAGACCTTCAAGAATCGCGGACGTGCCGCTAGGGCTATCCGACGCCGCCCCCGCGCGGCGACGGAAGCGTGGCCGAGCGGTTGAAGGCACTGGTCTTGAAAACCAGCAGGCGTGAAAGCGTCTCGTGGGTTCGAATCCCACCGCTTCCGCCACCGACCCATTCCTTTGAGTTGCGTTAGGTATTCCAGGGCACCGAAATAAGGGTGTAATTGGGCATAAAGCCGATCTCTAGCTTCCACTCGATTTACCTCAGTTGCCGTGGTATGCTCTCGTTGGGTGGTATGGAGTGTGGTATTCTCGGTGACGGTACTATCCGGAAAGCTGAAGAAAAACGATGTCGGTAGGCTTGGGCCCGGACGGCACGGGGATGGAAACGGGCTTTATCTGGTAGTCGATCCGTCCGGTGCGCGGCGCTGGGTGGTCCGCGTGACGGTCAAAGGCCAGAAGAACCGCAAGGGCGCTCCACTTCGTACGGACTTCGGTTTGGGTGGTGCCAATCTGGTCACAGTTGACGAAGCGCGCGAACGTGCTCTTGAGTACCGCCGGATGGCGCGGTCGGGCCTGAACCCGCGGTTCAACGCGAAAAGAGAAATTCCGAGCTTCGAGGAACTGGGCCGCCAGATTCACATCGACAGGCTGCCGACCTGGAAGAACGCGAAGCACGGGCAGCAGTGGCTGAATACCCTCCGCGACTACGCCTTTCCCAAGATAGGGCGGATGCCGGTTGATAGCATTGGTCAGCCCGAGGTGCTGATGTGCCTTTCGCCAATCTGGACCGACAAGCATGAAACGGCGCGGCGGTTGGCGCAGCGGATCAAGACCGTTCTGGACGTTGCGAAGTCCAAAGGGTTCCGTTCCGGAGAAAACCCGGTCACTGAGATCCGCGATGCAAAGGTCCTTCCGACAGTTCGTGCAAAGCCTCAACACCATGACGCGATGCCCTGGCGAGAGGTCCCTGCCTTTTACGCCAAGCTTAGCACGCGCAATGCAATGGCCGCCAAGGCGCTGCGCTTCACGATCCTGACTGCCGCACGCACATCCGAGGTGTTGGAGATGAAATGGCCGGAGGTCGACTTCGAGGAACGTCTGTGGACCGTTCCCGCAGAGCGGATGAAGGGTGGAGTGTCGCATCGCGTTCCCTTGACGGACGAGATGCTCGCCATTCTGGAACCACTAAAGGCGCTTAAGTCAGAGTACGTCTTCGAAGGCCAGAGGCGTCACGCGCCGCTTTCCAACATGTCCATGCTCATGCTGCTGAGGCGTATGGGCATCAAGGACGTCACGGTGCATGGTTTCCGGAGTTCGTTCAGGGACTGGGCGGCGGAAGAAGCTAACGCACCGCGGGAAGTCGCTGAAGCGGCGCTTGCACATCAGTTCGGCTCGGATGTTGAGAGGGCGTACGCTAGATCTGATTTACTCCAAAGACGACGATACCTGCTTTCATTGTGGGCTGTGGTTGTCGCATCAGGAGCAAATCAGGGAGGCAACTGGCTCTAGTGTTTCACCCTCCGGAGTACATAGGCTGGCCCGAGATCCTCGACTTGACGGAAGATTGGGCGGAACGCATTGAACTAGCAATGCGCCTCAAAGGTGAGGGTATGGACACTGCATTGGCTTGGGACCCATCGCCTCTCCCAAGTAGTTTCGAATATGACGTCGACGATAGTCGTGAAGTTTGGCTGAAAAAGTACAAGGAACGTCGCTTTGCTAGGGCGCTGATAGAAGCTTGCATCTTGTCCAAGCTACTAATTTGGAAAGACGTCGCCATTTGCTCTCCAACTGGCGTCGTGATGAAGCCAAACAATGCGTTTTTTTTACATTCTGATAGGTTAGATTGGTGTTTTTGGCATCATCCCATTAGAGAGACGCTGGAGTTTCGCAAGTTCTACGAACTGTTTGACGAGGGGTCATTCACGTCAGTGGACCTCTTTGAACGGTTTTGTTGTATCGATGCTGTCACCGGCCTAATCACTGAAAAGAACAACTCCGTTGCGAGGCTGACGAGGGCATTGCATGGCAGCAGTTCCCCGGATGCTGCACAGTCAGTTTTTGACCGTGGCGTTCGCCCTTTTCTCGGTTGGGCCATAGTTTGGCATCCATCAGATGTCCCGGAAACGCTTTCTGAGTTGTTTGAGCAAATAGGCATCCTAGAAGCAGCCTCGCTTAAACCTGAGGGGCGGGTGCGGGCATCGCGGGCAGGCCGCCCAAGAAAGATTGAACCGGCGCTGTCAGCCTACAATGAGATGTATCCAGCAGGTCATGAGATCTTAGGCGACAGCTGGAAGATGGTCGCCAAAGCAATCTCCGATCGAATAGGAATCTGCGTCAGCGAGGATACCATCCGCAGAGCCCTGGGCAAAAAGAAGTAGCCACATTTGCACATTGCAAAATCGACAGGCGTTTCCGGGCGTTTAGGCTGGCAATATTGCCAGTAGTTTTTGCCTATTTTGCACCCGTTGCTTTCATGCAATATGGACAGCATGCCAGTGCCATCACAGACCAATCGAAAGGAATTGGCGATGGCAGACCTCTTCGACAGCAAACGGGCGTATGTGCTGGGCGATCCGGAACTGAACCTGCTCGGCCCGCGCGAAAAGCTCGCCCAGTGGCGGCATCGCGGCTTTGGCCCGGCGTGGATCAAGATCGGCCGCAAGGTGGTCTATTCCGGTGCTGACCTGAATGCCTGGCTGGATGCCCAGAGAACAGATCCCAGCCGCGAGACCGCCTGATGAAAAACCCCAGCACCGCCAAGCGGGCCGGGGTTCTTCAAGTGACATTGCCTGCCACCGTCGCAAGTACAGGTAATGCCACGGAAGGGCTGTTCCCGGCAAGACGCAACGAGCGTCGGTATGTCTGGTCGCGGGTGAGCAACTCCGTCGAGTACGTGACGATCCGAAAAGGACGGATCGATCATGGCTGATCTCGGACCGACGCAATCCCGCACCAACAAAACTGTGGGAGGGCCGGACGGCGGCCCTTCGCCAAAGACCGATCACCGGGAAAGCGCCGATAACTATCGCGGCGAACTCTAACGCATCGGTGTCTACCGCGTTGCCGAATGCCGGGATGGTCTGCAGTGGCTCTTTCAGCGCCGGAGACCCCGGTTTCCGGCCGGGGGAGCGGCGTGGGACACGCTCGGGTACTGCGCCACCAAGATCGGCCTGAAGCGGCTCCACCGGGCGCATTTGGGACGCGAGGTGCCAGAACTCGACGCGCTGCCCAACCACTTTGCGCGGAGGCCGGGCAATGGGTAGGCGCAGGTCGAACAACGGCAAGAGACCGCAAGAAGGCCAGTACGTTCAGCTGCCCTACGCGATGCTCAGGTCGCTGGCCTGGCGGTCGCTGTCCGGGACGGCAATGAAGGTTTGGTGCGAGCTCCATAGCCGCTTTAACGGCAGCAACAACGGCCAGCTCTTTCTGTCGCTGAACGAGGCGTCCAAGACGCTCGGCTTGGGCAAGTCGACGGTGCAGCGCGCCTTCGAGGATCTGCAAGAGAAAGGCTTCATCGTGCTGGAGCGCGAAGGCAGCTGGTATCACCGGCAGGCCCATGAGTGGCGTCTGACCACGAAGTCGACGCACACGCGGGACGGGACGATAACCGCGACCAACGATTGGCGCAGCTGGCAGCCTGAAAAAACAAAACGCGGTCCTGAAACGGGCCCGTCGCGGTCCTCCGTGGTCCCGTTTGAGAACCCAAGACCCCCTCATGGGTCCGATCCAGAACCCGTCAGGGCCAGATCGGGGGCAATCCTCGGTTCTGAAACGGATCACTAATACTAACCACTCCCTCACAGGAAAGGCAGAGGCATGGCCAAGTCTGAAGACATCACATTGACCAAAACGGCGGCAAGCGAAGACGACGCGGTCGAGGAGGTCCGCGCGTGGCAGCGGCAAAGGATCAAGGCGCCGGATCTGGAAATCGACTTCGACCCGGATGATCGGACAGCTGCCGTCAGCTACAGGGCGGATGATCCCCTCAAGGCACAAGCGCTCGCAATGCATGAGATGGGCACGGGAGATGTTCGTTTCTTCCTCGGTCTTAGCGAACAGATCGCGGCACTGGCGCTGAACCCCGACGGCATGTCGGAGCGTATAGCCAACTTCGCCCATAGCGTCGTGGGGGCTATCCAACCACGGGACGAGATCGAGGCCATGCTGGCGGTGCAGATGGCGGCAACCCACCAGGCCACGATGGTCATGGTCCGAAAGCTCAACTGTGCGAGCTCAACACAGCAGCAGGACGCAGCGGAGCGCGCCTACAACAAGTTGGCGCGGACCTTCACGACCCAGATGGACGCCCTGAAGAAGTACCGGGCCAAGGCGCCACAGACGGTGCGCGTCGAGGAGGTCAATGTGGGCGACGGCGGCCAGGCGATTGTTGGCAACGTTCAGCATGGAGGCGCGGATGACAAAACCTGACGATACCCCCATGGACCCGGTTGAGCGGTTGAGGAATGCGCCGCGCTGCACGGCAAAGGCAAAGTCCACGGGGAAACGCTGCAGGTGTCCCGCAGTACGCGGATGGTCTGTCTGCCGTGTGCACGGGGCAAGGGGTGGGCATCTGCCTGGGCCGGGTCACCCGCGCTGGAAGCGCGGTGGCCGGTCGCAAGACGTGATCCGCGCGCGGCGTTTGTCGAACGCGCTCCGGCGCCTATCCCGGCAGCAGGAACACGACCTCTGAGCGGTGAAGCGGCCGCCCAGCGTGAAAAGATCAAGAGCGCCCCGCGCACCCGTGAGAAGACGTCCATACACAGGAGCAGGACCCATGGACTATACAGAACTCTCCAAAGTGAAGACCTACCTTGGCCACTTGCAAGACATCGGCACGTATCCGGATCTTCTGGAAACCGACACTGAGGCGCTGGCAGTCATTGCCAATGACGCAAGTGGCGCGGACTGGGCTGACCATTATGGCGCCGAGCTCATTCGTAGCTACTGGGTAGAAGCCGAAACCGTCGAGGAGCAGGCCGACCTCGGCCATGTCTGCCACATGCGCGAAGTGGCCTGGCTCGAAGTGCAGTGCCTCGTTGGTCCCAAGTAGGGGCGAAGCGCAACAAGAGGAGCACCCCCCAGCCGGTCTTTGCTTTAGCCGCGGCCGGCTGGGAGGAGCGTCCACTTAGCAAAGGAGCCGTCATTCGCTTGAGCTCACACCATTGTCCGTTGTGCGGACTTTTCTGCCGTTCGAAACTTCTCTCTCGAAGGCTGCTCACGGCCCCAGCTGCCAAAAGCGAGCGGGGGCCGCCCCAGCTTGACCCGTCGACGCCATTGCTCTCATCCCGCCATCAAGTTTCGGGCAAATACTTGTCCAGCAGAGCATCCACGAGCCCTTCGAGCAACCGATCGCCCGTCTTGTGATCGACGCGAAGAATATCCTCTAGAATGATGAATTGCTCCATCCCGGTAGTCATAGATAGGCGCCTCGTCAGATTCTCGAATTCCTTTAGCGTCATGGATGAGCGAACCGGTTGAAGAGCCTCGGAAAATGCAGCCAGTCTTCTTGCGCCGCGCATTTTGACCGTTCCATCTTGCAGCGTAGCTTTCAGGGATTCGGCAAGGAATTGACGAAAGTAGGCTTCGTGATCGCGAGAAAAGTCGAGGTAGTATTGCGCCACGGCGTGCACGCGACGCCGAACGTCATTAATTTCATCAAGGAGCTCCGACGTCGGAGTCACCTCAATGTCCAATGTGGCATCAAAGGCCAAGACGCCTGGATCTGAGAAGTACCTGTAGACCGTCGCACGACTGGTTCTTGCACGCTTGGCGACCTTAGCCAGGGTTACTTCTTTTCCTTCGGACATAAGCTCCCGTGTCGCGGCTAAGAGAGCTTCGCGGGTCCTGTTTTTCTGGTTTGTTCGAGGAGCCAACTCGACCTCGCTTCATGATACACTTGTCTCATAATTAGAAATGTGTACCATAAAGAGATGGAATCGCAAGTAAAAGGAGCCGTCAAAATGACGCAACCTCGCCCTCGAACCTATCACCTTCTGGGCAATCTCCTGACCTTTCACGCCTTTCCGGCAGAGACCGGAGATCGCTACACAGTTGTTGAAATCAAAACCGCGCCAGGCGCCGGCGCACCGTCCAATCATCACGCCGGCGAAGACGAGAGCTTCTTTATCCTAGAGGGTGAGTTTGAGTTCTTTGTGAATGGCCAGACGCGAGTTGTCCGTGATGGAGACTTCGTGAAAGTCCCTGAGGGCGCGGTCCACGCGTTTACTTGTACCGGAGAGGCTCCGGGCCGCCTGTTGTGCATTAACTCTCCAGGCGCGATGCACGATACGTTCTACACTGAGGCCGGCGAGGCATTGCCGGACGGAACAACAGACATTCCGGAACCAGATGGCCCGCCAGACATTCCGGCAATCATGGGCGTAGCTGAGAAAGTCGGCATGACGATCCTGGCGCCTGACAAGGCGCCTGCTTGAGCCGCTTGGAAACGCAAACCTGTAAAACGGGGGACACGACCACACTGGTCTGGCGAGAGACCTTCGGCGAGTTCATTCTGACAGTCCTGTATAGATGACTTTCTGGCGGCGCTTGGCCCCAACAAAGGGCTGGGTACCGCCCATGAACCACGATTTCACGCGGAAGCCGAACAGCCAAAACCAACCTTCGACGTTCGCAGAATTGGTTAGGTCGGGCTCGAAGCAGCCATTCACTGCTCTCGGCATGAACGACTGCTGTGCGGACAAAGCAGAAACTCAAAACCCCATGAACGGAGCCTGAGCCGAGCCTCACCAACCCGAGCACCGTTCTACGTCAGAGACGCGTTTCTGAATTGGCCTACTTATGGTATTCTTATCGATATTTTTTTGGAGTGATTTGATATGGATTTCTTCTTGAAGGCCGTTGGATTCATCCTCTCCGGGTTGATCTTAGCCAACTCCGCTATGGCAGGTGATCTTCACAAAGCAGTCCGCAACGGCGACATAGAGCAAGTGAGAGCCCTGGTCGCTGAGGGATTGAACGTTGCCGAGCTTGACAAGGCAGTGGGCGCACCACTGCATTGGGCGGCCGCACGAGGTCATCAGGAGGTCGCCGTGTTCCTCTTGGAAAGCGGCGCTGACGTTAACCAGAAAGCGCTTCCCCCCGACAATCTGACGCCGCTTCACTTTGCGGCAACAAGTGGGCATCCAGCTCTCGCCGCGGTTCTTGTCGACGCAGGAGCCGACCTCGAAGCCGGCGCGGGCTCGACAGGGACGCCGCTCCATTTGGCTGCCCAATCGAACAACATAGAAGTCGTCGACTATCTTCTTGACGCGGGTGCGGACATCAACGCGAAAGCAAAGGATGGACCTTACGCATCCTCTCCGCTTGATTACGCCGCCCAGGCCGGCGCAGCTGATGCAATCACTCTCCTTCTCAAGAATGGGTATCCGATAAACACCGCGAACGAGGCGACCGGCATCACCGCCCTGCATCTTGCCGTCTTCAACGCACAAGCAGATGCGGTGAGAGTGCTGATTGGGGCTGGAGCGGATCCAAGGGCAGAATCCAGCAAGCTCGAGACGCCGTTTGACCTCTCACAAGACAATACAGAGATGAAGGATCTTTTCGCAGAGCTGGGGATAAAGTGATCCTGGCTGCGGGTAGTGTCTGCTTTGCGGACAAAGCGGCCTTTCCCATTCAAAAGAAAAGTGCTGCGACCGGCCCCAAACTTCGGTTTGTTCACTTCTGTTCAATGAGTCTGATCCAGCCAAAATAATGACCGATGCTGACGTAGGCAACCAAGAGAAGCCCCGCAACAATGCAGTGGAAAGTAGGTTTATTCAGAGGAATTGTGTCTGGGCGCCATTTTGATCGCCAAGGCAAAAATATCCAACTCGTAGGAGCGTCAGAATAGACGTAGTACAGCGCACGACCCCACAAAAGAACCCGAAAAAGCAAGTGTGCGATGACAGCCGCAAGCAAAATTCCAGCGAATATGTTTGTGGGCTCGACCTCCCAACTCCCATTCGGTGTTGTAAAAACGAGCTTCACGGAATTCGACTTTTCTCCTAGTTGTATGAGATAGATCATAGCCAAATTTTAGTTCCGAATCCTAGCCGAATTTGATCCCGCTTTCTGACTCTAAGCGGCTCATTTCGGTAGAGTTCGAAGGTCTTGTTCGTTATGGCCTGCAAATTTCAGTCTTTTCGCAGTTGGTAGGTCTGGGCTCGAAGGAGTCGTTCGCTGCGCTTAGCTCGAATGACCGCTGTGCGGACAAACCTGACCTAGAAGAGACAGCATAGATAGTTGCGTCGAGCGTTGGATTTTCTGGGTGTCACCGATCACGCCGAAAACTTGGGTCTTGCGGCGCTGCTCCGCTCTTCATCGAGCATTTGAATACCGTCACACTCGGCATACCCGCTGATAGAAAGCCATTGCTGCATGGTCCGCGCCAGCATCGCGTCGCCGCTCAGGAACATCCGCTCGGCCTCCACCTCGCGCGCCACCGTGCTGCGCCCGAGAAGGACGGATGTCAGCGAGATTTTCGACGTCTCGACATATAGATCGATATTAAAACCGGGGATATCGGTGCACATCTCGACCGGATTTCCGGGCCGGACAAGCGCCCAATAGGTGTCATAGTCGAGACCGGGATCAGAGAACCGGAACTGAACGACGATCTGCCGCTGCGGCAACCGGTCGGTTAGAATATAGCTCCGCATCTTCCACATAAAGGTCGAGACGTTCATCTCGCCCAGGGCTTGCTGTGCTGAGATGTTCTTTTGCGCCCATTCCGCCAGTGCATTCAACGCGGGCTCAAGATCAATCGCGGCCTGCGTGCGTATGTAATCCACGGTACCCGTCGCCGGGTCTTCGATCCGTTCGATCAACCCATGCGCCTCGAGCTCTTTAAGACGACGCGACAGAAGCGCGGGCGAGATATTGCCAACACCACGTCGGATGTCGTTAAAGCGCGAATTTCCAGCCCACATTTCCGACAGGATGGGCATCGTCCAGCGCGGCTCAAGCACGTCGCAGGCATGGGTGATCGGGCAAACCATTCCGTAAGGCACATTGGACATATCGAAATCTCCGTCTCAAATGACTTGGGCAGGACCCTAGCGCAGCCCACGCGGTGCCGCCTAGTTCACAATCTGTAGCGGGCGCAGTTCAGATCGTGCACTGCCTGCCGCGCGCCTTTTTTCGGCATCGTCCTTTTAGACCGCCAACACCTGAATTTATATCGAAAGGACAGATCAATGGCATTCTTCGACACCTCAAACGGCCAGCCATTTTCGTTGAACGCAACGGCACAAAGCCTACGTCTGGTCCTGCTAAACGCGATCGCCCGCCTGCCCCGCAAAATGGGCGCATCACGCTCCGCGCCCAAACGCTACCCAACGTCCCGCGACGTGGCCGACCAGTTGGCCGTGCGCGCCGGAACCCGCCCCGGACAGTGGTAGGCGCGGCATCGGTCAATGTGGGCTCCGAGCCATCGTTCGTTGCACCTAGCATGAACGTCTGCTCAGCGGACAGAGCTGCCGTTTCACTGCGGAACACGGCGTCTTTAACGTGGTCGGGCTCAATCCAAAAAAACTTAGTGGGGAGTTGTCTCGCAGCTAAGGACCTAGAGCCTTCTAATCTTCAACTTGGTCTTTAGGTCTGTTCGGCAAAATGCATGCAAGAAACAGGTCTGCTCTGAGATATCCAGCATCTCTTGCGCGGTCTCGTCGCTTTCGCCTGTCTCAAGGTAGACATGCGTTTCAATCGGGTCTGCTTCGCCCGCCTTGCCAGTTCCACCTGAAGCCCCCCCAAGGCTGAAGTGGGTGTCCTGAACAATGCGATAATCCGGCAGGTCGAGTTTGAGCATCGAAACGAAGCGCCCGAACTGTGTCATAAAGCAGAACCCTATGCCCGCAGAGATGAACGTATTTGCATCGGGTGCGCGACCATCCTCAGAACTGAGGAAACGGAAAGACGTACCATAGGGCGAATACTGCATCTGCTGAATTTCTTTGATACCGTCCTCGCGCATGATGGCGACTGCACCGATATTCAGTCGTCTGTCTTGCTCATGAGCAAGACTTGAGCCGCCTGCGGTGGTCCCCAAGACGACGTCCTTTTTCGGCGTAGGTCCGATCGGTTCCATCAGCTTCAATGCGTTCGCTGCTGGTACGGATCTAGCGAAGTGATCGCCGGGATCGGGAAATAGGGGCCCTTCGATTTCAGCAACCTTGGCCGTTGGCAACTCGGTTCCGTTTTTGCCCAGCTTGAAGAGACTCTCCAACTGGCCCCGCATCAGACCATTCAGCGGAGACGCATAGGTGGCGTTAATCAAAAACTCGTTCAACGCGGCGTCATCCAGATCGCAATCAATCTCTACTTGTAGATCGATGTTTTCCGCCCCGCCAACCATGGTCCGCCTCGGCATCGAACCTTTCATGGTATAGTAATTGTCCTGAATAAGCTTGAGTTTGCGGATCTCAACGCCTTGTACCTTGGCCAAAGCAAGGATTTCATTCATAAAGCTTGCCGCCATACCGGTGCTTAGAAACGCCAGCGGGCATGGAGCCGCGTCGTGACCGTTCAGGTACGGCCCTTCGTCCGAGACAAGTCGCCATGTATCGCCTGTTTTGGCAGACCGAATAAGCGCCTCTTTCTGAAAACCGGACAATGACCGAACCCAGGTGCGAAGCGCATCGCCTTTGCGGTTCTCGGGGGCATCAATGCCAACCTCATCCGCGTTGCCAAGCTTAAAGAATGGCGCAAGGCCTGATGTTCCAATGATATCTTCGCCCAGTTTTGCCATGGCACAGTCTCCGATGCGCTGCGTTCACTAAAGTGTCTCGGGGATGGGGCGCGGTGCCGACCTAATCGGCACCACGTTTGTCTCATTCAAGGATGCCGACTTCGCGGTAGTATCGCGCCGCACCGGGATGGATCGTCGTCCGGACGGGATTAGATGTAGAGAAAGCCACATCAAGCGCCGCAGTCCACGGCGCATCGGACGTGATTTGTCCGAAGTTCTCCCAAAATGTCTTGGTCACCTGATAGACAAGGTCTTCGTCCAGATCGGCGCGCACGCACATGCAGTCGATGTTCGGTGTATGAAGGGTCTTGTGGCCGGCACAGGACGGGTAGTCCCAACGCAATTGGCCGCACATAGTGAACAGGATATTGCGCTTGCCGGACATCGTCTAGCTGCCACCGCGATCTGGCACCGGGCCAAGCTCGACAATGTCGTATTTGTCATTAAGTGAGACCATTTTCCCGGGATCTTCGAAATCGGCCTCGCTCATCTGGCTTAACTCAGCGAGATACCCGTCAAACCCGGACGGTTGATAGATCATCAGCATGCGACCTGCTTCGCTTCCGTCTGCCAAAGTGCACGCGTGCGGCACTCCCGGCGGGACATGGAGGCATGCGCCGGGTTCGGCCGTCATCCACTCTCCATCGACATAAAAGTCGACATTGCCTTCAAGGACATAAAACGTCTCGGCGTGGTAGCGATGCATATGAAGGCCCAAAGCAAAATTGGCCTTCAGATTGTCCTCCATCAGCGTGTACTGACCGCCTGTGTCAGCGGCCGAGACTTTGACGAAGGTATGGTCCGCCTCCCAGTCATAGTCTTTTCCACCGCGTGGTGGAAGGAATGAGAAACGCTTTCTCATGTGGCGACCTCTTCAGACATTCACTTTGCCGCCGTCGACATTCAACGTCTGTCCGGTGACGAAGTTGCTGTCCGAAGATGCGAGGTAGAGGAGCGTGCCCAACAGATCTTCGGGCAGCATCTCGCGCTTGATTGAGCGGGTGGCGATCGTGGGGGCACGTGCCATGTCAAACCCCGAATTCGCCGCTAGACCTTCGCTCTCGGTCAGGCCTGGCGCGATAGCGTTGACCTGAATGTTCTTCTCACCAAGCTCGCGGCCGTGGCACCGGGTCAGGGCCATCACCGCACCCTTCGATGCCGTGTAATGTGACAGACCCGGAGGCCCGTAATAGAAGGTTCCTGACGCAATATTAATGACCTTACCGCCGCCGCCTTGGATCATGGTGGGTACGATGGCGCGCATGACCTGGTGGACGCTGCGGGCGTTCACGCGCATTATCAGGTCGAATTCGTCATCATCGATCTCGAAAAATGGTTTTGGCTGCAAGGTCGCGAAGATCGACGCGTTGTTAACCATGATATCCAGCCCGCCCATGGCTTTGGCAGCCTCGACCATAGAGGCGAGATCATCGTTGTTGGTAACGTCGACCTTCATGCCTTGGGCGGTGCCGCCAGCCTCAGTGATACTTGCGACCGCCTTGAACGTATCTTGAATATCGGTGACCAGTACTTGTGCGCCCTCGTCGGCCATCGCCTTGGCCATGATGGCGCCAATGCCCTGGGCTGCTCCGGTAATGACCGCTGTCTTTCCGCTCAAACGACCCATTGTTCTCTCCTATCTTCAAGTGTCGGGCGCATCAGGCCCAACGAGTTCTCAGATCTCAATTTCCAGGATCTTTGCGACCTCGGGCCAGCTTTTGGCGCCGTTCTCACGCAGATCCCGCGTCAGGTCCTCCGGGACCCAATCAATCAGACATTTCTTGAAGTTTGGCCGTGCCTCAACGCGGGCGAACCAGTTTTCGACGTTAGGTAGGCGTCCGTTCTCCCACAAGCCGCGCATTGACATCATGGCTAACCGATTGACGTACGGCGTCATTGCGATGTCGGCGATCGAGAATTTGTTGCCGACCAACCAGTCGCTTCCGTCAGACAGCGCGCCTTCCATCTTGTGCAGGTAGGTATCGTAGAGCTTGACTTTCTCGGTCGCACCGGGCGCATCAAAGCCATACCGGGTAAAGGCGTCTTTCTGGCTTTTCCAATCTGATGTTACAGAAATCTTGGGCGTCGAGGCGAGGAATTCTTTGACGCCCTCTTCACCCAAATTCCTAAGGACGGTGTGTCGGTGAGAGCAGACAAACGTCACAGCCCCGCAAGCGGGGTGCAGGTCTTCGTCAACGGCCTTGGTCCAGTATCGAACCTGCGCACGCTCCCACGGGTCGGCTGGGTGAACGCTTGTGTCCGGTTCGATCTGATCGAGGTATTCTATGATCACTGTGCTGTCTGGGATTACGGTGTCAACATGAACTAGCGTCGGCACGACTCCCTTGGGGTTCAGCTTGAGGTAGTCAGGGTCGAACTGCTCGCCGCGTAGAATATCAACGTAAACGCCATCCCAAGCGAGACCCTTTTCCTCCATCGCAAAGCGGACTTTGGCCGCACACACCGACGAGCCGTGATGATAGAGCGTGAAGGTCATAGCTGCACTGTCACCCATTTCAGTTCGGTCATCGCTTCCATATCGGCATCTGTGCCCTCTCGACCGACGCCACTTTCGCCGTTGCCGCCAAAGGGCACGTGAGCCTCGTCGTGGATGGTTGGGCCGTTGATATGGCACATGCCCGCTCCAATGTTCCGGGCAAAGTGAAAGGCTTTGTCGATGTCTTTGGTGAAGATCGCGGATGACAAACCAAATTCAGTGTCGTTGGCCTTTTCAAGCCCTTCCTCGTAGCTGTCGATAGGATAGATCGACGTTACTGGGCCAAAGGTTTCGGACCGGCACACAACCATGTTTTCGGTCACCCCGGTCAGCAGCGTCGGTTGACATCTGTTGCCATCCCAACCTCCGCCAACTTCGACAGTCGCTCCCTGCGCAACAGCATCTTCGATATGTTGTTTTACGCGCGCACGCTGACGATCTGAGATGATCGGCGCGATGGCGGCATTCGGATCCCGCAGATCCCCCATGAGACCCGGGTTTGACGCAATCTTGGAAAACCGCTTCACAAACTCATCGTAGAGCGGGCGCTCAACATAGAAGCGACTCGAACCAATACAGGCCTGCCCACCCATCATGAAAATTGAACGCGCAGCCAGTGGCATAAGTGTGTCCAAATCGGCATCGGCCATTACTACCGTCGGGCTTTTTCCGCCAAGTTCCAGAGTGCTGGGTGTCTTGTTCCTGGCGCAGATTTCGTTGATGTGCTGACCGATGACCGTCGAACCGGTGAAGGTTACGAAATCGACGTCTTCGTGGCTCGTCAGATCATCTCCGATCTCTGCTCCCATACCCGTGACCACGTTGTAGGTCCCGGCCGGGAAACCGGCCTCTGCTATGATCTCGGCGAATATCAGCGATAGGTGCGGGGCCATCTCTGACGGCAAGTGAACTACGGTATTCCCAACCGCCAAGGCATTGGCCACAAGCCGGGTTGTCTTAATCAAGGGCACATTGAAAGGTGTTATGACAGCAACGACACCCAGGGGTTCGCGGATCGACATCGAGAATGTTCCCGGGCGGTCTGACGGGATGGTTTCGCCACGAACATTCCGACACAGACCGGCAGCCGCACGGATCATCGTCAGGCCCTTGTTGAACTCGAACATCGCTTTTTGCAGTGGTGAGCCGATCTCATCGATCAGGCAGTCGACAAGTTGCGCCTGCCGTTCTTCCATCAACTCTGCGACGCGAAGTAACCAGCGTTCGCGCTGGGTCGGCGTTGTCTCTCGGTATTCTGGAAAGGCCGCTTTGGCCGCAGCAACGCCTTTCAGCATGTCTGCTCGCGTTCCGTGGGCAACTTGAGCGTAAAGAGAGTCGTCCAACGGGTTCAGGTCCTTGAACGTGGCTCCGCCCTCAGCATCCCGCCAGGTTCCACCGATGAAATGCTGAAGCGATTTGATGTCAATCCTTGCGTCCATGGGACAGGCTCCTTGGCTATCCGCCGACTAAAGTCTCGGGGAGGAAGAGGGCGATTGAGGGAAAGAGAACAAGCAGGAAGATCATGAAGGCCATGGCGAACCAGAAAGGCCAGATCCCCCGAAAGATCGTGCCCATCGGCACGCTTGGCGCGATTGATTTCACGATGAAGACGTTGATCCCAACTGGCGGGCTGATCATCCCCATTTCAAGAACGATAACGACAATGATCCCGAACCAGATCAGATCCCAATCGAGTCCGATCGCAATCGGGATCACGACCGGGATCGTTAGGACCAGCATCGCAATCGATTCAAGGAACATCCCCAGGAATATGTAGACCAGCACGATAATCAGCAGGACACCGTATTCCCCGATTGGCAGCGAGGTCAGCAAGGTCACCAAATCCGCAGGCACTTCGGTCAGTGAGATGAAGGGGATGAACACGAACGCGCCGATAATGATGAGGAAAACGGTCGCCGTGGCGTTCATCGTTTGAAGAATAACCGTTCGGATCGCGTCCAGTGAAAGCGATCGGCGCAACGCGGCGACTACGAAGGTAAAGAACGCGCCGACGGACGATGCCTCGACCGGTGTGAAAAACCCGGTATACATCCCGCCGATCGTCACGATCACAACCGCGAGGATCGGCGACGCCTTTAAAAGCGACTCTTTGCGTTCTGGCCATGCCGACCGTTCGCCGCGCGGCCCAGCATCGGGCTTGCGCAGCACCGTAAAGTAGATCGCACCGATGAACAGCAATGTCAGGATGATGCCCGGGAAAACGCCAGCCATGAAAAGCCGCCCGATGCTTTGTTCGGTGAGAACGGCATAGATGATCATGCCGCCCGATGGCGGGATCAAGAATCCAAGCGTTCCCCCGGCCGCCACCGATCCGGTGGCGAGGCTGTCGGCATAGTTGTAGCGCTTCATCTCGGGCAACGCGACGCGCCCCATGGTGACGGCTGACGCAAGCGACGAACCAGACAGTGCGGCAAAGCCAGCGCAGGCCGCGATGGTGGCCGAAGCAAGACCACCCCGCATATGTCCCATCCAGCGATAGGCGGCAGTGAACAGGTCATTCGACATGCCTGACACTCCGGCCAGGGTGCCCATGAGCACAAACATCGGAATGACAAGAAGGTTGAAGTTTGAAGCCGCCTCGAATGTCTCACCGGATAGGTTCGAATACGCGATACGCAAACCACGTGCCCAAGCCTGATCGGCGGACATACCGACCGCCAGAAACTGGTTCGCGTTGGCGATGATCGTGCCTACCAGCCCCACTGCCAGCATCGATAGCGCAACAGGCATGCGAAGCGCCAACAGGACAAAAAGCGACAAGAGCCCCAGAATTCCGAGAAGGGTCATGCTGATCACAGCTCGTCCCCCGAAATCTTGAGTTTCAAGACCTCGTCCGAGCGGATAAGTTGCCAGATGTCCAGAACTAGCACTACGGCGTAGATACCGATGGAAACCGCGAGAAAATAATAAAAAGGACCAAAGGAAATCAGCAGTTGCTGCGTTGTCTCGCCGAATCTCGCGGCACTTTCGCCCGCGTGAGCCAAGCGCCAGGACATTATCGCAAGAAGAACCACACCCATCGACTTGACTGCAACCAGCGACCACTTCGCAAAACGCGCCGACATATTGGATTCAAGGACTTCGATCTCGATATGCGCGCCCGTACGCGCGCCCAGCGGTATCGACAACGCGACGATAACCACCAGTGACAGGATCAAAAGGTCTTCCGCTCCGATAATTGGCGAATTGAGTGCCTTGCGCATGATCAGGACATTCCAGACAGAGAACACGGTCATAAAGGCGAGTGTCGCTCCGCCCAGAAGCAGGGAGATCCAGACCAGTACGCGATCAAGCACAGCAATCGCGCGGGGCGCACGAAGTGGTTCATTTTGGTCTTTGGGCATAAGTTCTGTCCCACCTCAAAACACGCCGCTGCGGAGACCCCGCTCCAGCAACCTTGCGGTCACTTGTTCAGTGCTTCGTAGATTTCCTGAGCGTTGGGGATCCCCCGCTCGGCATAGTCTTCATAGATCGCCTGCATGCCTTCTGCGGCAGCCATTTCCATTTTGGCCCGCTCGGCGTCCGAAACCGTGATCCACTCGACGTTCAGTTCGCCGGATGCCTGCTGCTCATCCACCCATTCGAGTGCGAGCTCGTCGGCGTGGTGGAACGACCGCGCCAGCTCCAATGAGAACGGCAAACCAGCGATTTCGTCGATGACTGCCCGGTGTTCGTCAGACAGACCCGTATAGCGTTCTTTATTCATCACAAAAAACACAGGGTTGAATGTCGCGGGTGTGTTCAGGATCGCGTAATCTGCAACCTCGTCGAGGTTCCAGGGCGGCATGATGTTGTTGATCGTCGAGATTGCCGCGTCGATCGTGCCGGTGCTCAGGCCGGTGTAGTGCTCGGTGGTATCGAGGGCGACGGGAACGGCGCCCATGCCCTGAATAACTGGGGTCGTCATTGAGGCGAAGGGAACGATCTTAGCACCCTTCATGCCTTCCAAGGTCGAGACATCCTTGGTGGAGACAATCATCCCACCAGCTGGGTTGCCGATAGCCAAGACCTTCACGTCTGACCATTCGTCCGCCATGTACTCGTCAAAAACGGCCCACATGCGTTCGGTTGAATCTAGCGCATCAACTGCCTTGCCGGGCGGCACGGCAAGCATGGTTTTCGGAAAGAGCGTCGGCGTGACCGAAGCGATGCCAAACGTAATGTCGGCGACGCCTTCGATGGCGCGCTTGTATTGTTGCTTTGGCCCGGCCCCCAATTGTCCAGCGGGGTAAAGCTTCATGGTAAGCGTCCCGCCCGAACGCTCGGTGATTTCCTGTTCGAACCAGGCCAGCGCGCCAGTTACCGTTTCGTGGTTGGGCGGCACAAAGGTAGCCACTGAAAGCTCTTCTGCAGTTGCGGCTTGCGCGGCGAAGAAAAGTGCGGCGGCGACGCCGGCACGAATTTGTGAAGCGAGAGGCATGTCTCTCCCCTTTTATTGGTTGATTGCGTTGTAGATTTCTTCGGCGTTGTCGATTCCGCGCGATGCGTAATCGGCAAAGATCACCTTCATGCCTTCGGCCACAGCAGCGTCCATCTTGGCGCGCTCTTCGGCCGAAACTTCGACAAGCTCATAGTTTTTGCCCACTGTGTCCTTCATCATCTGAAGCGACTTGGAATCAGCTCCATCAAAGCTTTCTGCCAGCTTCATTGAGGCCAGTTCGCCCGAAAGTTCATCAACGATTGCACGATGTTCGTCGCTCAGTCCCTCATACCGCTCTTTGTTCATCACAACGAAGATCACAGCGTGCTGAACAGGAACGTTGGTGACGAAGTGCGATGACACATCCCAGAAGTTCCAGGGTGGCGTCATGTTATTATACGTAGCATAGGCACCATCGATCGTGCCGGTCGAAAGGCCCGTGTACATCTCCGTCACTGGCATTTGCACAGGGACGGCACCCATCGCCTCGATGATTGGTGTTGTCAGCGCGGCATAGGGGACAACTTTGGCACCCTTCATGCCGTCCAGCGTCGAAACGTCCTTGGTTGCTGCAATGCCGATCCCAGCCGCAGTCGTGAGACCGATGACTTTCACGTCTTCATATTCATCGGCGAGGTGCTCATCGAACACTGCAAGCAACCGTTCGGTGGCTTCGGCAGAGCTTGTGGCTTTGCCTGGCGGAATGGCCAGCATGGTCTTAGGAAAGATCGCCGGCGTATAGGCTGACACACCGAACGTAATATCCGCCACACCTTCGACCGCGCGTTTGTACTGCTGCACCGGACCTGCACCGAGTTGCCCCGCTGGGAACAGCTGCATGCTCAAAGTGCCGCCGGACCGCTCTTCAAGCTGCTCTCCGAACCATTTGAACATCACCGTGTTGGTGTGGTGCTGCGGCGGAACAAATGTCGCGACCGTCAACTCTTCAGCCAAGGCTGACTGTGACGCTCCAATGAGTGACGCGGCGAAAAACGCAGCAATCGAAAGCCGAGAATGTTTCATGATGTCCTCCCAAATCCACACTCGGCCATTTGGGATCCCAAGCCCTCCTCAGGGAGCCCCAGCAATGGCCGATTCTTCGCTTATCAACCCTAGAGAAAGCTGATTCAGGATCCTAAATCAAGGACTTTTCTTCGATTTTGACTCCATGTAAGCCCTTCTCGCTTGACTTTGGGATCCCAAATTTGAATCAATTTGGTATGGATTCAATCGACACCAAGCTGGCGGCAAAGATCCGCAGCGACATTTTTCATGGGGTTTACCCCGAGGGGGCGCGTCTTTCCGAAGCACAGCTTTGCGAAGCGCATAGCGTGTCGCGTACACCTGTACGTTTGGCGCTTCGACTTCTTGAACGCGAGGGGATAGTCGCGCGGGGTGAGGGACGCGGGTACAAAATTCAAAGCCCAACAATCGCGGACATCATGCAGGCCGTGCAGGTGCGCGGACACCTCGAGAGTTTGGCGGCTCGTCTGATGGCACAGTCGCCCGACCGCGCGAAGTACCTGCCAGCGATGGCTCAAGCGATTGAGACAATTGATCAACTAATCGACCTTGGCCGTCTCGATGCGCCAATTGCTCGCCAGATGCAGACAGCGAACGAGCAGTTCCACCGAACAATTCTGGAAGCGTGCGGCAACGACTATGTCGGCTTCACATGTGAACAGATCAGCCATCTGCCGATGCTGGCCGCGGGTTCGATGGTGTTTGACCGCAACGTGACTGAGACCCCAGACTTGTGGGAACGCGGTGCGTTCCGTCTTCGCATCGGGAACGCGCAACACCAGGTCATTTTTGAAGCAATCGAGCAAGGG
>JBCDED010000025.1:0-44998 GCA_039179985.1 Pseudomonadota bacterium
CGGCGAGCGCCGAACTCTTCCAACAGACCCTGGGTTACCTTATAGGCACCCTGATACTCGGCCACCTCCTCGCCCATGATGAAGACGTCGTCATCGGCCCGCATTTCCTCGGCCATGGCGTCGCGCAGGGCTTCGCGTACGGTCATGGTTTTCATCTCGGTTCCCGTGGGCACCTCGGGTTCGTCGGGCACGACTACAGGTACGGGCGCTGCGGCGGCCGCCGGTGCAGGGGCCTCGGCCGCGGGTGCCGGAGCGGGCGCTGCCGCCGCCGGGGCGACGGCGACGTCATCGGCACTTTCGCCTTCCTCCACGAGGATCGCGATCGGCGTATTCACTTTCACGCCCTCGGTGCCTTCGGCCACGAGGATCTTGCCGACGATGCCTTCGTCAACGGCTTCGAACTCCATCGTCGCCTTGTCGGTCTCGATCTCGGCCATGATATCGCCGGACGACACGGTATCGCCTTCCTTGATCAGCCATTTTGCCAGAGTGCCCTCTTCCATCGTCGGCGAGAGGGCGGGCATCAGTAATTCGGTTGCCATGGTTGTCGTCTCCCTCAGGCGTAGATATCGGTCCAGAGCTCTTCGAGCGCCGGTTCGGGGCTTTCTTTCGAGAACTCGGCCGCCTCGTTGACGACGTCCTTGATCTCTTTGTCGATAGCCTTGAGATCTTCCTCGGAGGCGTGCTTGCCGGTCAGAAGGAGTTGGCGCACGTGGTCAATGGAGTCGCGCTCTTCGCGGACCTTCTGGACCTCCTCGCGGGTGCGGTACTTGGCCGGATCCGACATGGAGTGGCCGCGGTATCGGTAGGTTTTGATCTCAAGGATATAGGGGCCCTTGCCAGAGCGGCAGTGGGCGACGGCCTTTTCGCCGGCGGCCTTGACCGCGAGCACATCCATCCCGTCGACTTCTTCGCCGGGGATGCCGTAAGCGGCACCGCGTTCCCAGAGGCTTGGCGATTTCGTGGACCGCTGGACCGAGGTGCCCATGGCGTATTGATTGTTCTCAATGACGAAGATAACCGGCAGGTCCCATAGCTCGGCCATATTGTAGGTTTCGTAGACCTGGCCCTGGTTTGCGGCGCCATCGCCGAAATAGGTGAAGGTCACGCGGTCGTTGCCCAGGTATTTGTCGGCAAAGGCCAGACCGGCGCCGATCGGCACCTGGGCACCGACGATGCCGTGGCCGCCGTAGAAGTGCTTTTCCTTGGAGAACATGTGCATCGAGCCGCCTTTCCCCTTGGAATAGCCGCCCTCGCGTCCGGTCAGTTCCGCCATTACGCCCTTGGGATCCATGCCGCAGGCCAGCATATGGCCGTGGTCGCGGTAGGAGGTGACACGCTTGTCACCTTCGCCCGCCGCGGCCTCAAGCCCGACAACCACCGCCTCCTGTCCGATGTAGAGGTGGCAGAAGCCGCCGATGAGCCCCATGCCATAAAGCTGACCGGCCTTTTCTTCGAATCGCCGGATCAAGAGCATTTCACGGTAGTATTCGAGCAGTTCGTCAGCGGAAACGTTTGGTTTTGCAGCCGATTTCGTGGACGTCCGACGGGCGGCCATGGGCAATCCCCCTCTCTGGCGGAGTATAGTTTAACGTTGAACTATCCTTACACGACGCCGCGTCAGCTTTCAAAGGTATTTGCCTTGCGCCAAGCGCATGGCCGCTTTGCGGGTGTGACGATGTCGCGAGGGGCCTGTTACTGGACGACGATCTCGTCAGACCGGACGAGGCCAAGGATATCGCGGGCCTGTTCGTCGAGAAGATCGAGGTCGAGATAGGTGTCCGACAGTCGTTGTGTCTTGTTCTCAACGGCGGCGACTTCGGCCTGCAGGCGCTGCAGTTCGGCGCGCAGCATGTCGGCTTCCGCTTCGATCTGGATGCGCCGAAAGAGACCGTAGTCGCCCTGCAGGGCAGCAAAGGTGAAATAGCCTGCAAGCAGGAAGGAAGTGCTGAGAAAGATGAGTGCCCCGAGGGTCGGGATCCGTCTGCTTCTGCCCATACGTCCGCTGGCTGCCTGCCGTATTATAAGAGACGGTTTCTCCGCCTTGTTTTCAATGTGGCACAGGCGATTCGCCTTGTGAATCCCCTTTTTTTCACCAGCGCAGGATTTTGCCGGTAAACCTATGCGGTGTAGGGGAGGAAGGAGCGCCGCGATGGAGCCGGAAAGCCAGCTGGCGACCCATGAGGTGACCAATCAGCCGGGGCCACCCAAGGCCGGGCTTTGGAAAGACGACCCGGTGCTGCGGGACTGGGCGGAGGTGGCGGGGGCGCAGGACGCCGCGCTAACGGCCTACGCCGAGGTTCTGGGAGCAGAAGAGATGCGCGCCGCCGGACGCGACGCGAACCGGTTCGGGCCGGAGTTGGTGCCTTTCGACCGCGCCGGGCGGCGGATCGACGAGGTGCGGTATCATCCCGGATATCACCGCCAGATGGCAGCCGGCATCGAGGCCGGCTATGCGGGTTTGCCCTGGGAGGGCACCGGAGGCGGCCACGCCACCCATGCCGCCATGGTCTACCTTCTAAGCCAGGTCGACCCGGGGGTGTGTTGCCCGATGACGATGACCTATGCGGGCATCCCGGCTCTGGCCGCGGCGCCGGAATTTTCCGAGTGGGCAGAAAAGCTCAACGCGCGCGCCTACGATCCGCGCGTGGCACCCCTGGCCGAGAAGGCGGGTGCCACGCTCGGGATGGCGATGACAGAGAAACAGGGCGGCTCGGATGTGCGGATGAACACCACCCGGGCGGAGAAGACCAGGGATGGCTGGCGGCTGAGCGGTCACAAGTGGTTCTGTTCCGCGCCGATGTCCGACGGATTTCTGACCCTGGCGCAGGCGCCCGGCGGGCTGAGTTGCTTTCTGGTACCCCGGTGGCTGGAGGGTGACAGGCGGAACGCCGTGCAGGTGATGCGCCTAAAAGACAAACTCGGCAACCGTTCGAACGCCTCGGCAGAGATCGAGTACCACGGTGCCCTTGCGCTGCCCCTGGGTGCGGAAGGCGACGGGGTACGAACGATTCTGACCATGGTGCACCACACGCGGCTCGACACCGCCATGGCGCCCGCGGGACTGATGCGCGCGGCCCTTGCCGAGGCCGCCCATTGGGCGCGGCACCGGACGGTATTTCAGCGCCGGCTGGTGGATCAGCCCCTGATGGCCGCGGTGCTGGCGGATCTGGTTCTGGACTGGGAAGGCGCCACGGCGCTCGGGTTTCGGGTGGCGCGGGCCTTTGATGATGGCGCGGCGGAATTTGCCCGGATCGCTGTGGCGCTGGCGAAATTCCACGCCAACAAACGCTGCCCGGTGGTTGTGGCCGAAGCGATGGAGTGCCTCGGCGGCATGGGCTATGTGGAAGACACGGGCCTGCCGCTGTTTTACCGCGAGGCGCCGCTCAACGGGATCTGGGAAGGCTCGGGCAATGTGATCTGCCTTGATATCTTGCGTACGCTGGCCCGGGTGCCCGCGGCGCGGGAGGCGCTGGAGGCCGAGCTTGAGGGCGCGCTTGGGGTGCACGCAGGCTACGCGCGCGCGCTGGACGGGTTCCGGTCGGCCTGGAAGAGCGGCCCTGACGAGGCGCAGGCCCGGCGGTTTGCGGAAGGTCTGGCGGGTCTTTTGACGGCTGCGGTCTTGCTGAGAGGTCCCGCGCCCGGGATCGGCGCGGCCTATGTGGCCTCACGGCTGTCCGGCCCGCGCGGCTTTGCGCCGGGGGCAGGCCCTGCGGTCGATACCGCCGCTTGTCTGTCGCGGCTCGGGATCTGAGTGCAGCAAACCGCGCGGACGGGGGCATCGAGCCCCCTTCCGCACGCAGCCCTGGCGGGCTGCCGCCAGGGGTCAGGCCTTGCCGCGATAGATGTCGACCAGCTTGCCCAGCATGTCGAGCGCGTCGTCCCGGTCGCGCTGGAAGCTATTGCGTCCGATGATCGAGCCGTTGCCGCCGCCGTCGCGGATCGCGCGGGCATCGTCGTAGACGCTGTCGGCGCCCTTCTTGGCGCCGCCCGAGAAGACCACGATGCGCCGCCCGGCAAAGGACGCCTCCATGCAGTGGCGCACCCGTGCCGCCTGGGTGGCGATGTCGATTTTCTGTTCTTCATAGACCGTCTTGGCGGCGGGCAGTTCCAGGTGATCGGTGGAGAGCTTGATCTTGATGATATGCGCTCCCAGGAGCGCGGCGATCTGTGCGGCATAGGCGGCTATGTCGATCGCGGTCTCGCCGTCCTTGGAAATCGCCTCGCCTCGCGGGTAGGACCAGATCACGGTGGCGACACCCTTTGTGGCGGCCTCGGCCCGCATCTCGCGGATCTCCTCGAACATGTCGAGCGCCATGTCGGAACCCGGGTAAATGGTAAAGCCGATGGCCGCGCAGCCAAGACGCAGGGCATCGTCGACGCTGGCGGTCACGGCCTGGTTCTTGCCCGCCGTCGCCGACATGAGCGAATTGGCGGAGTTGGCCTTGAGGATCGTCGGGATCTGGCCTGCGAACGTGTCGGCACCCGCTTCCAGCATGCCAAGCGGCGCGGCATAGGCGTTGAGCCCCGCGTCGATGGCCAGCTGGTAGTGATAGTGGGGGTCGTATCCCGGTGCATTCGGAGCAAAGGAGCGCGCAGGTCCGTGTTCGAACCCCTGGTCCACGGGCAGGATGATCACCTTGCCGGTCCCGCCGAGCTTGCCGGTCATCAGGATCGAGGCCAGCTTTCCCTTCACGCCAGGGGTGTCGCCTTCGTAATTCGCCAGAATGCGCTGTACTATCCGGGTCGTCTTCATGTCCCTCGTCCTTGAAAAAATCTTCACCACACGCGTCTTACGGGATGGCGCCGCCCGCGCGCAACGGCGGTGGCGCTAACACAAGGGCCTTTGCCGAAAAAACAGCGCTATTTCGCCTCGCCCATCACGTTTTTCGTGATCCGGGTGATCGCCCAACGGGGCATAATCCGCGGGATAAAGGCGATTGTCTTGTTCATCACGCCCGGGACGATGATCCGACTGCCCATTTTCGCGGCCAGCCAGCCAGCCTCGGCGACCTCTTTCGAACTCGGCAATTTTGATGTGTTTTTGGCGATGCTGGTGCCGAGCATGTCAGCCGACGAGAAGAACTCGCTTTCTGTGGCACCGGGGCAGAGCGCGGTGACGGTGACGCCCGTACCGTCCAGTTCTTCGGCAACTGCTTCGGACAGCGACAGAACATAGGCCTTGGTCGCGGCGTAGACCGCCATGTTGGGGCTTGGCAGAAAGCCTGCGATGGAGGCGACGTTGAGGATCCGGCCTTTGCGGTTTTCCTTCATATGTGGGACCGCGAGTTTCATAAGGTGCGTCAACCCGTCGATATTGACGGCGAGCGACAGTTTTTCGCGGGTCCAGTCGGCGACATCGAACTGACCGTGGCTGCCGAGCCCGGCGTTATTGACCAGAAAGTCCACGGTGTCCTCGCCTGAGGTCGCGGCGGTCCACAGGGCCTCAACCTCGGCGTCCTTCGACAAATCTGCGGTTACAATCCTCACGTCTTCGGCGCCGAGTTCGGTGAGCTTTGGCGCCAGTTCTTCAAGTTTGTCAGTGCGGCGCGCGGCGATAAGGACGGCGCGGCCCTCCCGTGCGGCGCGTTCGGCGAATGCGCGGCCAATCCCCGACGAGGCGCCGGTGACGAGTGTCCAAGTGGTCATAGTGGCCTCCAGTGCTGAAATGCGGTGTCTACCTACCTAGTGCATCTGCGCAAAGATTGCATGTCGGCGCGGGCTCAGCCCTGGTCGAGGGCGGCCACGCCGGGCAGCGTCTTGCCCTCCATCCATTCAAGAAACGCGCCACCCGCCGAGGAGACATAGGTAAACCGACCGGCGACCCCGGCGGCATTGAGCGCGGCGACTGTATCGCCGCCCCCGGCGACCGAGATGAGGCGTCCGGCATCGGTCAGGTCCGCGGCGGCCCCGGCGGCGGCGACCGTCGCCGCGTCAAAGGGCGGGATTTCGAAGGCGCCAAGAGGGCCGTTCCAGATCAGCGTCTTGCATCCCTCAAAGACGCGGGCAATGGCAGCGACCGTGTCGGGGCCTGCGTCCAGGATCATCGCATCGGGCGGGCAGGCGGTGGCGGGCAGCGTTTCGCTGGCGGCGCCTGCCTTGAACTCGCGGGCAACGACGACATCCGAGGGCAAAAGAATGCTGCATCCCGCATCTTCGGCCTTGGCGAGGATGTCGCGCGCAGTGCCGGCCATGTCGTGCTCGGCAAGGGATTTGCCGGTGTCGATGCCCTGGGCCGCGAGGAAGGTATTGGCCATCCCGCCGCCGATGACGAGGCGATCGACCTTGTCCACGAGATTGCCCAGGAGGTCGAGTTTCGTGGACACTTTTGCGCCCCCCACAACCGCCACGACAGGCCGCTCCGGTGCGCCAAGGGCGGCTTCGAGGGCTGTGAGTTCGGCGGCCATCAGCTTGCCTGCGCAAGCTGGCAAGCGGCGGGCGATCCCCTCGGTTGACGCATGGGCGCGATGGGCGGCGGAAAAGGCGTCGTTGCAGTAGACATCGCCAAGGGCGGCCATGGCATCCGACAGGGCCGGATCGTTCTTTTCCTCACCGGGTTGATACCGGGTGTTTTCCAAAAGCAGCACGCTGCCTGCGGGCAGCGCGCTCACGGCGGCTTCGGCCACCGGACCGACGCAGTCCTCGGCAAACTGCACGGGCACGCCGAGGGCGGTTTGAAGCGCAGGAAGCACCACCCTGAGGGACATTTCCGGCACCCGCACACCCTTGGGCCGGCCGAAATGCGCAAGCAGGACCGGGCGCCCGCCTGCGTCAAGAATGGCGCGGATGGTGGGGACGATGCGGTCGATGCGCGTGGTGTCGGACACGGCGCCGTCCTGGACGGGGACGTTCAGGTCGACGCGCGTCAGCACCGTCTTGCCGGCCAGTTCCATGGTATCGAGGGGTTTCCAGGCCATCGGGCGGATCTCCATACGGGCAATCTGGGCGTCTTGTCGCCTGCGGTGCCGTTTCCGTCAACTGCCGGACCGGCTGCCCTTTCCCTTCCTTACGCCATCCCATAGGGTCCGCCCTGAATTTGCATCAGAGGAGGGCCTGATGGCTGAGATAAAAGATCCCGAGAACACGATCATCGTGGCGCTCAAAGACGGTGAGGTGGTGATCGAGCTTCTGCCCGACGTCGCGCCGCAGCACAGCGAGCGCATGAAGGAACTGGCGCGCGCAGGGGCCTATGACAACGTCTGTTTTCATCGGGTGATCGACGGGTTCATGGCGCAGACGGGCGATGTCGAGCATGGCGATATGGAAGACGGCTTCAACATCCGTATGGCGGGCACCGGTGGGTCCGACCTTCCTGATCTGCCGGCGGAGTTCTCCAAGTTGCCCCATGACCGCGGCACGCTTGGGGCGGCGCGGTCGCAAAACCCCAACTCGGCCAACAGCCAGTTCTTCATCAACTTCACCGACAATCACTTTCTCAACGGTCAGTACACGGTTTATGGCCGCGTCGTGTCCGGCATGGAGCATGTGGACGCGATCACACGCGGCGAGCCGCCAGCGACCCCCGACCGAATGATCAGCGTGAAGGTCGCCGCAGATGCGTAAGCTTGCTTTGTTCATCAGCCTTCTGGGCAGCCCCGTCTTCGCCACGAGCCTTGAAATCGATGTCGCGGGTGAGGCCAATGGCACCATCACTATCGATCTTCTGGAAGATGTGGCGCCCCAACATGTGGAGCAGATCACCGCGCTCGCCGCTGAAGGTGCCTATGACGGTGTCGTCTTCCACCGCGTCATTGATGGTTTCATGGCGCAGACGGGTGACGTGGAATACGGGCGCGAAGGCGGCGACATGCGTCTTGCCGGGCGCGGTGGCTCAAGCCGGCCCGATCTGCCCGCCGAGTTCTCGGATGAGGATTTCGCGCGCGGTGTCGTGGGCATGGCGCGGTCGTCGGATCCGAACTCGGCCAACAGCCAGTTCTTCATCATGTTCGCCCCCGCACCGCACCTCAATGGTCAGTACACGGTTGTGGGCCGGGTCACGGGCGGTATGGAGGTGATCGACGCGATCAAGCGCGGTACCGGCCCGAACGGTGCCGTCGTCGGCGCGCCGGACCGGATGGAAGCGGTGCGAGTCGTCGAATAGCGGCCACTTTCCGTCAAACTCCCGTGAGCCGGGTGGTTCCGAACCCCGCCGCCTGACACACTTGCGGCACGGGAGACAGGGAGGCCCGGCTCATGCCATTCAGAGCGGTTTTTTTCGCGGCGGCACTGGTGTTGGGGGCTACGGCGTCCTGTGCTGAACCGCGGTTCTGGAAATCCGAGTGGCCCGACACGGATTTCTCGCGCACCAGCGTGGACTGGATCGAGGTTCTATCGGGCGGGCCGCCCAAGGACGGTATCCCGGCGCTGGACGTGGCGCGGTTCATCCCGGCAAACGAGGAAACCCGCATCGACGGGCGCGAACCGGTCATCACGCTGGAGATCGCTGGCCAGGCACCGCGCGCCTATCCGATCCGCTACCTGACCTGGCATGAGATCGTGAACGATACCGCGGGCGGCGTGCCCGTGGCGGTCACCTTCTGCCCCCTGTGCAATTCCGGCATGGTCTTTGACCGGCGCGTGGGCGGGCGGACGTTGAGTTTCGGGGTCTCGGGCAAGCTGCGGAACTCGGACATGATCATGTATGACCGCGAAACCGAAAGCTGGTGGCAGCAGGCCGTGGGCACCGGGATCGTGGGCGAGATGCTGGGTGCGGAACTGACGCAGCTGCCCACCTGGATGGAAAGCTTCGGCCAGTTCAAGGCGCGGCGCCCGGACGGTCTGGTGATGGATGAACCCGGCTGGACTCGCCCCTATGGCGCCAATCCTTACGTCAGCTACGACAGCTCGACCCGGCCGTTTCTCTATTCGGGCGAGATGCCGCCCCACGGCATAGCCCCCCTGGTCCGGGTGGTGCGTGTGGGCGATCGCGCCTGGCCTGTGGAGCGGCTGCGCACCGAACCCGAGGTGCGTGAGGCGGGTCTTGTCCTGACCTGGGAAGCGGGGCAGGCCAGTGCGCTTGACACCGAGCGGATCGCCGATGGCAAGGACGTGGGCACGATCCGGGTGCGAGACGGGCAGGGCCACGACGTGCCCCACGACGTGATGCTTGCTTTTGCCTTCCACGCCTTCTGGCCCGAGGGGGACTGGATGCTGGGCGGCTGAGACACGCCAAGAAAAAAACGCGCCCCGGAGGGCGCGCTTTCGGTCGATTGGGTAAGCGGTGGAGATCTTAGTTGATCGGAGCCGGCGACGAGAATTCGGGGATCGCGCGGTCGGAGGCGTCCGCCGGCTCAAGGTCTACCCAGTTGGCTTCACTGAGCTTGAGGTTGCCGGGAATGTCCTCGTTCCAGAAATTCACGACGTTCGGCGTGATATTCAGGTACAGCGTTCCGTCCACAATCCGCCAGAGATTGGGGTTGCCCGGAACCTTCCCGCCCTTGGAAACGCCATAGGCGCAGTGGCCGTCATAGGCCGGGGCGAAGGCGGCCGGATCTTCGAGGAAACGGTCGCGGTTGGCTTCGGTGGAGAAGGCGAAGGTGGCGCCGTTGTAGTCGGCGGTAATGTCGGCGCGTCCGGGAACGGCGTCTACCTGCGCCTCTCCCACAGGCGACTGCGGCAGATCGTGATAGGCGACGACATCGTACCCGGACACAGCAAAGCCGGTGTCATCGAGGTACTGGGGTCCGGCAAACGCTGTGCCTGAGACGGCGGCAAGGATGGCGGCGCCGATGAGCGATTTGAACGGTGTCATGGTGTCCTCAGTAAGGTTGAAAGTACGCCACAGATGACGGTGCCTGGACCATCACGCAACCGGTTGGAGCCAAGTCTCACGCCTATGTCAGGTCTTGTGACGGCACATGCAAAAACGCACGCTGAATCATGGGTTTGCCGTTGGAAAAGAGGTCATTTCTGTGCGAGTGAACACAGCCGTCTTTGCGCCAGCCGAAAGGTCGGGCTGGCGGTGTTTCAAAAGTGCTGCTGATCGTGGCAGCCGCCCGGACATGGCGTCCGGTCAGCCCGTGGGAATTGCCAGGAACTCGGTAAAGGCGGCCTCGATTTCCGCGGCCGGGGTGACGCCCTGGATCACGTGGACCCGCCGTCCGGCGGCGTCAAAAAAAGCGAGTGTCACATGGGGCAGCCCCTCAAGCGCTGCCCGTGCCGCGCCACCATCGGTGCGGATGTCGGCGACGCGGTAGAGAAGCGCCCCAGCGGGAACCGACCTGAGCGCCCGCCGCGTTTCGCGCTGCAGTTCCGTGCAGAGCGCACACTGCGGATCGTGAATTTGCAGGACGACCGGCGTACCCTGGCCAATCACGCTCAGATCGTGCTCGCCCAGCTTTCGTTGGAAATCGACCGCGAAGGCCGCCCCGCCGCCGATGACGACGGCCCCGCCAATTGCATAAAGGCCCAGACGCCGGAGCGTCGTGCGCCGGTCCGGACTGGTCGGGGCGGATTGGGTCGTCTTTTTCCGTTTGGACGGCTTACGCGCCATGGCGATTTGAAATTCTCATGTGCCAAAGGTTGCGCAAGCCTATGGCGGCGCCCGCTCGCGAACCAGTAACGTCTGTGCAGGATTTCGTGAGGTCGCGGCCTCAGAGCGTCAGACGCATATGGACCCGGGGGTTTGTGTCGAGATCGTGATCTGGCGGGGCGCGGTGCGTCTCGGTAAAGCCGAAGCTTTCGTAGTGGGCGATCAGGCGGGTCATCATCGCCGCCGTGTGCAGCCGGATTTCCCGCGCGCCGCTGGCCCGCGCCTGCGTGATCAACTCCGCGATCAGCTGGCCAGACAAACCCTTTCCCTGATGGTCCGGGTGAACGGCAAGGAATTTGATCTGCCAAACCTCCGGGCTGTCGATACCTGACACCAGTACCCCGGCCAAAACACGGGCCAATGCGTCGCCGTCCCGGACCCCGAAGACACTGCCCTCTGCAATATGACGGTCAAGGTTCCGGTCTCCGCGGGCGCTGAGGTCTCGACCGAGTTGCCGGACGTAGCGCTCGAAAGCCGCACGCAGCACGAGATCGGCTTCGTCCCGGTCTGCGGCGGTCAGGCGAAAGACGTCAGCCTTCGAGCGTGACGAGGGCATGGCGCTTTTTCCCGGCGCTCAGTTTTACCGGGCTCGCAAGCGTGCCGGCATCCAAGATCAGCCCCGCATCGCTGAGTGGGGCGTCGTCAAGCCGCGCGCCGCCCCCTTCGATAAGACGTTTGGCTTCCTTGCCGGATTTCGCCAACCCTGTGCGTACAATAAGCTGCACAATGGAAATGCCTTCCGAGATTTCGGAAGGCGACAGCGTCAGCGTTGGTAGGTCCTGGCCTGTTCCGCCCTTCTCAAAAACCTCGCGCGCGGTCGCTTCGGCGGCGTCTGCGGCCTTGTCTCCCCGGCAGAGACTAGTGACGGCATTGGCCAGCATGACCTTGGCCTCATTAATCTCTGAGCCGCCAAGCGCTCCCAGGCGGTCGCATTCCTCGACGTCGATTTCGGTGAACATCTTTAGGAACTTACCGACGTCGGCATCATCCACGTTCCGCCACCACTGCCAGAACTCATAAGACGACATGCGGTCTTCGTTGAGCCAGATCGCGCCATCGGCGGATTTGCCCATCTTCTTGCCATCCGAGCGGGTGACAAGGGGTGTCGTCAGCCCGAAGGCCTCGGTCGCCTCCACCCGGCGGATCAGATCGGCGCCCGAGACGATGTTGCCCCATTGGTCCGACCCGCCCATCTGGAGGATGCAGCCATAGCGGCGGTGCAGTTCCAGAAAGTCGTAGGCCTGGAGAAGCATGTAGTTGAACTCGATAAAGCTCAGCGCCTGTTCGCGGTCGAGGCGGGACTTCACGCTCTCAAAGGCCAGAAGCCGGTTGATCGTGAAATGCTTGCCGATGTCGCGGAGAAAGTCGATGTAGCCCAGCTTGTCGAGCCACTCGGCGTTGTTCACAAGTGGCGAGTCCGTGGGGCCGTCGCCATAGGTGATGTAGCGGGCAAAGACCTGTCGGATGCCGTCGGCATTGGCGGTGATCTGGTCCACCGTGAGCATCTTGCGCATCTCGTCCTTGCCCGACGGATCGCCGACCTTGGTCGTGCCGCCGCCCATGAGCGTAATCGGCCGGTGGCCGGTCTTCTGCATCCAGCGCAAAAGCATGATCTGGACGAGGTTGCCGATATGCAGGCTCGTGGCCGTCAGATCGAAGCCGATGTATCCCGTCACCGTTTCCTTTGCCATACGCTCATCAAGGCTCTGCAGGTCAGTGCAGTCGGCCAGAAATCCGCGTTCGCGGATCACGTGCAGGAAGTCGGATTTCGGGTGGTAGGTCATACGTGCTTCGTCCATGTTGGCGTCCGTGTCTATAACGGGCAGTCAGGACAAGGAAAAGCCATGAAGAAGGACGGTCCGGTCTGGGCGCTCGGGGCGATGTCGGGGACCTCGCTTGACGGGGTGGACGCGGCGATGATCCTGACCGATGGCGAAAGGATCGAGGGCTTCGGCCAGACAGGTTACCGGGCCTATGCCGACAAAGAGCGGGCCGTGCTCCGGGCGCTTCTGGGACGCTGGCCCGGTGACGCGGGGATCGAGGAGGGTGCCGAGATCGTCGAACGGGTCCATGCGCAGGTTTTGTCACGGATCAAAGGCGCGGAGCTCGTGGGCTTTCACGGCCAGACGCTGAGCCATGATCCCGGCGGGCGCGGCACCCATCAGATTGGGTCGGGTCAGGTGCTGGCGGCGGTCCTGGGGATGCCCGTTGTCTGGGATTTCCGCACGGCGGATGTGCAGATGGGCGGGCAGGGCGCGCCGCTGGCGCCCTTTTACCACTTCGCACTGGCGCAGTACCTCGGCGAGACGGCGCCGCTTGCCATGCTCAACCTCGGCGGCGTGGGCAACCTGACCTGGATCGATCCAAGGGCGGGCGCCCCCGAAGAGGAGGGCGCGCTTCTGGCTTTCGACACCGGCCCGGCCAACGCGCCCATCGACGATCTGATCCTGGAACGCCGGGGACGGCGGTTCGACGACGGCGGCCGGCTGGCGGCGCAGGGCCGGGTGGATGAAGGCGTGGTGGCGCAGGCGATGGCCCTGCCGTTTTTTCTGCGGATACCGCCGAAGTCGCTCGACCGGAACGATTTCGAACGGATCAGCGCGGCGGTGAAGGATCTGACCGACGCGGATGCGGCGGCCACACTGGCGGCGGTTGCCGCGGCGAGCGTGGCGCGCGGTTTTGAACATTGTCCCGAGGTGCCCAAAAGGCTGCTGGTCACCGGCGGCGGCCGCAGGAACCCTGTGTTGATGGCGATGCTGACCGAACGCGTGCCGTGCCCCGTGGTGCCAGTGGAGGCGGCGGGCCTTGACGGCGATATGCTGGAGGCGCAGGCCTTCGGCTTTCTTGCGGTGCGCGTTGCGCGCGGGCTGCCGACGACCTGCCGGTCGACAACGGGCGTGGCAGCGGCCATTGGCGGCGGCACGGTAAGCCAGCCGGTGAGGTGAGAAGAGCCGCTGCGCGGGGGCATCGAGCCCCCTTGCAGCGGGCGTCCGCATTGCGGACGCGCAGCGCGCCGGGATCAGGGGGCGTCTGGGATGACGAAGCCTGGCTCGGCAAGCTCAAAACCTTCGAAGCGAAAGGCGGGGCTGACGGTGCAGCCGACGAGTGTCCAGTCTCCGGTGCTTTCGGCCGACTGCCAGTGCCCTTCGGAAACGATGACCTGGGGCATTTCGCCGGCGGCAAGCGCGGGGCCCAGGGGATGGATCCGTGCTGGTCCGGCCTCGGTTTCGGCGATGCGCAGGGTAATTGGCGCGCCGGCGTAATAGTGCCAGATCTCGGTGGTGTCGACTCGGTGCCAGTGGCTGCGCTCACCCTTTCGGAGCAGGAAGTAGATCGCGGTACCTGCGGGCCGGGCGTCGCCCTCGGCTGCGGCGATCCAGGTTTCGCGGTAGTGGCCGCCTTCTGGGTGCTGTTTAAGCCCGAGATGGGCGATGATCTGGTCTGCAGTCATGGGTGGAACACCGGGATTTGAGGGGCGGCTTCGGGAGGCAGGTCACCTGTCAGCCTGGGATCGTCAGCGATTTCAACTTCTTGCCGAACCGGATTAAAGCCCGAGCGGATGTAGAAGGCCAGCGCCTGCGGGCTATCGAGCGTGCAGGTATGGACGTGAAAGCGGGTGATGGGCGCGGCCCAGGCCTCGGCTATGGCGCGGTTCATGAGCGCCCTGCCTGCGCCCGTACCGATAAGGGGCGGGGCCAGCCCGAAGAAAGCCAGTTCGCAGGCGCCTTCGGTGCGGAAATCGAGTTCGAGTAAGCCGAGGTCTTCGCCGCCCTTGCGCACGCTCCAGATCCGGATGTCGGGATCGTCAAGAATCGCCGAGAGGGCTGCGTCCGACAACTGCAGGCTGGAAAACCAGAGCCAGTCCTGACCGACACGGCGAAAGAGCGCACGAAACCAGTCCGGCGTTGGCGCTTCGGCGGTCACGATCTGAATGTCCTCGGGCACATGGTCCGGTCGCGCCTCGGGCCGCGCAGTCATTTCCAGGTGAGTCACTACGGTCGCGACCTTGCCCGGCGGCACCGCGTGAAGACCGGGGGTGAGCATCAGGCATGACCTCCCAGGGGGATGATTTCGGGGGCCTTGGCGTGCCAAGGACCGCCGTGCCAGTCGCTGAACCATGCCTGTGCTGCAAGGCCGGCGGCGGAAAGCTGCACTTCGAGATGGGGTTTGTCAATGAAACGGATGCGGGAGGTCGCGCTGCCGTGCGCGCCCGACGGCACCGCGTGGTGGGTCGTATAGGCGGCGATGCCCGTAGCGTGGTCGAAACTGGTTTCCGTCCACCGGGTGATGGTCCCCTGGGTGGGGTGGTCGAATGTCTGCCGCGTTTTCTCAGGCATCCAGTGGCGCCAGGCCTCCATGGGGCCGTTGCGGGTGTCTAAGATGAACCGACCCTCCGGTGCCAGGTGCCGGGCGATGGTCGAGAGGGCGCTGCGTTCATCGGCGTCGGTCAGAAAGACCTGGAAGGCGTGGCCGGTCAGCACAATCAGGTCGAAGCGCCGCCCGAGATCAAGATCGCGGGCGTCCCCTTCGACCCATCTTACGCGGTCGCCGCCGGGGCGGGCACGGGCGACATCCAGCATGGCGCGGGCCGGGTCCACACCCCAGACTTCGCGCTCCTCGGCCAGGGCCGCCGCCAGTTCGCCGGTGCCGCAGCCGATGTCGAGGACGCAACTGGCGTCCTTCGCCAGGGCGGCGCAAAAGTCGAAGTCCGCCGCCCAAACGTTTGCGATGTCGTAGAACCGCGCCCAGTCAGGGTCGTTGTAGAGCGGCTCGCTCACTTCAGGATGCTGGTGCCGGCGTATTCTGCCGCTTCTCCCAGCGTTTCTTCGATGCGGATCAGTTGGTTATACTTTGCCAGTCGGTCCGAGCGGCTGAGAGAGCCAGTCTTGATCTGTCCGCAGTTCGTCCCGACGGCAAGATCGGCAATCGTCGCGTCCTCGGTTTCGCCCGAGCGGTGCGACATCACGCAGGTCATGCGGGCGCGGTGCGCCATATCGACAGCGCGCAGCGTTTCCGACAGCGTGCCGATCTGGTTGACCTTGACCAGAAGCGAGTTCGCGCATCCCTTTTCGATCCCCATGGATAGGCGACTGGGGTTGGTGACGAAAAGGTCGTCGCCCACAAGCTGGATGCGGGCGCCGAGCGCCTCGGTGAGGGTGTGCCAGCCGTCCCAGTCATCCTCTGAGCAGCCGTCTTCGATCGAGATGATCGGGTAGTCGTTCACGAGCGCTGCGAGGTAGTGGACGTTCTCGGACGGTGAGAGGGTTTTCCCTTCTCCCGCAAAGACATAATTGCCGCCCTTGAAGTACTCGGTCGCGGCGCAGTCGAGGGCAAGATAGATGTCCTCGCCCGGCGTGTACCCGGCGCCTTCAATGGATTTCAGGATGAAATCCAGCGCGTCGCGGGTCGAGCTGAGGTTCGGGGCAAAGCCGCCTTCGTCGCCGATGCCGGTGTTGTGGCCCGCGTCGGAGAGTTCTTTTTTTAGCGTATGGAAGACCTCGGAGCCCATGCGCACGGCGTCGCGAATATTGCCCGCGCTGACCGGCATGATCATGAATTCCTGAATGTCGATGGGGTTATCGGCATGCTCGCCGCCGTTGATGATATTCATCATCGGCACGGGCAGGATTCGCGCGGCGGTGCCGCCCACGTAGCGGTAGAGCGGTTGCATGGAAAAATCGGCTGCGGCTTTCGCGGTGGCCAGGCTGACACCCAGGATGGCGTTGGCGCCGAGGCGGCTTTTGTTTTCGGTGCCGTCAAGTTCGATCATTGCGGCATCAATGGTTTCCTGTTCGGTGGCGTCCATGCCCACGAGGTCTTCGGCGATCTCGCCGTTCACGGCGGCCACCGCTTCCAGAACGCCCTTTCCTTTGTAACGCGCCTTGTCGCCGTCGCGTTTTTCCACCGCTTCATAGGCGCCTGTCGAGGCACCCGAGGGCACCGCGGCGCGGCCCATTGTGCCGTCTTCGAGCACGACGTCGACTTCGACGGTGGGGTTGCCGCGGCTGTCGAGGATTTCGCGGGCGTGGATGTCAATGATGGTGCTCATGGGAGGCCCCTGCGTTAGCGATACCAGTCGCGCGCTCTTTAGCCCGGCGCGCCCGGTGTGTGAAGCGCTTTGGCAAGGCGGCGTTCGCGCCAGAGCGAATAGAGCCCCGACGCAAGGATCAGCGCCGTGCCCAGGTAGGCCAGCCCGTCCGGGCGCTCGCCCAGAAAGATCAGACCAAGGCCGCCGGCAAACAGAAGCCGCGTGTAGCGGAAGGGCGCAATCGCTGACATCTCGCCGTCGCGCATGGCGAGCGTCACGGCGAAGTATCCGCCGGTGCCGAAGATCACCATGGCAGCCATAAAGAACCAGTTGGGGTCTTTCGGGATCACCGTGCCCTCGGCAATAAGCGACCAGATCAGCATGGCTGGCAGCGCGGCCAGAAGCGTATAGGCCGACAGGATCGAGGTGGGCAGCTCCGGTGGCGATATCCGCGTGAAGAAATCGCGGAAGCTGAGCCCGAGCATGCCAAGAACGGCCCAGAGCATGGCCGGTTCGAAGGCGGCACCTCCGGGCTGGATGATCAGGAGCACCCCGAAAAACCCGACCGCGATGGCCGTCCAGCGGCGCCAGCCGACGGTTTCGCCCAGAAAAAGCGCCGCCGACATCGTCACGACAAGCGGCGTTGCCTGCAGGATGGCCGCCACGGTCGACAGATCGACCCGCGCAAAGGCCGAGATCATGCCGACGGCGCCGCAGATTTCGGCCACATAGCGTCCGAGCAGGGTGGGGTGAAAGGCCACGCGGCTAAAGAGAGGCAGGCCTTGCAAAACGACGATCCCGACAAAGACCAGGGCCCCCCCGGCCAGAAGCCAGAGCGCCAAGAGCGACGGCGGCATAAACTCGGTCGAGAGCTTTACGAAAAGGTCCGCCAGCGCAAAAAGCGCCATGGACACGACCATGAGGCCAATACCGCGGGCATTTCCCAACCCGCTCAGTCCGTCTGCTTCTTCAGTGGAACGCCGTAGAGCTCCAGCTTGTGGCCCCTGAGTTCGTAGCCAAGCTTGCGGGCGATCTTTTCCTGCAGGACCTCTATCTCGGTATCGACGAATTCGATGACTTCGCCTGAGTTGATATCGATCAGATGGTCATGGTGATCGCGCTCGGCGTCTTCATAGCGGGCGCGGCCGTCGCCGAATTCCAGCTTGTCGAGGATGCCCGCCTCTTCAAAGAGCTTCACCGTCCGGTAGACCGTGGCCAGCGAGATTTTGGGGTCACGGGCCACGGCACGCGCGTAGAGCTCTTCCACGTCCGGGTGGTCGCTTGAGATCTCCAGCACCTCGGCCACAACACGGCGTTGCTCGGTCATGCGCAGGCCTTTGGCTTCGCATCGCTCTATGATCGTCTCGCTCATCCTGTCCCCGGTTGGACGCAGTTTCTCGGTGATAGACCAGCCGCGTCCCGGCTTGAAGACCCTGAATGGCTCAGAGCGTTAGACGACCTTCCATGGTGCGGATGGCCTGACCGGCGATGGAGACCTTTTCGCTCTTGCCGTTTTCGACGGTGACGTCCGAAAAGATCCGGCTGGGGCGCCCCATATCGTCACCCTGGCGGATGGCGAAAGGCTGCGAGCGGTTGTCGAGTTCGCCCAAAAGCGCCGTAAGCGCGGCGCTGGCGCTGCCAGTGGCCGGGTCTTCGGGTATACCGGCGAGCGGCGAGAACATACGCGCGTCGATCTCTTGCGCGTCCCGCACATAGGCAAAGACCGAGAATTTAAGCACCCCGTGCACGGGCCGCGCGGCAGAGCGCATGGCGGCCAGATCGGGCAGGCAGGCCGCAAGTGCCGCACGGTCGCTGAGTTCCACAATGGCAAAGGGCAGGCCGACGCCCGCAAAGACCGGCGCGTGCGCCGCGGTGCGGATCTGCGAAGGGTCGAGGCCCAGCGACGCGGCCATCAGATCCGCGTCGAGCTCCGCTTCCCGCGTCAGCGGGACCGAGGTGTCGAAACGCGCCCGGTTGCCCGTGACGCTACAAGGGATCGGCCCAACGCCCAGTTCAAGCACCATATCAGGCCCGCCGCGCCCCAGATCGGCCAGTGCCACCGCCGTTCCGATCGTGGGGTGACCGGCAAAGGGCAGTTCGGATGTGGGTGTAAAGATACGCACCCGCGCCGTGTGGCCGGGGTCTTCGGGCGGGAAGACAAACGTCGATTCCGAGAAATTGAACTCGCGTGCGATCTTCTGAAGGCTGTCTTCCGGCAAGCCGTGCGCGTCGGGCATGATCGCCAGTTGGTTGCCGCCGAAGGCCGTGTCGGTGAAAACGTCGTAGACAAGGTAATCGGTCATTGCGCTCGTGCCTCCCGCGCTTCGGTCTGAAAGACTTCGATGGTGGCATCTATCTCGGCCCCGATCAAAATGACCAGCCCCGAAATCCAGAGCCACATCAGCAGCACGATGACGCCACCAAGGGCCCCGAAAGTTTCGTTGTAGCTGCCGAAATTCGAGACGTACCAGGAGAAGCCGAGACTGGCGAGAACCCAGAGCGCGGCCGCGATCACCGTCCCCCAGGTCATGATGCCCGACTGCGGACGGCTGTGGTCGGGTCCGATAAGATAAAGGATACGCAGGCCGAAAAGTGTCAGGATCAGAAGGATGGGCCAGCTGAGATTGGCGACCCAGGATCCAGGCACATTTTCAACCCCGAAAAAGGTGAGCACTGCGGGCAGGATGATCGCCGCTGCAACGCCCACGAGCAGCCCGGCGATCAGAAAGAACGTCAGGCCGAGGCGCACGGCGTAGCGGTGGATGAAGCTGCGGGTCTCCCGCTCGTTATGGGCCATGTTCAGCCCGTCCATCAGCGCCTGCATTCCCTTTGAGGCAGAGTAGAAGGTCAGGATCAGGCCAAAGAAGAAACCAAAGCTCAGGGTCGTTTCATTGCCCGAGGCCACGGCCTGCACCTGTCCGAGGATGATCGCCTCGGCCTGGGCAGGCAGCACATCGGACAAGTGGTCGAGTTCAGCCACCACCTTGTCCGCATCAAGCATCAGACCGAGCAGCGCGAGTGCGGCGCTGATCCCGGGAAAGAGCGCAAGCAAGCCATAGAATGCGATGCCCGCGGCGACCAGCATCAGGTTGTCCCGGGAAAACTCGCCCACCATGTGATCGGCAAAGCGCAAACACAGGATCACGCGCGGCGGAAGGATGGGAGACAGGCGTTCGGGCACTTGCGGTCAGACGAGTTCGGGTTCCGGCCCAAGCTTGCGGGCCAGGGGGGCGACGGTGAGACCCTGAACGACGATGGTGAAGATCACAACCATGTAGGTGCAGGCCAGCATGATCGGTTTCCACTCGCTATCGGGCATGCTGAGCACAAGCGCCACCGACACACCGCCCTTCAGCCCGCCCCAGGTCATGATCGCAACGGCACCGAGCGAGAACTTCTGGAAGGGTCGCAGAAGAATGATCGGTAGAACAACGGCAAGAAAGCGTGCCAGAAGTGACAGGCCGATAGCGAGGACGCCGGCTGTAAAGAAGTCCGACGAGAAGGTGATGGCGAAAACCTCGATCCCGATCATCAGAAAGAGGATGGCGTTGAGGATTTCGTCGATGATGCCCCAGAAGCTGTCGACGAAAGAGCGGGTCTCTTCGCTCATGCCGTGCTTGGGCCCTACGTCCCCGATCATCAGCGCGGCACAGACGGCAGCGATCGGACCGGATACACCCATGTAGACCGCCAGTTCATAGCCGCCGAACGCAAGCCCGAGTGTCAAAAGGACCCCAAGTGACCGCTCATCGATCTGGCGCATGAGCCGGAAGGTCAGAAAGCCAAGGACGATACCCAGAAGCGCGCCGCCCAGAGCTTCGACAACAAACAGCTCTGCGATTTCGGCAAACCCGCTGGTATGCGGCGCATTGGCATTGGGGAAGGCCAGGCCCACAAGCAGCAGAAAGGTTACGTAGCCAACGCCGTCGTTGAAAAGGCTTTCCCCGGAGATTGCGGTTTCCAGTGGCTTGTTGAGTTTCGCGGTTCGCAGGACGCCCATGACGGCCACGGGATCGGTGGGCGAGATCAGCGCTCCCCAGATCATTGCGATGACCAGAGGTGCGCCCGTGATCCAAGAAAATCCGACGCCAGCAATGGCCGTGGAGATCCCGACGCCGATTGTTGCCATCAACAGAATGACCGGCCAGTGCGCGCGAAGGTCACTGACCTTGACGTGTAGCGCTCCGGCAAAAAGCAGAAGACCGAGCATCCCTTCGAGCAGCGTGTCCGAGAACTCCAGATCCAGAACGCCCGCGCGAATGGTTTCTTCCAGAGTGATCTTCGGGAAGATCGCGTCCACGCCAATGACCCCGAAGGAGGCGACAAGCGACACCACAAGAATGCCGATCGCCGAGGGAAGCCGGAGGACCAGGTAGTTGATGGCGCCGAAAACACCGGCCAGAACAATGAGAAGCGCCGTAATCTGAAAAAGAGTCATGCCGGTTCCGCGAGAAAATCAGCGCGACCCTATCAGCGCCGTGCGCGGGGGCCTAGTGCAGATTCTGGGTCATGGGCGCTGTAGTCAGGTACCGCAGAATGTCTGTAGAACGCGCTCGTCGTCCTTCGGCGGGGCCGCAAGATCACTATCCTTTCCGGCCAGCGAAAAGGGCGCGCTCAGAGCAGCGACCAGACGCTCGAAAGGCGCAAGATCGCCGCTGACTGCATGGGATATCGCCTCTTCCACCCGGTGGTTGCGCGGAATCAGCGCCGGGTTCGCAGCGTCCATGGCCGCGATGCGCTCTTCTGCGCTGCGGGCCTCGCGTGTCAGGCGGGCTTCATAGGCGGGGTGCCAGCCATCCAGCGCATCGGGCGCGGCGAAGGCCTGGCCGGTGGTGCCGTTTGCGAGGCCGCGAAAGGTGTTGGTGAAATCCGCCTGTCCCGCGGCCATCCGGTCAAGGAGATCGTGGATCAGGGCCGCGTCATTGTCCTCTGCTTCGGCAAGACCGAGCTTGGTGCGAAATAGCCGCAGCCATTCAGCGCGGTAAAGATCAGGGAAGCCGTGGATGACCTCCAGCGCCAGTTCCACAGCCTTATCCTCGTCAGGACCAATCAGCGGCACGAGGCTGCCGCCTAGTTGCGCGAGGTTCCAGATCAGGATGTCGGGCTGGTTCTTGTAGGCGTACCGCCCGAACTGGTCGATCGAACTGAAGACCTTGTCAGGGTGGTAGGCGTCAAGAAAGGCGCAGGGTCCGTAGTCGATGGTTTCGCCAGACACGGTGGTGTTGTCGGTGTTCATCACACCGTGGATGAAGCCGAGGCTCATCCACCGGGCGACAAGCCGCGCCTGTGCCCCCACGACCGCGCCAAGAAGGGCAAGTGCCGGCAGGGCGTCTTCTGCCACCTCCGGGTAGTGCCGGGTGATGGCGTGGTCGGTCAGAAGTTGCAGCGCTTCGGTATCCTCGCGCGATGCAAAATACTGGAAGGTGCCCACGCGGATGTGGCTTGCAGCTACGCGGGTCAGCACGGCACCGGGAAAGGGCGCCTCGCGGGCCACTGTTTCGCCCGTGGTGACGGCAGCCAGCGCCCGTGTCGTCGGCACGCCAAGCGCGTGCATGGCTTCCGAGACGATGTATTCCCGCAAGACTGGGCCCAGCCACGCGCGGCCATCGCCCATGCGGGAAAACGGTGTCTGGCCGGAGCCTTTCAACTGGATGTCCCGGCGGCGGCCCTCGGTGTCGATCACCTCACCCAGAAGATGCGCGCGCCCGTCGCCAAGTTGCGGGACCCAACCGCCGAACTGGTGGCCCGCGTAGACCTGCGAGATTGGGCTGGCGCCATCGGGCAGAGTGTTCCCGGCCAGCATCGCCACTCCATCGGGGCTGGAGAGCGCCTCGGGGTCAAGGCCCAGTTCCCGGGCAAGGCCTCTGTTCAGCTTGATCAGCGCCGGTTCCGCCACGGGGCGTGGCGCGCCGCGGGCGTAGAAGCGCTCGGGCAGGCGGGCGTAGCTGTTGTCGAAGGGAATGCTAAGGGCCATGGGTGCGTCTCCTTGGTCCAGAGATAGGCGGGCGACGGCGGGCCTGCCAGCCCTAGGGCGTCCAGATCAGCCGTTCGGTGTCGTGCTCGGTGTGAAAGCCCCATTTTCCTGCAAGGCTCTGCGCCCGATCTGTCGGCAGCCGCAGATCAAGATAGAGGGCCCTCAGCCCGACCTCGACCAGCACCGGGCGGAGCGCGGTGAGCGCTTCGCTGCCAAGACCCCGACCGCGCACGGGCGGACGCATGAAGAACTCGTCAATGGTCGCGGTCATGCCGCCATGGGCGATGGACCAGGAGAACGTCAGGGCAATATAGCCCGCGGGCGCCGAGCGCGGCCCGACAAGATAAATTGCGCCGAGCGCGGAGCCCGCCAGAAGCGGTTCCACCCCGTCACGGCGCATCTCTTCGCTAAGCTCAAGGGCGGCGTCCGCGTGGTGGGACCGCACAAGGGACATGACCCTGTCGGTGTCGTCGGGCCCGGCAAGGTGCAGTGAGGCCGTCATGGGGTATGCTCCGGGGCAGACAGGATGAAAAACCGACCAGGGGCCGAGTGGCGCCGGCGTCCGTTCATAGCCGCGCCAGACGTTCGATGAGCAGCGCGAAGAAGCCTTCGGCGTCCACGTGGCCCATGAAGGTCGCATTTTCGGGCCGCCCCGACACGCGCCACCAGTCCGCCACGGTCATCCCGGTGGTGAATTCGCCCTTGGTCTCGATTTCCACGTTGATGTGCCGGCCAGAGAAAAGCTCGGGTGCCAGCAGGTAGGCAATGACGCAAGGGTCATGCAGCGGCGCGCCCGCAGAGCCGTATTTTTCCTTGTCGAAGCGTTCGAAGAAATCGGTCCATTCGGCGACCATGCGGCCAACCTCGGTTCCAAGGTCGCGGAAGGCATCGACCCTTTGTCGCGTGGTCAGCGCCTTGTGCGTCAGGTCAAGCGGCATCACGGTCAGCTTTAGCCCGGAACTGAACACGATATCAGCGGCTTCCGGGTCGACGTAAATGTTAAATTCGGCTGCGGGCGTGATATTGCCGACCTCAAAATAGGCGCCGCCCATCAGTACGATTTCCTCGATACGTCCGGCAATGTCGGGCGCCTTGTGGAGCGCCGTGGCGATATTTGTCAGCGGCCCGAGCGGGCAAAGCGTGACGCTGCCCTCGGGCTCTGAGCGTAGGGTATCGATAATGAAATCCACGCCGTGGCCTGGCCGCAGCTGCATGGTCGGCTCAGGCAAAGCCGGGCCGTCGAGACCGGTTTTGCCATGCACATGCTCGGCAGTGACGAGGCGGCGTTCCATGGGCGCGTCGCATCCGGCGTAGACCGGCAGATCCGTTTTGCCTGCCAGTTCGCAAACGATCCGCGCGTTCTTTTCCGTGAGGGCCAGCGGCACGTTTCCGGCCACGGCGGTGATGCCCAGAACGTCGAGATCTTCGGGGCTTGCGAGCGCCAGCAGGATGGCGACGGCGTCGTCCTGCCCGGGGTCGGTGTCGATGATGATTTTACGTGGTGCCATGGGGCCGGTTTAGCGGGGTTGCCGGTTCGGGGCCAGCCCGGATTAACGCGTCAGGCGGGGCTCTTCTCGATCTCCTTGGCGGCTTCCCAAAGCGCGTCCATTTCTGCAAGGCTGGCGTCGTTCGGCGTGCGCCCTTCAGCGTCAAGAGCGCGTTCTATAGACTTGAAACGGCGCGTGAATTTGGCGTTGGTACTGCGCAGCGCCTCTTCGGGGTCGATCTTCATGTGCCGCGCGAGGTTGGCGAGGACAAAAAGAATATCGCCAAACTCGTCGATCACCCGGTCGCGGCTGCCCTCGGCCATGACCTCCCGCAACTCGCCCACTTCCTCGGTCAGCTTATCGAGCACGAAATCCGAGTTTGGCCAGTCGAAGCCCACCCGCGCAGCGCGTTTCTGGAGTTTTACCGCGCGCATCAGCGCGGGCAATCCAAGCGCCACGTCATCGAGAACGCCGCCCGCGGCGCGGCCCGCGCGTTCTGCTGCCTTGATCGTTTCCCAGTCCTGTGTCTGCTGGTCCGCGCTCTTGTCCCGTCTCTCGTCCCCGAAGACGTGGGGATGGCGGGCGACCATCTTGTCAGAGATCGCATTGGCAACATCGTCGAAGGAAAAGAGACCCGCCTCTTCCGAGATGGCCGTGTGATACACTATTTGCAGCAAAAGATCGCCCAGCTCGCCCTTTAGCTCGTCCCAGGCCTCGCGGTCGATCGCGTCAGCAACTTCGTAAGCTTCCTCAATAGTATAGGGCGCAATGGTCTGGAAGGTCTGCTCGATATCCCAGGGGCAGCCTGTTTGAGGGTCGCGCAGGCGGCGCATGATCTCGCGCAGGCGCGGCAGGCCGCCTTCGGGGTCGTGGATGAGCGTGTCAGAAGAAGAGGTCATTGCACGGGGCCTCGGCATGGGGGACAGTACCCGCATACCGGGCGACATGAGGGGAGTCTATCATGGCAATTGTAAACCGGATCGCAGGGTTCGCGGACGACATGCGTGACTGGCGGCACCACATTCATGCGCATCCGGAACTGGGGCTCGACTGTTTTGAAACGGCAGATTTCGTTGTCGCACGCCTGAAGGAGTTCGGGGTCGACGAAATCCATACCGAAATCGGCAAGACAGGGGTCGTCGCGATCATCAAAGGGCAGGGGGACGGACCGGTGACGGGGCTCCGCGCGGACATGGACGCCCTGCCGATCCAGGAAGAGACCGGCGCCGCCCACGCGAGCACGGTGCCCGGCAAGATGCACGCTTGCGGTCACGACGGCCACACGACGATGCTGCTCGGCGCGGCGAAATACCTTGCCGAGACGCGGAACTTCTCGGGCAAGGTGGCGCTGATCTTCCAGCCCGCCGAAGAAGGCGAAGGCGGCGCGGACGCTATGATCGCCGACGGTCTGATGAAAAATTTTGGGATTTCAGAGGTCTACGGTCTCCATACCAACCCCTACACACCTTTTGGCAATATCTCCATGCGGCCCGGACCGGCCATGGCAGGCTGCGACGAGTTCTCCATCCTGATCCAGGGCAAGGGCGGCCATGCGGCCCGCCCGGATGTGACCAAAGACCCGGTCCCAGCGATCTTCCAGATCGGGCAGGCCATACAGTCAATCTCGGCCCGGAACATCCCAGCGATCGAGCACGCGGTGATCTCGGTCACGACGCTGGAGGCCGGCAAGGCCTTCAACGTTGTGCCCCATACGGCCAAGATGGGGGGGACGGTCCGGTGCTTCAGCCCAGATATCCAGAACCTGATCGAAAGCCGGATCGCCGCGATCTGCGCGGGCGTGTCGGAGGCCATGGACGTGACCGCGACGCTCAACTACCGCCGGTTGGTCAAACCGGTAATCAACGACCCCGGCAGCACAGCTTTCGCGGCTGAGGTGGCGCGCGATGTCTCGGGCGCGGAGCAGGTGAATGACGAATTTGATCTGATCCTCGGCTCTGAAGACTTCGGTGCGATGCTGCTGGAAAAGCCGGGGGCTTTCGTTTTTCTTGGTCAGGGTGAGGGACCGGGACTGCATCATCCGGAGTTCGACTTCAACGATGAGGTCGCACCGGTGGGCTCAAGCTATCTGGCGCGGCTGGTGGAGATGCGTCAGCCGCTCTGATCGCCATTGCAACTGCAGGCGGGCTTTGGCACTCTCGCCCGCAGTCCAGTGCAACCCAGTGCAACGTTGAAAGGCATCTATGCCCGTACTCAATTCCATTGCTGCCAGCGCCGACGAGATGGCCGGCTGGCGGAAACACATCCACGCCAATCCCGAACTTCTCTTTGACTGCCAAAAGACCGCGGCTTTCGTGGTCGAACGGCTGAAAGAGTTCGGCATCACAGATATCCACGAAGGCATCGCCACATCGGGCGTTGTGGCGGTGATCGAGGGGCAGGGCGAGGGTCCGACAATCGGCCTGCGCGCCGATATGGATGCCTTGCCCATCGAAGAGGCGACGGGCCTTGACTATGCCAGCACGGTGCCGGGCAAGATGCACGCCTGCGGCCACGACGGGCATACCGCTATGCTGCTCGGGGCCGCGAAATACCTGGCCGAAACGCGGAACTTCAAAGGCCGCGTGGCGCTGATCTTTCAGCCCGCCGAAGAGGGCGGCGGCGGTGCGGGCGTCATGGTGGACGAAGGCGTCATGGACTGCTTCGGCATCGCCGAAGTCTACGGGCTGCACAATGTGCCCGGCATGGACGCCGGCGCCATCGCAACAGCGCCGGGGCCGATCATGGCGGCGGTCGACACGTTCGAGATAAACATCAAGGGCGTCGGCGGCCACGGGGCGATGCCCCACGAAACCCGCGATCCGATTGTCGCGGCCTCGGGTATGGTTCAGGCCATCCAGACCATCGTCAGCCGTAACCACTATGCCATGGACGACCTCGTGGTGTCGGTTACGCAGATCCACGCGGGCAGCGCGGACAACATCATCCCCGACACCGCCTATATTTGCGGCACGGTGCGCACCTTCGCCCCCGAGGTGAAGGCAATGGTCCGCGAGCGGATGGAAGGCATCGTGGCCGGGCAGGCGGCGGCCTTTGGGGTAACGGCCGACCTGAATTACCAGAACGGTTATCCCGCCACCGTGAACGATGCCGAGAAAGCCGCCTTTGCGGTCGAGGTCGCGAAAGATATCGTCAGCGACGAGAAGGTCTTTGGTGATGTGGGCCCTGAGATGGGCGCAGAGGATTTTTCCTACATGCTTGAAAAGCGTCCGGGGGCCTACCTTTTCCTAGGGCAGGGTCCCGGCGCGAGCCTTCACCACCCCGAGTACAACTTCAATGACGAGGTCGCGCCCATCGGTGCCTCGCTCTTGGCGCGCCTCGTGGAACGCGCGCAACCCGTCTAGGCGACATCTATGGCGCTGGAAGACGCAAAAAAAGCAGTAGATGAAGCCTTTACGCGGGAAAGCTCGCGCGGCCTGGCGTTTGAGAACGCCTTTGGTGGAGCGACGTCCTTCCTTCGGCGGCGCTATACCAAGGATCTGTCGGGTGTTGATCTGGCGGCCACCGGGGTGCCCTTCGATCAGGCGGTCACGCACCGGCCCGGCACGCGCTTTGGGCCGCGCGCGATCCGGGAGGCCAGCACGCTACAGACTTTTGATCCGCCCTTCGGCTGGGATGTAAACCCGATGACCGATATCGATATGGTCGATTACGGTGATCTGGCGTTTGACTATGCCAAGACCTCGGCCTTTCCAGCGGCCTTGCACGCCCATATCGCGGGCATTCTTGCGGCGGGTGCGGGCAGCCTAGCCTTTGGCGGGGATCACTACGTGACCTATCCGATCCTGAAAGCCTATGCCGAGGTCTTCGGGCCGATATCCCTGGTGCAGTTTGACGCCCACACGGACACCTGGCCCGATGATGATTACGACCGCATCGACCATGGCACGATGTTCTACAAGGCGATCAAACAGGGCATCATCGACCCGGCGCGCTCGGTTCAGGTGGGGATCCGCACGGTGACCCCCGACGAGATGGGCGTGGCCGTGATCACCTCGCATGAGACCCGAACCCTGGGGCCGGAACGTGTTGCAGAGAAAGTCAAAGAAATTACAAAGGGTTCTCCGGTGTATCTGACCTTTGACATTGACGCCCTTGACCCTGGTTTCGCCCCCGGGACGGGCACACCTGTCTGGGGCGGGCTGACCAGCATGGACGCGCAGATGATGCTGCAGGGGCTGAGGGGGATCGATATCAAGGGGGGCGATGTTGTCGAGGTCTCGCCGCCCTATGACACTACCGGCGCCACGGCGATTGCCGGGGCCCATGTGGCCATGGAGATCGCCTGTCTTTTTACCCACAACCGCCTGAGCCAGCCATGACGAACCAACCGGTCAGCGGAAACGATCTGGCGCGCTTCGCTGGGCCGGGCACCTTTATGCGGCTACCGGCGGAGACTGGGGCTGACGGGTTGGATGTGGCCATTGTCGGCGTGCCCATGGACCATGGCACAAGCTGGCGGTCGGGTACGCGGTTCGGGCCGCAACAGGTGCGCGCGCAGTCGGCGATGATCCGGCCCTATAACATCCAAACCGGCGCTGCGCCTTTTGACAGCCTGCAGATCGCCGACACGGGCGACATCGCCATCAACACCTTTGATCTTTCTCAAAGTATCTCCATTATTACAGAACAATACCGCGCGCTTTTGCAGCATAACGTGATCCCGGCAGCGATCGGTGGCGACCATACGATCACCTTGCCGATCCTGCGCGCGGTGGCCGAAAAGCACGGGCCTCTGGGGCTGGTGCATGTGGATGCGCATGCGGATGTCAACGACGAGATGTTCGGTGTGCGCGAGACCCATGGCACCGTGTTCCGGCGAGCCTACGAAGAGGGACTGATCGTGCCGGAGCGTGTCTGGCAGGTGGGCCTGCGCGGCACGGGTTATACCGCCGAGGATTTTGACGAGGCGCGCCGGTGGGGGTTCAACATGATCACCGCGCCCGAGATCTGGCACCAGAGCCTGACACCGCTTGCCGCCCGCATCTGCGAGGCACTTGGCCAAGGGCCGGTCTATGTGACTTACGATATCGACAGCCTTGATCCGGCCTTCGCGCCGGGTACCGGCACGCCCGAGATCGGCGGACTGACCACACCGCAGGCGATGGAGCTGATCCGGGGGTTGCGGGGGCTGAATATCGTTGGATGCGATCTGGTTGAGGTCTCTCCGCCCTATGATCCCTCGGGCAACACTGCGCTGGTCGGCGCGAACCTGCTTTACGAGCTTTTATGTGTGCTTCCCGGCGTGACCTACCGCTGATCCGGCCTATCTGACGGCGCGCAGGAGGTTCCCGATGAGACTGATACTCGCCCTGATCCTTGTCGCCGTCATTGGCGTTCTGGCCTATATACGGCTGGCGCCCAGTGATCCGGACCACTGGAACGTGGACCCGCTGACCGCGACCTCACCGGCGCCGGGCGGCGTTCTGATGCTGCCTGAGGGCGGCGATATGACGAGCCCCGTCTTTTCCATGACGCCGCCAGAACTTCTGACAGCATTCGACAGGATCGCACGCGGGACGCCCCGGACTAGCGTGCTGGCGGGATCGGTGGAGGCCGGACGGATCACCTATATCGTCCGCAGCCGCGTTTTCGGTTTTCCCGATTACGTCACCGTCGCAGCCGTGCCCGCGGACGATGGTGCGCAGCTGGCGGTGCTCAGCCGCCTCAGGTTCGGCAGCTCCGATCTGGGTGTGAACAAGGCGCGGCTCGAAGGCTGGCTAGCGCAGTTGGCGGGCTAGCCCAGCGGCACCGGCGTGTGCGGCAGTTCTGAAGACAGGCAGCCCTGTTGCATCTCGCGCCACATGGGATTGTTCAGCGACATTTCGCAGCGCGCCATATACATGCGGCCATCGACCTGCATGCAGATGGTCTGGCCAAGTTCGATGCGCTGTCCGGTCTTGTCGGTGCAATAGCACTCGATCGTCTTGCCTTGCGATGTCTTCACATCGGCAGCCGCGGGCGCCGCGAGAAGGGCGAGGAGGAGGGCGATGGATCTCATGGTGGGAGGTTAGCATGTCTCAATCGGCTTGACCAACCGGCTGAGTTGGGCAATTCAGCGCGCCATGGTTCCCTTGGAAAGATTGACGGCCATTGCCGAACGCTTCGAATTTCTTGAGGCGCAGATGGCGGAGGGCGCGGATGGCAGTGCCATTGCCGATCTGGCACGCGAATACGCCGAACTGCGGCCTGTTGTCGCCCAGGCCGCCGAGTACAAACAGCTTCTTTCGGACATCGACGAGGCCGAGGCCCTGCTGAACGATCCGGAAATGAAGGAACTGGCCGAGGATGAACTGCCGCGTCTGAAGGCGCGCTTGCCCGAAGTGGAGCAGGCGTTGCGCGTGGCGCTTTTACCCAAGGACGCTGCCGACGCGCGTCCTGCCATCGTGGAAATCCGGCCCGGCACCGGCGGCGACGAGGCGGCGCTTTTTGCGGGCGATCTGATGCGCATGTACCAGCGCTACGCCGAAACCAAAGGCTGGCGCTTTGAGATCATCGAGTTCCAGGAAAGCGACCTTGGGGGCCTGCGCGAGCTGGTGGCGCGCGTGGCGGGCGACGGCGTTTTTGCACGGCTGAAGTTCGAGAGCGGGGTGCACCGTGTCCAGCGTGTGCCGGCGACGGAATCCGGGGGACGCATCCACACGTCGGCGGCGACGGTCGCGGTCCTGCCGGAAGCCGAGGATGTGGATGTCGACATCGACCCGTCCGAAATCCGGGTCGACACGATGCGCGCGAGCGGTGCGGGCGGGCAGCACGTGAATACTACCGACAGCGCCGTGCGGATCACGCATATTCCCTCCGGCATCGTGGTAACGAGTTCCGAAAAATCCCAGCACCGCAATCGCGAGATTGCCATGCAGGTGCTGAAGACACGCCTTTATGATCTGGAGCGGCAGCGGATCGACAGCGAGCGGTCGGCAGACCGCAAGGCGCAGGTGGGCTCGGGCGACCGGTCCGAGCGGATACGGACGTATAATTTCCCGCAGGGGCGCATGACCGACCACCGGATCGGCCTGACGCTCTACAAGCTCGATCAGGTCATGCAGGGTGATCTGGACGAAACCGTCGATGCCCTGATCGCCGAGGATCAAGCGCAGCGCATGGCCGAGGCGGGGATGTGAGCGCCGGGCCCACGGTGGAAGGGCTCTTGAAGGACGCGGCGGACCGGCTGTCAGCGGCGGGCGTCCCCGGCGCGCGCAGCGATGCCCGTCGCCTGATGATCTGGGCGCTTGGGCTGCAGGACGGTGCGGTACTTGAGGCGCAGGATGATCGTCCTCTCAGCGATGACCATGTCGCCCGGTTTCGCGATGCCGTGACCGAGCGCGTCAACCGCCGTCCGTTCAGCCAGATAACCGGCAGGCGCAGTTTCTGGACGCATGAATTTCTGGTGACGGGCGATGTACTTGACCCGCGCCCGGAGACCGAGACCCTTGTCTCGGCGGCGCTGGATGCCCATTTCCATCGTCTGCTCGACCTTGGGACGGGCAGCGGGTGTATTCTCCTCAGCCTTCTGGCCGAGCGGTCAGGCGCGCAGGGCATGGGTGTGGATATGTCCAAAGAGGCCCTCGCGGTGGCCCGGAAAAATGCCAGTCGGCTTGGTGTCCAGGACCGCGCAACGTTTTGCTGTTCCGATTGGTTTTCCCATGTGGAGGGTCGTTTTGACCTGATTGTGTCGAACCCCCCCTACATCTCCGCGCAGGAAATGGAGACACTGGCGCCTGAAGTCGCCGACTGGGAGCCGCGCGTCGCCTTGACCGACGAGCGTGACGGGTTGACCGCCTACAGGTCAATTGCGAGAGAAGTCGACAGCTATCTGGAGCCGGGGGGACGCCTGATGGTCGAAGTCGGCGCCACCCAGGGCGCGGACGTTTGCGCGGTCTTCGCGGCTGCGGGCCTTGGCAGGGCCCAGGTTCTGCAAGATCTGGACGGGCGTGACCGTGTGGTGGCGTGGCGTAAGGCAAAGGGCGCGTGACCATAGATCTGTGTGCCGGCGTCCCATGTTTTCTGCCAATTGGATGGAAAACAGCACTTTTTGCTTGTGTTGCGCGCAGAGCCATGTTTACTCAAATCCACGGCGTGAAGGGACACATTTGTGCAATCCGCCGCTATAGCCGGACATAGTTGAACCCGATAAAGCCTTTAGGCGCTAGACGGTCGGCACAGTTGGCAGCCAAACACAGGCCAGGCAAGATCAGTTAGAATGAGATCATCGAAGTCACGATCCAGAAATAAATCGAACCGGAATCGTTCGGTAGGCAATATCGTCAACCGCGTGTTCGACAGTTCCGGTCCTGAGGGCAAGGTGCGCGGCACCCCCCAACAGATCATCGACAAATACACACAGCTTGCGCGCGATGCGCAGCTGTCGAATGACCGCGTTGCCGCTGAGAATTTCCAGCAGCACGCCGAGCATTACACCCGCCTTCTGGGCGAGGCGACCCGCGAAGCCGAAGCGCGGCGCGAGCAACAGGAAGCGCAGCAGCGGGATCGCCAGCAGCAAAACCAGCAAGCCCGCGAACAGCAGCAGCGTGCGCCCGAGCCGGAACCGCAGCCGCAGCCCGAGGCCCAGCAACAGCCAAAACCCGCGGCCTTTGACGACCCCGGCGCCGCGCCGCAACCCGATATCATCGACGCCGCGGGCGAAGCGGACAGCGGGCTCGTGGAAACGCCCGAAAGCCGCCCGGTGGAAGACGCAGCACCCGCTCCCGAAAAACCGGCCCGCCAGCGCCGGCCCCGCAAGCCCAAGCAGCCCCCGGCGGCAGAGGCCGGCGACGAAACTTCAAAACCTGAAGAAGGGGCGCCTGAGGCGGCGGAGTAAGGCCCTAACCGGGTGCGAGGCTCCGCGCGAGGGCGCAGAACTTTTCGATGCTCACCGTCTCGGCCCGATCCGTGGGTTCAATCCCGGCGGCCATGAGCCGGTCCTCTATGTCGGGCCGGAGGCCTTTCAGCGAGGCCCTGAGCATTTTCCGCCTTTGAGAAAACGCCTGCGCGACAAGAGGGAAGAGAACCTTCGGGTCAGCCTCTGCCAGCGGTGTGGCGCGGCGCACGAGATGCACCACGGCAGAGTGCACTTTCGGCGGCGGCGTAAAGGCCGACGGCGGGAGTGTCATGACGATGCGCGCTTCGGTCCGCCACTGCGCGAGGATGGAGAGCCGCCCGTACGCCTTGCTGCCGGGTCCTGCGACAATCCTGTCCGCGACTTCCCGCTGGAACATCAGGGTCAGGCTCGTCCAGAACGGGGGCCAGTCCGGCGGATCAAGCCATCCCGTCAGTAGTTCTGTTCCGACGTTATAGGGCAGGTTGGCTACCACGCGGATGGGCGGCCTCAGATGCGCCTCGGGCCGGATCGTCAGAGCGTCGGCCTCAATGACCTCCAGCCGGCCCGGGTAGTGGGCGGCGATCTCTTCCAGCGCGGGGATACAGCGCGGATCCTTTTCGATGGCCAGCACCTTGCGCGCGCCGCTGGCCAGAAGCGCGCGGGTCAGGCCGCCGGGCCCGGGCCCGACTTCCAGCAGGTCGCACTGGGACAGATCTCCCGCCGCCCGCGCGATCTTGGCCGTCAGGTTCAGGTCCATCAGGAAATTCTGCCCGAGCGCCTTCCGCGCGCTCAGGCCATGCTGCGCGATCACCTCGCGGAGCGGCGGAAGGTCGTCGATCATTGCCGCCGCACCCGGGCCGAAGCGTCGAGGCTATTGCTCGCGAACGATGATCGCATCGGCGCGCAACTGGGCGAGATAGCTTTCCGCGTAGGACTGCAACTGCCCTTGTCGCAAACGGTTTCGCACGGTTTCGCGGGGCAGGTCTTCGGAGGTCTCGGCAACGCGCCCGCAGACCATCAGAAACAGCACTTCCTGTCCACCTTGCCGCGGAACGATGGCGGAGCTTTCGCCGGGATCGAGTTGCGCCAGGGCAATGGCCACGTCATTGGCGATCTCCGAAGGAGACACCGACTGGCGCTGGATCCGGTTCTCGGGAATGTCGGACGTCAGGCCGAGGGCATGATCGCAGGAGTCCGCCTGCGCCTGCAGGCGGCCAACGCGGGCTGGCGCGATATCGGCAGGAAGTTGGATCGACAGAAAGTCCACAGTTGCAGTGCCTGCCCCACGGCTGGGTTCCTCGGCGATGGAGCGCAGGAGGAACAGGATGACGGCGCCCTGTGTCGGGATCGGTTGGGAGATTTCGCCCGGGGACATGCCGAGCAGCATCGAAGAGACCTGGGGCGGAAGGTCAGACAGGGACACCCAGTCAATCTGGCCGCCGTTGGTGCGCGATTCTGCGGCCGAGAAGCGGCGCGCGGTTTGCTCGAACTCTGCCTGGCCTCCGAGCGTGCTGCTGAATTCCTGCGCCAGAGCGAGGTTTTCGTCCTCGATGCCGGGAGCGAGCGGCAGGACGATTTCGCTGAGCAGGACGCGGACGCCCCCGCGTTGGGTGGCCTGCGTGATGGCCCGGTCAATTTCTTCTTCGCTGATGTTGACCCGTCCCGCGAAGCGCCCGCCAATGACTTCGCGCCAGAGCAGGCCCGCGCGCACGAAATCATAGAGCGTCTCGGTATCAACACCGCTTTCCCCGAGGGCGATCAGAAAATCATCGAGCGCGAGGTTCGACCGTGCCGCGTATTCATCCATGGCGGCCAGAATTTCGTCCTCGGTCACGACAACATCAAACTCTTCGGCGGCTTCCAGTCTGAGGCGATCGTCGATGAGCCCCTCAAAGGCCTGTTCTGCCGTGTTCCCAGGCGCGCCGAGGGTGTCGAGAAGCAATTGGCGCTGTGAAAGCTCGTAGGCGGTGATCGCACGGTCGTTGACGCGTACGACGGTAGAGAATTGCGTTTGCGCGACGGCAACCGTGTCCGTTGCGAAACCCGCAAATACCCCCAGAAGTGCCAGCGCCGTAGAGAAGACGGCGCCCTGAACCCGCGTCCCCAAGGCGCCTGTTGCCCCAGGCGTTTGTCCCAAGCTCAGCCGTAGCACTTTCTTCTCCTTTTCTCAGCAGACGATCCTTGCGGGATCGTCACCGCGACGTCAAACCGGGTTATGGCCGTCACGTCGTCGGAGGATGTAAAAGACCGCCGGAACGAAAGGTCAACCTCGACGCATTCATTCGTGTAGACCAGCCCGAGACCGGCCCTGGCTGCGCGGTCTGCGACGAAATCGTAGCGCCCGCGGAAACTGGCCATCCAATTGTCGGAGATCCGGTAATCTCCGCGCAGGTCCAGTTCGTTGCTGTCTTGATCGCGGCCCACCTCCGGTTCGGCGACCAGCCAGAGATAGTCTCCCTGAAGCCGGAGGCGGTCCCAGGAATAGGACAGGCTGGCTTCGTTCATTGTGAACGAGACATCGTCATCGACCAGCGCTCTGTTCGCGAGGAAAAAGCCGCCTGCTGTCTTGAGGGACGCGCTCACCAGCCAGTCGGATTGCCTGCCGTCAAGGCCCGTAGCCTCGTTGAACTGTCCCAGGTCGTCCGCCCGGTAGACCCGGCCGACCCCAAGCCGCATATTCCACCCTGTCGGGTCAAAGCGGGTCCAGGCAAGTCCGATATTTGCGCGGAGGCCCTCTTCGTACCGGGCCCGGCCCGGGATCCGGTTGAAACCGAACAGGTTGCCTTCGTCAAAGCTAACGAGTGTGCTCTCCTCGTCGGGGATATCGGTGTCGGTTGTTTCCGTCCATGCGACCTGAATGGCCGGCTCCAACAGATGGCGCGACCCGTCGGCTGCTGTCTTTTCCAGCGGCCAGCGGAGCGAAACGGCGGAATCCCCGGTGATCCGACCATCGTTGTCGGTCGTGCTGTCACCGCCGATCATGTAGTAGTCACTGCTCACCCTCAGCCGCCCACCGAGTTCTAGTCCCGGTCCGAATACCGCCGTGTTGCTCCAGTCTACGCTGCCACTGACGCGTGAATAGTCACGTCCGATCACATCAACGTCTGACTCCCGGTTGAAGCCATAAAGCTGGAACCGGGCCTCCGCGATGCCCGCGTTCGGTCCGAGTCGGAACCTCTCCTGGTACAGCACGTTTCCTATGTTGCGCGGGATGGTGTCGTTGTCTTCGTCGTTGCGGTAAGACCGGTAGCGGGTGGCGCCACCCCTGAAAAAACGGTTTCGGGTTACACGGCTCAGGAAGAAATCACTGATGATACGGTCCTGTCCGGAGATACCGTAGTCGGAAAGATAGTTGTCGTCGGACGCGTACTCGATGTTGAAATCCAGCTTGTAGCGGTCAGGCAGAAAGAAAATCCCCCGCCCGAAGAGGTACCCGCGCAGGTCTTCGTCGTCCCGTACATCGTCCTGGGAAAAGGCGCCATTGAGGTTGATGGCGCCGGACTTGTAAAGCTCGCGGTAGCGGAAACCAAGCGTCGTTGTGCGTGGCGACACATAGGGGACCAGTGTCAGGTCGGCGCTGTCGCTGATCGGAATGAAATAGGGAAACTGGAGCCCGGTATCGAGCCTGTTGCTGCTGCGGATGCCGGGAATGAGAAAGCCCCGTGCGCGGTCGACCGTGGGGTCCGGCATACGAAGGCGTGGCAGATAGAAAACGGGAACCCCGGCAACCTCGAAGAAGGCATTGTCAAAATAGAGCTGGCGCAACTCGGCATCATGAACGATGCGCTGTGCCCTGATCTGCCAAAGCGGTGCCTGACCTGGGGTGCAGACCGTACAGGTCGAAGCGACGGACCGCGTGAGCTGCGTATAGCGTCCGCCAACGCGCGTAAGCTCGGTTCCTGTGATCTGGAAGGACTGTTCCAGAACCAAACGTGCCGAGGCAATCATCCCGTTGCGAAACCCTTCATCGAGTTCAGCCGAGGATGCAAGCACGACGTAAGCGTCTCCTTCGACAAGCCGCAGTGGGCCCTCGACTGTCAGCGTGTCGGTGTTGGCATCGTAGATCACAGCCCGCGCCGTCAGGCGGCGCCCCTGATAGAGCACTTCAACGTTGCCTTCTGCGCGCACCACATTGTCGCCCACGACGCTGACCTGATCGGCGACAAGCGTGGCCCGTTCCTGGGCGGAGGCCAGCGAGGCGGCCACTGCGACAGCGCAGGAAAGCAGGGTCAGGCGCAAAATTCGCAGGAGTGCGTGCTTCATCCATCCTCCAGGTGAAGCAGAAGCCCCATACACAGCAGGATCGCCGCTGACGGAGGACCCCAGGCTGCGATGCTGACAGGCAGTTGGCCGTTTTCGGCCAGAATGCGGGCGAAGTTCCCGATGAAATAGAGACCGAACCCCATGCCGATTGAAATCAGAACCATTACGCCGGTACGCCCCATGCGTGTATGACGCATTGTGAAGGATGCTCCCAAAAGAACCATGGCGACGTAGGTTAGGGGAAGGGCAAGCTGCGACTGGAACCACATGCGATGGTTGCGGGCTGAGAAGCCTGCGAGTTCCAGCCGTTCGATGAATTGCGGCAGCTCCCATATCGGAATTGCACTGGGGGTGCCGAAGCTGTCGCGGATGCGGTTCCGCGTTAGATCGGTGGGGATGTCCATGGTTTCTACCGTTTCGAGACCGGCCTGAGGGTTGAGATCATCTCTGATGTTCCAGCGCTGCGCGTCGGAAAGACGCCAGAACCCCTCGACCAGTTCGGCGCGTCGCGCTTCGATCCGGTAATCTGCATCGCCCTCGGCGGTTAGGCCAAAGAAGGTAACGCGGAAGAGCGTTGTGCCGTCAACGTTGGCCCGCCGCGCCCGGATAACGGTCTGACCTTCGGGGCTGCCCTGACGCAACCAGAGGCCTTCCCCGCTTAAGGAAAGATCGGCCTCCACCCCTTGCAGGAGCTGGTTCCGCAGGTTGTCGTATTGCCGCGATGTGGCTGCAACGATCGGATTCAACGCCGAGAGGGCCAGGATGCCAAGGCACAACGCCACGAAAACCGGAGCTGTCAGGCTGCGGAAGGCCGATCTGCCTGCGGCACGGGTGATTACGATCTCGCTGCTGCGCGCAAGGCTGAGGAAGAGAACGATCGTGGCGATGATCACGATAAGCGGCAGGATGGAATAAAGGCCCTCAGGGGCGTTCAGTGCCGTCAGGATGGCAATCTCGCCGATGTCAAGATCCGCTTCTTCAAACCGCCGGATCGACTCGACCATCTCCACCATGAAGACGATCCCTAGAATGATCGCAAGGATGCCCAGAAACGTCGTGAAAAAGCGCCGTGCGAAGTAAAAGTGCAGGGTCATTCTGCGGGCTCCGCGAATGCGGTCGTGGACACGCGCCGGGGTTTCGAGTTTAGCCACATCATCCCGCCCACTAAAAGCGCGCCGATGAGCGAGGGCACATACAAGAGCGGCCAAAGCCGTTCGTCACCGAGCGTCAGATTGGCCATCGCATTGTCGATCGACTTCAGGATGATCAAAAGGAATATCGCTCCGATGACCTGTCTCCAGACGCCGAAGCGGCTGTAGCTGCCTATTGTCAGAACAGAGAAACCCAAGAGCGCGGCGACCGCTGCCAGAAGGGGCTGCACCAAACGGTCATGGGCTTCATAGATAAAGGTCGCCCGCGTGCTGAAGGTGCGTTCTATATCGGCAGGATCAGCGGCAAAAAGCGCCGCTGTGCTTAGCTGCCGCGGGTCGATGCGCGGCCCCAGGGGTTTGTCGGTCAACCTTTCTATGTCGAAGGCAAAGTCGCTGAAACGGGTCAGCGCCAGCCGCTCGGATCGCCGATTGTAAGTTTGCGCCGAGCCATCAACCATGACCAACGTGGGGCCGTTTGGTCCCGGCACGATCAAAGCCTCTCGCGCGATATAGGTGGTCTGTGATGTCGCGCGCCGCCGATCGTCGAGATACACCCCTTCAAGGACGCCATTGGGATTGATATTGCGCAGATAGAAGGTGACCCCCAGCGTCGGATGCAAGAACTCGCCGGGATTAAGGAAGCGCGCCGTAAGGTCGTTGGCGACTTGCTGTTCTCTCTTGGACAGTTCTTCGCGGCTCGCCGGTTCCAGGATGTGGCTCAGAACCGACATGAAGCCGAAGACAAAGATCGCAAAGACGACCACCGCACGTGCCGTGCGCCAGGGGCTGAAACCGCTGGCTTGCACGACCACGATTTCGCTTTCGTCGCTGAGACGGTTGGTGACATAAATCGCGGCGGCAAAAGCGGCCAGCGGCAGAACGGCCCGGATCACCGCAGGCAGGCTGAGGGCAGTAAACACAAGGACGGTACCGGCAGACTGGCCATCGGAGATCAGTTGATCAAACAACGCAACGGCGCGGTTGATCCAATAGATCGCCACCAGAACGAGGGAGAAAAATCCGAAAAGGACCAGCAGTTGCGACAGGAAGTATCTGTCAAATCTGGTCAAGTCACGCCCCGGTTGCCTTCGTTTTATGGGTGAACTTCTAGACCATCGCCGCGGAAGGGAAAACTGCATTCTGGTCTCCCCCCGCTTGCTGGGCTACCTAGGGCCGAACAGACCATCAACGAGGCTCAAATGACCGCTCCAACAACCATCGAATTTGTCGAAGCCGATCTCGATGCGATCGCCGGGTTTACTGGCCGGGTGACGGTGTTCGTGGGGGCGGAAGGGAAGCCTGACAGGTTAGGTCGCCGTCTCAACCGCCTGACACGCGGGGCGCTGGAGCGCTTTGTCGCAAGCGAGGCCTTCAAGAAACTCAACGCCGGGGAAGCTCGTGATCTGGCCTGGCCCACCGGGATCGAGGCAACAGCGCTGCAGGTTATTAAGCTGGAGCAGAACGCCCCGCAGGCGCCCTGCCGCAAGGCTGGGGCGGCCATCGGCAAGGGTCTGGGCGAAGCCGGTGCGCTGGTTCTTGCCGGCTCGCTGCGCCGCGTGCGCGATGTAGCGCTTGGCGTGGCACTGCGGGCCTATGGCTTCACAGACCACAAGACCGGCGACGAAACCGCCCCGGGTGGCGTGACCTTCGCTGTCTCGAAACCCGAAGCAGCCACCGAGGCCGCAGCCGATGTGGCGGCCATGGCCGAGGGAGTCTTTTTTACCCGCGACCTGATCAACGCGCCGTCGAACATCTTAACCACGACCGAGTTCGCCGACCAGCTGGCCGCGCTCGCGGAGCTTGGCGTCGAGGTTGAGGTGCTGGAAGAGGACCAGCTCGAAGAACTCGGGATGCGCACGCTGCTGGCCGTGGGGCAGGGGTCTGAAAGCCCCTCCAAGGTTGTTATCATGCAGTGGAAGGGTGGCGCGGAAGGTGCGGCGCCGCTGGCCCTGGTTGGCAAGGGCGTCGTCTTTGACACTGGCGGGATCAGCCTGAAACCTGCGGGTGGTATGGAAGACATGACCATGGACATGGGCGGCGCAGGTGTGGTGTCGGGTGTCATGAAAGCCCTGGCGCGGCGCAAGGCGCCGGCCAACGTTGTCGGGCTGGTCGGTCTGGTGGAGAATATGCCCGATGGCAAGGCCACGCGTCCCGGCGATGTCGTGACCTCGATGAAAGGCGACACGATCGAGATCATCAACACCGACGCCGAAGGGCGTCTCGTGCTGGCCGATGTCCTCTGGTATGCTCAGGAACGTTTCTCGCCTGCGGGCATGGTCGATCTTGCTACGCTGACCGGCGCGATCATCATCGGCCTTGGCCATGAGAACGCGGGCGTTTTTTCCAACGACGACGATTTCTGCGGCGCCTTCCTCAAGGCGGCCGAGGCGGAACAGGAAGGCGCCTGGCGGATGCCGCTTGGCGCGGCCTATGACAAACAGCTCAAGTCGCGCATTGCCGACATGAAGAACGTCGGCGGTCGCCCTGCGGGGTCGATCACGGCAGCCCAGTTCCTGCAGCGCTTCGTAAAAGACGGCGTGCCCTGGATCCATCTCGATATCGCCGGCGTTGCCAGCGTCAAAGCCGACACCGCCTTTGCACCGAAAGGAGCGACAGGCTGGGGGGTGCTGGCGCTCGACAGGCTGATCCGCGACAGGTTCGAGTAGGCGTGGGCGAGGCGTATTTCTACCACATGACGCGGCAGCCCCTTGAGGCAACGCTGCCGGTCCTCTTGCAGAAATCGCTTCAGGCGGGCTGGCGGGTGCTGGTGCGCGGCCAGAGCCCGGAACGCCTTGACTGGCTCGACCAACGGCTCTGGCTGGGGCCCGAGGAAGGGTTTCTGCCCCATGGGCTGGCCGGCGGACCGCACGACGCCTTGCAGCCGGTCCTTTTGTCAACCGAAGGGTCGGCGACCAACGGGGCGGCCTGCCTGATGTCTGTGGACGGGGCCGAGGTGACGGCCCCGGAGGCAGAAGACTATACGCGCGTTTGCATCCTTTTCGACGGGACCGACGCCTCTGCGGTCGACCATGCGCGCGGCCAGTGGCGGCAGCTGACGGGCGGGGGCGTTCCCGCGAAATACTGGAGCGAAGAAGGCGGTTCCTGGCAGATGAAGGCCGAGAGCGCCTAGCGCGTCAGGATCAGCCGGCCATCGCGGATTTCAAGCGAGCCGTAGCGGTCCAGATAACTCATGCCCAGAAGCGACTCGCGCATCTCGCCGCCGTTCACCTGCGCCCGCACCCGGGCGTCGCTGACTGGCCCCAGTTCAACGGACTGGAGTGTCACCGGTGCTGTGCTGACAAGTCCGTTCGCCGTGTGGGCCCGGCCCACATATGCCAGGCTGCCAGGGTCGATTCCCGCTCGCCGCGCGTCTTCCTGTGTCAGAACGACCTGAGAGGCGCCCGTGTCCACCACAAAGCGGATGGGCGCGTCGTTTACCCTTAGCGTAAGATAGTAGTGTCCATCGGGACTGCGCGGCACTTCGATGCGGCCCTCTTCGGCCACGTAGCTTTGCCGGGGCACCACATCATCGCGGATATCGCCCCAGAGGCCAAAGCCCGCGATCACCCCGAGGAAAATCAGACCCCAAAGCGCCGCCTGCCTGAAAAGCTTGCCGATATTCCGGCGCTCGGCCACCAGAAAGTAGCCTCCCACGGCCGCGCCGAGAAGAACGAGGTAGGCCAGTCGTCCGTAGTCGTCTCCTGTCATGACCTGTACTTAGTCAGTTCTTGTGCGCTGAAAAAGGGGCAAGAGCCTTGCCATCTGCGGCTGGCTTCCGGTTTGGGTGTCGGCCGCTCACACGCCCTCGGGCGGTGCCCAAAGGCATGAGCGCCCAACCATTCGGGCCAGATCACCGCGTCAGGCCCGTACCAGCATCTGACGTGTTCTCTGCAGCCAGCGGGAGATCTCCAGGCCGAGGCTCGCCTCGACCGCGATCTGCAGATCCGAATTGCGGGAAAACTCGGCGTTCAGGTCGGCAAATCGCCATGTCAGCAGGGTTGTCGGCGCAGTGGATCGCACGGTGACAGGCGTGTTGAACGGCATGCCCTGACTGAGAAACGCGATTGCGCCCAGGAAATTGCCTTCACCAAGACTGTCGACCTGTGCCGACCCCTCAGCCACGGTGACCTCTCCGCTGGCGATCAGGGACAACTCTCCGACGGCCGTGCCCTGCCGGATAAGTTCGGTTCCGGCTGGTACCGATTTTCGCTCGGCCATGCGAAGCAACTTCACCGCGTCATGTTCCGTGAGGTTGCTCAGGGCGATGCTGTAGAGCCGTTTTTCTTCGGGTGTGAACGCGACAGGGCGCCGTTCGGCCAGAAGGCGCAGAATCCAGTAGATATTGACCCCGATGAAGAACAGGTTCCACCCAATGGCAGCCCAGAGGGCGGTGTGCTGGAAGTAGTAGTAGGGCAGCAGCATAGAGGCCCCGATGACCGTCAGGATCCGCAACGTCAGAATGTCGCGCACCGAATAGGAAAAGAGGTAGATGACGTTCGCGGCATTCACCAAAAGATCGAGGCCGATCATGCCTTGTCCTTGCGTCTATGAACCAGTTGGGATGAGCGTAGTCGACGCGCTGGCGCGGCGATAGTCGTGGGGATGCCGTGGGTGGGGCAGGCGCAAGCGCGCTTCCGTGCTGTTGACACGGGCGCGCGCCCTGCACGAGAAGCCGTCTTTGGGCCGGGCCGAGGAGAGCGCTCTATGTCTGACTTATCAGGCGAGACATTCAAAGAGACAGACGTCGCTTCGGTCTACGTTCACCGATCTCCTTATGCGCCGCAGGTCTACCAGACGCTGATCCAGAACGCGCCCGGGCGGGCACGGCTGCTGGATCTCGGCTGCGGCGAGGGCAAGATCGCCCGGCGGCTGGCGGGGGAGTTCCGAGAAGTGGTCACCGTCGATCCTTCCTCTGCAATGATCGCGGTGGGAAAGTCGCTGGAAAACGGGAACGCTGGCAACCTGACCTGGGTAGAGGCGCGCGCAGAAGAGGCCCTCCTGACCGGCGCCTTTGATGTGGTGACCTTCGCGTCCAGCATCCACTGGATGGATCCCGGTGTGCTCTTTGCGAAACTTGCGCAGCACGTCACGCCCGACCACCTGATCGGGATCATTGCCGGCGACCAGCCATTCGCGCCGCCCTGGGACGCGGACTGGCGCGGGTTCCTGGAAAAATGGGTGCCCGTGGCGTCCGGGCGGCCCCTTGGCGCGCCGGAATGGCAGGGCCTGCGCGACCGGCACCTTGCATACATCGACGTCCTTCAGTCCCACGACTTCGTGTCAGGCGAGGTCCGCCAGTCCGTCGAAGACCACATCCTCTGCCAGCACGCCCGCAACACTTTCGCAGTCTCGAAACTCGGCCCCCGACTTTCGCGGTTTCGCGAGGAGCTGCGAGCCCTGCTTGCCCCCCATGCGGACCCGCAGGGCATGCTTACGTTCCGGGTAAAGACGCACCTCACGCTGGCGCGGCTTATGGGCGAAACGGCATAGGCAACGGACCGCGCCTCTTAGCCTGTGGGCGCGCTCGGCAAAGCCATTCCGAACCCCTGCAGCCCGTCGAGCACAAATTGCACGGCGAGAGCCGCCAGAAGCATGCCCAGAAGCCGCGTGACCACGTTGATGCCGGTCCGGCCGAGGGCGCGTTCGAGAATTCCAGAGGCGAGGAAGAGCAGAAAGACCAGCGCCACGACGCCCGCCATGACCACATGAATGGCCAGGGCCTCGCGCCAGTCGGCGCTCTGGCCGGTCAGCAGGATCATCGAGGCGATGGCGCCGGGCCCGGCGATAAGCGGTATGGCCAGCGGAAAGACCGAAGGATCCGGGCGCTCTTCCTCGGCCTGATCCTCGCGCCGTTTGGTGCGCCGTTCAAAGAGCATGTCGAGCGCCGTCAGGAACAACAGCATCCCGCCCGCGATGCGGAAGGCCGGCATGGAGATGCCGACAAAGCCCAGAACCGCTTCGCCGAAGACGCCGAAGAGGGTCAGGAGAGCAGCCGCGATCACACAGGCCCGCAGCGCGATGGCACGGCGTTCGGCGGTGGTCATCCCGTGGGTCAGGGCTACAAAGATCGGGGCGAGCCCGATGGGATCGATAATCACGAAAAGCGTGACGAAGGCGGTGATGAGGGCCGGCAGGTCCATGGTCACGCCTCCGCCGCTTCCAGTTTTTCCAGCGCGGTCATCCAGAGATCCTCGGCCCGTTCAAGACCTTCCATGACCTCGGCATATTTCTTCTGCCAGACGACGGCCTCATCCTTGCGGTCTTCATAAAGCGTGGGGTCCGCGAGCTTGGCCGCCAGCTTGTCGCGCATCTCGTTCAGCTTTTCGATGCGCGCCTCGCATTTCCGCGCCTCGGCCCGGAGCGTCATCAGCTTTTCCCGGCCGGCCGGTTTGGGCTTGGCCTTGGGCTTGTCCGCTTTGGCGGGCGCATCCGCGCTGAGCAGCATCTTGCGGTAGGCTTCGAGATCTTCTTCGAACGGGGTCACGCCCCCGTCCTTGACCAGCCACAGGCGATCTGCGGCAAGGCTGAGAAGGTGCATGTCGTGACTGACAAGGATGACGGCGCCCGAGTAGGCGGTCAGTGCCTCCACCAGGGCCTCGCGGCTTTCGATGTCGAGGTGGTTGGTCGGTTCGTCGAGAATCAGGAGATGCGGCGCGTCAAACGTGGCCAACAGGAGAGACAGCCGCGCCTTTTGCCCACCCGACAGCCGTGCCACCTCGGTATCGGCC
>JBCDED010000026.1:0-44450 GCA_039179985.1 Pseudomonadota bacterium
CCAAGGTCGTAAACGGCGATGGTCCGGCTTTCTTTCTTGTCGAGACCATAGGCCAATGCAGCGGCCGTCGGTTCGTTGATGATGCGCAGCACCTCGAGACCGGCGATCTTGCCTGCGTCTTTCGTGGCCTGGCGCTGGGCGTCGTTGAAGTAGGCAGGCACGGTGATCACCGCCTGCTCGACGTCTTCGCCAAGGTAGCTTTCGGCGGTTTCTTTCATCTTTTGCAGGATGAAGGCCGAGATCTGGCTGGGGCTGTATTTCTCTCCGCCCGCCTCGACCCAGGCGTCGCCGTTGCCGCCGTCAATGATCTTGTAGGGTACGATGTTCTTGTCTTTGGTCACTTCGGCGTCGTCGACGCGGCGTCCGATCAGACGCTTGACCGCAAAGACCGTGTTTTCAGGATTGGTGACAGCCTGGCGCTTGGCCGGCTGGCCGACAAGCCGTTCGCTGTCGGTGAAGGCGACGATGGACGGGGTCGTCCGCGCGCCTTCGGAGTTTTCGATCACCCGGGGTTGCGAGCCGTCCATTATGGCGACACATGAATTGGTGGTCCCGAGGTCGATACCGATGACTTTTGCCATGTTTTTCAAAATCCCTCTTACGTGGCGATGTTGTGGACGGCTGGCCCGTTACGGCACCCGCCCCCCATTGCCCTTGATGCCGGAGCAAAGCCCGGCGCAGGCTCCCGGCGTATATAAGTACCTGCCCAAGCGGCTGCAAGCGCATCGCGACGCTGCGTTCGAGCGTTTTTCTGGTGCGGCGGCGTTAAGATTTGGCGAATGTGAGGCGCGATGACCAGCATAGCTCAAATCGTGCCCCTGAACGGGGCCTCGGTCTATCCCGGCTATCTGGACCCGGAGGCGCAGGCGTCGCTGCTGGAAGAAGTCCGCTCGGTCGTGCGCGCAGCCCCGCTGATCCGGCCCGTCACCCCGCGTGGAAGGCCGATGTCGGTGCGGATGACCGCGGCGGGGCGGTTTGGCTGGGTTACCGGGCCAAAGGGCTATGCCTATGCTGAACGGCATCCGGAGGGCTTGGATTGGCCGCCGATCCCCGAAATGCTGGACGAGATGTGGCGCGCGCTGCTGCCAGACGCGCGCGCACCGGAAAGCTGCCTTGTGAATTTCTACGGCGAAGATGCGCGCATGGGGATGCACCAGGACCGCGACGAGGCCGATTTCGACCAGCCGGTGCTTTCGGTGTCTCTGGGCGACGAGGCGCTTTTCCGCGTGGGCGGAAGCGAGCGAGGTGGACCGACACAATCGATCTGGATCAGGTCCGGTGATGTCGTGGTGCTGGCTGGCGCCGCGCGGCTGGCTTACCACGGCGTCGACCGGGTGCGGTTTGGTTCGTCAACGCTCTTGCCCAACGGTGGTCGCATCAACCTGACGCTGCGTGTGGTGACCTAGCGTTTGGCGGCCCAGCTGAGCGAGGCATGTTTGCGCGTGTAACTTTCGCCCACGAAGCCCACCACAAGGAACACCGTCGATACCAGTAGCGGGTAGGTGATGTTGGTGTGGTGGGGGAAGTAGTTGACGAAAGCATAGCCGCGCGCCTGATCGATGATGTGGAAGAGCGGGTTCCAAAGAAAAAGCGGCAGAATCTGGAAGGGCAGCATATTACCCACGGTCAGCTTGCCCGAGGCGATCAGGTTGATCCGGGTGTAAAGCATCTGGGTTGTGCGGGTGAAGCCGGGATACCAGGGCTTCAGGGCCAGAAAGACCATCCCGATGGCGATGCCGGAATACCAGGCCAGAAAAATCATCGCAAAGGCGCCCGCCGGCCGGTCGATTTCCACCGGGGCGATCAAGAGGTGGTAGAAGGTCATGATCGCAAAAAGCGCCAGGAACTGTGTGTAGAGGGTGCTGAGTGCGGCGGACAGGATGGCGATCATGGTGGTCATTGGCGCGTGCAGCATCATCGGCGACGTCGGGCCCTCGGCCCCGGCAACGGCACCCAGCGTCTTGATGTGCGTAAAAAAGAGGAAGACGCCCGAGAAAAGGTAGACGAAGAAATCGCCGCGGATGGCCATGCCGCGAAGGCCCATGAACTCGAACATCACATAGAAGACGCCGACCATCACCACGGTTTGCATGATCGAGGTGATCATTCCGATGACCGCGTTGCCGTGGCCCCGCCGCTGGGCCCGGACGGTGGAGTGGTACAACAGTTCAACGAACGACAACAAAGCCGCAGGCAGGCTGGCGCTGCGATTTGTTGCGAACACGGGCTCTGCTCCTCGGGTTTCTGCTGCCTGAATAATCGGGAAATCTTGCCGTTCCCTTGCTCTGCAATCATAAGGTCGTTGATGATGCCCGACAATGCCCTTGGACCCGGGGCCCGAAAGGAGCGATATGACGCCAGACGCAACCCAGACGACGCCGGTCTTCCGCGACCTTGCCCTGAAGGCCGGGGCGGTGATCATGGAGATCTACGGAAAAGACGATTTCGAGGTGCGCGCAAAGTCCGACGAAAGTCCCGTGACCGCCGCAGATGAAGCCGCCGATGCCGTCATCCGCGCCGGGTTGGAAGAGGCGTTTCCGGGCTTTCCTGTCGTTACCGAAGAGGCGGCGGCGAGCCACGCGGTAAAGGCAGACAGCTTTTTTATCGTCGATCCGCTCGACGGAACGAAGGAATTCGTCAAACGTCGCGGCGATTTCACCGTGAACATCGCACTGGTGGAAAATGGCATTCCCACGCGCGGGGTGGTCTATGCACCTGCCAAAGGACGGCTTTTCATCACGACGCCCGGTGGCACTGCCGTGGAAGAGGCGGTGGAGGATGGCGTGGGTTCGGGGGTGACAAAGCCGCTTGGCGTCCGCGCACCCGACAATGAGGCGCTCATGGTCGTCGCCTCGAAATCCCACCGGGACGCCGCCACCGACGATTACATCGCCAAGTATGCCGTCGAAGATATGACCAGCGCGGGATCCTCGCTGAAATTCTGTCTTGTCGCCAGCGGCGAGGCCGACATCTATCCTCGCCTGGGCCCGACGATGGAATGGGATACAGCAGCGGGCGACGCGGTTTTGCGCGCCGCCGGCGGACGCATGGTGCTCTTCGAGGGCCACGGTGATTTCGCCTACGGCAAGGACGGCTACCGCAACCCCTTTTTCATCGCCTACGCACCCGGCGTCGAGTTGAAGGCGGGCTAATCGCGGTGAGCGTCGCGATCGTCATACCGGCGCGCTACGCCTCCAGCCGGTACCCGGGCAAACCGCTTGTCGGTCTGAAAGGCGCCGATGGCGTTTCGAAATCACTTGTCCGGCGCACATGGGAGGCAGCACGGGCGCTCGCGCGGTCCGAGGACATTTTCGTGGCCACGGATGACGAGCGAATCGCCGCCGTCGCGGCAGGTTTCGGGGCGCAGGTGGCGATGACGTCGCCCGACTGCCGGAACGGGACCGAGCGCTGTGCCGAGGCATTGGTGCAGCTTCCGGCGCAGACCGAAATCGTGGTGAACCTGCAGGGCGACGCGCCATTGACACCGCCGTGGTTTCTGGAAGACCTGATTGCCGCGATGAAGGCCGACCCGACCATTCAGGCGGCAACCCCTGTTCTTCGCTGCGATGGTGCAACGCTGGCGGCGTTTCGCGCGGACCGGGCGGCGGGGCGTGTGGGCGGAACGACGGCAGTGTTCGCGGTCTCGGGCGATGCGCTTTATTTCTCAAAGGAAGTGATCCCCTTTGATACGGGCACCTATGCCACGGATGCCCCGACGCCCGTCTTCCATCATGTGGGCGTGTATGCCTACCGGTCAGAGGCGCTGCGCCGCTACGCCGGTTGGCCCGAGGGCGTTCTGGAAACCCGCGAAGGGCTGGAGCAGCTGCGGTTTCTCGAAAACGGCGTGGCTCTGCGTTGCGTCGAGGTGGAGGCGCGCGGTCGCCAGTTCTGGGAACTCAACAATCCCGAAGATGTCCCCCGTCTCGAGGCGATGATGGCGGATATGGACCTGACTTGACGGCCCTGCGCGCGAGCGTCGTGGTGGTCAGCCGCAACCGGCCCGAGCGGTTGTCGTTGTGTCTCGGCGCGCTGGCGCAACTGCGCCACGACGCTTTTGAGATCATCGTGGTGGCCGACCCGGACGCGCTGGCGGTCGTCGACACCTCGGTCGTAAAGATCGCCGTACCCTTTGACGTGCCGAACGTGGCAGCCGCCCGGAACCTTGGCGTTGGGTATGCTGCAGGCGAGATTATTGTCTTCATCGATGATGACGCGGTGGCCGAGCCCTATTGGCTGACCCACCTCATGGCCCCCTTTGCGGACGCGAGGGTCGCGGCAGCCGGGGGCTATGTCGTGGGCCGCAACGGGATCAGCCTGCAATGGGCGGGTCTGTCGGTCGATGCCCGTGGAGCCGACTGGGACCTGCCATCTGAATCTGACGAAACGGTCGTTCTGGCACGCGAGGCCGGGGGCCGGGCGATCCGCACACAGGGCACCAACATGGCCGTCCGTCGCGACGTTCTGGTGGCGCTGGGCGGGTTTGACGAAAGCTTTACTTTCTTTCACGACGACACGGATCTCAATATGCGGATCGCCGTCGCCGGGTATCTGACCGCAGTGGTCCCGCGCGCCCGTGTGCACCATGCGGTCTGCCAGAATATTCTGCGACGGGCGGACCGGGGGCCGACCGATCTTTTCCAGATTGGTTTCAGTTCCGCGATCTTTCATAAAAAGCACCTGCCCGAACGGGAATGGGCGGCCGCGCGCGAAGATCTGGCAGAGCGTCAGCACCGGCGCCTGGCCGCCTACCTCGTGGACGGACGCATCGAGCCGCGGGATGTCGCGCGGATGTCCCGCAGGCTTCTCAGCGGCTACGATGCCGGTCTTCTGAGCAGCGCGGCGCGGCAACAGCCGATCCCGCCGCAGCCGAACGACTTTCGCGCCTCTGCCGTGCCGCCACCGCAAGCGCCGGGCTGCTGGCTCGCGGGACCGCAGCGGGACCGTGCCGGTCTGCGCGAGGAGGCCAAGGCGCTTGCCGGAGACGGTCAGCGACCGGTGCTGTTTCTGTTCAGCCGCACGGCGCTTTTTCACCAGATGCGATTCCGTCAGGGGCGGTACTGGGAGCAGTCGGGCGGGGTTTACGGCAAATCCGACAGGTCCGACCCGCTTATGGGGTTTTACACCTTTCAAACACGCCTTAAGAGAGAGATTGGACGGGTGAGCGTGTTCAATGGTCGGCTGATTGCGGCTGAGGACTCCTATCCGGAGACACAAAAGCCGGGAATTTGACCCTATTTTGGTTTACTTTGTATGGAGCGTCAGGTGATTTGTTGCGTGAACAGGGGGCAGGCAGAATGAAGACCAAGGTCACAAAGGCGATTTTTCCAGTTGCCGGGTTGGGCACACGGTTCCTTCCTGCGACGAAATCGATCCCTAAAGAAATCATGACGCTGGTCGACAGGCCGCTCATTCAATACGCTATCGACGAAGCGCGCGCCGCCGGGATCAAGGAATTCATCTTTGTTACCTCCCGCGGCAAGGGCGCGCTTGAGGACTACTTTGACCACGCGCCGGTCCTTGAGGCGGCGCTGAAACGATCGAACAAAATCGAGCTTCTTGAGACGCTCAAGGACACCAACATGGAAAGCGGCGCGATTGCCTATATCCGCCAGCACAAGGCGCTTGGCCTTGGCCATGCGGTCTGGTGCGCGCGGCGGCTGATTGGAAACGAACCCTTCGCCGTGATCCTGCCCGACGATGTGATCGACGGCGGTCGGCCCTGTCTGCAGCAGATGGTCGAGGCCTACGAAGAAGTTGGCGGGTCCATGGTAGCGGCCATGGAGGTGCCTTCGGAGAAGACCTCAGCCTACGGTGTTCTCGATGTGCGCGACACATTGAGCGATCTGGTGACGGTGCGCGGGATGGTCGAAAAGCCCGCACCGGGTGAAGCGCCGTCGAACCTTGCCGTAATCGGCCGCTACATCCTTGCGCCGCAGGTCTTGCAGCATCTCAACCGCATGAAGAGTGGCGCTAACGGTGAAATCCAATTGACCGACGCGATTGCCGCGGAACTGGCGACCGAGCGTCCCGTTCACGGGTTCCGTTTTGACGGCCAGCGGTTCGATTGCGGCTCGAAGTCCGGCTTCCTGCAGGCCACTGTGGCCTTTGCCATGGCGCGGGATGACCTGCGCGATGATCTCCTGGACTATCTTTCGAAGGTGTTGGCGTCACGCAGAGCGGCGGAATAAACCAGACATCTGCCGCCCGTCTCATTGATCTGACCCGTGTATTGTCGCGGTCGGCGCGTCAGCCGACAGGCATCGACCGCATTGAACGGGTCTATGCCCGGCGGCTGCTGGACGAAAGCGTCCCCCTTTACGGGCTCGTCGCAACGCGGCTGGGTTATCTTATCCTTGACCAGTCGGGCGTCGCGGCGGCGCTGGAGGGTGTCAGAGCGGCTGCCCCCGATTTTCTGTCGCGCTTTCTGCCAAGGGGTGCCGATGTCGATCCCGCTTTGGAGACTGCGCTGCGCCGGAACGCGGTGGCGCGGTCCGCTCGAGGGCGGCTGACCAAGCATCTGGCGCGAGTCCTCCCGCCGGGGACATCCTACATCAACCTTGGCCACAGCAACCTACGCAGCGAGGTGTTCGGCGCCCTAAGACAGGCTAGGGTGGCGACGGCGACGGTGTTTCTACACGACACGATCCCGCTTGATCATCCGGAGACGCAGAAGCCCGGCACGGTGGCGTCTTTTCAGGCGAAGCTCGCGGTGGCCGCGGCCCATGCGGACCATGTGATCTGCCCCTCGCGGGCCTCGGCAAAGGCCGCGCGGCCCTGGCTGGCTGCCGCCGGGCGCGTGCCGCAGATCACGGTCGCGCATCTTGGCCCTTCGGACATAGTGGAATTCGCTTCCGTGCCCGAAGCCGCAATGCAACCGTATTTCCTCTGCCTCGGCAGCCTTGAGCCGCGCAAGAACCTGTCCTTTCTTCTCGACCTCTGGCAAACGGCGCCCCAGCCGATGGGTGCAGAATTGGTCATCGTCGGCCCTCCGGGCTGGGCAGGCGACTCTGTGGTGGCCCGCGCGGAGCAGATGCGCCGTGACGGCCTGCCCGTGCGCTATGCCGGGACGCCGGACGACACCGAGGTATCTGCGCTTTTGCGGGGGGCTGCGGCCCTCCTTGCGCCCAGCCTAGCCGAGGGGTTCGGCCTGAGCCTGCTCGACGCAGCCTTTCTGGGAACACCCATAATTTGTCACGATCTGCCTGTCACCCGCGAGATATTGGGTGACATTCCCGTTTACGCAGACGTGGCGGATCAGTATGCATGGAGACAAGCAATACATTCGGCGCTGGAGATCAGACGCCGGGGGGTGGGGAAAAACGGGGAGCGGGGCGAAGACCGGATAGCAGGCTTACCAAGCTGGAACGCGCATTTTGACATTGTGTTAAGCTTGATTTGACCAGATCGCCCGGGGTTCGCACCACAACACAGGATTGAGGTGCCTTTGGACGTGATCAGGTCCTATCGGCGGCGGTTGGAACGCAAACGTCTGCGGTTTCGCGCACGGCGCAAGCAGCGCGAGCTTCAGCCTGTTGCTGATCGGACGGCCCGGATCGCGCCTGGCGACGTTCTATTGGCCTCGACCATCTTTAACGAAGCCGACCGCCTGCCTTATTTCCTGCGCTACTACCGCACTCTCGGGGTCAGGCACTTTCTGTTCGTCGACAACGGCTCGGACGACGGTTCGGGCGACTATCTGACCCGGCAGGCGGATGTGTCGGTCTGGTCGGCGCAGGCCAGCTACAAACGGGCGCGGTTCGGGATGGACTGGATCAACGGGCTTTTGTCCAGCTATGCCCATGGTCACTGGGTGCTGACCGTCGATGCTGACGAGTTCTTCGTCTACCCTTTTGCCGACAGCCGACCGATCGATGCTCTGACCGATTGGCTGGAAGACAGTGCGCTTCGAACCTTTTCGGCGATGCTGATCGATATGTACCCGCAGGGACCCGTTGATCAGGCGGTCTGCCCGGCGGGAACGAACCCTTTGGAAATCGCGCCGTGGTTCGACAGCGGCAACTACCGGATCAGCCGCAACCGCAAATATAACAATCTCTGGATTCAGGGCGGGCCCCGGGAACGGGCTTTTTTCCACGACCAGCCGAAACACGCACCGTCGCTCAACAAGATCCCTCTCGTGCGCTGGGACCGCAGATACGCCTACGTGCAATCGACGCACATGTTGTTGCCGCGCGGGCTCAACAACACCTATGACACCCGGGGTGGCGAGAAAATTTCGGGCTGCCTGCTGCACCCTAAGTTCCTGTCGGATCTGCCCCGCAAGGCCGAGGCCGAGGCAGTCCGGGCGCAGCACTTCGCGCAGGGTCGCGAATACGCCGCCTATGCCGACGGGTTGCAGGAGGGCTTGCGGCTCTGGACGGATTGGTCCGAACGCTACGCCAACTGGCGACAGCTTGAGTTGCTGGGGCTCATGTCAAAAGGCAACTGGGCATGACCGTCGGCTACGCGATGCTGATCCATAAAGGTCTGCCGCGTGCGGCGCAGATCGCGCGGCACTTGGCCAGCGCGGGCTACCCGGTGGTGATCCATGTGGACGCCGCGGTGCCCGAGGTGGACTACCTGCGCCTCAAGTCGCACTTGCGCCTGCAGGACAACGTGCGCTTTTGCGAACGGCAGGCCTGCGAGTGGGGCACGTGGTCGATTGTCGAGGCGACGCGTGCGGCGGCGCGCCTCTTGCTTGATGAATTCCCCGAGGTCGGTCACGTGTTTCTGGCGTCCGGCGCTTGCATGCCGCTCAGGCCGCCCGGGCACCTTGCCCAGTTTCTCGCCGCGCACCCGGACACCGATTTCATCGAATCCGTTTCGGCCAGCGATGTGCCCTGGATCTCAGGCGGTTTGCAGCGCGAACGTTTCGAGTTCTTCTTTCCGGTGCCCTGGCGCAAGCGGCGGCGGCTCTTTGATCGGCTGGTGCGCGTGCAAAAGAAGCTGGGCGTGAAACGCCGCCCGCCGCTTGGACTCAAGCCTTTTATTGGGTCCCAGTGGTGGTGCCTGACACGGGGGACGCTGGAGGCCATTTTTTCCGACCCCGATGTGCCGAGGCTCGACCGGTATTTCCGGCGGGCCTGGATCCCGGACGAATCCTACTTCCAGACCCTCGCGCGCCGGCACGCCCGGCATCTTGAAAGCCGCTCTCTGACGCTCAGCCGGTTCGATGGAGCGGGGCGGCCCCATGTCTTCTATGACGATCATCTGGAGTTGTTGCGACAGTCGGACTGCTTTGTGGCGCGCAAGGTCTGGCACAAGGCCGACCGGCTTTATCAGCATTTCCTGACGCCCGGCGCCTCGCCTTCATCCGAGCCTGACCCGTCGCGGATCGACCGACTGTTCCTTGGAGCGGCCGAGACCCGGCGGCGCGGGCGGCGCGGTCTGATCATGCAAAGCCGCTATCCCGGCTACAGTTTCGAAGCGGGTCGCAGCGCCGCGCCCTATCAGGTCTTCCAGGGGTTTCAGCCGCTTCTGCCGAATTTCCGGCCCTGGCTGGCACGTGTGGAAGGTGCCGAAGTCCACGGGCGCCTTTTTGCTCCCGAAGGCGCAGAGTTCGCCACGGGCCAGATGGTCTATCGCGGCGGGCTCTCGGCCGCGGCTGCGACCCGCGATGCCAACCCCGAGGCGTTTCTGACGAGCCTTCTCTGGCACGGGCGCGGCTCGCGTCAGGCGTTTTCCTTTGCGCCCGAGGACCCGGCGGAGATCTGGGAGTTCATGGTCTATGACACACATGCCCAGATCGCCATGGTCACGGGTACCTGGGCGCTGGAACTTTTGCAGCGCCGCCTGCCGTTGGAAGATGCACTGACGCTCGGTGCGAAACTGCAGGCGCGCGAACGGCGGCAGATCGACATGGCCCGCAGCCAGTGGATCAAAGCGCAGATCCGGATCTGGAGCCTTGCGGATTTCCTGAATGCGCCGATGCAGATCTTGCAAACCATCCTTGACGATCAGACCCCGGCCCGGGGGGCGTTCGAAGCCCCCGAGATTGTTGATCTGTCGGAGCTGCCGGAATTTCTGCAGACGCTTCGGAACGCTGGCATGAACCCCTATCTGGCAGGCCGCCTTTACGAGTTTCCCGAGCAATTGGAGGCCACGAAATCCCCCGCGCCCGTGTCGGGCGCGCGGAGCTAGCGCGTGGCTGCCCGCTTTGACTACTTCGTCGTTCTGGCGGATATGCGCACCGGGTCGAACCTCTTGCAGGCGGCTCTGAACGGGCTCGATGGGATCACTTGCCACGGCGAGCTTTTCAACCCGCATTTCGTGGGCGGGCCCAAGAAGACGTCTATGTTTGGCGTCGGCTTTGCCGAACGGGACAAGGCGCCGCTTGCGTTGATATCGGCCATGCGCGGACAGACCGGAGGATGCGCCGGATTTCGTCTCTTCAGCGACCATGACAGGCGGGTCCGCGACCATTGCCTGGGGGACGAACGCTGCGGGAAGATCGTGCTGACCCGCGATCCGGTTGAAGCCTACGTCTCTCAGAAGATCGCCGTGCAGACGGACCAATGGCGCCTGTCGGATGTGTCAGACCGGCGCTCGGCGCAGGCGCGGTTCGATGCCGATGATTTCGCGATCTTCCTTGATGCGCGCATGGCATTCCAGCTTGAGATTTCGCGGGCGCTGCAGCTGAGTGGGCAGACCGCATTCTGTGTCACCTATGACGACATCCAGGATGTCGAGGTGATCAACGGCATCGGGCAATTCCTTGGCGCCGAGGGGCGGCTCAAACGCATGCCGTCGGCCATCAAGAAGCAGAACCCGAGCCCGCTGGAAGCCAAGGTGTCCAATTTCGATGAGATGGAGGCGGCGCTTGCGGGCTTTGATCGCTTCGACCTCAGCCGGGTGCCGAACTTCGAACCGAAACGCGGTGCGCGCATCCCGGGCTTCGTGGGGCTGGATGATCCCGCGCTTCTGTTTCTGCCGGTGCCCGGGACGGCGGTGTCGCGGGTCACCAGCTGGATGGCAGATATGGGACCGCTTGTAGACGGGTTTACGCAGAAGACGCTGCGCCAATGGAAGCGCGGACATCCCGGCCACGCTAGCTTTACCACGATCAGTCACCCGGTGGTGCGCGCCTGGCGCGGGTACCGGCGGCACATTCTTACCGATGGCCCCCAGCCCTTTCCGGTGGTCCGCCAGCGGCTCGCTGACCGCTACGATGTGCCCGAACTATCCAGTGATGCGGACACAGATGTCTTGAGGCGCGGCTTTCTGGCCTTTCTTGGCTTTGTGCGCGCCAATCTATCCGGGCAGACATCGCTTGGCGTGGCACCCGAATGGGCCACGCAGACAAGCCATGTCACGGGCTTTGCCCATTTCATGGTTCCGGACCGGGTGGTGCGGGAAGACGAGTTTGAAAGCGCCGTGGCCCAGATGCTAGGACCCGAGGCCGGAGCGGCGCCCCCGGGCGATCTTGGGATTGGTGGGCTAACGAGCCTCTACGACGCGTCTGTCGAAAAGGCCGTGCGTCTTGCCTATCCGCGAGACTACATGATGTTCGGCTTCGGAGACTGGCCCGCCAGCAGGTCGCCTCACGCGGCCTGAATTGTCTGCTTTTCTGTCAGGATTGTATGCAGGGTGCCCGGGTCAGCGTTGGCGCGCAATTTGTCGCAAATGCCAGAATCCCGCAGGGTGCGCGACACCACCGCCAGAGCCTTGAGGTGATCAACCCCGGCCTTTTGCGACGCCAGAAGGCAGAACACGAGATCCACGGGCTGACGGTCTGCGGCCGAGAAATCGACCGGACGCTCAAGCTTTACGAAAGCGCCGATGACGGTATCGAGACCGTCAATGCGGGCATGTGGCAGGGCGACGCCATGGCCGACGCCAGTGGGACCAAGGGTTTCCCGCTCCAAAAGCGCATCGACAACCGAGTCGCAGTTCAGGTCATAGGCATCGCGCACCAGAGCGGCGATATCGCTGAACAGGCGTTTCTTGCTCGAGTGGCCGCTCACGACTTTCACCGCCTTAGGACTAAGCAGTCCTGTAACGTCCATTGCTGCCTCCGTTCGGCCTCTCAAAGCCGGTTAAGTCAACTGCTGCTGTTGTTCGGATCAATCCAGCCTACATTGCCATCTTCGCGTTTGTAGACCACGTTTACTCCACTGTGGCGCTCGTTTCTGAAAACGAGAACCGGTGTTCCGGCCAATTCCATCTGCATGACCGCCTCGCCCACCGAGAGCGAGGGAATACGTGCTTCCATCTCTGCGATGATGATCGGTTGCAGGCTCTGTGGTTCCGGGTCATCCGGCCCTTCGCTGCCGGCGAGTACATAGGCCGAGGCTTCGGAAAGTTCAACCGGCTGTGTACGCTCGCGGTGATGGTCCTTCAGGCGACGCTTGTAGCGGCGCAGCTGCTTTTCCATCTTTTCCGCGGCGAGATCGAAAGCTGCATATATTTCAGTGGCATGGGCGCGAGCCTGGGCTGTCAGCCCGGTCGAAAGATGCACCACGGACTCGCATACATATTCGTGGGCGTTGCGCGAAAACGTAATCTGCGCGTCCGTCGGTCGTTCGGCATATTTGTCGATCACGCCGCCGAGTTCCTGCTTCACGTGAGTCTGCAACGCTTCACCGATGTCGATCTGTTTGCCACTTATCTGATAGCGCATCTGCCCTCTCTTAGTCTAAAGCCGCCGCCCGGTCTCTTAAACGGACCTTGGTAGGGACCCACTCTGTATCGTTCGCATTGAGTGATTTTGTCGACGCTTGCTGCGTTCCGTGATGTGCCTTCATGCGCGCAGGCAGGATCTTTGGATTTTTCCACATCGGTGCCATTTGGCGATAGCAAGGTGCCAGGAGTCAATGATTTTGAGCGTGCCGCTTCCTGGCAAAACCCCGCGCCCCAGTCGGGCGGGCCCCATTCGTTCTACCTGATATGGAAGCTTTGTCCGAGGTACACGCGGCGCACGTTTTCGTCGCGAACCACCTCTTCCGCGGTGCCGCTCATCATGACGATACCGTCATGCAGGATATAGGCGCGGTCGACAATTTCCAGCGTTTCCCGCACGTTATGGTCGGTGATCATAACCCCGATGCCGCGGTTTTTGAGATCTGCGACCATCGCGCGAATTTCTGATACCGCAATCGGATCGACACCGGCGAAGGGTTCGTCGAGCAAGAGGTATTTGGGGTCCGCCGCAAGCGCGCGGGCAATTTCCACGCGTCGCCGTTCGCCACCGGACAGGGACAGCGCGCTGGCGTGCCGCAGGTGTTCGATGGAAAATTCCGACAGGAGTTCCTCGAGTCGTTCCCGGCGTTTGTGGCGGTCGGGCTGTGCGATCTCCAGAATCGCCATGACGTTGTCTTCAACAGAAAGACCTCGGAAAATGGACACATCCTGAGGCAGATAGCCGATGCCAAGTCTGGATCGGCGGTACATCGGATAGCCCGACACGTCGCGCCCGTCGATCAAGACCCGTCCGCCTTCTGCCGGAACAAGCCCCGCGATGGCGTAAAAGCAGGTGGTCTTGCCCGACCCGTTGGGACCAAGCAGCGCAATCGCCTCGCCCCGGGCGAGTTCCATCGACACGTCGCGTATGACGGGCCGCCGGCGATAGCTTTTGCGCAGATTTTGGATCCTGAGGCCAGAACTGCCCTCGGTGACGGAGAATGCGGATGCGACTTCGTTCACTGGTCACCGCCCTGCCGGAAGATCGATCGCACGTTGCCTTCCACAACGCCCGTGCCGTCGTTGAGATCGACGCGCAACCGGTCGCCATTGATGACGCTAGGCCCCTGCGTAAGGATCACGTCGCCGGTCATGATGACGATCCCCGTGGCGACGCTGTAGTCAGCGTCATCGCCCTCGGCGCTTTCGGTGCCATCCACCAACGTAACGTCCCCATAGGCCAGCACCCTGTCGATCTGGTTGCCGCCGCCGCTAACCTGACTGTAGCGTACAACGACCCGGTCGGCCGACAGCCGCATGGTGCCCTGTCCGACGATCACATCGCCTTGGAAGATGGCCTCCCCGGCTTCCTGATCGACATCGAGTTGCGCAGAGGTCACCTCCACGGGTTCGCTGCGGTTGTAGTCCTGGTTTCCGAACGAAATAGCGGCCTGAGCTGTGACCTGCCCGGCAATGAGAACGCCGCCCAAAACTCCGAGACCTACGGTTCGATTGATCACGCCGCCCCCCTTACTCTGCCGGTTCATATAGCAGTTTTACGTTTCCGACAAAATTCGCAATCAGCCGCCCACCGGGTCCGGCGCGTTGCTTCACGCGCATGGTGTCCGCGGTGAGCAGGCCAAAGTCACCCATGATTTCAACTGGCACATCCGAGGTCATCGTGGATTTGTCGAGGTTGGTATCGATCTCCTCTGAGACCAGCGACAAGCCGTCGTCGCGCAGAACTTTGACATCGCCGCTGAGGTTGGCGATGTTCTTGTCCGTGTCGATCCGGGCGGCGTCGGAGCGCACCGTCATCACCTGCCCGTCCTCCAGAGTGATCACACTGTCGACGACTTCCGCGAAGAACAGCCCGGCCATTTCAGGATCGGGGCGGGCGCGCTCTGCCTCGATTAGCAGCGCGGCGTTGCTTGCGGTCACGGCAGAGAATTGTGCCGAGGACAGAAGCTGCTGTCGGGCGACCTCTTCCACGTCGACTTTTGCATAGGGAATGCTGCTTTCGGCCTCAAAGCTGCGGGCCAGCAGAAAAAGCGTGGACAGGATCGCGAGTCCGGCCAAAGGCAAGACCAGCTTCAGCATCAGAACAAGGCGCGAATATCCATCCCGGGTTCTGGCCACGTCAGACGACCCCCGCGCGCAGGCAGTCGTGGATGTGGATAAGGCCGACGACGTCGCGTTTTTCTTCGGACCCGACTACGAAAAGGCAGGTGACGCGCGGTTTGTTCATCGACATCACGGCGACGGCCTGTTCGGCCAGAACATCGGCGGTGATCGTCTTGGGGTGCGATGTCATGACTTCGCCCACGGACCGGCCCAAAAGCCCCTCCATGTGCCGCCTGAGGTCTCCGTCGGTTACGATACCCGCCAGAGTTCCGTCTTTTTCGGTGACGCCCACCACGCCAAAGCCCTTCTGGGTCATGGTGATCAGGGCGTCGGGCATCGGCGTGTCCGGTGTGACAAGCGGAAGTTCTTCGCCGGTGTGCATCAGGTCGGAGACTTTTGACAGCTGCGCGCCCAGTTTGCCACCCGGATGAAACTCGCGGAAGTTCGCCGGCGTGAAGTTGCGGTGTTGCATCAGCGTCACCGCCAGAGCGTCGCCAAGCGCCAGTGTCATCGTCGTCGAAGACGTGGGGACGACACCGGAGCCGCAGGCCTCTGGCACATTGGGCAAAACCAGCGCCACATCGCTTTGGCGCAGAAGCGTGCTGCCCGGTCTGCTGGCAACTCCGATCAGAGGGATCGCGAAACGCCGCGTATAGGCTATCACATCCGCCAGTTCCGGCGTTTCGCCAGAATTCGACAGCATCAGAACCACATCGCCCTCGGCCATCATCCCAAGGTCGCCATGACTGGCCTCGGCAGGATGGACGAAATGGGCGGGCGTTCCGGTTGACGCGAAGGTCGCGGCGATCTTGCGCGCCACGTGGCCGGATTTGCCCATGCCGGTGACGATGACCCGTCCGCGGGCAGAAAGCAGAAGTTCTATGGCTGTGGTGAAATCCGGCCCAAGGCTGCCCGCCAGTTCCTCCAGGGCCTCAGCTTCGCGAGCAACAACGGCCCGGCCAAGGGCCAGCACATCCTTATCTGCCGTCTTGTTTAACATCTTTGGGATATAGGTCTTCAAAATGTCAGTGTGCAAAAATATCTATTTCCGGCCAGCCCGCCAAATCCAGCTTCGCACGTGTGGGCAGGAACTCAAAGCACTGGTTGGCAAGCTCCGTCCGACCCTCGCGGGCGAGCCGGTCGTCAAGGCCGGCCTTTAGCTGGTGCAGGTAAAGAACGTCAGAAGCCGCGTAGTCCAGCTGTGCCTCGCTCAGCGTTTCGCTGCCCCAGTCGCTCATCTGCTGCAACTTCGACAGATCGATGCCCAGAATTTCCTGCACGAGATTTTTCAGCCCGTGTCTGTCGGTGTAAGTACGCGTGAGTTTTGAGGCGATCTTGGTGCAATAGACCGGCGTGGCGAGCACGCCAAACGCGTGATAAAGCGCCGCGATGTCGAAGCGGCCGAAATGGAAGAGCTTTAGCGTCTCCGGATCGGCAAGAAGCCGCGCGAGGTTCGGCGCTTCGCTCTGCCCGCGGGCGATCCGTACCAAATGGGCGTCACCGTCCCCGCCGGAGATCTGAACCAGGCAGAGCCGGTCGCGGTGCGGGTTGAGGCCCATGGTTTCGCAGTCGATGGCCATGCCATGGGGAAAGCGCAGCGTCTCTGGCAGATCGCCCTCGTAAACAAAGTTCGTCACGGCCTGTCCTATCCTGCCCGGCGGGTTGGCGCGGGATACGGGGTTTGGGGCGCAAACTCAACCTTGGGACCTTGCGAGAACCCGAAACTGAGAACCTCTCCGCCGGGTGGACGCGAAAGAACGAACAAAAACGAAAGGAAACGAAAAAAGCCTTTGACGCGTCTTCCGCGAGGGAGGATAGAGGCCGCGCAAGCTGAAGGACTTCGACCATGGCCGAACCAAAGCACGACACCGACCTTCTGGTTATCGGCGGCGGCATCAACGGCGTGGCCATCGCCCGAGATGCGGCCGGACGCGGGTTGCGGGTGCATCTGGTGGAAATGGACGACCTGGCACAATCGACCACGTCCCCGTCCACCAATCAATATCATGGCGGACTGCGGTATCGCGAATACTACGAGGTCCGGCTTGTCCGCGAAAGCCTGATCGAGCGCGAGACGCTGTTGAAAGCGATGCCGCACATTAGTTGGCCCATGCGTTTTGTGTTGCCGTTCCATCCCGACATGCGTTTTGACACCGAAACGCCCACGTCACGGCTCATGAGCCGCGTGATGCCCTGGATGAAGGGCCGCCGCCCGGCCTGGCTGATCCGCTTGGGGCTTTTTCTTTATGACAGCCTTGGCGGGCGGGAGATCCTGCCGGGCACCCGGACGCTTGATTTGCGGACATCTCCCGAAGGTGCGCCGCTGAAGTCGAAATTCGCGCACGCCTACGAATATTCCGACGCCTGGGTCGAGGATAGCCGCCTTGTGGTACTGACCGCCCGTGATGCCCAGAGCCGGGGCGCGGTGATTGAGACCCGGGCGAAAGTCATCTCTGCGGACCGCCTGGCGGACGGCTGGACCGTTCATGTGGAGAACCGCGCGAAGGGCGAGATGCAAACGCTCACGGCGAAGGCGCTAGTGAACGCAGGCGGTCCCTGGGTGGGCGACGTGATCCACGGCGCGTTGCGGCTTAATTCCAGTGAAAACGTGCGTCTGGTGCAAGGTAGCCATATCGTGACGCGCCGGCTTTTCGACCACGAGAAATGCTACTTCTTCCAGGGCACCGATGGCCGGATCATCTTCGCCATTCCCTACGAGACTGACTACACCCTGATCGGCACGACGGACCGCGACTACGAAGGCGACCCATCGGATGTCACCTGCTCGGACGCGGAAAAAGACTATCTGTGCAATTTCGCGTCCCAGTATTTCGAACGCCCCGTCACCCGTGACGATGTCGTCTGGTCCTTTTCTGGTGTGCGCCCGCTTTATGATGACGGGGCAACCTCGGCCACGGCGGCGACCCGGGACTATGTGCTGTCCCTCGACACCGCTGGCGCGCCTGTCCTGAACGTCTTTGGCGGTAAGATCACCACCCACCGTCGGCTGGCCGAGCACGCGGTCGATAAGCTGAAAGAGGTCTTCCCAGAGATCACGGCACCCTGGACAGCGGGCGTTTCCTTGCCGGGGGGCGATTTTCAAGTAGCTGAGAAACCGGCACTGATTGCAAAGCTCAGGGCGGACTATCCTTTCCTTGAAGACGCGGAAGCGATCCGTCTGATCAAGGCCTACGGTACCGAAGCGCCTGACGTCCTGGGAGAGGCGACAGAGCGCTCGGACCTCGGCCGCGTGTTCGGCGCCACGCTGGCCGAGCGGGAAGTCCTGTGGCTCATGGATCGGGAATACGCGCAAACGGCGGCCGATGTAGTCTGGCGGCGTAGCAAGCTGGGTCTGCGGATGACGGCGGAAGAGATCGAGGCGCTCGACAGCTTCATGGCTGCACGCCGCGCGCCGCAACCCGAAGAGGCCGCCTGACGCGCCTTCTATCGCCGGGGGGTTTCTGCTGATAGGCTTGATGCTTGATGCTGGAGGCATGTGGATGATCGATCTGGGCGCTTTGGACCGGACCGCGTTGGAGCGGATCGCGCAAGGCGTGTCGGATGATCCTTTCGCGCATCTAGGGCCGCACGCGCAGGAAGGCGTGACCTGGGTCACGGCCTTCGTGCCGGGGGCGGAACGGGTCTGGGCTGATCAGACCGGTTCCATGACGGCGCTGGAGGCCTTTCCCGGTGTTTCCGGGATCTTCGCAGGTCCGCTCCCCTCGGATGGGGCCTACCTTCTGTCCGCCGAAGATAAAGACGGCAACGGCTGGACCGCGGAGGATGCTTACCGCTTTGGCCCGGTCCTGGGTGAGATCGACGAATATCTGCTTGGCGAAGGAACGCACCACCGTCTCTGGGAAGTGCTGGGCGCACATGTGCTGACCCATGAGGGCGTCGCGGGCACGCATTTCGCGGTCTGGGCACCCAATGCACGGCGCGTTTCGGTGGTGGGGGATTTCAATCACTGGAACGGCTTGCAAACGCCCATGCGCAAACGCGGGACGACAGGCGTTTGGGAGGTTTTCCTGCCCGGAGTCCGCGAAGGTGCATTTTATAAATACGAAATCCTGGGCGCCGACGGAGTGGTACAGCCGCTGAAGGCCGATCCGGTCGGCTTTGGCGCCGAGCACCCTCCGTCGACCTCCAGCGTGGTCCGCGACCTCTCCGGATACGGCTGGAAAGACGTTGACTGGATGGAATCGCGCGCGGCGCGCAGTGACCGGCGAGCACCGGTTTCGATATACGAAGTGCACCTTGGATCCTGGCGGCGCAAGCTCGACGACGGCGGGCGTCCCTTGTCCTACAGAGAAGCGGCCCATGACCTTGTGAACTATGTGCGCGATCTTGGGTTCACGCACCTTGAGTTTCTGCCGCTCAGCGAACACCCGTTCGACGGGTCCTGGGGATATCAGCCTGTGGGGCTTTTTGCGCCCACGATCCGCCATGGGCCGCCCCATGAGTTCCGCGATCTTGTGGAGGCGGCCCACGCCGCCGATCTGGGCGTGATCCTTGACTGGGTGCCTGCGCATTTCCCGACCGACCCGCACGGTCTCGGGCATTTCGACGGCACCGCGCTCTATGAACATGCCGACCCGAAAGAGGGGTTCCACAAGGACTGGAACACGCTGATCTACAACTACGGGCGGCGCGAGGTGGCGAATTTTCTGATCGCAAACGCGCTTTTCTGGCTGGAAGAGTATCACATTGACGGCCTGCGCGTGGATGCGGTCGCCTCGATGCTCTATCGCGACTATTCCCGCGATGATGGCGAGTGGATCCCGAACCGCGATGGGGGCCGCGAGAATTACGAAGCCATCGCCATGCTGCAGGCCATGAATACCGCGACCTACGGGGCGCATCCCGGCATCATGACTGTGGCCGAGGAGTCCACCTCATTTCCCGGCGTCTCGCGGCCCGTGGATCACGGTGGCCTGGGCTTTGGGTACAAATGGAACATGGGCTGGATGAATGACACCCTGACATACATCCAGAAAGATCCCATTCACCGGAAATATCACCACAACCAGATGACCTTTGGTCTGCACTACGCTTTCTCGGAAAACTTCGTCCTGCCCATCAGCCATGACGAGGTGGTCCACGGCAAGGGTTCGATGCTTGCCAAGATGCCCGGGGACGACTGGCAAAAGCGGGCAAACCTGCGCGCCTACTACGGCTTCATGTGGGGGCACCCGGGCAAGAAACTGCTTTTCATGGGCTGCGAGTTCGGCCAGCCGGAAGAGTGGCGTCAGGCGGGCGAGTTGAACTGGAGCGTGGCTGAAACGCCCGCCCATGGCGGCATCCGCGACTGGGTGCGCGACCTGAATGCGCTCTATACGACCGAGGCGGCATTGCATGTGAAAGACAGCGACCCGAGCGGTTTTCGATGGCTTGAGGCGAGCGATGCGGAGAACGCCGTTTTCGCCTGGGTCCGCTACGGCGACGACGGCGACAGCCCGGTCGTGGTCGTGTGCAACTTCACCCCGGTCGAGCGCCGTGGCTGGCGCTGCGGTTTTCCAGTCGCCGGCGCCTGGCGCGAGGCGCTGAACTCTGACGCGATCGAATACGGTGGCACCGGGTCGGGTAACTTTGGCGGTGTCGATGCGGACAAGGGCGGATGGCACGACCAGCCGGCTTCTGCTTCGCTGACGCTGCCGCCCCTGTCGGTGTTGTTCTTCGTGCCGGGCCGCTAGACAGGAGGGTGCGTTGTCGCAAAGCGCCGAAGGCAGGCCAGGGCGCCTCTATCCCCATAAGACATGGATTGAGACCCGTGCGATATTGCCCCGGACAGGGACAAAGGAGTGACCGCAATGCCTGACACTGCCGCGACCAAAGCGTTGTTGCGCGAGGCCTTCCGCCCCTGGGAAGCTGGCGACAGCGGTCCGTTTTTTGAGATGATCGCCGAGGATGTGACCTGGACCGTCATCGGCACGACTTCGGTGTCCGGCGTGTATCAATCAAAAACAGAGCTCATCGATAAGGCGTTCGGTCCGCTCATGGAACGTCTTGGCGGCGACCTGAAGACACGCTTCGTGAACCTCGCCTTGGAGGGCGACCGGGCCTATCTGGAGTTCACCAGTTCAGGACTTTCCAAAAAGGGTGTTGCCTACGAGCAGGTCTATTGCTGGGCGATGACCCTGCGGGACGGCCAGATCGTGGAGATAATCGCCTACCTCGACACGGATCTGTTGGTGCGGGTTTTTGCCTGACGATGCAAAGGCAGATCGCTGTTGAAGACCACACCGGCAACTTTCAAGTTACCGTCTGGTTGGGGCTTCAGCGCGCAAAGGAACCTGAACCGAACCGGCCTGCCTTGCCACCGACCACCACGAAACCGGTCGTTTGATTGGTATCGGCGCCGCCCGTTTTGGTGCTAGCCTGCCCCCACGCAAATGGAGGCATGGACGTGACCTGGCAAAGCGGCCCGCTCGAAAGCTGGTTCGACATTCACGAGGCTATCCGGAAAGAGTTCCCAAGACTTCGCAAAATGGCGGATGACACGGACCTCGGCGATACCAATGGGTTGAAGCGACTGTCTGACGAGGTGGTCTTTTTTGCGGAGGTCCTTACGGTGCATTCCCTGTCAGAGGACGGCGTTGGTTTTCCGATCATGCGGTCGCGAGGCATCTCGGTTCCCGAAAGCCTGAGCGAGGATCACCACCGTGAACTTACCGCCATCTACGATATCCGGCGGTCATGTCTGGAACTTCTTTTTCACGAGGAGGGGCAGGATGTGGCGCCGGCGCTTGATCGGGTCAGGCAGCAGCTTGCTGCGCTAGAAACGGATCTGAACGCGCATATCACCACCGAAGACGACGTTATCATCCCGCAAGCCATGGCCCTGTTTTCCCCACAGGAACAGGCGCATCTGGTGGTCAGGATGGTCGCGCATACGCCGGCCTGGCTAAGTGAGACCGTCTTGCCGTGGATGATCGAAAGCATTTCGCGCGAGCACCGTGTTCACTTGCTTAAGGTCTGGGTGGACAACATGCCGCCCGAGGCATTGCGCGAAAAAGTCGGCGTCATCAGGGCAGGGGTTTCGCCGGACACCTGGCGTGATCTGGTCGAGGGTGTTCCAGGGATCGGAAAGGCGGGCGGATAATGGGCGGCCGCTCAGTTGAGTGCGGCCAACGCGCGGTCGGTGATCTCCGAAAGATCCGGTTCTCCGTCAAAAAAGCCAAGCGTGGCGTGTAGGTCCGACGCGTAGTAGTCCAGGTGAAACCGCCGGGCGCTGGAGTTGCTCGTCTTTTCGGCGAAGGCGGCAAAAGAAGCATAGCTGCCAAGGCTGACCGCTTTCTCAATGCAGGCGTCCGGTCCCTCCGAGAACACCGCAAAGACCCAAAGCTTGGCGTAGTCGCCGACCAATGGGTCGCCTTCCAAGACGGTCATTCTAAAAAGCAGGACAGTGCGGCCGCTTTCGGTCGTCAGCCGGTCGTGCAGGACCGGCATCTGCGGACCGGGCGTCAGCGTCATGGGCCATCTGTCCGAGGCGCAGTCTGCCAGAGCGCCGGCCGGGTTGAGCAGGAGAAGGGCGGCAAGCGTTGCAAGTGTACGCGTCATTGTCCGCTACGCTCGAGCATCAACAGTCCTTCGAGAACCGAAATGACCGCCAGACCAACGATGGCGTCACAAGTGGCGCGACCGAACTCTGCCAGGACCAGCGCACGCCGGATGTCGTCGTCGCTGTCGGACGCGGGCTCCGCATCGACGCGAAAGTTGGACAAGCACTTGGCATATCTCTCTGGTTTCCCAAGTCCTGCCACGACTTTGAAGGCGGTGGCGGGCTCTGGTGCGAGGGCCTCGGCCCGTACCGCGGCGGCGTATCTCTCTGAAACCAACTGCCCCCGCGACTGGTTCGCGCAGGCGGCGAAATTTCCATCTGGACAGGTCACGAATAAGGCTGCCTCGCGAAAGCAATCCTGGAAGCCAATGCTTGCTTCTAAGTAGACTTCGCTGTTCCGGGCGGCTGGCGCAGCGTCGACCAGTCGCTGAAGGCAGGCGTAGCCGCTCTCACCGATCAGCGCACTCTTTTCTTCGGCCTGGACACTAAGCGGCACGCAAAGCGCTGCAGCGAAGAGCAGGAGTAAGGCAAATGGTTTGATCATTGTCTGCTTTGTCAGATGCAGTTGCGCGCGCAAAGTAACGTGACAGAGGATTTGTTCACCCTGGAATTGTGAATTCTGGCTCGTTGCTCGGTCAAAGGAGCCCGCTGCCGCCCCGCTGTTCCCGTTTTCTCACCCTATCCAAAGACCGCCTTGAACCGGTCCACGCAAAGCCGGAACCCTTCCTCAAAGTCTCCGTTCCCTGGGTGGTAGACGCTTTCAAACGAGATCACGCCATCATACCCTTCGGCCCGCAGCGCATCGGCCATTGGCTGGAACTGATCCGCAAGCTGGCCTTCGCCCATGGGGCGCACCTCCAGTGTGGCGCGTGGCGTGTCGACCTGCACGTCCTTGATGTGGACATGGCCAAGATAGCCGTCTTTCACCTCGTCGTATCCGTCGGGGAAAGCGCGTTCGTGGCACCAGCAATTGTTGGCGGGGTCCCAGAGCACCTTGAGCGTGTCTTTGGCCCCGAGTTCATCAATCAGGCGCCGCGCGGTGTAGTTGGAGTTGACCATGGTGCCGTTGCCGGTTTCCACCACCAGAGTCACACCCTCTGCCTTGGCCAATTCCACGGCGGGGGCGATCATGGGCGCCATGGTGTCCCAGGCCCCATGGGCGACGTTCCACTTCTCGGCACCGTTCTTGCCCCAGAGGATCTGTTCCTTCTTCTGCGTCATGATGCGGACCAGCGGCGATCCCACCACATGGGCCATGTCGATCACTCGCTTCAGGGCATCCATGTGTTTGGTGTGCAAGGCGTCACCCGGGCGGTTGGCCGAGGTGGTTCCGGCGAAAACATGGCGGGACAGGCACGACACAGGCTTTCCGCGATCACGGAGTAGCGTATCGATTTCCCGGATTTCCGCGGCCGAGTGATCGCCTACCTCGGTATCGCCAACGAATTGCAGTTCGGCATACTCAAGCCCAAATTCATCCATCACGTCCACGGCGTGGCGCAGGTCACGGCTGATGCCGTCGCAGATGACGCCCAGTTTCATTTCGCGGCCTCCCTGTGCAGTTCGGCCCCGACGATATCTTCAATGACCCGCGTGCAGACCCAGTTGTCGCCGTCCGGGTACTTGGTCCGGCCGGCGTTGAAGATCTGCATGGCGGCGGCGGCGGTATGGAGCGGTACGCCCAGATCCTCGCCAAGCGCCATGGAGATCGTCAGATCCTTGTGCATGGTGTTGATGTGGCTACCGGTGCCTTCGAACTGGCGGTCGATGATCTTTTGAAGCGCGTTGTTAGTGATACCTGATCCCGCCGAAGAGGTGGAAAAGACATCGAGGATCACCTGACCGCTGACCCCGGCCTTGGCCGCGAGTGCGGCGGCCTCAAATGTGGCGGAGAAGATGGAGCCGATAAGCGACTGCAGGCAGGCCTTGACGGTCTGGCCGTCGCCCGGTTCGGTGCCCACGCGGTGGATGGTGCCCGAGACAGCTTCCATGACGCGTGCGTTCTGGTCCAGTACCTCCGGCGCACCCGCCGCCATCATGGTCAGCGTGCCGCCCTGGGCCCCCGGGAAGCCGCCCGAGACCGGGCTGTCGATCAGGTGGATCCCGCTGTCCGCCATGGCCGCGCCGATCTCGCAGGCCTCGCTCGGTTTGATCGTGGCGGTCAGGATCACCGTGCCGCCGGGTGCCATATGACTGATCAGACCGTCGGGTCCCAGGATTACCGATTTCGCCTGATCCCCATTCATTACCATGACGTAGACGGCATCCGCATTCGCGCCAACCTCGGCTGCGGTTGTCGCCGCCTTGCCGCCCATAGCCGCAAAAGCCGCCACGCGGTCCGCGCTCAGGTCCAGCCCCGTCGTGTCTATTCCGTTAGCGATCAGATTCTTCGCAAGACCCGATCCCATATCTCCAAGGCCAATGACCCCTGCGCGCATTGGAGTTCCTCCCAGTTTCTGGCATCCCGCCGGTTCCAAAGTTCAAGGTACATTTGCACCCGCGGGGTTTCACGCGTCAGTTCGCTGACGTCGAGCGCGTCCAAAAGACACCCGCTGCCCGGTTAGGTTCAAAAACGCTAGCATCCCATCCGCTTTGCGTGAAGCGCGGATTTGGCATGCGACGCCGGTGTTGCAGGCCTTGCCCCTCGCGGTCCATGGTCAGGCAAAACGGGAGGGACAGATGACCGGTAGGGTTGGATACGTGGGGCTGGGCGCCATGGGCGCACCGATGCTGAAACGGTTGGCGGAAGGGGCGGACAAGGACAGCGTTCTTGGTTTTGATGCGGATAAAGAGGTGACGGCGCGCGCTTGCGCAGACGCTGGGGCAACGGCGTGCCATTCGCTCGAAGAGATCGCCTTGCGCGCCGATGTGCTGTTCACCTGCCTGCCCAACAACGCGGTTCTGGAACAGGTGTACCTCGGCCCAGGCGGCGTTGCCGGGGCGATCCGGCCCGGTTCAGTGACGATCGACTGCTCTACCGTCGGGCCTGATGCCACAAGGCGCGTCCATGCAGGGTTGGCCGAGAAAGGCGTGGCGCACCTTGACGCCTCAATGCTGGGGTCCGTTGCGCAGGCTGAAACCGGGCAGATCAGCTTTGTCGTCGGCGGTGAGGAAGACGCGCTTGCCCGTGTCATTGGTGCCCTTCAGAAGGTCGGTGGCCTGATCCGCTATTGCGGGCCGTCGGGATCGGGGAACCAAATGAAGTTGCTCCACCAGACGCTTGTGGCCGGGCATGCCGTGGCCGTGGCCGAGGCGATTACGCTTGCGAAATCCGTTGGCGCCGACGTGCGCACCTTTTACGACATAGTGACCCAAGGGACCGGCTTTGCCTATTCGCGGTACTTCGAAAAACGCGTTCCCCGGATGGAAGAGGGCGATTTTTCGGCCCTGTTTATGCTGAAGTTCATGCTCAAAGATGCCCGGCTCGCGGCAGACATGACGCCGGACAAAGACCTGTTGCCTGCACTTGGGACGGTGATCGAAACGTTGCAGGAAGGTGTTGAGCAGGGTCTGGGAGAAGAGGATTTCTCGGCGGCGATGAAGGTTGTCGCGGCGCGGTTTCAGGTCTGAGCCTGCAGTTGCGCCTCGTAAAGCGCAAGCTTGGCGCCCATGGCACCCCAGGTGGCGACGCAATAGGGCACGCAGTAGGTCAGAAGGATCTTGGCAAGCGGCGGTAACTGCCCTGCCAGGGCGGTGTCGCCGTGGTTGATCAGGGTCAGGATCGTTCCAACGACGAGCGCGGTAAAGAACGCCCGCCTCGGCGTGCCACCGCCGAAAATGAGGTTCATCAGCGAAGGACGTTCAGGTACCGTTGCGTTGGTCATGGCGGGCTCCATCGGGGCTGTGCACTGACGTGTGGCGCACAGCGCAAAGGTCCATGCAGTTTGGCGTGCCCCGGTATGAAAGCATCGTTACATGACCTAGGCAATGTGCGCCCGTACTTGGCGGGAGTAGAGCAAAAGTGTGCAGTGGCTCATTCAATTCTTCGATGCCACCGCCAGTCTGACGGAAACCCTCGACGAGATTGGCGCAGACTAGTCTTTACCTAAGGTCGTGCCTTTTGTGGGCGACCTGATCCCCGGACCCCAGATCCGCGACCCGGCTCGTGTCATTCTCTTCGGCGCCTACAAGCTGCGGCTTCTGGTATCCAACCGCATTCATGTGGCCGGGTTCTGCGCGGCTGACCTTCATAGGCTGGCCATGGCCCCGACGGCGGCCTTTGGCGGTGAAGACGCCTAGTAGACCAGATTGTTGATGATGATGATTCTGAGTGCATAGACCGCGATCAGCGCCACAAGCGGGGCTAGGTCGAGCCCGCCGGTGGGTGGCAGGAAGCGGCGGATGGGCTCGTAAAGCGGTTCGAGAAGACGGTTCAGGCCATACCAGATCTGCGCCACCAGTTGCTGCCCGAGGTTCAGAACCTGGAAATTGATAAGCCAGCTCATGATGATATGTGCGAGCATGAGGAACCACGCCACGTCGAGGATGAGCAGTAGAATCTGTGCCAGCGATTGCATCGTATCCGCCTTCAGTTTTGCCAGCCCGACATAGGCGGAGACGACAGGCGGGGCAAGGGCCAGCCTGTCGTAAGGTCAATGCTTGACGTTAACGTCAGCCTTGCCAAAGTGATGGTAGGAGATTTCACAAATGTACCCGTTCCTGCGCACGTTTCTGACCCTCAGACAGGCCCGCCAAATGCCGCCCATGGGCATGTTCGACACCCATGTGTCCCAGCATCGCGTCTTGCCCTGGGATGCGGATATTTACATGGAGCTCAACAACGGGCGCACGCTGACGCTGTTCGAGCTTGGCCGCTGGCCGCTTGCCGTGCGGATCGGTCTGGCCGACGAAGTCAGACGCCAGAAAATCGCCTTTGCCGTCGCCGGTGTCTCGGTTCGCTACAGGCACCGTCTGCCGATTCTGGTGAAATTCACCACCTACACACGGCTTCTGGGTTGGGACGACCGGTTTCTCTACGTCGAGCAATCCATGTGGCAGGGCGAGCGCTGTGCGAACCACATGCTTCTGCGCGCGGCGTTCAAAGGGCCGCAGGGCACCGTGCCCCCGGCAGAGTTTCTTGGCGAAGCCGGGCTTCGCTCTAACAGCCCCGCATTGCCACTCTGGGTGACAAACTGGATAGAGGCCGACGCCACCCGCCCTTGGCCACCTGCCCGAGCAGAACCGACGATAGGGGATTGATCCCGCGCGCGCCGGGCGGTCATATGGCCCGGTTGAGCAGGAGCTTCTTCATGGCGGACATTTCGGCGGGGCGCCGGATCTGGGGCTGGTACTTCTTCGATTGGGCCAGCCAGCCTTACAACACACTTCTCGTAACCTTCATTTTCGCACCCTACCTGAAAGAGCTGCTTGGTGGCGGCGCCGAGGCGCAGGCGCTCTGGGGGTTCTGGGTCGGTGGCGCGGGTGTGGCCATGGCAATCCTCGCCCCGATCCTCGGCGCGCTCGCCGATGCCACCGGCAGCCGTATGCGCTGGATCCAGATTTTTTCGGTTATGTATGTGATCGGCAGCGCCGGGCTCTGGCTGGCGATCCCAGGCAGTTTTAACCCGACGCTGGTCTTGCTTTTGTTCTGCGTCGGCCTGATCGGCATGGAGTTCGCGACGATCTTTACCAATGCGATCCTGCCGGACCTGGGCCCCAAGGAAGAGATTGGCCGGATCTCCGGCAACGGCTGGGCCTTCGGCTACCTCGGCGGGCTGGTGGCGCTGATCATCATGCTCCTGCTTTTTGCCGAGAACGAAGCAACCGGGAAAACGCTTCTGGGCTTCGCGCCTGCGTTCGGGCTTGACCCGGACACCCGGCAGGGTACGCGGTTCGTGGGGCCATTCTCGGCGCTTTGGTTTGTCGTCTTTATGATCCCCTTTTATCTCTATGTCCGGGATCCCAAACCGGCGCCCGCCCCGCCCGGTGCCGTACGTGCGAGCCTTCTGGGCCTCTGGGGGACGATCAAATCGCTGCCCAAAACGCCCAGCCTCTTTGCCTTTCTCGGGTCCTCAATGCTCTACCGGGACGGGCTGAACGGCATGTACATTTTCGGCGGAATCTATGCGGCGGGCGTCCTTGGCTGGAGCGTGCCGCAAACCGGGGTCTTCGGCATTGTGGCAATCATCACCGGTGCGCTTTTTGCCTGGCTTGGCGGACATGCCGATGACGCCTTCGGACCCAAGCGCGTGATCTCGATTTCTATCGTTGTGCTCACTTTCGTTGCCGCGTCGCTGGTCTTTGTCTCGCCCGATGCGGTCTTCGGCGTTCCGGTTGCCGAAGGGTCGCGGTTGCCGGACATACTGTTCTACATCCTTGGTGCGATGATCGGCGCGGCGGGGGGCACGTTGCAAAGCGCAAGCCGCACGATGATGGTGCGGCAGGCCAACCCGGCGCGCATGACCGAAGCTTTCGGCCTTTACGGGCTTGCGGGCAAGGCGATGTCGTTCCTCGCACCGATCATGGTTGGCGTCGCCACCACCGTAAGCGGCAGTCAGCAAATCGGCATCATCCCCCTGATTGGCCTTTTTCTGTTGGGCCTGGTTCTGCTATCCTGGGTGAAAGACGCCCCAGAGAGGGACTGAGCAGAATGATCCGAGCTGTACTGGTTGCCCTTGTGCTTTTCGGCGCCCCGGCGGCGGCAGCACAGGAGGCTAAGGCAAATCGCCTCTTTGGCGCACAAAAGACCGCGTCGCCCCACCAGCCGCAGGTGTTCGGAACCTATGCCAATGGCTGCGCCGCGGGGCTGGTCCAGTTGCCCGAAACCGGTCCGACCTGGCAGGCGATGCGCCTGTCCCGGAATCGCAACTGGGGCCACCCCGAGGCCATTTCCTACATCCAGTCGCTTAGTCGGGAAGCCACGCAGCACGGCTGGGCGGGTCTTTATGTTGGGGATATCTCGCAGCCGCGTGGCGGGCCGATGACCTCTGGCCACCGCTCGCACCAGCTGGGCCTCGACATCGACATCTGGATGCTGCCGCCCAGCCGGTTGAACCTGACGCGGCGCGAGCGCGAGAACATCAGTTCGGTCTCCGTGCGCAGCCAGGACCAGCGCAGCGTGACCCGCCATTGGACGCCTGCGCACCGTGAGATCCTGAAAGCCGCGGCCAGCGATCCGCGCGTCGACCGGATCTTCGTGACGCCAGTCGCCAAGATCGAGATGTGCAAAACCGCCAAGCGCAGAGACAGGAAGTGGCTGCAAAAGATCCGGCCCATCTACGGCCACAACTACCATTTCCACGTGCGCCTGAAATGCCCCGTGGACTCGCCGGGTTGCATAACGCAAACCCCTACGGTTGCGGAACTGTCCAAGGGCGGCGACGGCTGCGACGAGAGTCTGCGCTGGTGGGTGACGACCTATCTTGACGGGTCCAGCAAACCTGCCAAGCCCGACCCCAACTATAAACCGCGGCGCCATCCCCGCGACTACACGATGCGGGATCTGCCCCAGCAATGCATGACCGTTCTCTCGGCCGGCTAGTCGTCGCCATCTGTCTCGCCTGCCTCGCGGCAACGTCGGCCCATGGCGCGCGCCTGGAGTATGTCGGCGGCTACGTCTGGGACGTGCCCGACCCCAGCATTGGCGGGCTCTCCGGCATCGAAGTGACAGCCGACGGCGGTCAGTTCTGGGCCGTAGGGGACAAGGGCGTCTTTGTCGAAGGCCGGTTCCTGCGCGAAAACGGGCGCATCACCGGCATCGATGCCGGTGCGCGACCCCTCGGCAGCGAGCAAGAACCGGGACGGGCGCCCATCGAATTCACCGATGCCGAAGGGCTGGCGCTGACCCCCGACGGCACGCTCTTTATATCGTTCGAGGGTTTCCACCGGGTCTGGCCCTGGGATGACGCGGCGGGCATGGTGCGGCGGTTCCCGAACCCGCAGGAATTTGCCGGCCTGCAGCGCAATTCCTCGCTGGAGACGCTGGCGGCCGATGCCGCCGGGAACCTCTATACGTTGCCTGAGCGGTCAGGGAAGCTGACACGGCCCTTCCCGGTCTACCGGATATCCCGCGACGGCAGCCGGTTCGATATCGCTTTCCAAATCCCGCGCCGTGGAGAGTTTCTGCCAGCAGGCGCCGATTTCGGGCCGGACGGGCGGTTTTATCTCGTCGAGCGGCATTTCCTGGGCATCCTCGGGTTTCGAACCCGCATCCGTGTGTTCACGCTTGAGGGAGACGAAATCGTCGCCGAAGAAACGCTGTTGGAAACAGAGGGCCCGGTTCACGGCAACCTCGAAGGCATCAGTGTCTGGGAAGATGATGACGGGTTTCTCCGCCTGACGCTGGTGGCGGATGACAATTTCCGGTCATTCCTCAGCACCGAGTTCGTGGAATACCGCCTCATTCCATGACTTGATCCCCAGGCGGAAGGGCGTTAGGGAGGCGCGCTCGCCACGATGGCGGGCCAAGTCTCCGCGACCTTGTCAAAACGGAACCAACGCACCCATGACACGCATCCTGCCCGGCATTCTTGCCATGGCCGCCATCGTAGTGGCCTCCAACATACTCGTGCAGTACCTCTTCGGCCAGTGGCTGACCTGGGGCGCTTTCACCTATCCGATCGCGTTCCTCGTGACCGACGTGATGAACCGCCTTTATGGCGCCGCAACCGCGCGCAAGGTGGTGTTTGCGGGCTTTCTGACGGGCGTTGCCTGTTCGCTGATCGGCACGCAGATCGTGGGCGAATTCGGCCCGCTTGTAACGCTGCGCATTGCACTTGGGTCGGGCATTGCCTTTCTGACGGCGCAGCTCTTGGACGTGGCGATCTTTGACCGGTTGCGCGAAGGCGCTTGGTGGCGGGCGCCTCTGACTTCCACGCTGGTGGGGTCTACGGTCGATACGGCGCTTTTCTTCACCATCGCCTTCAGCGCGTCGCTGGCGTTCATCGAACCGGGCAACGATGTTTCCTGGGCTGGTGAGATGCTGCCGTTGCTTGGCGTCGGTCCCGTCGTGCCACTTTGGGTCTCGCTGGCAGTGGCTGACTGGATGGTCAAGCTGAGCCTCGCCGTTCTCGCGTTGATACCTTTTCGGGCAATTGTGTCGCGGGCGACCGCCCACGCTTGATTTTCTTTTGACAAACGGCGCCGATGTGTCAGGATTCCCTCAGGTTTCAACATTTGAAAGGAGGTGATCCAGTGTCGAGAGAGATATTGGAGAGAGGTGTCGGGACAGTCTGGGAGGCGCGCCGCTAAGGCAACCCTTTGCGGCCGCAGCCGCCAGACGGGACGAACGTTCTAACCGATCCCGCCTCCGTAGTTCTCGAAGGGCCGCCCATCAGGGCGGCCCTTTTCGTGTATTGATAAGGATGTCCTGCCCTCCGAACCGACCGCTCCGGACTGCCGAAAGCTACCTGCGTCTGCAGCACAGCGTCAGCCGCACCTTTTGCCCTGTGGTTCAGGGGACCTCTTTTTTGCGTGTTACTTGGTTTTCGTTGACCCGCGGTAAATCCTGCGGTCTCTGGGGCCATGCTGGAGATCACGCAAAATATCGCGATCGAGGACTGGGAGATCACTGAACAGTTCGTGCGCGCGTCAGGGCCTGGCGGGCAGAACGTGAACAAGGTCGCCTCGGCCGTGGTGCTGCGATTCGAGGCGGAACGCTCGCCCAACCTGCCTGAGGCTGCCAAGCGCCGTCTGCGCCGTCTGGCGGGCCAACGCTGGACACGGGATGGCGCCGTGGTGATCCAGGTCAGCGAAGAACGCAGTCAGGCCCGCAACCGCGAGATTGCCCGGACACGTCTGCGCGATCTCGTCGCCCGGTCGCTTGAAAAGCCTAAACCGCGCGTGGCTACCAGGGTTTCGTTGTCGCAGAAACGCAAGCGGCTCGATGCAAAGAAGCGGCGCAGCTCGGTCAAAACGCTGCGCGGCTCGGTGGCGCCCGAGGAGTGATCAGGCGCGCCAGAGGGTGTTTTGCTGGTGGTGCACGATGGTCTGCGCAAGCGTTTCAAACTCCTTCGACAAAAAGCGCTGCAACCGGCGGGCGGCGGGCGAGAGGCGGGTGGTCTTGGTGTGCATCATGCCGAGGTCCCGGTCCGGATGTCCGATGCTGAGCGACAGGGTCGCGATAGCGGCCTGCCGCCGCATCATGAAAACGACGGAATATGGCAGAACGGTCAGCGCATCCGAGGTCGTCAGGATGCTCAGCACAGAGGCCAGCGTTCCCCCGGAAAAACTGATCTTGAAGTCAAGGACGCCCAGGTTCGACAAGGCGAGTTGCAGATCGCGGTAGAGCGGGCTTTCGGCGGGTGGTGCGATCCAGGGAAAGGCCGCAATATCCGCGGCGGTCACCAGTGTGCGTCGGACCAGAGGATGGGCGTCCCGGCATGCGATCACGTTGAGGCCCGGCAGAAACCCCCGGAATGCTACATTGTCTGGCAGAGCGCTTGGGCGCATAGGCGTGATCGCCAGATCCAGCGATCCCTGTTCCAGCCGCGCCAGAAGGTCGGGGGCATAGGCATAAGACTGGTCGACACGCACTTCCGGACATTGCCGCTGGAACTCGCCGATCATCGGAGCAATCACCCCGTCCATGAAAATGGGCGTTCCGCCAAGCCGCACGATCCCCGCTGTACCACCCTGGTGCCGCGTCACCACGACAGAGGCCGCAGCATTTGCGGCCAGCACGGCCCGTCCGTGCTCGGCCAGCGCGCGTCCCAGTTCAGTCGGCTGCAGCGGGCGCTTTCCGGGCAAAAAGAGTGGCTCGCCAATCCGGGTTTCCAGCTGGGTCAAGGTCCGCGACACGCTTGGTTGCGATTTGCCAAGATGGGCGGCGCCCTCAGTAAGGCCGCCCTGATCAACAATCGCGGCCAGTATCTCCAGGTGTCTCGGGTCCAGTTTCATAACCCTAAGCTATTTTATAGATCAGGGATTTGATCAAGTTCCCATTTCATCTCGGGTAGCGTGCGGTCACAAGATATCTTGGAAGGAGACCGGGAGCGCGCCTGCCTTACCGGGCAAGGCGGGGACTTCCGGCATGCATTTTGGCGGGGAGGCCAGCATGGCGCATATTGAAACGGATGTATTGATCATCGGAACCGGACCGGCGGGGTCGGCCACGGCCGCGCTTTTGTCGAGCTATGGCATCGAGAACATGGTGATCAATCGCTACCGCTGGTTGGCCAACACGCCGCGCGCCCACATCACAAATCAACGAACGATGGAAGTGCTGCGGGATCTCGGCCGCGCGGTGGAAGACGAAGCCTATATGCACTGCACCGAGAACGCGCTGATGGGCGAGAATGTCTTCTGCACTTCGCTGACCGGCGAAGAGTTGGGGCGCCTGCCGACCTGGGGCACGGCGCCGATGTCGGCGGCAGAGCACCTGTTGTCATCGCCCACACGTATGAACGACCTGCCGCAGACCTTCATGGAGCCGCTGCTGTACAAAACCGCCTGTTCCCGCGGAAGCCAGGGGCGGATGAGTTGCGAATACCTCAGCCATGTTCAGGACGCCGACGGCGTGACGACCACGATCCTCGACCGACTGTCGGGCGAAGAGTTCACCGTGCGTTCGAAATACCTCGTGGGTGCTGATGGCGGGAATTCGAAAGTGGCCGACGACCTCGGGCTCCCGATCGAAGGACAGATGGGCGTTGCGGGCTCGATCAACCTGCTTTTCAAAGCGGACCTGTCGAAATACGTCGCCCACCGGCCAAGCGTGCTTTATTGGGTCATGCAACCTGGTGCCAACGTGGGCGGGATCGGCATGGGCGTTGTGCGCATGGTCAGACCCTGGAACGAGTGGCTGGTGATCTGGGGCTACGACATTTCGCAGCCGGCGCCGGAACTCAGCGACGATGAAGCGAAGGAAATCATCCGCTCGCTCGTCGGCGATCCGGAGCTTGAGATCAATATGTCGGGTATCAGCTACTGGACCGTGAACAACGCTTGGGCCAGCACCATGCAGAAAGACCGCGTGTTCATCATGGGTGATGCCGCGCACCGGCACCCGCCGTCGAACGGGCTTGGCTCAAACACCTCGATACAGGATGGCTTCAACCTGGCGTGGAAACTTGCGGCCGTCCTGGAAGGGCACGCAGGGACAAAGCTACTCGACACCTATTCCGCCGAACGGGCACCGGTGGCTAAACAGATCGTGTCGCGGGCCAACCAGTCGATTGAAGAGTTCGGGCCGATTTTCGGCGCCCTCGGTATGGGCGAAGAGGTTAACCAGGCGGGGCTGGAGGCCAATCTGGACGCCATGGCCGAACCGACCGCGCAGGCCGCCGCCACGCGCAAGGCCCTGCGCGATGCCATCGCGTTCAAGAAATACGAGTTTGACTGCCACGGCGTTGAAATGAACCATCGCTACAAATCGGACGCGGTCGAGACCGACGGTCAGATTGAACCGGCGTTCATGGTCGACGAAGAACTCCACTACCAGCCGACAACGTGGCCCGGTGCGCGGTTGCCCCATGTATGGCTCCATGACCGGAAAGGTGCGAAGTTCTCCTCGCTCGATCTGGTTGGCCACGGGAAGTTCACCGTGCTGACCGGGATTGGCGGGGACGCCTGGATCGAAGCGGCCCAGTCCTATGCCAACGACACGGGCATGGAGGTTGCCACCTGCATGATCGGACACCGCAAGGATGTAGAGGATTTTGCGGGTGATTGGGCGCGCGCCCGGGAGGTTGGCGATGACGGCTGCATCCTGGTGCGGCCGGACCAGCATGTGGCGTGGCGCGCCGAGGCGATGACGGCGGATCCCGGTGGCGACCTGCGGCGGGTTCTGGACAAGATCCTGGCGCGCTAGGCGCAAAAACAAATCACCGGGCCGGAATTCGCCCTGACGAAAAAGAAGACGAGGAAGACCCATGTCCAACCCCTGTATTCTCTGTGTGGCCATTACCGGTTCGGTTCCGCGAAAGGAAAACAACCCTGCGGTTCCGATCACCGTGACCGAGCAGGTTGACTCCACCCAGGCCGCGTTCGAGGCGGGTGCAGCGATTGCCCATTGCCATGTGCGCAACGATGATCAGACCCCGACCTCCGATCCAGAAAAATTCGCGCGGCTCCAGGAAGGGATCGAAAAGCACTGTCCGGGCATGATCGTGCAGCTTTCCACCGGTGGGCGCTCGGGCGCCGGGCAGGCCCGCGGCGGCATGCTGCCCTTGCGCCCCGACATGGCGTCGCTGTCGGTAGGTTCGAACAATTTTCCGACCCGCGTCTACGAGAACCCGCCCGATCTTGTGGACTGGCTGGCCAGCGAGATGATCAAGTATGATGTGAAGCCCGAGATCGAAGCTTTCGACCTGTCGCACATCGTGCACGCCACGCGCATGCAGGCGGACGGCAGGCTAAAGGGGCCGCTCTACGTGCAGTTCGTTATGAATGTCAAAAACGCCATGCCCGCCGACAAGCCGATTTTCGAGTTCTACATCGAAACGCTGAAGCGGCTGGCACCCGACGCCATGTGGTGTGCGGCAGGGATCGGTGCGGCGCAGCTCGATATCAATGAGTGGTCCATCGCCGCCGGCGGCCATACGCGAACCGGGCTTGAGGACAATGTGCGCCTGGACAAGGATCACCTGGCGCCGTCAAACGCTGCCCTGGTGGAGCGCGCGGTGAAGCTTTGCGAGAAATACGAGCGCCCTGTGGCGACGCCATCGGAAGCGCGCGAGATCCTTGGTCTTCGCGCCGCCTGACCGCGGGCGAAAATTTCTGTGGATGGAAGGTTTCTGGCACTGGATGCGGTGGCCAACTGGTGCAACACTTGCGCCAGTCATCCCACCCGCATTGGAGATTGATATGCTTGCTCACCTTACACTCAGACACAGCCTCGCCGCGCTCATTACTGTAGTCGCGGTCGCCCTGACAGGTTTCGCCGCAGCCGCCGACGAGGCCGAGCGCAAGGCCATCAACTCTGGCGCCGACCTGGCGTTGCAGCAGCTATATAGCGAAAACCCAAGCGCTAAGCAGCTTGCCGACAAGGCGACCGCCGTGCTTGTCTTTCCGACCATCACCAAAGCCGGACTGGGCGTTGGGGCAGAGGCGGGCAAAGGCGTGCTGCGGGTTGGTGGAAAGAGCATCGCATACTACCGCACGCGCGGACTGTCGTTCGGTGCGCAGGCGGGCGCACAGACCTACGGCTATGTCGTGCTGTTCATGACCCAGGCAGCCTACGACAGCTTTGTCGCAAAGAAGGGATACGAGCTGGGCGTTGACGGGTCTATCGCCGTTGTCGACGCCGGTGCGACGGCAGAAATCGATACCAAAAGCCTCAAATCCGACACCATCGGCATCGTGTTCAACGAAAAAGGCCTGATGGCGAACCTGTCGATCGAGGGGTCAAAGATCTCGCAGATCGATATCTGACAGCAACCGCAGGAGCGTCAGACAAGCACGTCCTGACGCTCTTGCACGCCCACCCCGAAGACCCGTTTGTAGCGATCGACCTCGGGTTTCGGGCCCATGGCCTTGTTCGGATTGTCACTGAGTTTGACGGTCGGACGTCCGTCGGCGCTGACCGCCTTGCAGACCAGCGAAAAGGGGGCCAGCCCGTCCATGGGCGCTAGTCCCCTGAAGTCATTGGTTAGAAGCGTGCCCCAGCCGAAGCTGACCTTCACGCGGTCGGCGAAGCGCGTGTGCAGGTCTATGATCTTTTCCACGTCAAGGCCATCGGAGAAGATCACCAGCTTTTGCGCAGGGTCCTCGCCGCGCGCTGTCCACCAGTCGATGGCCGTCTCCGCGCCGGTGGCCGGGTCGCCGCTGTCGATGCGGATGCCTGTCCAGCCCGCCAGCCAGTCGGGTGCGCTGTCGAGAAACCCCTTGGTGCCATATGTATCCGGCAGGATGATCCGGAGGTTGCCGTCGTGCTCTTCGTGCCAGTCGGCCAGCACGCGGTAGGGCGCTTGCTGCAGCTCTTCGTCGGTATCGGCGAGGGCGGAATAAACCATGGGCAGTTCGTGGGCATTGGTGCCGATGGCCTCAACCTCGCGACGCATGGCGATGAGGCAGTTCGAAGTCCCGATAAAGCTGCCGCCAAGCCCTTCCATCATCGCCTGAACACACCAGTCCTGCCACAAGAACGAGTGCCGGCGGCGGGTGCCAAAGTCGGCCACCCGCAGCCCGTCAAGCTGTCGCAGGCGTTCGATCTTTTCCCAGAGTTTGGTCATGGCGCGCGCGTAGAGCACCTGCAGCTCAAACCGCCGGAGCCTGCCAAGAACGGCCCGGCTGCGCAATTCCATCAGCACGGCGAGCGCCGGGATTTCCCATAGCATTACCTCGGGCCAGGACCCTTCAAAGGTCAGTTCGTACTGATCGCCCCGGCGCTCCAGTTCGTAGGGCGGCAGGCGCAGACCTTCGAACCATTCCATAAAGTCCGGGCGGAACATCTGGCGCTTACCGTAGAAGGTGTTACCGCGCAGCCAGGTGGACTCGCCCCGGCTGAGCGAAAGAGATCGGATATGATCAAGCTGTTCGCGCAACTCGCCTTCGTCGATCAACCGCGCCAGCGGGATATGGGCGCTGCGATTGATCAGCGAGAAAGTCACCCGTGTGTCGGGCCGGTTGCGATACACCGACTGGCACATCAAGAGCTTGTAGAAATCGGTGTCGATCAGCGAGCGGACGATCGGGTCGATCTTCCACTTGTGATTCCAGACGCGTGTGGCGATGTCGACCATGACCCCCTCCTCGGCGCGTGGAGTATTTAGCCCCCCACGGCCGAAGTCCAGTTCGGTCTTGCGCCACGGCTGGTTACCCCAGAAGCAGGATATCCGACGCCCCGGCGCTGCGGCGCAGCGCATGGGTGTCCTTGAGGTCGGGATCGGCGATCCAGTTTAAGGCCGATTGCTTGTCCGGAAAGGACAAAAGCGCGGCCACGTCGGGCGTATCCGGCGCCCCGTCGATGGCGGTCAGTTCGGCGCTGGCGGTCTCTACCTTGCCGCCATGGCGGGCGAGTGCGGGCCCGGCCAGCGCGCGGTACTCTTCCAGGGCGGCGGGGTTGGTGACAGTCAGTTTTGCGTAGGCATATATCATCTCAGGGATCCTTTTCGTCCGTGACGTTTCAGGAACCTACGGGGCACGCTTCCTTGCGAAAACGCGTGCAAATGCATCACGGCCATGCGATAACGCATGGATGGACGCACAATGGGACGACCTAAAGACAATCCTCGTCGTGGCCCGGCACCGCACGCTGGCCGCCGCCTCGCGCGAACTGGGGCTGAACTACACCACGGTCGCCCGCCGCATCGACCGGGCCGAGGCCGCGCTGGGCGTGAAGCTCTTTGAACGGCTTGCCGGAGGCTACAACCCCACGGAAGAGGCCGAACTGATCTCGCGGCACGCCGCGACGATGGAGGCGGCGAACCACCGACTGATGCGCGAACTCGGCGGGCGGGATGCGCGCCTGAGCGGACCGTTCGTCGTCACGGCGCCGCAGCTTCTGATCGCCCATGTCCTTGGACCCGTACTGGACATGTTTTCCGAGGCCCACCCGGACGTGGATTTGCACCTGAAGGCCAGCAACGACCTTCTGGATCTCGACCGGCGCGAAGCGGATCTTGCCATAAGGATCAGTCACAACCCCGGCGATCACCTGACCGGTCTCCGGCTGACAGAGCAACAGAGTGCAAGCTTCGCCACCCCGGATTGGGCCGCGCGGATAGTCGCCGCACCCGAGGGGCCAGTGGACTGGCTGGTCTACGATCAGCTTGGTGAGATACCGAAGAACGTGCGTGTGACAACGCCGCCGTCCCGCATCCGCATGCGGTTCGACGATATGGTGGCCATGGCGGGCGCCGCGCAGGCGGGCCTTGGCGTTGCCCGCATGCCGATGTTTCTTGGCCGCGCGTTGCCGGAACTCGTCCAGGTCCCCTGTCTGCCGCCGCAACCCTATCTCGACATCTGGGCCGTTGCCCACCCCGACGTCTGGCCCTCAGCGAAGTCCGAGGCCTTTCGCCGGGTGCTGCGCGCCCATTTCAAGGAGGTGCGGTCGGTGTTTGTGGCCTAGTCGCTGTCTGCCAAGACGACGCCCGCCTCGCGCATTGCTTCCTTGGCGGCGTCGAGTGAGCCATCGAGGTCGATGGCGCGGCAGGCGTCCATGCGAACGGTAACGTCGAAGCCTGCCCTGGCAGCGTCCACGGCGGAGAAGTTGACACAGAAATCCGTGGCCAGACCCGCGAACGTCAGATGCGTGATCCCGCGGCCCTTGAGGTACCCCTCCAGCCCCGTGGGCGTCGTGTGGTCATTCTCAAAAAGCGCCGAGTAGCTGTCGATGGCGGGGCGGAAGCCCTTGCGCACCACCATGTCCGCCGGATGGGTGCGGAGGTCCGGATGAAACTCAGCGCCTTCGCTGCCCTGGACGCAGTGATCGGGCCAGAGGACCTGGGCGCCGTAGTGCATTTCCGTGACCTCGAAAGGGTCCTTGTCCTCATGGCTGGAGGCGAAGGACGAATGGCCGGCCGGGTGCCAGTCCTGCGTCAGGATCACGGTCTCATAGTCGTCCATCATAGCATTGATGATCGGGACGACTTCGTGGCCCCCATCAACGGCCAGCGCGCCGCCCGGGCAGAAATCGTTCTGCACGTCGATGACGATGAGCGCGGATTTGGGATCTGCCATGGGAAGCCTCCGGGTATCTGCCATCGGTGATGCGCAGAATTGGCGGCCGGGTCAACTGTTGGGGCCGGACTGGAACGCAGCTGGCGGGTCTTGCGGCGCACGGCCCCTTGGCGGTAGGGACCGCCCATGTTTACGGTTGCCGCACTTTACCACTTCACGCGCTTTGACGACCCGGCCACGTTGCGCCCCGGGTTACAGGCGCTTTGCGCCGCGCAAGGCATCCGGGGGACGCTGCTTTTGGCGCCCGAAGGTATTAACGGCACCGTGGCGGGCCGCCGGGCGGGGATCGACGCCCTGCTCGACCACCTGCGGAGCTTGCCGGGCTGCGCGGACCTTGAGCATAAAGAAAGCGCTTCCGAAGAGATGCCGTTCGGGCGCATGAAAGTGCGACTGAAGCGCGAGATCGTGACCATGGGCCAGCCCGACGTGGATCCAAGGGCGGCAGTCGGGACCTATGTGGAGCCCAAGGACTGGAACGCAATGGTCGCCGATCCAGACACAGTGCTGATCGACACCCGCAACGACTATGAGGTTGCCATCGGCACGTTTGATGGTGCGGTGAACCCCGAAACGGCGGCCTTTGGCGAGTTTCCGGAATGGTGGCGGGAAAACCGCGATCGGTTTCAAGGCAAGAAGATCGCCATGTTCTGCACCGGCGGCATCAGGTGTGAGAAATCTACGAATTACCTTTTGGGGCAGGGCGAAACCGAGGTCTTTCACCTCAAGGGCGGCATTCTGAAATACCTCGAAGACGTGCCGGAGGCCGAGAGCCGCTGGCAGGGCGCCTGTTTTGTCTTCGACAACCGCGTCTCGGTGGAACACGGGCTGAAGGAAGGACCCCATATCCTGTGCCATGCCTGCCGCCAGCCGCTGTTGCCGGAAGATACGCGGCGACCGGAGTACGAGCGTGGTGTTTCCTGTCACCGCTGCCTTGAGGTAACCTCGGAGGCCGACAAAGCGCGCTTTCGCGAGCGGCAGCGGCAGATCGATCTGGCCAGCAAAAGAGGCGAAACGCACATCGGTGCGCCGCAGAAATAACACGCCGTCTCGGGCAGCGTGGCTTATGTGGGACAGCCGCCCTTGACGGGCCCCATATATCGGGAAATTGTCAGAAAAAGCTTGAGCCGGAACCGGAAACAGATACGGTCGCGGCCCCGGCATCTGATGGAGCGGTGGCATGAAATTCAGCATCGAGCGCGGCGATCTCCTCAAAGCCGTTGGACAGGCCCAGTCGGTGGTCGAACGGCGCAACACGATCCCGATCCTCGCCAACCTGCTGATCGAGGCGGACGGCGACCAGGTGAGCTTTCGTGCCACCGATCTCGACATTGAAGTCGTCGACAAGGTGTTGGCGCAGGTGGAGCGGGCAGGCGCCACAACGGTGGCCGCCGTGATGCTGAACGAGATCGTGCGAAAGCTGCCCGATGGAGCGCTGGTGCAGATCACCGAAGACGTCGCGTCCGCGCGGCTGAATATTGCCGCTGGCCGGTCCCATTTCACGCTTGCCACACTGCCAAAGGAAGACTTTCCGGTGATGGCGGCCACGGAGTACACATCCAATTTCACCGCGCCCGCGCCGGTCCTTCGGCGGCTCTTTGACAAGTCGAAGTTCGCGATTTCGACCGAAGAGACTCGGTACTATCTCAACGGTGTTTATATGCATGTGGCCGATGGCGAGGGCGGCAAGGCGCTGCGCTGCGTGGCGACCGACGGTCACCGGCTGGCCCGGATCGACGCCGATCTGCCGTCCGGGGCCGAGGACATGCCGGGCGTGATCGTGCCCCGCAAAACCGTGGGCGAATTACGCAAGCTTCTCGACGATGACGACGCACAGATTGCGGTGTCGGTAAGCGAGACCAAGGTGCGCTTTGCCACGCCCGAGATCACGCTGACCTCCAAGGTCATCGACGGGACGTTTCCGGACTATGTCCGGGTCATTCCCGCTGGCAACACCAAGCGGCTGGAAGTGGATGCCTCCGAGTTCGCCAAGGCGGTAGACCGGGTGGCAACTGTCAGTTCCGAACGGTCCCGCGCGGTGAAACTGGCGCTCGATGAAGACCGACTGATCCTCAGCGTCAACGCGCCCGACAGCGGCGCGGCGGAAGAAGAGCTGGCCGTGGCCTATGGCGACGAACGGCTGGAGATCGGTTTCAACGCCAAATACCTTTTGGAAATCGCCAGTCAGGTGGACCGCGAGAACGCTGTCTTCCTGTTCAATTCCTCGGGCGATCCGACGCTGATGCGCGAAGGCAATGACCAGTCCGCAGTCTATGTCGTGATGCCGATGCGCGTGTGACCTGCGGGTTTGGCGCGGTCTGAGACACAAGGGCGATGGCCGACACCTGGCTCAGCGCGCTGACGCTTTCCTATTTCAGGTCGCACCAGCGCACCGAATTGGCGCTTGATGGGCGGCCTGTGGCCATCTACGGACCCAATGGCGCGGGCAAGACCAATATTCTGGAGGCCGTCTCCATTTTATCGCCGGGGCGGGGGTTGAGGCGCGTGGCGGCCTCTGACATGGCGCGGCGCCCGGCCGATCTTGGCTGGAAGGTCAGCGCAGAGGTACACACGGGCGGTCTTGCCCATGGGTTGGTTGCATGGTCCGAGAACGGCGCGGCCCGGCAGGTTACTGTCGACGACAAGGCGGCGTCGCAGGCGGCGCTCGGGCGGCTTTTGCGGGTGATCTGGCTGGTTCCGGTGATGGACAGGCTTTGGGTAGAGGGCGCCGACGGGCGGCGGCGGTTTCTCGATCGGCTGACATTGGGGTTCGATCCGGCCCACGGCGAGGCCGTGCTGACCTACGAGAAGGCCATGCGCGAGCGGAACCGGCTCTTGAAGGAAGGGGTCTCCGATCCCGCGTGGTACCGTGCGCTGGAGGCGCAGATGGCCGAGAGCGGCGCGCGCATAGCCACCGCGCGGATCGCGACCGTTGCGCGGCTGACTTCTTCTCAGGATGGCGCGGTGACGGCCTTTCCCTTGGCGGATCTGGCGCTCTCGGGTCCCGATGGCACCGGGGCGAGCGCGGGCGACAGCGCGGAACTGGCCATGGCCCTGCAGGCCAGCAGGGGGGCCGACCTGCGCGCGGGGCGGACGCTTGTGGGGCCGCACCGGGACGATCTGGTCGCGATCTATGCGGAAAAAGGTGTACCGGCGCGGGATTGCTCGACCGGCGAGCAAAAGGCGCTTTTGGTGTCTCTGGTCCTCGCCTCTGCTCGGGCGCTGAAGGAAGACACCGGCCTGCCGCCGCTCTTGCTGCTTGACGAGGTGGCCGCCCATCTCGACGCGGGCCGGCGTGCGGCCCTTTATGACGAGATCTGCGCGCTTGGCATTCAGGCCTGGATGACCGGCACGGGCCCTGAGCTTTTCGACGACCTGGGGGACCGCGCGCAGCGGATCGAGGTCACCGACAGCGGCGAGGGCTCCCTGGCACTACCCGCTTAGCGGTTGCGCTTCGACGCAGAATGGGTGCTATGGGCGGACGGACCGATCCCATGACCCTGTCACCTGCCGATATCCTCTTTTACTGCGCGGCGCTTTTGGTGCTCTTTCTGACGCCTGGACCTGTCTGGGTGGCGCTGACTGCACGCGCTCTGTCGGGCGGGTTTCACGCGGCTTGGCCTTTGGCCCTGGGCGTTGTGGTGGGTGATGTGCTCTGGCCGCTAGTGGCCATCCTCGGGGTCAGCTGGATCGTCGGCGTCTATGGCGGGTTCATGTTGGCGCTGAAATGGGTGGCCGTTGCGGTCTTCGTCGCTATGGGCGCTTTGCTGATCCGCAACGCCGACAAGAGCATCGCCACCGACAGCCGGCTGACACGGCCGGGCATGTGGGCGGGGTTCATTGCGGGCTTGGCGGTGATCCTCGGCAATCCAAAGGCGGTTCTGTTCTACATGGGTGTCTTGCCGGGATTTTTCGATCTGGCGAATGTGACGGTCCTCGACACGGTCATCATCTGCCTTGCCTCGCTACTAGTGCCGCTGATCGGCAACCTCAGTCTGGCGCTCTTTATCGACCGAGCGCGCAGTCTACTGGCCTCGCCCGAGGCGGTCCGGCGGACAAATGTTGTTTCTGGCTGGCTTCTTATCGGCGTCGGCCTTCTGATCGCGGTGACCGGATGAGGCGGCCCCGGCTGACAAACAGGGCCGCGCGCGCGCATTTTCTGCATCGCCATTTGCTGGCGCGCAGCCCGGCGCAGCCCGTCGGCGACATTCTGGGGCATCTCGGCTTTGTGCAGGTCGACAGCATCAACACCGTGGCGCGGGCCCATGACTTGATCCTGTGGTCGCGGCGCCAGGCGTACCGACCCAAAGACCTGCGGCGACTGGTGGACAAGGACCGCACGGCCTTTGAGCACTGGACCCATGACGCTTCGATCCTGCCGGTTTCGCATTTTCCGCACTGGCGGCTGAAGTTCGAGCTGGAACGCCAACGGCTGTTAGAGCGATGGCGCGAATGGCGGCGAGACGGGTTCGAGGCCAAAATGGACGGCGTGCTCGCCCGGATCGCTGCCCATGGTCCCTTCTGCTCTGCCGATGTGGGTGAAGATGAAGAGCGCTCCAGCGGCGGTTGGTGGGACTGGCATCCGTCGAAG
>JBCDED010000027.1:0-42434 GCA_039179985.1 Pseudomonadota bacterium
CCTTGCGCAGCCCGTCCTCGACCACGGATTCGTGCGGGTTATCGACTACATGGGCGACGACAGCGCCATCGTGCAAGCGGCGCGGGTGAGCTACGGCAAAGGGACAAAGGCGGTGCAGAACGACGAAGGGTTGATCCGCTACCTCATGCGCCACTGGCATTCCACGCCCTTCGAAATGTGCGAGATCAAACTGCACGTCAAACTGCCGGTTTTCGTGGCGCGCCAGTGGATCCGGCACCGCACCGCCAACGTCAACGAATACTCGGCGCGCTATTCGATCCTGGACCGCGAGTTTTATATCCCCGCGCCCGAACAACTCGCGGCGCAATCGACCGTGAACAACCAGGGGCGCTGCGCTGTGCTGGAAGGGGCGGAGGCGCAAAAGGTCCTTGAGATCCTGAAGGCCGACAGCGCCCGTGCGTATGACCACTATGAAGAGATGCTGAGCCAGGACGACCAGCAGGGGCTGGCGCGCGAACTGGCCCGAATGAACCTGCCCGCAAATATCTACACGCAGTGGTATTGGAAGGTGGATCTGCACAACCTCTTCCACTTTCTGCGCCTACGCGCCGACGCCCACGCCCAATACGAAATCCGCGTCTATGCCGAGGCTATTGCCGCTATGGCCGCCGATTGGGTGCCCTTTGCCTACAAGGCGTTTGAGGACTACCGCATGGGGGGCGCAACCCTGAGTGCCACGGCACTTGACTGCATCCGCAGGATGCTGGGCGGCGAGAGCGTGACGCAGGAAACCTCCGGCATGAGCAAGGGGGAATGGCGCGAGTTTGAAGCGGTGGTGCGCACGTAGTCGGTGCTTTGGCGCATTTTTTCGCGCGTTTGCAGAGAGTTCTATTCACTTTTTAAAGATCATGTGGTCACTTGGCGCCAAGACTTTCATATACACATTGTATATACGTCGTAAAAGTGTTACACTGCGCGCATGAGCAGAATCGCACTTTTTGGTACGACCCTATGGCTTGCCCTTGTGGGAGGAGCGCAGGCCTATACGCCCATTGCAGAGATTATCTGTGCACCATCGGACGAGATGCGCGAGCGCATCATGTTGCAGTACGGCCAAAGGCTGCAAAGCAGCGGCGTCCGCGATCCCGACAGCATGGTCGAGGTTTGGTCCTCTGATCGAGGGCGGTGGACCCTGGTGATTGCCTATGCCTCCGGTAATCGCTGCATTGTGGCGATGGGACAAGACTGGAACGTGGAACCGGCACCGCCGGCATAAAAATAACAAAACCTGCGCCGCAGCGTAGCATCGGCCACGCTGCGGCGCGCATACACCGGTTTCGGCGTCCGTGGTACCCTGCTGTGCAGAGCATCAACGAAAGAGGTCGGCATGACCCTTGTCCGTGTACTGGTGGCGCTCGCGTTCTCAGCCACTTGCGCCGCCGCAGATACACTCTGCGGGCCGCGCGATGAGATCACCGCAAAACTGAAAACGGCTTTTGGCGAGACCCGCACCGGGATGGGCACTTCGGGTCCGAAGAAAGTGCTGGAAATCTGGCGGTCGGAAGAAACCGGCAGCTGGTCGGCGGTGATGTCAGATACCAAAGGGCGCGCCTGCATCGTTGCCTCCGGCCGGGACTGGACCGCGCTCGACGAAACGCTGGACGACCCGGCCTAGGCCACACCCATGGGTGACGTAACGTCACTTTTGCCCTTTGGGGTATATGGTTACCCGTTTGTCACCAATGCAACAGATTTGTGAATTGCGCGGCTATCCGATCTGTCACAAAATATTTACATTAAGACATCAGTCACGGAGCAGCCACTATTAGACTGCTGGTTCCAGTTCTGGCCGGTCTGGCCCTGGTGGCGCCACCTATCCCCTCGGCGGCGTCAACAACGATATGTTACCCGCGCGAACAGATGCTAAAGTTCATCGCACGCACGTACCAGGGTGTGCGGCAGGCCGAAGGGCTGGAGCGTCCGGCGAGTGTGATGGAGCTTTGGTCGAGCCCGCGCACCGGCGCCTGGATCATTGTCACCACCAATATCGATAACGACTCATGCATCGTGGCCTACGGCGATGGGCTACGGTTTCCCGGTGAGCCTGACCCGAAAGGCTAACCGCTGCTGTACCCTGTCCTTTCGAAAGCGTTAGGGAGATCTGCCCCGTACTGCTAGGCTCAGAAATATGACGGGAGCAGTGCGCCAGCGCCGGACGGCATGCGCCACCGCAGGCTTTATTCGTGCGATGGCAGGGTCGGGTTATGCCTTCGATATGCCGACCGACGCAACCCTGTGCTTCCCTCGCCCTGAAATGCTGGTTCAACTCAGGTCGGTGTTCGGTGAGACGCGGAAGGGCCGGGGTATCCAGCGTCCCGTCTCGATCATGGAAGTCTGGTCGAGCGAACGCACGGGCCACTGGATGATTGTGTCGACCGGGGTCGACGGGCTCAGCTGCATCATCGCCCACGGCGAGGACTGGAGTTTCGAGCGGGAAAACTCTGTTATTCTTGGCCCCTGATGCCCGGCCGGTTGTTTCTGACAGCAAGCGCCGCTGACCTTGCCAGGCACTTCGGTTGCCCGCTGCCGGATGAGCCGGAACAGCGCCGCAATATCGCGCCGGGTCAGGACATTCTGGTCTTTGACGGCGCAGCGCTGCGACCCATGCGCTGGGGAATTCTGCCTGTCGGCCGAAAAAACGCCCGCGGGCGCCCTGTGATGGAAACGCTGATCAACGCCCGCTCGGAAACCGTGTTCGAGAAATCCGCTTACGACGGGGCGCGCCCGGGGCTTGTACCGGCCTCAGGCTGGTACGAATGGACAGGCGAGCGCCGACGAAAGATACCCTGGCAGATCGCGCCGACATGCGGCGGGCTGCTGACCTTCGCGGCGATCTGGGATGTCTGGGTTGCGCCTGGCGGCGCGGAACTGGCGCAGGTCGCCACGCTCACCTGCCCGCCGAACGGCGATGTCCGTGATATCCACGACCGGATGGGTGTACTCTTGGATCCTGCGGATTTCAGCACCTATCTGACGGGCTCTGCCAGGGCGGCCAAAGCGCTCTTGCGACCGCTTCAGGATGGGCGGTTGACGATTACGAAGAACCCCGATGTGAACTGGGAGGCGGCCTGAGACCGTGCGAGGCTTGCCACCCGCCGGGTGCTCGGGCATGCTGCGACGCAGAATGACGGACGACCTATGACCGGAAAAGTAATTACAATCGCCCAACAAAAAGGCGGCTCGGGCAAGACCACGCTCGCAGCCAATCTTGCCATTGCCTTCATGCTCGACGGGAAATCCGTCGCCATCCTCGACACTGACCCGCAGGGCAGCCTGGGCCGCTGGTTCATGCTGCGGCGGGACGTGACGGGGGATGCGCCGGGCATGGATTTCGCCACTGCCTCTGCCTGGGGCGTGAGCTATGAGGTGGAAAAGCTGCGCAAAGCCAATGATATCGTTATCATCGACACGCCGCCCAAGATCGATGCTGATCTGCGGCCAGCCCTGCGCGAATCCGATCTTGTGCTTGTCCCCGTCGCGTCCAGCCACCTCGATCTCTGGGCCACCGAAAGCGTGCTGGAACTGGCGCAGCGCGAAGGCTGCGAGGTGCTGCTGGTCCTGAACCGCGTTGCAGCCCGGGCGCGGCTGTCGGAGCTAATCGCCGGCGAACTGGGCGATCTGCCTGCACCGCGCGCGGAGACGACGCTGGGCAACCGCGTGTTTTTTGCCGAGGCACTTGGCAACGGGTCCGGTGTATCGGAGAAAAGGTCATCGCCCGCAGCGCGCGAGATCGCGGCGCTGGCCGCCGAGGTAGAGGCCATCGCGGGGGTCTGAGTCCTCCGCCCGCCCAAGAAAAATGGCCGCCACTGCGGCCATTCTCAGGATAGAGCGCGGTACAGTCTCAGGCCTTGCGGCGCGCGGCGACCGTCAGACCACCGACACCGGCCAGCAGCAACAGCACCGATGCCGGCAGCGGCACGGCCGAGATGCGGATGTCGTACAGCGCTTCTTGCTTCGTGGTCCCGGAGATACGCAGGCTGTATTCGCCGGCCCCGAAATGGGTGAAGATGTTGGCATCCCCGTCGGTGATGTCGGTCTTGAACAGCTTGCTGGCGAGCACGGTATCATCGGCGGCCAGCAGCTCAAAAAGAACGTCCTTGCCGTCGTCGCCGGTCAGACCGGACAAGTCGACCGGGCCGTTCACGGTCTCGATACCGCCGAAAATGAAGTCGATGAAGACGCCGCCCGAGGTGACGAAGTCGTAGACATAGAGATCGACGGCGCTGGTCACGCGGCCGTAGATCTCGACGACATTGCCGTCGATGCTGCCAACATCGAAGCCGTCGGCGCCACCCGGGGCGAAGACATCGCCGATTTTCGAGGATCCGACCACCGCCGGGCGTTTGCCCTCGGTAACCTTGAGCGTCGCGGCTTCGGCGATGCCGACGCCTGCAAAAAGTGTCACGGCAAGTGCCGCAGCGATTTTTCTGAACATGTTACCCCCATCAAGAGCACTGGTAAAAAGATCAATGTGACCGGGAAGGAGGTAGCTGCCGCTAGAATCGTTGGCAAAGAAACCGCCGACGAAGGGCGTTTTTAAGGAACCAGGGTGAACAACCGCGCTCCGAGCCGCGCACTGTCCGCCGCCTGCGATCTGTCCGAAGCCGGCGCGACTCAGCCGGGACACCCGCGATGTGCACCGTCTTATCCACAGAAAATCCTTGCCCGGAGCAGACTGAATCATCCCAAGACGGACGCAAATGTGCTATCGTTGGCTCATTACTTTGAGAGATTTAAGCACATGACATTCGTCGACATTACCGGTGTTGCGGCGGGTCTATTTGTGATCCTCGCCTTCCACGCCAAAAATCCCCGCTGGCTGCGCCGTTATGCCATCGCATCGAATGCGCTCTTCGTGTTTTATGCGTGGCAGATGGCGCTCTGGCCCGTCATTCTGCTGCACGCGATCCTGCTGCCGCTCAACACCTCCCGCCTGATAGAAGCCGGCCACCCCAACTGCGAACGCGACCCGCGCGCGATGCCAGAGCACCAGCGTGACCGCCTGTCCATGGAGATGCGGCTTGCCATGGGGTGCTACAGGTACCGGGGCACAATGGGGTAGGCCGGGCCACTACCCGGATGCTCAATTAGGGCTTTCCCGTTGCGTCTGCGCACCTAGCGGGCGAACTTTTTGTACTTCACCCGTTTCGGCTCCAACGCATCCGGGCCAAGGCGGCGCTTTTTGTCTTCTTCGTAGTCCTCGAAGTTGCCTTCGAACCATTCCACATGCGCCTCGCCTTCAAACGCGAGGATGTGCGTGCAGATGCGGTCGAGGAAAAAGCGGTCGTGGCTGATCACGACAGCACAGCCGGCAAAGTCCACCAGTGCGTCTTCCAGCGCGCGCAGTGTCTCCACGTCCAGATCGTTCGTCGGTTCGTCAAGGAGCAGAACATTTCCACCCGCGCGCAAAAGCTTTGCCATGTGCACGCGGTTGCGCTCACCCCCTGACAGAAGACCCACCTTTTTCTGCTGGTCTCCGCCCTTGAAGTTGAAGGCCGAGCAATAGGCGCGGCTGTTCATTTCGGCATCGCCAAGCTGGATGATGTCGAGCCCGTCCGAGATTTCCTCCCACACGGTCTTGTCCGCATCGAGCGCGTCACGGGACTGGTCCACATAGGCCAGATCGACCGTGTCGCCGTAGGTGACGGCGCCCGCATCGGGGTTTTCCTGCCCGGTCAGCATCTTGAAAAGCGTCGATTTGCCAGCGCCATTCGGGCCGATGACGCCCACGATGCCGCCCGGGGGCAGGGCGAAGGACAGATCTTCGATCAGCTGCTTCTCGCCATAGTGTTTTTCCAGCCCGTCGACTTCGATGACTTTTCCCCCAAGACGCGGGCCGTTGGGGATGATGATCTGGGCGCGCGACAGCTTTTCGCGTTCGGACTGGTTGGCCAGTTCGTTGTAGCTGTTGATCCGCGCTTTCGACTTGGCCTGACGCGCCTTGGGGCTGGCGCGCATCCACTCAAGCTCGCGCTCCAGTGTCTTCTGGCGCGATTTGTCTTCGCGGGCTTCCTGTTCCAGCCGCTTGGCCTTCTGTTCCAGCCAGGCCGAATAGTTGCCCTCGTAGGGAATGCCTCTGCCCCGGTCTAGTTCGAGAATCCAGCCCGTGATATCGTCGAGGAAATACCGGTCATGGGTGACGATCAGGCAGGTTCCCTTGTAGTCGATCAGGTGCTGCTGCAGCCAGGCAATAGTTTCGGCATCCAGGTGGTTCGTTGGTTCGTCGAGCAAGAGCATGTCGGGCGCTTCGAGCAGCAGCTTGCACAGCGCCACCCGGCGCCGTTCGCCACCCGAAAGCGTCGCGACATTCGCGTCATCCGGTGGGCAGCGAAGCGCCTCCATTGAGACGTCGATCTGGCTATCGAGATCCCAAAGGTTTTCGCTATCGATCTGGTCCTGAAGCTGCGCCATTTCATCGGCGGTTTCGTCCGAATAGTTCATCGCCAGTTCGTTGTAACGGTCCAGGATCGCTTTCTTCTCGGCCACGCCCAACATGACGTTTTCGCGGACGTTGAGGCTTTCGTCGAGTTGCGGTTCCTGCGGCAGGTAGCCGACTTTCGCGCCCTCGGCGGCCCAGGCCTCGCCTGTGAAATCCTTGTCCATCCCAGCCATGATCCGCATCAGCGTCGACTTACCGGCGCCGTTGACGCCGACGACGCCGATTTTCACACCGGGAAGAAAGGACAGGCGAATGTTTTCAAAGCACTTCTTGCCGCCGGGATAGGTCTTGGAGACACCGTCCATGTGGTAGACGTACTGATAGCTGGCCATGGGAACCTCTGGGTCATGTTTCGCCGGGTTTTAGGGGCTTGGACTGGCAGAGGCAAATGGCTTCTGGGGCTTTATCCGGCCGGGGCTGGCGGAACCTCTCGCGGCTGGCCGTCCGCGTCCAGGGCGACAAAGGTGAAACGGCCTTCCGTGACCTTCTCGCGGTCGCCAATGCGGTCGCGCAGAGCCCAGGCTTCAAGCCCGATTGCCATGGAGGTGCGGCCCACCCGCTCGACCTCGGCATAGACGCACAGAACATCGCCCACGCGAACCGGTCGGATGAATTTCATGGCCTCGATGGCGACAGTGGCCACGCGGCCTGCAACGCGCTGGCCGGCCACGATACCGGCAGCGATATCCATCTGCGACAGGACCCAGCCACCGAAGATATCGCCCGAGACATTTACGTCGGCGGGCATGGCCAACGTGCGGAGCATCAGTTCACCCTTTGGTTTCTTTACGTCTTCCATTCTAGCTCCGGGACCGGCCTTGGTTCTGTTGCCCCACCTAGGACGGAAAACAGGTGAGAACGCAACTCTGACGGCTTTGGCCGTGACCCGTCAACGGTGTCGCCCGGGACCGTTTGAGCGGCCCCGGGCGCAGCTTTCAGCGCGTGCAATCAGGCATCGGGCGCTGCGAAGTGGTCGGCCATTGTGTCCGCCGCGCGTTCCACATCCTCAGGGTTGTCGTAGAAGTCGAACTGGGTCACGCCTTCCAGCCACTGCAGAGTTGCGTCTCCGGCAAAGCCGTCGAGGAAGTTGCGCACGCCGTTTGGAATGGCCGCCGCGTCCGAGTGAACGATGGCGAGCGGCTTGTCGAGCCGGGCGCCGTCGTCTGCCGGGTGGTAGGTCAGCCAGCCTTCCCAGCCGGCGTTGTTCCACTTGTTGTCGTACTCAGGGATCGCGCCACGGTCGGCCTCGTAGTAGTAGCCGCCGATGGGCATAAGTACGCCCTCGGCGCCTTCCGGTCCCGCTGCGGGGATGATCTGACCGCCACCCGCTTCTGCACTGCGGGAAAGTGCGATCAGGCCCGAAACGCCCTCGGCGCCGCCGTAGACCGCTTCGACAATCCCGCCGTCCTGCAGCCAGGGGGCCACCAGCCCGACCCGTTGCACCAGATCGTTGCCAGAGGACGCGTCCACCATGTAGCCGGCACTGGCGCAGATGCCGAGCCCATTGATCTGGCTCTTGTCTACCTCCGGCAACGTGGCCACGGCAGCAAAAGCGGCGCGTATGTCGCTTGTCTTGGCGGCCGGGTCTTCTTTGTAGCGGACCTGATTTTCCAGATCGCCCGACTTGCCCCAGCCGCGGAAGTCAAAAGTGAACGCGGCGTAGCCGCGCTCGGCCATTTTGAGGGCGTAGGTGCGGGGCATCTGTTCTTCGACCGAGGTCCAGGCGCCGGTGACGACGACGGCGGGCAGGCGATTGCCACCGTAGTCTTCTGGCAGGTAGAGCGTGCCCGAAAGCGTCACGCCTTCGTTTTCAAAGGTCACGGTGCGGGTTTGAACGTCGGCGAAGGCAGTGGAGGTCATAAGGGCGGCCATGGTTGTGAGAGTTGCGATTTTCATTGGTTCGGTTTCCTATGGTTGAGGGGTGAAATGAGAGGGCGTCAGCTGCCCGGTGTGTTGCGGACAAAGGGGTTGCCGCGCTCGGCGGTGGCGGTGAAGGTCATCGCATCGATCTTCCAGCCGTCTTCGGTCCGCACGAAGCCGTGGGTATAGGTGCCCCAGACTTCCCACAGGGCCTCGCCGCCGTTCTCCGGCAGCGCGCCGCGCTCCATCCGGTTCCACGCGTAGCCGTGGCTTTCCATCACTGCGGCATGGGCGCCATCGAAAGCGATCCGGTGGTTGCCGCGCAGGTGGAACGAGGTCTTTTCGGCAGTGAGGTTGCCCGACCACCCCTGGATCAGCGCGTCGGCCGGGATGGTCGCGGGCGCACCGCCCACAAGGGAGGTGAAGTCGACATCGATCGTTTCAGTGAAGAACGACCGGGCCTGCGGCCAGTCCTTGGCGTCGACCGCGGCGTCGAGGCTGTCGGCGATGCGGATCATCTCGGCCCGGTCAAGCAGTGTGTTTTCGGTGATCTCCTGGGCAAATCCCGCTTGCGCGGATAGAGCGATGGCGGCAGAGGCAAAGAGCGTTTTCATGGGGTCTCTCCTGAGATGGACAGCGCGGTTGCGGTGTCGATGTCAGGAAGATGGCAAAGGCACAGTGTGCGCGGAGGCGCGATTCCTGTCGTCCGTTATGCGATTCCGGGGATAGTCAGGCGCTGGCAGCGCGAAACGTGGCGGGTGCGGCGGCGAACTTGCGCTTGAAGTGCTGCCCGAAGCGGCTGAGATCGTTGTAACCGCTGCGGTAGGCGATCTCGGCCACGGTTAGTTCCGTGGTCCTAAGAAGAACGGAGGCCAGATCGAGGCGTGCGTTGATCACGTAGCGCAGCGGCGCTTCCCCGGTGGCGGCCTTGAAGGCTTTCGAGAAATGCGTCCCGCTCATCGCGGCGAGATCCGCCATGTCCGACAGCCTAAGGTCTTTGGCCAGGTTGTCGTGGATATAGTCGAGCACGCGGCGCAGGCGGGCGTCTTCGATATCCCTCTGCCAGTCCGCAGGTGGCGCGATGGTCTGCAAAAGCTGCGCTGCAATGGCCCGGTGCATGGTTTCGCGGTAGAGCGTACCCGAGGCCGAAAACCCCTCGGCAGCAAGGCTCAGGTTTAGAAGGAGCGGATCGAAGGCGCCCACATGCGGGCGGAAATCCGTATGCCGCGTGGCGCCTGCCTCCCGCAGAATGTCCTCGGTTAAGGAGATCGACAGAAACTCAAGCGGGCTGTCGAATTCGCATATACCGGTCGCCCCTTTGGGCAATATCCAGCCCTCGTGGCGCGCCAGTGGCAGGATGTCGGAGCGCGACGTACCACAGGCAAAGCGGTGCCGGGGCTGATCGTTCAGGAAAACACCGAGCGTGACGGCCCCAAGCTCAAACGGTCCGCCGCCAGCAGGAAGGGAAGCCGTTAATGCGATTAGTCCGGGCATGGCCCTAAAATAGCGATGGCAGCGCGAAATTAAACGGTTTCGTCGGCGCCGCCGGTCGTCTTCAGCATCACGGGCTCGCCGTGGGGTGTTGTCCGGTAGGCGGAAATCCAGGCCTTACTGCGCGCCTCTCGTGTCTCTGGTGAGATATCGACAGAGGCTTCGGTGACGGCTTCAAGCGCGCTGATGACGGCAAGGTAGTAGGTTTCCAGCGTATCCGCGGCGCCGTCTGCCTCGGCCCGGCGCAGAGCCGCACCAAGGGCCTCGGCCCAGTCCGTCGCCGTCACGTGGCCACCGCCCACAAGGCTGTCGGCCAACGCCAAGGCCTGGGCCTGCCAGGGCTCGTCAAAGACTGGCGACGGTGGCTTCAGCGGATCGTCATGGGCGAACAAGGTAATCTTCCCAGAGATCGAGCGTTACCGTGTCCTTCGGGTCGGCCCCGTCGCCCCAAAGGTCGCAGGCGCTGAAGTCGACCGTGTAAAGGTGCCGGGGCTCATGGGCGCCCTTGGCGCTGGTGTCTGGGAACATATGCGCGCCGCGGTAGGCCAGGATGCGGCCGGTTTTTTCACGGGCATAACGGGGCAGGCGGGTATGGGATGCGGCCACATGGGCAAGGGTCCTGACCACGTCGCCTTCGGAAAACGCCGGTGGGGTCTCATTGGGCCCGTCAAAAAAGACCTCATTGGCCCGCAGGCGCGCCAGAGCCCCGTTGACGCCGCTTGGTGCGGGCGGATCCTGAAGTCTGGTTGTCTCCCCCGACACCACCTCTTCCAGCGTGAAGGTCCCGCAATCGATGAATTGCGTCATCTGGTTGAGGCACCATTTCTCGAAGTAACTGACAGAGAGATAAGTGGAGGGTTCCATGCATTCGATGGTATGCCGCCACCAGTCGATGGTTCCGCCTTCAAGGCCCCCGCGCGTGTTTTGCACGATGGCCCAGACCCGCCGTTCCCAGTCATAGGTAAAAGGCGGGCTGTCGGTTTTAATCGGGCCGAAGCCTTCCATGCCGCCAAGGTCGTGAATGCCGTCCATCTCAAGCCACCTTCAGATCACGGTCGGTGCCGATCATGCTGTCGCGGGTGACGATGGTGGCCAGTTTTTCGGCCGACCAGTCTTCTGTCCCTGCCGGCCGTTCAGGGACGACGAGGTAACGAAGTTCGGCAGTGGAGTCCCAGACCCGCACGGCCACATTGCCCGCCAGTTCAACGCCGAATTCGGACAGAACCTTGCGCGGCTCCCGCACGGCGCGGGCGCGGTAGGCCGAGGATTTGTACCACGCAGGAGACATGCCGAGGACCGAGAACGGATAGCAGGAGCACAGCGTGCAAACAACGAGGTTGTGCTGTGTCGGAGTGTTTTCGACAGCCCTAAGATGCCCGCTGGCATGCCCCTGGAACCCCATCTCGCGCACTGCGGCGGCAGCGTCGCGCATCAGGAGATCGTGAAACGCGGAGTCGCTCCAGGCCCGGGCAATGACCTGCGCGCCGCGCATTGGACCGACTTCGTTAGCGTAAAGCTCGGTCCAGGCGTCAAGGTCGTCCGGATGGACGAGCCCACGCTCTACAACGAGGCTTTCCAGGGTCTTTACGCGCAACGCCGGGTCCGAGGGCAGGTGACTGTGCAGGTGGCGCTGGATTTCCGCCGCCTTTTTGCTGTCGAAAGAGGGCATGGGTTGGTTCCTTCAGGGTCGGGCGCAGTCTGGCAGGAGCGGGGATGCGCCGTCAATCACCGCTCGGCCAGGCTGCCACTGCCCGGGGCACGAGTTCCCCAATCCACGCCCCGATGTCCGTGGCATCGGTGTCTGCGATGGTTCCCCGCCAGGTCGGGGTGTAGACGCCGTGGCGTTCCGGCGGACGCAAAAGCGGCAGTCCGCAGACCTCAGCATCGGGAATACCGCGCCCGAAGAGGATCGCGGCGACATAGTCCTGTCCCTTCGCCGTGGCGATCAACGGGCTGCCGCTGTCCCCACCTTCGATCCGCATGCCGTTCTCCCGAAGCGTGGGCAGTGCGAAGATGTGGCAGCCGTTTTCCGACCAATATGAAACCGGGCCCGTGCGGCGCAGGCGGCGGCCGGTGGCGGTGCGGCCGCCGCCCCAACCGGCATGTCGCAAGCCCATACCCTCGAATGGATCCGCCCCCGGTGCCAGTTCCGGCGGTTCGGTGAGAACCGGGATGGGCACTGCGACGGTGGGCGGAACGCGGCGGGCGACCTGCAAAAGCGCGATATCGGCGCATAGCGGCAGGGCATAGGCGGTGACTTTTGTTGCCATTCGCGTCCGGCCGGTTGTCGCGCCAATGCGCACCATGAACGGTGGGGCCGCGGCGTTCACGGGTTGCCAGCCCGTCGTTGCCGGTCTCGGTGCGCCTTGCAGATCCCACTGCTGGTCAAGGCCCGCGCAAGGCAGCACCCCTTGGGCTACATCCGGCCGCCGGCGGTCAAGGGGCCAGCAATGCGCGGCGGTCAGCACCACGGTGTCGCTGATCAGGGTTCCGGTGCAGTTCCCGATGTTGACAACAGCATTGCGGGCGGGCGTGTCCTCATCAGCCCGGAAAAGTGGCTCTTGCGCGGCGAGCGGGCTCGCGGCAAGGACGAAACACAGAAAACGCATGAGAACACCGGCCATCGCGCGTGACCGTATCTGCGCGACGGCGCATCTGTCGAGAGGAGACGCCGCCCTGGAACAGCTGTCGGAGCTGCTCGCCCGCTACGCGAAGCCCGGTCGCGTGGACTGGATCGGCCGTCGCAGGGCACGGCGCGGGACGCCCGAGGCCATGGAGGGCATCGAGGTCCACGAAGATGGGCTCGACGGGGATCATGCCCGCGCGGGCAAGCGCGCCGTGACCCTTCTGCAAGCAGAGCATTTGCCTGTGATCGCGGCGCTCTGCGGGCAGGACATTGTCGATCCTGCGCTCCTGCGGCGCAATCTGGTTATCTCGGGACTGAACCTGGCGGGCTTGCGGGGCCGAACCGTTAGGGTTGGAGCGGTCCTTTTGGAGGTCACCGGCATCTGCGCGCCCTGTTCCCGGATGGAAGAGGCCCTCGGGTACGGCGGCTATGCAGCCATGCGCGGCCACGGTGGCTGGTGCGCGCGGGTTCTTGAGCCTGGCCGCATTCGCCTTGGCGATCCGGTCGGGCCCGTTCAGGGTTCCGGCGAGGTTTGACAATGGCTTGTCCGACGCCCAAAACACCCAGACCACAACGTCGGAGAGCGTGATGCACAGCGACTGGCCAAAGGCCACCGCGGGCATGACAGTGGGTCTTCTCGGGGGGTCGTTCGACCCGCCCCACGAAGGCCACGCCCATATCACCCGCGAGGCGCTCAAGCGGTTCGGCCTCGACCGCGTGTGGTGGCTCGTTTCACCTGGAAACCCTCTGAAAGCAAAAGGACCGCAGCCGCTGGAACGGCGGCTGGCAGCGGCGCGGCAGGTTATGCAGCATCCGCGCGTCGCGGTCACGGGAATCGAGGCCGATCTTGGCACCCGTTTTACCGCCGAAACGCTGGAGGCGCTGATCCGCATCTACCCCTTCGCGCGTTTCGTCTGGCTTATGGGGGCCGACAACCTGAGGGATTTTCATCGCTGGCAGCGCTGGCAGGGGATCGCGGCGACCGTGCCCATCGGGGTCATTGCCCGGCCAGGCGACCGAACCGCGGCCCGCACATCGCCAGCGGCGCGCAGGTTCCGGGCGCAGATGCTCAGGGGGCGCCAAGCGGGGCTCCTTGCAGGCCGCCGACCACCAGCCTGGTGCCTGATCAATGCCCCCATGCTCGATGTGTCGTCCACGCGGCTGCGTGCCCAGGGGGCTTGGCCCGCAGCGGAGTGACCTGTTGCCTTTTGGTCAATTCCGGCTGCCGGTGAAAAAAGAGTCCCCATGAACACAGTGTGAACGCATTTCGGTGCATCACTGTTGCGAAAGATCGCCCAGAGAGTGTACGAAATCGCCATGGATCGCACAGCGACAACGCGCAGAGCCTTCCTTGCCGGGCTGACAGCCACGGTGTCTACGCCTGCCATCGCCGCGCCCGACACCAGCCTCAGGCCGCGTCCGCGCCCCGCCACCATTGCCGATGTTGCCCCGCCTCGCAGCGCTGAAGTCGAGGCGCTGTTCCGCCAGGCCAATCTCGGCGGAGAGCTGAGTTTCGTCGCAGCCGACGCAGCTTCGGGCCGGATCATCGAAAGCCGCCTTCCACGCCTAGGCATGCCGCCTGCCAGCACGGCCAAAGCGATGACCGCACAGTACGCGCTCGAACGCCTCGGTCCCGGTTTCCGTTTCCATACGCGGCTCTTGGCGACGGGCCCCATCCGCAACGGCACGCTCGACGGCGATCTCGTGCTGGTTGGCGGAGGCGATCCTGTGCTCGATACCGATGATCTGGGCGACCTTGCCGCCGGTCTGAAAACGGCGGGCGTTTCGGCTATGACCGGGCGCTTCCTCGTGGCACCCGGTGCGATGCCCGAAACCTGGGCCATCGATGCCGATCAGCCCGACCACCTGGGCTACAATCCCGCCGTCGCCGGTCTGAACCTTAATTTCAACCGCGTTCACTTTGAATGGGAACGGCAGGGCTCCGATTACGCTGTTACGATGGAGGCGCGTTCCAAGCGTTTCCGCCCGTCTTTCGACCTCGCCCGCATGGATATCGTCCCGCGCTCCACGCCCATCTACACATACCGCTCTGATGGCCCGATCGACCACTGGACGGTGGCGCGCGCGGCGCTTGGCTCTAAGGGCGCGCGCTGGCTGCCTGTGCGGCATCCTGTCGACTACACCGTCAACGTATTCATGTCCCTTGCGCGCAGCTACGGCATCGCCCTGTCCAAGCCCGAGCGGGTGAACTATGTGCCGGGCGGCTATACAGTTTGCGAACATGCCAGTAGCGATCTGCGCACAATAGTGCGCGGCATGCTCAAATACTCCACCAATCTCACGGCGGAAGTTGTGGGCCAGACCGCAACGATGATGGGCGGAGTGGTGCCGGGCGATCTGCAGGGATCGGCCGACGAGATGTCGCGCTGGCTGGCCTGGAGCGCGGGGGCACGCAGGCCAGCTTTTGTAGATCACTCAGGCCTTGGCGAAAGAACCGACCTTGCGACCGAAGATATGGTCGCTGGCCTGCGCCGTGCCGGACCCGATGGGCGGCTCGCAAGCCTCATGAAACCATGGTACTTCCGCACGACCGAAGGGGGTGCCGACAAGGGCAACCCAATCCGGATGGTCGCCAAAACCGGCACGCTCAACTTCGTTTCAGCGCTTGCGGGTTACATTCTGCCGCCCGAACGCCCGCCCGTTGTTTTTGCGGTCTTTACTGCCAACGAAGAGCGGCGCGCCGCGATCCCGCGGGAAGAGCGTGACAGACCCGTCGGCGCAAAAAGTTGGAGCAGACGGTCCCGCCGGCTGCAGGACCAACTTCTCAAAAGATGGGCCGTTTCCCGGACCGCCTGACGCTGCGGCGCAGAAATCCGTTGCAAAGTGTTTTGACAATCAACTAAATGCGCTATCTATACCGTCGAGTTTAGTTCAATTGAGCGGGGATGACGCCATGCTTTGGCTGGCTCGGGCATTTTCGATTGTCCTTTTGATTGCACTGGGCGGCGCTGCGCTGGCCCAGCCGCGGGCAGCGGGTGTTGGCACACAGCTCGTCACGACCCGCCAGACCGCCGATACGGTGTCGGTCTTTGGACAGGTGGTGGCTGGTCGCGAAAGCGCTGTTGCGGCGCGTGTGAGCGGGGTCGCCGACGACGTACCGCTCCGGGTCGGTGACCGGGTTCAGGAAGGTGATCTGCTCGTTCGGCTGGACAGCGAGCTTTTGCAGATCGAGATGGCCGCAGCGGAGGCGGAAATCGGGATCGCAGAGGCCGGGGTTGAGGTCACCCGTGCGCGCCTCGAACGTGCGGAAAAGGCGCTGCGCCGGGCCGAAAGCCTGCGCGCGAACTCCACCATTGCCGAAGCCCAGCTAGAGGACCGCGTCAGCGAATATGCAGAGGCGGTCGCTACACGCCAGCAGGCGCAGGCGCGGATCACCGCGGCTCGCTCTGCGCTGGAACGTGCGCGCTATAACCTTGATAACGCGACCGTACGCGCGCCCTTCGATGGGGTTGTCCTGGCCGTGCCAGCTGAGATCGGCCAGTTCATAAATGCGGGCAGCGAAGTGGCCCGGCTGGTGGATGTCGGTTCGATGGAGATCGAGGCCAATGTCCCAGCGCGCTACATTTCGGCCCTGACGTCCATGGGCGGGGTTGAGGCCGTGACCGACGCCGGCGGAGGCCTTGCGCTGTCGATGCGCGCCATCTTGCCCACGGAGTATTCCGCAACCCGCACGCGGCCCGTCCGCTTCGACATTCTGGGTGGTGGCGAACTGGCCGCAGTTGGACAGTCGGTGACATTGCAGGTGCCCGTGAGCGCGCCGCGCGAAGTCGTCGCGGTGCCCAAGGACGCGCTGGTGCAAGCGCGGGGCGGCTGGAGCGTCTTTGTCCACATGGAAGGCAAGGCCGTGCCGCGCCCGGTGGAGATCGGCGTGCCGCTCGGGGATACCTTTGAGGTCGTTCGCGGCCTTGCGCCCGGGGATGAAGTGATCGTGCGGGGCAACGAGCGCCTGAGACCCGGACAGGACATCGCGCCACAACGGGTCGATGCCCAGGCCACAGGCCAGGGACAGGGGGCGCCCGCCGCAAGCGGCGGCGCCCAGGCGGGCGCCCGGCAAGTGGCAAACTAGGGGCGCCGGCCATGGATCCGATCCGCATCGCCATCGAGCGCCCGGTTGCCGTTGTCGCTTTGGTCATTATGGCGGTGCTCTTTGGGGCGCTGGCGCTGACCCGCATCCCCATTCAGCTAACCCCGGACGTCCGCAAACCTGTTGTCGTCGTCGAGACCAACTGGCCCGGTGCAGCGCCCGCGGAGGTCGAGCGCGAAATCGTCAACCCGCAGGAAGAAGAGTTCCGCGGCCTCGAAGGGCTGGAGCGCATGACGTCGAGCTCGAGCACTGGACAGGCGGAGGTAACGCTGGAATTCGGCGTCGGCTCGGATATGGGCGAGATCCTGCTTCTGGTCTCGAACCGGCTGGACCGTGTCGGCAGCTATCCTGACGAGGCCTCCGAACCCACGATGAACACATCGGGCTCTGACGACAGCCCGATTGCCTGGATCATTCTGAAAGCCGCGCCCGGAAACGAGCGGCCCATGGCGCAGTACGGCGATTTCGTCGAGGACATCGTCAAGTCCCGATTGGAACGCGTCGACGGTATTTCTGCGGTCAACGTGTTCGGCGGTGTCGCGCGCGAGTTGCAAATCGTCATCCGGCCCGAAGAACTGGCCCGCTTCGGCATCACTATTCCGCAGGTCGTCTCGCGCCTTCGGGCCGAGAACATCAGCGTCAGTGCGGGCGATATCGACGAGGGTAAACGCCGGTATGTGGTGCGGGCCGACGGCAATCTGAACACGATCGAGGCGATCGAAAGCGTGGTTCTGCGCAGCGAGGGGCAGGGCCTGATCGGCGCCCTTGGGCGCGTCCGCGTCGCCGACGTGGCCGATGTGCGCTTTACGTACAAGGACGCCACCGCGCGGCTGCGGTTCCGGGGTGAACCTGCGCTGGCCTTCAACCTTGTGCGCGAGCAAGGGGCAAACGTCATCGCCACTATGGCCGAGGTGCAGGAAGCTCTGGCTGAACTTGAGGCGGGCGTCATCGCCGAAGAAGGCCTTGAGATGGAGCAGGTCTATGACGAAACCGTGTATATCGAGGGTGCCATTGACCTTGTGACACAGAATATCTGGATCGGCGGTCTGTTGGCGGCGGGCGTCCTGTTGCTGTTCTTGCGCAGCTTGCGGGCGACGCTGGTGATTTCCATTGCGATCCCGGTTTCTATTGTCGCCACCTTCGTGGCCATGGCCGCGACGGGGCGCACGCTAAACGTGATATCCCTCGCCGGCATCGCCTTTGCGGTCGGCATGATCGTGGACGCCGCAATCGTGGTCCTGGAGAACATCTTCCGACTCCGGGAAGAGGGGATGTCGCGGCGCGAGGCTGCCTATCACGGCGCCAAGCAGGTCTGGGGCGCGATCCTTGTGTCTGCGCTGACCACCGTCATGGTCTTCATTCCGATCCTCGTGATGCAGCTTGAAGCGGGCCAGCTTTTCCGGGACATTGCCGTGGCCATTTCGGTTTCGGTCATGTTGTCACTGGTTGTCGCGATCACCGTGATCCCGGCGCTGTCCAGTCGCCTGCTTTCGCCCGGTGACGCAAAGGTCATGCCCCTGCCGATCATCGACCACTTCGCGCGGCTCTTTTCATGGCTGGTGATGCTCTACGTGAAACTCACCGTGCGCTTCCGGGCCGCTGGTATCATTTTTGTGGCAGCGATCACCACAACGGCGGCGCTGGCCGCATGGACATTCCTGCCGAAGCTTGAGTACTTGCCCGAGGGTAATCGCAACCTTGTGTTCGGCCTGATCAGTCCGCCGCCGGGCTACAACCTTGATACCACCGAAACGATCGCGCAGCGGATTGAACGCGTGGCCCAGCCTATGTGGGAAGCCAAGCCCGCCCTTGAGGCGGATGATGGTAGCCCGGCGCTGGATGGGTTTTTCTTTGTGGCGACGCCGGGGAACTCTTTTGTAGGCGCCAGCGCCATGGACGGGGCCCGCGTTGCCGAAGTGATCCCAATCCTATCGCGTCCGATCTTTGCGGAGCCCGGGACATTCGGTTTCATGACGCAGCCGTCGCTTTTTGGGCGGGGGGTCGGTGGCGGCCGGACCATTGAGCTCAACGTCTCCGGCGACGAGCTGCCGCAGATCCTTGGCGTGGCCGGCCAGGCGGCGGGCATGATCGCAGGTCTTTTGCCGCGGTCGGAGGGCCACCAGTTCCGCCCGATCCCCGGCCTTGAGTTGGGTGCACCCGAAGTGCGCCTGATCCCGGACCGGGTGCGCCTTGCCGATGCAGGCATCACGACGCAAACGCTCGCCGCGACCATAGATGCCTACAACGACGGCATCCGCGTTGCCGAGATCGACGTGGGCAACCAGAGGCTGGACCTTACACTGCGCGGGGACAGCGGGCTGATGGCGGAAATCCGTACGCAAGATGTGGGCAGCTTCCCGGTTGTCACCCCCATGGGCCAGATTCTGCCCGCCTCAGAACTGGCCGAAGTGCGCGTGACCGCAGGGCCCACCGAAATCCGCCACTTAGAACGCCTACGGACAGTGACGCTGGAAGTACGCCCGTCTGACGCCTTGCCTCTCGAAGCTGCAGTAGAGCTTCTGCAAACCGAAGTGGTCGACGCGCTGAACGCGCAGGGGTTGCCCGACGGAGTGCGCCTGTCAATTTCGGGGACGGCGGACCAGTTGAGCCAGACCTGGCAGGCCATTCAAGTGAACCTCCTGATTGCGATTGTCATCGTCTTCCTGATCATGGCGATCCTCTTTGAAAGCTTCGCTTTGCCCCTTGTCGTTCTGATCTCAGTCCCGGTCGCCGCGGCGGGCGGTGTCGGCGGGCTCTTTGCGCTCAATCTGCTTGGGGGCAATCAACCGCTCGACATGTTAACGCTGCTTGGTTTTGTGATCCTCGTGGGGATCGTGGTGAACAACGCCATTCTGATCGTACACCAGTCGCTGTTCCATCTGCGGGAAGAGGGCATGGCGCCGGTAGCGGCCATCGAAGAGGCCACGCGCAACCGGATCCGCCCGATCTTCATGTCGACGCTCACGTCAATCTGCGGGATGCTGCCCCTGGTGGTTTTCCCCGGCGAGGGCTCAGAGCTTTACCGTGGCCTCGGCGCTGTGGTTGTGGGCGGTCTGTCCATGTCGGCCTTCCTGACGCTCCTGACGGTGCCGCCACTCTTACGTCTGGTGCTGACCGGAAAACCCACGGAAGAGAAAGCGCCCGACCCGGTGGCGGCCGAATAGGCCGGCGTGGACACTCCGGGCGCGGCGGCATATGTCTGGCGGACCGCCTGACGCTGCCCGCGAGAGACGCCCGTGAAAGAGCTGCCGAGTTCCATCGATGCCACAATCGACGCCCTTGCGGCTGAAAGCTATGTGTGCGGGCGCGCGCTGGGAACGGTTGCTTTTCTGTCTCTGACCCTTGGCAGGCCGCTCTTTCTGGAAGGCGAGGCGGGCGTCGGAAAAACCGAGATCGCCAAGGCGTTGTCGGCCATGCTAGGGCGGCGGCTGATCCGGTTGCAATGCTACGAAGGGCTTGATGTCAACTCGGCGGTCTATGAATGGAACGTCCCGGCCCAGATGATCGCCATCCGTACAGCCGAGGCGGCGACCGGGGCGGTGGACCGCACGGCCTTGCAAAGCGAGCTATTCTCCGAAGACTACCTGATACGGCGCCCGCTTCTGGAAGCGCTGACGCCCCAGCCGGGCGGCGCGCCTGTCCTGCTCATTGACGAGATCGACCGGACCGATGAACCCTTTGAGGCGTTTCTCTTGGAGGCACTGTCCGACGCGCAAGTGACGGTGCCGGAGCTTGGCACAATCCGCGCCGAAGACCCACCGATTGTCGTCCTTACCTCGAACCGCACTCGCGAGGTCCACGATGCTCTGAAGCGCCGGTGCCTGTACCACTGGGTCGACTATCCAGTCTTCGAGCGGGAAATGCAGATCCTGCGCACGCGCGCGCCCGACGCGACCGAGGCGCTGTCGTCAGAAATCGTCGCCTTTGTGCAGGCGCTGCGCACGGAGGATCTGTTTAAGTCTCCGGGTGTGGCCGAAACCATCGACTGGGCAAAATGCCTGATAGCCCTCGATATCGTCGCGCTGAGCCCCGAGGTGATTTCCGAAACGCTCGGCGCGGTCCTCAAATACCAGGACGACATCGCCCGCATCGCAGGCTCCGAGGCCACGCGCATCCTGAACGAAGCCCGGGCAAAGCTGGGCCGCCCCCAGTGACAAACGCCAATGGGCTGCCGGTGCCAGCGACCAAGGGCCGGCTCGCCGAGAATATCGTCCATTTCACCCGGGCGCTCCGGAAGGCTGGTGTACGCGTCGGACCTGCGCAGGTAGAAGACGCCGTCCGCGCGGTTCAGGCGGCGGGTTTCACGCGCAAGATCGATTTCTTCCATACCCTCCGCGCCACGCTGATAACCCGGTCGGAGCATCTGGTCGTCTTCGAACAGGTCTTCGCGATGTTCTGGCGCGATCCGGAATATCTTGAGCGCATGATTGAAATGATGTCACCGGCGCTGCGCCGCGACGAAGAAAAGAAAAAGAAGAAAACCGCCGAACGGCGTGCGGCCGAAGCGCTGACCAATAGTGCGAATCTGCCGCAAAACCTGCCCGAGAAAGAGGACATCGATATCGAGGCGCGGCTGAACTGGTCGGCGCAAAAGGTGGATCGGCAAAAAGACTTCGAACAGATGAGCACGGCCGAGATCACGGAAGCCAAACGCGCCATTGCCAGAATGGACCTGCGGGTTCCGCAACTGGCGACGCGGCGCACGCAGCTCCGGTACCGGGGCGCGCAGATCGATACCGGTGCCACGTTGCGGCGCGCCTTGCGCCGGGGCGGCGAGATTGGTGCGCTGTCCTACAAGGCGCAAAAAACGCGCCCACCGGACCTTGTGGCGCTCTGTGATATTTCGGGGTCCATGACCGCTTACTCGCGGATGATGCTGCATTTTCTCCATGCGCTCGCGCTGAACCCAGGCATTGGCTGGGGGCGCGTCCAGGCGTTCACCTTCGGGACCGGACTGACCAACGTCACACGCCCCTTGATGCGAAAGGATCCCGACCAGGCGCTGGAGGCTGTGGGCCGCGCGGCGCGGGACTGGGAAGGCGGAACCCTGATCGCGCAGGCGCTGGAACGCTTTAACAAGGATTGGTCGCGCAGGGTTCTGGCACGTGGCGCAGTCGTTCTTCTGATCACCGACGGGCTTGAACGCGGAGATTCCGAAGCCCTGTCGCGGCAGGCGGAGCGTCTGTCGCTGTCGGCGCGACGGCTGATCTGGCTGAATCCGCTCCTCAGATGGGACGGATTTTCGCCGCTGGCGGGTGGCGTCCGGGCGCTGATGCCCCATGTCAGCGAATTCCGGCCCTGCCATTCCCTGGCCAGTCTGGAAGAGCTGGCGGCGGTCCTTTCGGCGCCGCAACCCCCTGATACCAAATCGCTTGCTTTGGCATGAGGGCACGTTAATCTCGCTCACAGCAAGCCCGAAGGGAAGGAGCCAGCCCCGATGATCCCCACCATGCCGCAGTTGAATGATAAAGGCCCGCGGCAGGGCATGGGACATCCGAGGGCATGGATCCGGCGGGCCTGAGGTTTCCAGAGTATTCACTTGCGGTGCCTGATGGGCGAAAGACCCCGGCGCCGTATTCAGGGAGGACGACATGACTGAAATTTCGATGACCGTGAACGGCAAGGCCGTCTCGCGCGACGTGCCGGATAATACGCTTTTGGTGGATTTGCTGCGCGAGACTCTGCGTCTGACCGGGACGCATGTGGGCTGCGACACGTCCCAGTGCGGCGCTTGCGTGGTCCATGTTGACGGGAAGGCGGCAAAGGCCTGCACGCTGCTGGCCGCCCAGGTCAGCGGCTCCGATGTGACCACGATTGAGGGTGTCGCCAATGGCGAGTTGCACCCGATGCAGTCGGCCTTCAAGGACAATCACGGCCTTCAGTGCGGCTTCTGCACGCCGGGGATGATCATGTCAGGCATCGACATGGTGAACCGGTACAAAGCCGAAGGGCGCGAGTTGACCGAGGAGGCGATCCGCCACGAGCTGGAAGGCAATATCTGCCGCTGCACCGGCTACCACAACATCGTGAAGTCAATTCAGGCCGCCGCCGCCAAGATGTGAGCGGCCTCGGCCCCGGGTGCAGGAGGAGGCACCCGGTGGCTGCCAAGGGAGGAATAAGACATGAGTGAAGGCATTGGCGCCCGGGTCAAACGTAAGGAAGACAAGCGTTTTCTCACGGGCAAGGGAAAATACACCGATGATGTGCGGATGGAAAACCAAGCTTACGCCGCTTTCGTCCGCAGCCACCACGCCCACGCAAAGCTGACCGGGCTTGATACCTCGGTGGCCGAAAGGATGCCCGGCGTGATCGCGGTTCTGGACGGTCAGGAAATGACCGCAGACGGGATCGGCAGCATCATATGTGGTTGGGCCATCACCTCGAAGGATGGCAGCCCGATGAACATGGGCACCTGGCGCCCGCTGGCCGATGACAAGGTCCGCTACGTGGGCGATGCCGTGGCCGTGGTGATCGCCGAAAGCCCCGGTGAAGCACGGGCGGCAGCCGAAAAAGTGGAAGCCACATTCGAGCTTCTGCCCGCCGTGGCGGCCACCGACGAGACGCTGAACCCCGGCGCACCGCAGGTCCACGAAAACGCACCGGGCAACCTGATTTACGACTGGGAGCTCGGCGACGCCGGTGCCACGGACACCGCGCTTGCTGGCTCGGCCCATGTCACGGAAATCGAACTGACGAACAATCGCGTCAGCCCGAACCCCATGGAGCCGCGCAGTGCCGTTGCGACCTATGACGAGGCCGAGGATCACTATACGCTCTATACCACCAGCCAGAACCCGCATGTAGCACGGCTGGTTCTCTCAGCCTTTTATCAGGTGGCACCCGAACACAAGCTCAGGGTCATCGCCCCCGATGTCGGCGGCGGCTTTGGTGCCAAGATCTATATCTACCCCGAAGAAATCACCTGCCTCTGGGCCTCGATGAAGACCAAGCGCAGCGTCAAGTGGACCTCCGATCGCAACGAGGCCTTTATGACCGATGCCCATGGGCGTGACCATGTCACGACCGCAAAGATGGGCTTTGACGCTTCGGGTAAAATCACCGGGTTCAAGGTCGATACGATTGCGAACCTCGGCGCCTACATGTCGCTCTTTTCGTCTGCTGTGCCGACTTATCTTTATGCTACGCTTCTGTCGGGCCAGTACAACATGCCTAACATTCACTGCAACGTGCGCGCGGCCTATACCAACACTGCGCCGGTCGATGCCTACCGTGGGGCGGGCCGGCCCGAGGCGAGCTACCTGATTGAACGGATTATGGAAAAGGCGGCGCGCGAGCTTGGGATGGACCCGGCGGACTTGCGGCGCAAGAACTTCATCCAGTCCTTCCCACATGAGACGCCCGTGATCATGACCTATGATGCCGGCGATTTCGACGGCAACATGGACAAGGCGCAGGCCGCCGCCGATGTGGCGGGCTTCCCGGCGCGCAAAGCCGAGGCGGCGTCCCGCGGGAAACTGCGGGGTCTAGGCTACTCCTGCTATATCGAGGCCTGCGGGCTCGCGCCGTCAAAGGCGGTGGGCTCGCTCGGGGCCGGTGTCGGCCTCTGGGAATCTGCAGAGGTCCGCATGAACCCGGTGGGCACCATCGAGATCCTGACCGGCAGCCACAGCCACGGGCAGGGGCACGAAACAACCTTTGCGCAAATCGTTGCAGATCGCTTCGGCGTGCCGCTCGACAGCGTCAAGATCGTCCACGGCGACACCGATCAGGTCCAGTTCGGGATGGGCACCTACGGGTCCCGCTCCGGCGCCGTGGGCATGTCGGCCATCGCCAAGGCCATGGACAAGGTCGAAGCCAAGATCAAGAAGATTGCGGCCCACCAACTCGAAGCCTCCGAGGACGACATCGTCATCGAAGGCGGTGAGGTGAAGGTCGCGGGCACCGACAAAAAGATGCTGTGGCACGAGGTCGGCCTTGCCGCATATACTGCGCATAATCTGCCCGAAGGCATGGAACCCGGCCTGAAGGAAGGTGCCTTCTACGATCCGGTGAACTTTACCTTCCCGTCGGGAACCTACATCGCCGAGGTCGAGATTGACCCGGAAACGGGCACCGTTGAGATTTGCCAGTTCACGGCCGCCGATGACTTCGGCACCATCATTAACCCGATGATTGTCGAAGGACAGGTGCACGGCGGGGTTGCCCAGGGCATCGGTCAGGCGCTTCTAGAAGAGGTCGTCTACGACAAGCAGGGGCATCTGATGACAGGGTCTTACATGGACTACACAATGCCCCGCGCGGATGATTTGCCCTTCTACACAATCGAGCACAACACGACGGTCTGCCCGAACAACCCGCTGGGGATCAAAGGCTGCGGCGAAGCGGGCGCGATCGGATCGCCCCCCGCCATCATCAACGCCATCACCGATGCCATTGGCACGGAAGACATTTCCATGCCGGCGACGCCCCAGAGGGTCTGGGCGGCACTCCGCAAGGGCGCCTCTGACATGGCCGCGGAATAAGGAGAGGACACATGCATCAAACGACCTACCACAAGGCCTCTTCCGCCGAAGACGCCGCAGCGAAACTGGGGTCAGCCGAGGACGGTATGATTCTGGCGGGCGGGCAGACCTTGCTGCCCACGATGAAACAGCGTCTGGCCGCACCGAGCGATCTGGTGGACCTCAGCGGTGCGGGGCTGTCGGGTATCTCGGTCGATGGTAATACACTGACCATCGGCGCAATGACCACCCACGCCGAGGTTGCTTCGAGCGCGGATGTGCAGCGGGTCATCCCTTCCTTGGCCTGCCTTGCGGCTGGGATCGGCGATCCGGCCGTGCGCAACCGGGGAACGATTGGCGGCTCAGTTGCTAACAATGACCCGGCTGCCGACTACCCGGCAGCCATGTTGGGGCTTGGTGCAACCATCGTCACGAACAGCCGCGAGATCGTGGCAGAGGATTTCTTTACGGGGATGTTCTCTACCGATCTCGAGGAAGGCGAGGTGATCACCTCGGTCAAAGTGACGGCACCCGAACGCAGCGCCTATGCGAAATTCCCGAACCCTGCCTCGCGCTACGCCATGGCGGGTGTCTTTGTCGCCAAGTCCGCCGGTGGCGTCCGCGTTGCCGTCACCGGTGCGGGCGACGATGGCGTGTTCCGCCACGAAGGGCTGGAAACGGCCCTTGCGTCGGACTTTTCAGCGGGCGCGGTCGACGCTGTCCCGGTCAGCGCTGACAGTATGCTCCACGACATCCATGGGGATGGCGCCTACCGGGCGCAGCTTGTGAAAGTCATGGCAAAGCGCGCGGTCGAAGCGGCCTAGGCGACAGGCATTCTCGACCGTTTCGTTACCGGATGTTAACCGCGGCGCCCGATGGTCCAGAAGACCGTGCGGACGTCGCGTCGTTCTGCGCAGTCTTTTCGTTTTGTTCGGGAAGGACTCATGGCCGCGCAGGGTTTGCCAAGTGCAGCTGGTGAAGAAGGCACAGCCGCTGCCCGCCGGCTGCTGCATCAGATGCCGTTTGCTGCCGCTTTGCTTGATGCGGACGGCATCGTCCTGGCGGCCAATGCGGCCTTTGAAGGCCTGGTTGCGCGCGGGGTCGCCCAAAGCCCTCCGAAACTCGAAGATGTCTTTGATGCCGACAGCGCGCGCCATGTCATCTACGACCTAGACCTTTTGCGCGACACATCCGGCAAAGGCGGCGGGCGGGTCGCCGGACGCGCCTACTTGTGTTGCGGACGGGGCAGCGCCGAATGGTCGGCTGTGCCCTTTGGCGATGCAGGTCAGGCGCTCTTGCAGCTCGCACCGGCGTCGGACGATCTTCGCGAAACGCGGCACCTGCGTATTCTCGAAGACACCAGCGGGACCGGAAGCTGGGAATTCAATCTTCAGTCCGGCCGGCTGTCTTGGTCGGCGCAGACGTTTCGTCTGCATGGTCTAGACCCGGCAAGTCCACCGCCGGACGTCGAGGCGGCCATCACCTTTTACCTGCCGTGGTCGCGCGACCGGCTAGAAGCCGCTTTCGCAGAACTTGTGACGCACCGGATACCCTATGATCTGGAACTGCAGATCCGCACAGCCGAAGGGGCCATTCGCTGGATCCAGACCCGGGGCGCGGCCGTTGGCGATGCGGGCGAGGTGACGCATGTCTACGGCACTTTTCGCGACGTCACTGAAGAGCGGCAGGCGCGGCTTCACCACCGCAGGATCCGGGCGATCGTCGAATCGACGCGGAACACCGCCTTCTATACCGCGCCCGATGCCACGATCCTCTGGGTGAACGACGCCTTTGTGGCAAACACCGGATTCACGCCGGAAGACGCGATCGGTCGTCTGCCAAGGGATCTCTTCGGAACCAGCGAGATCGACCCCGAGGCCGATGGCCGGATCCGCAGGGCCATGGACCGCCGCGAGGGTGTGGCCACGGAAGTGCGCCACACCTACAAAGACGGCAAACTGCGCTGGATCGCACTGGACGTGCAGCCCGTGTTCGACGAAGGCGGCGAACATACAGGGTTCATATCGGTCCAGACGGACATCACTGATCTTAAGGACACCGAGGATGCCCTGCGGCAGGCTGAAGCAGGCGTCAAACTGGCGCGGGCGCAGCTTCTGGATGCGGTTCAGTCACTCTCCGATGGTTTTGCTCTCTATGACGCCGATGACAGGCTCGTCGTCTGCAACGACAGTTTCCGCGAGCTTTACGACGAGGCTGCACCAAAGCTCACACCGGGCGAACGCTTCGAAGATATCATTCGCTACGCGCTTCATCACGGGCAGTATCCGGAGGCGGTGGGCCGGGAAGAGGCCTGGCTCACTGAGCGTCTGGCCGCGCATCGGAGCGGCGATGCGGTTTTTGAAAAGCAATTGTCGAGTGGTCGCTGGCTGCATGTCATTGAACGAGAAACCCGGGGCGGCGGCCGGGTTGGCCTTTATATCGACGTCACTGACAGAAAAATCCATGCCGCGGCGTTGGAGCGCGCCAACCATGAACTGCGAAGCGCCCTCGACGCGCGCGATGCGGCTGAGCAGCGCTTTCGCGATATCGCTGCGCTCAGCAACGATTGGTTCTGGGAAACTGACCGCGACCACAAGTTCAGCTATTTATCGGAGGGCTTTACCACCTGCTTCGGCGCAGACGGCGCCAATTTCATCGGCCGGACCTTCCAAGGGCTCATCGAGGCAGGAAGCCAGCAGGAAGACAGCGCAAGCTGGGCTGCCCTCGCCACGCAATTTGAACAACGAGAACCCTTGCGCGATTTCGTCTACAAGGCCCAGCGTGGAGGAGACCCGCTGTGGATCCGCCTGCGCGGCGCGCCCTTTTTCGATCAGGACGGTCGGTACCTCGGGATGCGGGGCGTTGCGACCGATGTGACCGCGCTTTACTCCGAGGTCCTGCGCGCGGAAAGCGCCAGCCGGGCAAAATCCCGGTTTCTTGCGGTCATGAGCCATGAAATCAGAACGCCGCTAAACGGGCTCCTCGGCATAGCCGACGCACTTGCTGACTGCGCTATGCCCGCCGATCAGAAGAGCATGGTGAGCACGATCCGCCAGTCTGGCTTCGCACTCCTGACCGTTTTGAACGACGTGCTCGATCTTTCAAAGATCGAGGCAGGGCGTCTCGATCTCGAAACCACACGTTTCAGGGTTGCAGAGCTCGGAGGCCAGTTGGAAAGGCTCCACCGGCCTGGTGCCGAGCGCAAAGGACTGACTTTCACGGTTGTGGTCGACCGGGGCGCAGACAAGCCGGCCCTCGGTGATCCCTACCGTATCCTGCAAATTGCGAATAACCTCGTAAGCAATGCGCTCAAATTCACCGATCGCGGGCATGTGGAGGTCCGTTTTTCGCGCACTGAGCCGGACGCGTTGATTCTCAACGTCGTGGACAGTGGCCTCGGTATGGACAGCGGTCAGGTCGACCGGATTTTCGAAGATTTCGTGCAGGCAGAGCGGTCAACATCGCGCAACTTCGGCGGCACCGGGCTCGGGATGTCCATCGTCCGCAAGTTGGTCGATGCCATGTCGGGCTGGATTTCCCTGAAAAGCGAACCGGGAAAGGGCACCAGCGTTCGGGTGGAATTTCCGGGTCTTCTCGTTCCCGGCGCCGCCAGTGCCCACCCTGGCGATCAGGAACAAGTGGCTCCCTTTCGTCCGTTCCGTGCGCTGGTCGCGGATGATGCCGCCGCGAACCGGTTCGTGATGGAGAAATTGCTGACGGCGGCGGGAGGCGAGGTGCGAACCGTGGCCAATGGCGCAGCGGCCCTTGCTGCGGCGGAAGCTACGGACTTCGACGTCTTTCTTTTTGATATCACGATGCCGGGCATGTCTGGCGTGGAGCTTTTGAATGCCGTCCGGGATCTCGAAAGGCGGCTCGGGCGCCGCCCGACGCCATCCCTGGCCGTCACCGGGCATTCCGGCGCAGACGCCACCTTGGCGTGCGAGGAAGCGGGTTTCGAAGCGATAATCGCAAAACCCGTTTTCAGAAACAGGCTTCTGGACGCTCTGTCGCCCTTTCTCGCGGAGCCGCAGGACCATGACCCACGGGCGTAGCGGAGCCGCGACAGACGGCGGAAAAACCAGCCCATCTCGTGATTTCCCTTGATGCCCGGGCGCGTGGCGTCCATTGGCTTTCGTTACTGTGACCCGTGGGTGTGAACGCGGGGCGAAAGGAGCCGGGACCGTGACGCAGCTTGTGGACATCATCAGCGGGCCAAATCTGAACCTGCTTGGCCAGCGCCAGCCGGAGGTTTACGGCTCCGACACCCTCGACGACGCGGAAGCGGCTTGCCGCGCCATCGCGGAGAGTGCGGGCCTGGACATCTCGTTCCGCCAGTCAAACCACGAAGGCGTGCTTGTGGACTGGATTCAGGAGGCCCGCGGTAAGGCCGCGGCGATCATCCTCAACCCCGGCGCCTACAGCCACACCTCGATTGCGATCCTCGACGCACTCAGTGCCTTCGAGGGTCCGGTGATCGAAGTACATGTCTCAAACATCCACGCCCGCGAGCGCTTTCGGCACCATTCCTATGTCTCGCATCGGGCCGACGCCGTGATCGCAGGCTGCGGCATCAACGGCTACGCATTGGCGCTGCAGCAAGTCGCAAGGCTGCTTGCGTAGCGCGCCGGGTAATACAGGGTCTGTCCGCTGCACACGCGATTGGCAGTGCGGCTAGCAGGAATAAAATGCCGGACGCTGCGACCCCCATAATCGAACCGCACGCCGACCTCGGGGCGACCGGTCATTCGGCCGGCGCCCGCGTTACGTGGTTACAGTCACCGTCCATGCTCTGAACGCTCCCGGCCGGGCCCGACGATCCGAGGGGCGGATCACTCGGCAGCCTGGAGGCTGAGGACATCCAATTCCCCCTCGCGCGCGGCTTTCATGGCAAAGGCGGCGGCGTGGCTCGCGGCGAGCGTCGTGAAATAAGGGATACGGTCCATCAGCGCGACGTTCCGCAACGAGCGGGAGTCCTCAACCGCCTGCGTGCCCTCGGTGGTGTTCATCACCAACTGGATGTCGCCGTCCTTTAGGCGGTCGACGATGCTCGGGCGGCCCTCATAAACCTTGTTGACGATCTCGCAGGCGATCCCGTGACCCTCAAGAAAGGCAGCCGTCCCGCGCGTGGCCACGATGGCGAGGCCAAGATCAACAAGCGCCTGCGCCGTTTCCACAAGCTGTGGCGACTTGTCAGCATCCTTGATCGACAGGAACACCGACCCGCCGTCGGGCAGGATCGTGCCCACCCCAAGCTGCGCCTTCAGAAAGGCCCGGTGGAAGTTGGCGTCCGACCCCATGACCTCGCCTGTAGACCGCATCTCGGGACCGAGCAGCGTATCGACACCGGGGAAGCGGGCGAAGGGCAACACGGCCTCTTTCACGGCATAGGTGCCGATCTGCGGGTCGACGAGGTCGAAGGTGGCAAGGCTTTCTCCGGCCATCAGGCGCGCGGCGATCGAGGCGATGGGCGAGTTTACGGCCTTCGCCACGAAAGGCACCGTGCGCGAGGCGCGCGGGTTCACCTCGATCAGGTAGATCTCGCCGTCCTTTACGGCGAACTGAACGTTCATCAACCCGACCACGTTCAGCGCTTTGGCCAGTGCCTCTGTTTGTCGGCGCAGCTCGGCGATGGTGTCTGCGGGCAGCGAATAGGGGGGCAGCGAACAGGCGCTGTCACCGGAATGCACGCCCGCCTCTTCGATGTGCTGCATGATGCCCGCCACATGGACGTGCGTGCCATCTGACAGGGCATCGACGTCAATCTCTGTCGCCCCTGCCAGGTAACTGTCGAGCAGAACCGGGCTGTCGCCGGAAACGACCACGGCTTGCGCGATGTAGCGTTCAAGCTGGCCCATGTCGCGTACGATCTCCATGGCCCGGCCACCCAGCACATAGGACGGGCGGATGACCAGCGGGAACCCGATGGCTTCGGCGGCGGCAAAGGCCTGGGCGTCGGTCGAGGCGATGGCATTATTCGGCTGCTTGAGGTCCAGTTCGTTGACGAGCGCCTGGAACCGTTCGCGGTCTTCGGCCAGATCGATCGCGTCCGGGGTCGTTCCAAGAATGGGAATCCCCTGGGCCTCCAGCGCTCGCGCCAGTTTCAGCGGGGTTTGCCCGCCGAATTGCACGATCACGCCGTGCAGTGCGCCGCGTGACTGCTCCACGCGCAGGATTTCCAGCACATGCTCCAGTGTCAGTGGTTCGAAGTAGAGACGGTCCGATGTGTCGTAGTCGGTAGACACGGTTTCCGGGTTGCAGTTGACCATGATGGTCTCGTAGCCCGCTTCCGTCAGAGCGAAACAGGCATGGCAGCAGCAATAGTCGAACTCGATGCCCTGGCCGATCCGGTTCGGACCACCACCGAGGATTACAACCTTTTTCGCGTCCGAGGGGCGCGCCTCGTCTTCCACGTCACCCATCACAGGATGCTCGTAGGTCGAATACATATAGGGCGTCTGCGCTTCGAACTCGGCCGCGCAGGTGTCGATGCGTTTGAAAACCGGCACGACGCCAAGGCGTTGGCGGGCGCGGCGCACCTGATCTTCGTCCCGTCCTGTGAGGGTCGCGAGCCGGGCGTCGGAAAACCCCAGCATCTTGACCGCGCGCAGACCCTCTTCGGACAGGGGCAGGCCGTTTTTGCGCAGATCGGCCTCGGCCTCGACGATTTCGCGGATGCGCGCCAGAAACCAGGGGTCAAAGGCCGTCGCCGCCTGAATGTCGGCGTCACTTAGCCCGTGGCGCATCGCCTGGGCGATCAGCCGCATCCGATCCGGTGTCTGTTCTGAGATGGCCTTGGTGACTGCCACGATGTCCGGCGCGCCTTCGATGGCGATTTCGTCAAATCCCGTCAGGCCGGTTTCCATGGAGGCCAGCGCCTTTTGCAGGCTTTCGTGGATCGTCCGCCCGATGGACATGGCCTCGCCCACGCTTTTCATGGCCGTCGACAGCACCGGTTCGGCGCCCGGGAACTTCTCAAAGGCAAAGCGCGGGATCTTGGTCACCACGTAGTCAATCGTGGGCTCAAAAGAGGCCGGCGTGACACGTGTGATGTCGTTGTCGAGTTCGTCAAGCGTGTACCCCACGGCCAATTTCGCGGCGATCTTGGCAATAGGGAAACCCGTGGCCTTTGAGGCCAGCGCCGAAGACCGCGAAACGCGCGGGTTCATTTCGATGACGACCATGCGCCCGTCTTCGGGGTTCACGGCCCATTGCACGTTGGACCCGCCGGTCTCCACCCCGATCTCGCGCAAGACGGCGATCGAGCCGTTGCGCATGATCTGATATTCCTTGTCGGTCAGCGTCAGGGCAGGGGCGACGGTGATCGAGTCGCCGGTGTGCACGCCCATAGGGTCCACGTTTTCGATGGAACAGACGATGATGGCATTGTCGGCTTTGTCGCGCACGACTTCCATCTCGTACTCTTTCCAGCCCAGTAGGCTTTCATCGACCAGGATCTGCGTCACCGGCGAGGCGTCGAGCCCGGTGCGGCAGTAGTACTCGAAATCGTCGCGGTTATAGGCGACGCCGCCGCCTGTGCCACCGAGCGTAAAGGCGGGGCGGATGATCGCAGGCAGGCCGATGGTCTCGAGCGATGCCATGGCCTCGTCCAGGGAATTGGCGATGGTGGCCTTGGGATTTTCAAGCCCGACGCGGTCCATAGCTTCGCGAAACAGCTTTCGATCCTCGGCCATTTCGATGGCATCCCGCTTGGCGCCGATCATCTCGACACCGAATTTGTCGAGCACGCCCATTTCTTCCAGCGCCAGCGAGGTGTTCAGGCCCGTCTGGCCCCCCATGGTGGGCAAAAGTGCGTCGGGTCTTTCCTTTTCGATTATCTTGGCAACGATCTCGGGCGTGATGGGCTCGATATAGGTGGCATCCGCAAGCCCCGGGTCCGTCATGATCGTGGCCGGGTTCGAGTTGACGAGAATGACGCGATAGCCCTCTTCGCGCAGTGCCTTACAGGCCTGGGCACCCGAGTAGTCGAATTCGCAAGCCTGGCCGATCACGATAGGACCCGCGCCGATGATCATGATCGACGAGATGTCGGTTCTTCTCGGCATGCTGGCCCCCTGGATGTGCGCAAATTGCGGCGGGTTATACCCGGCGGGCAGGGGGGTGCAAGGGGCTTTCGCGCCCGAGGGATCCTGCGACGAATACCGCGGCCATCGCGATCATGGTCAGAGTGCCAATGAGCTGTTCCGGCAAGGGTGCAAAGGACAGATGGCCAACGGCAGAAAGCGCGGGAAAGCTGACCGGTGCTGCCAGAATTAGAGCGACCGCGCCGCCCCGCACGAGGCCCCAACGGACAGCGAGCGCCGGCAGGAACGCCAGTGGTGCCAGATAATGAAAGCTCCAGGAAATGGGGGCGCAGAGCGACAGACCGATCAGTGTAGCGGGCCAGATCAGCACACCTGCGCCGCGGCGTATCTGCCATGCCGCCAGAACGGCGATGGCGATCTGGCACGTTGTCGTAATTGTTGCCAAAGCAAGTGACCTTGGACCGATCCACCACCCGTCATCCTCGATGATCCCGGGCAAAAGGGGCACAAATAGCGCACCGTCGAATCCGTTGGCTTGCGCCAGAAGCGCCGTGAGTGTCCAGGACGAGGGTGAGGCAAGCGATGTGCCGGAAATGGTGCTCAAAAGCGAAAGAAACTCCACGTGGAGCGGCCAGCCTGCAAGCGCGATGGAGCCTAGCCCAAGACCGCCGCCGACCAAAACGAAGGCCAGAAGCGTTGGCCGGACGCGCCCGACGGCACAGATCGCAGGTAGCAGAAAAAGCGGCGCCAGCTTGATTGCCACCGCCAGAGCAAGGACAGCGCCGGCGGTTCTGCCCGCGCCCGCCCGCGCCCGCTCAATCGCCAGGACCGTAAGGAAACTCACCAGGATCTGCGGTTGGTTCTGAAAAAGCGCGAGCGCGCCGATGGGGGTCAGCAAAAAGCAAAGAAGCCCAAGAAGCAGGTAGAGCGTCAGCGGCATCGCGGGGGCCGCGGTGCGCCATGCCAGAAAAAGCATCCCCAGCACGCAAAGATGATGCACCGCCAGCACGATGCTGTGGAAGGCCGGGTAGTTGCCCATGGCCGTGATGGGCGCAAGCATCGCGGCCCAGAGCGGTGGATAGATATAGGGAAAGAGGATGCCGTCGTATCCCCTTTCTGCCATTGCCTCTTGCCAACTTTGAGGCGCGCGTACATCAAAAAGTGCTTGCTGGCTTGGGTAGACGTCTCCCAGTTGCCCATTCTGGAACCACTCGGCGGCGAGCCAGGGCGCCAGGAGATCGGGAGATGTCAGCGACCGGAATGCGGGATAGGACAAAACGAGAAACGCAAGGCATACGATGAGGGCGAGCTGCGTATCGCGCTTCTGCATGCCTGGTGCCTCGACTCATCCTTGACGGTCGCGCGCCTTCTTCCGAGGCGCTGCCAATGCCTGATATCTAGCAGCGGGTCCGATGGCCGCGCAAGCGACCTGGTCCCGTGCGTCTACTCTGCGGCGTGACGCAGTCCCTCGCGGGAGGCCGGATAAAGATAATCCCGCGTCAGCGGCACAGCCTCCTGCTTGCGGGACAGCTGAAACTGGAAAACGACCTGGCCGTTGTGGCGGAATGTCATTTCGCAGGCCAAAAGGTAGTACCGCCACATCCGGCAGAACCTGTCGTCATAAAGCGCGCGGGCCTTGTCTTCATTGGCGACAAAGCGCTCCCGCCAGATCCGCAGGGTTTCCGCGTAATGCATGCGCCAGACCTCGATGTCGTCGCAGTAAAGGCCTTCTTTCTCATAGGCCGCGACCGCTTCGGACATGGCGGGCACATAGCCACCGGGGAAGATATACTTGGTGATCCACGGGCTCGTCGTGCCCGGCGGCGAGTTGCGTCCGATGGTATGGATCAGGGCGACGCCGTCTTCGGTCAGCTTTTCTCGAACATGGCGGAAGTATTCACGGTAGTGCGGCACGCCCACGTGTTCGAACATGCCGACCGATACGATGCGGTCGAACTGCCCGGTGACGTTCCGGTAGTCGGTCAGCCGAAAGTCGACCTGGTCCTCAAGACCAGCCGCGCGCGCCCGTTCGGTGGCGATTTTGTGCTGCTCTTCCGACAGGGTCACGCCGACAACCTCCGCGCCGTAGTCGCGCGCCAGCGTCAGACCAAGCCCGCCCCAGCCGCAGCCGATATCCAGAATGCGCATGCCGGGCTCTATCAGCAGCTTGTTGGCGATATGCGCTTTCTTGTTGATCTGGGCCTGTTCCAGTGTGTCCGAGGGATCCCGGAAGTAGGCACAGGAGTATTGTTTGTCGTCATCGAGAAAGAGATCGTAAAGTTCGGCGGAAAGGTCGTAATGGTGCGCGACATTGGACTTCGCCCGTCCCGCGGGGTTGAACTGCGCAGTCCAGCGCAACAGATGGCGGGTGACTTCCACGGGTTTGTGCCACCAGACATAGCCGTTCTGTCCAAGGTTCTTCAGCAAGAGCGCCATGAGTCCCGGCAGGTCGTCGCCGTCAATTGTGGCGCGCTCGTCCATATAGGCTTCGCCGATGGCAAGCTCCGGATTCAGGACCAGCTTACGCGGCAAGGCGGCATCCTTTATGCGCAGCGTGATCTCGGGACCGGTCCCATCACCGAACCGATCCGATTTGCCGGAATGATGGACAATCACCAGATTGCCTTTGGTGATCATGCCCTTGGCAAGTTTATTTAGCAGCTGTTCCCACATCCATCCCACCCCTGGAATGGCCCTGACGGGCGCGTTCTCCCCACATTGATGGGCGGCTTCTCCCCAAGTCGCCCGTTTCCTTAATATATGTTTTTGCGAATCTGCCTAAAAATCAAGCTTTTCCGTGGGATGGCGTGATTTCTTGCGAAAATCGGTAAGGATCCGCCGTCAGGTCCAACCTTTCGCACCCTGTCGCTGAACCGCGTTGCGCCCCACTGTCCGCGGCGGGGGGGCCGCGGCGTGTCTTGACTTTGCTGTCCCAGCCATGTGTATCGGCGCAGATTTTCGCCACCTTGGGAACCCGCGATATGCATGCTTTTCGCAGCCACACCTGCGCCGACCTCAACGCTTCGGATGTAGGCCAGACCGTCCGGCTTTCGGGCTGGGTGCACCGGGTGCGCGACCATGGCGGTGTGCTTTTTATCGACCTGCGCGACCACTATGGCGTGACACAGGTGCTGGCGGACCCCGACAGCCCCGTCTTCAGCGAGGTTGAAAAGGTACGTAGCGAGTGGTGCATCCGTATCGATGGGACCGTTAAGGCGCGAGACCCGGAACTTGTGAACCACAAGATCCCCACGGGCGAGGTAGAGGTTTTCATCCGCGACCTCGAAGTCCTTGGCGAGGCGGGCGAATTGCCCCTAATGGTCTTCGGCGACCAGGACTATCCCGAGGAGACGCGGCTGAAGTACCGGTTCCTCGATTTGCGTCGCGAAGGCCTGCATGACAACATCATGCTTCGCAGTCGCGTGGTGGCGGACCTGCGCAAGCGCATGTGGGACATCGGGTTCACCGAATTCCAGACGCCCATCATCACCGCCTCGTCGCCGGAAGGCGCGCGGGACTTCCTGGTGCCCTCGCGTTTGCATGCGGGCAAGTTTTATGCGCTGCCCCAGGCTCCGCAGCAGTTCAAGCAGCTGATCATGGTCTCGGGTTTCGACAAGTATTTTCAGATCGCGCCCTGCTTTCGTGACGAAGACCCGCGCGCGGACCGGTCGCCAACGGACTTCTACCAACTCGACCTTGAAATGAGCTTTGTCACGCAACAGGATGTTTTCGATACGCTTCAGCCGGTTGTTCAGGGCGCGTTCGAGGCCTTTGGCGGTAGCCGGGCTGTCGATCCGGACTGGCCGCAGATTTCCTACAAAGACGCAGCGCTTTGGTATGGCACCGACAAGCCCGACCTGCGCAACCCGGTCAAGATGCAGATCGTCAGCGATCACTTCCGCGGGTCTGGTTTCGCGATCTTCGCCAAACTTCTCGAACAGGCCGGTACGGAAATCCGCGCGATCCCGGCGCCGGGAGGCGGAAGTCGGAAATTCTGCGACCGCATGAATGCCTATGCCCAGAAAGAGGGTCTTCCGGGCATGGGGTATATCTTCTGGCGCGACGGCGCGGATGGGATGGAAGCTGCCGGTCCGCTCGCAAAGAATATCGGCCCCGAGCGGACAGAAGCCATCCGCCAGCAACTGGATCTTGGCGTTGGTGATGCGGCTTTCTTCCTTGGCGGAAAACCCTCGAGTTTCGAGGCTGTGGCGGGCCGCGCCCGCGTTGTCATCGGCGAAGAGCTTGGGCTGACCGACAAGGATGCCTTCAAGTTCTGCTGGATCGTCGATTTCCCGATGTACGAGGAAGACGAGGAAACCGGCGAAATCGACTTTAGCCACAACCCGTTTTCGATGCCGCAGGGCGGGCTAGAGGCGCTGTCGGCCGACCCGCGCGACGTGCTCGGCTTCCAGTACGACCTTGCGTGCAATGGGTATGAGCTGGTGTCCGGCGCCATCCGGAACCACAAGCTTGAAGGGATGTACAAGGCTTTCGAGATCGCCTGTTACGGGCCAGAAGAGGTGGAGAAGCGCTTTGGCGGTATGGTCAACGCGTTCAAATACGGCGCCCCGCCGCACGGAGGTTGCGCGCTGGGCATCGACAGGATGGTCATGTTGCTCGCGGACGAGGCCAACATCCGCGAGGTCATCATGTTCCCGATGAACCAGCGGGCCGAAGATCTCATGATGGGGGCACCGTCGGAGCCAACGGGCGAGCAGCTGCGCGAGCTGCGTCTCAGGATTCTGCCGTCGGAAGACTGAAGTTCGGTTTAGAGGAACGTCGCCGTCAGCGCCGTCGAGAACGCGACCACACCGGTCATGAAAACGGTGGTTTCGAGCGCCTTCCTGACGCGTGTAGGCAGGGTAAACGTTTCAATCCGCTGTAGCATTTTTACGGCCCTTCAAACCAATAAACCGAGAGTCACAGGCAATTGGGGCATCATTATGGACGGTGCGCGGCGGCGGTGTGGCAATGGGAGAGAACCATGGAAGACGACTGGATCGATCCGCGCGACAGGGTGCCCGGCTGGAGAGAGCCGCCTCGGCCCGCCCGCGCCGCGATTTCTGGGCGCTATGTCTCGCTGGAACCGCTGACGCCCGCGCGTCACGCGGCAGGTCTGTTTACGGCCTTTGACGGGCACGGGGCCCTCTGGCGATTTTTGCCCTACGGCCCTTTTGCAACGGCGGCGGAGCATCGAACCTGGCTGGAGGCCGCGGCGGCCTCGGACGATCCTTTGTTCTTTGCCATCTGCGACGGTGGTCGGGCGGTAGGGCTTTTGAGCTTTCTGCGCATCGCACCTGAAGCCGGATCAATTGAGGTGGGGCACATTTGCCTGTCACCCGCGCTACAGCGCACCCGTGGCGCGACCGAAGCCATCGTTTTGACGGTCACATGGGCTTTTGAGGCCGGGTACCGGCGGTTCGAATGGAAATGTGACGCGGCCAACCGCGCGTCCCGGAGCGCCGCCGAGCGCTTTGGCTTCAGCTTCGAAGGCGTTTTCCGGCAGGCTGCCGTCGTCAAGGGACGCAACCGCGACACAGCCTGGTTCGCAGCCATCGACGCCGAGTGGCCGCGGTTGCGCGCGGCCTACGACACATGGCTGGACCCGGCGAATTTTGATGGCGGCGGCACGCAAGAACGATCTTTGTCGACACTGACCCGGGACATACTTGCGGCCCGCGACCCCGCCCGCGAGGGTGACGGGCACTAAACCGCGTCGAGTTGCGCAATTCGCCCCGAAATCACGTCCGCGACTTGGGCTGCAGAGCGGTCACGGGAAGATCTGTCTTGATGCGACGCCGTCAGATCGGCTGAAGCCTGGATCACCACTCCGTCACCGGCGCTGCGCCCGAGGGCGTCAAGGAACTGGGCCGCGTAGACCAGCACATCGGGACCGCCTGTTTTCAGAAGGTGGACGGCATGGGCCAGATCGTCCCGCAGAGCCAGGGGATCGGGATGCATGACTTCTGTACTGAGGGCGCGTGGGCCCGCCGGCTGTGCGTCGGGGGGCAGGTGGCGCAAAACCGCTTCCTGGAAAACGGACAGAGCGCCGAGGGGTTTCGGCATGAAACCATCCGCGCCGGCCTTCAGTGCTGCACCCTCCGACGCGTCCGAACCGCTGGTGCCCAGAATTACAGAGGGGCGCGGCGAAGCGCTGGCGAGGTCCGCGATGAAATCCGCCCCGTTTCCATCGGGCAGGCCCATGTCGACGATGGCGATGGCGGGCTGGTAGTATTGCAGGTGCCGCCGCGCGGATTTCAGAGAATCGGCCCGCCTGATACGCGCGCCCGAGCGCAGGCACATCAGCCTGAGCGCCTCGCAGGAAAAGCGGCTGTCTTCCACGACCAGTACGGTCATCCCCAGAAGCGGTTGTTGGGCCGTCGGCGCCCTTCGCCTTACGAATTGCTCCAGATCGTCCATTGGTGGTCTCCCAAGCGCGTGGCGCAAGTATCGCGCGTTACGGCTAACGGGTGGTTAACCTTGCGGGTCCTGCGGCGCGTTGCCCCTTGTGCCTGTGGGCGTCGCCCTTGATAAGGCGGTCGGTGTGTTAGGAGATACAGGGATGATCGGACGCCTGAACCACGTGGCCATCGCAGTGCCGGATCTTGAGGCCGCGGCCGCGCAATATGCCGGAACGCTTGGCGCTACCGTGCGCCCGCCGCAGGACGAGCCGGACCACGGCGTCAAAGTGGTCTTTATCGAGCTTCCAAACACCAAGATCGAGCTCTTGCATCCTTTAGGTGAGAACAGTCCCATCGCCGGGTTCCTCAAAAAGAACCCTGCAGGCGGCATCCACCACATCTGCTACGAGGTGGAAGACATCCTTGCAGCACGCGACCGCCTTAAAGCCGATGGCGCACGGGTTCTGGGCGATGGCGAGCCCAGAATCGGCGCCCATGGCAAGCCGGTGCTTTTCCTTCACCCCAAGGATTTCAACGGCACACTCGTTGAACTGGAGCAGGTCTGATGTCCATCGCCAGCGCGCTCGTTCTTTTCGCCGTCATCTGGTTCATGGTGCTTTTCGTCGTGCTGCCTCTGCGCCTGACGACCCAGGGCGACGCCGGCGAGATTGTGCCGGGCACCCATGCGGGCGCACCGGCCGGACCGGTGATGTGGAAAAAGGTGCGCATCGTGACAATCGCCAGCATCGTGCTCTGGATTCTGATCGCGGGCACCATTCTTTCGGGGGTCATTTCGGTCAGGGACTTCGACGTGATGAACCGGATGCCGCCGGCCACCGAATAGCGCGACTCAGGTCTTTGCCGTCCCGTTGAGGCGGTGAAAAAGATGGGTGAAGGTCGCGGCGCCCAGAACCGGCACCAAGAGATTGAGGAGCGGCACCGTCAGCGGAATGGCCATCAGCCCGCCCGCAAGCCAGATCTGCGCCATGTACCGCGACCGCATTTTTCGGGCGCCCTCGGGCCCGAGCCGCCGTATGGCGATCAGCTGAAAATACTCGCGCCCCAGGAGAAATCCGTTCAGCGCCCAGAAGATCACTGGAGCAAAGGGTATGAAGATCAGATAGACGAAGAGCGCCACGAGGTTGGCGAGGAGGATCACGCCCAGAAACTTCAGACTGTCGGTGATCCCCTGGGCCAGCGACAGGCGCGGCGCGGGCGTCAGATGCGGGTAGAACCGGTCCTCGACTGCGTCCGCCACGTCATCAAGGAAAATGCCCGTAAATGCCGAGGCCACGGGCACCATCAGAAATACAGAAAGCCCGATTATCAGAGGGATCGTGGCCCACGACAGAAGATTGTCGACCCAGGTGATCGTGCCAATCAGGGGCAGCGTCAGGCTATCGGGAAAGAAAAGCGATATTGCCCCGACGAAGAGCGCATAGATCCCAAAAAGCAAAAGCAGGGTCAGGCCGATCCCCATGAAGAGAACCCGCCGAAAGCGCGGATCGCCTAACTGGCTGATTGCCCTGGAGAAATCGCTCAGCATCAACCGTCGACCCAGGTAGTGATCGCGTCGAGGTCAGGGCGGGGACGCTCGGGCGGCGTGGCCGATGCGGTACCGATATGCACAAAACCTACCAACCGCTCCTCTGGGGAAAGGCCCAGACCCTCGGCGCAGAAGGTCTGATCGTGCGAGGCCCAGCCAGACAGCCAGTTGGCGCCCCATCCCGCCGCCAGTGCCGCATTCAGAAGGCCAAGGCAGGCGGCGCCGGCGGAATAGGTTTGCTCGATTGCGGGTATCTTCTGGGATGGTTTCGGGCTTTCCACCACGGCGACGGCCAGAGGGGCCGCAGCCAATTGGAAGCGCATTTTCTCGATACTGTCGGGATCTTTTCCTGTCTTTTCACCGATTTCCACGGCGAGTGTTGCCAGTCTGTGCATGGCCGCCTCGGACAGAACGATAAAGCGCCAGGGCTCCAGTTTACCGTGATCCGGCGTCCGGGCGGCGGCAGTCAGCAGGGTGTTCAGAGCTTCCCGGTCGGGCACCGGACCGGACAAGAGCTTGTAGGGGCGGGACCGGCGGGCGAGCAGGAAGTCGAGCGCAGCAGGGGTCGCGGACATCTATGTTAATCCTGTTTACTTTGGGATGGATATTTGTCAGCCGCCTTGGAGGATCAAGGGGGGCACGGAAAAAACCCGCCTCACCAGACCTGGGTGACGCCTTGTCTCACAAGCCGGCGCCTTGCGCCAGATCGTCGATCCAGGCGGACACGAAACTGTCAAACCGCGCGCTCGGCTGGCGCTTTGACAGTGTGTCGGCCATTGGATCGGGGGCGCAGTGCTGGCTTCCGGACATTTCTTCGAGAACAGCGTGTCCGCAGAAGGGGACATGCATCTCCGAGTACCCTCCCTCATGGACAAGAACGAGTTTGCCAGCGCACAGGTCCGTCGCTGCCGCCATCGTTCTGCGTGTGAGCAGCCGAAACGTCTCCGAGGTCGCGAGCATCCGGGACAACGGATCGAAGGCTGAGGCGTCAAAGCCGCACGCGACAAGGATCACGTCGGGTTTGAAGGCCGTCAGGGCAGGAAGAACCAACCTCTCCATAGCGTCCAGATATCCCTTGTGCCCTGTCCCCGGAGGCAGCGGGATGTTCAGGTTTGCGCCCAGGCCTTCGCCCGAGCCGCGGTCGCCTGCGTCGCCAGTGTCGAGCGGGTAGTTGCGTTCCTGGTGCACGCTGATCGTCAGGACGTCCGCCCGATCGTAAAAGATCGCTTCGGTTCCATTGCCATGGTGCACGTCCCAGTCGATGACGGCGAACCTCCCGGCCAGCCCGGCGGTTTGAGCGGCCTCAATGGCTATGGCGATATTGGCCAAGAGGCAAAAGCCATTGGGCCATTCAGGCAGGCAGTGGTGTCCGGGCGGACGGCTGAGGGCATAGGCGTTCGCGTGGTCCCCGCGCAGCACGGAAAAGAGCGCTTCTTTCGCC
>JBCDED010000028.1:0-42337 GCA_039179985.1 Pseudomonadota bacterium
GCAGGCGCTGGCGCTGGCGATCGATGTCTCCGGTTCGGTGGACCCAAGGGAGTTTGGCATCCAGATGGACGGGCTCGCTGCCGCTTTGCGCGACGGACTGGTGTCCGAGGCGCTGGTCCGTGCCGAGGCCGCGGTGCTCGTCGTCCAGTGGACAGGATCGTCGCGGCAGGCGGTGTCTGTGAACTGGACACGCACCCGGACCTTCGAAGAGGTGGAGGCGCTCGCCGCCAAAGTGGAAGCTGTGACGCGAAAGTGGCGCAACTTCTCCACAGCCATTGGCGAGGCGCTGGAATTCACGCTCGCTCAATTTCCTCTGGGCCCTGATTGCGCGCGCCGGGTCATCGACGTCTCTGGCGATGGGCTGTCAAACGAAGGCGTTGAACCCACGTCCGTGCATGACCGGCTGGCGGTGGAAAACGTTGTTGTGAACGGGCTTGCCATCGAAGGGCTTGGGGGCGACCTTACAGCCTACTACTTTGAAAATGTCATCCGCGGCGAAGGGGCCTTCGTGATGACGGCAACGGGGTACCTCGACTACCCAGAGACGATTCGCCGGAAGCTGATCCGGGAAGTCACGCGGCAGATCGCTTCCGTCAAATGAAAGGCCGCGCGTGATCACAGAAAAATCTCCTGTGATCACAAAGAGGCAAGTTTTTCCCATTGCGCCAAAAAACCGCGCTTCACCCCTGCCAGAACGCGTGACTTGTGATTTGAAATGGGCGAAATATCCCTACGATAGCCAGCACACGCAGCGAAAGGACGGTCCATGGCCGACGTCAATCGGGGCAACCGGCCCCTGTCTCCCCACCTGACTATCTATCGTCCACAGCTGACGTCCATGACGTCGATCTTCACCCGGATCACCGGCAATGCGTTGCTGGTGGCGGCGCTGATGATCGTCTGGTGGTTTCTGGCCGCTGCGACAGGCCCCGAATACTTCGCGGTTGCGGATGGCTTCGTGCGGTCCTGGTTTGGCACGCTGGTGCTGGTGCTGTCGCTCTGGGCGCTCTGGTACCACTTTCTGGCGGGCATCCGGCATCTGATCTGGGATGCGGGATACGGTCTTGAGGTCGATGTGGCCGAGAAGATGGGGTTGGGTATTATCGCCGGATCCTTCGTTCTGACGCTTCTGACGTTCGCATTTATCTAAGGGGATCCGGGATGGCTTTTGTAACCGACCGCAAACGCGTGATTGGCCTTGGATCTTCGGGAACCGGGACAGACGCTCATTGGGCACAGACAGTGTCTTCCGTGGCGCTCATGATCCTGGCGCCGCTCTTTGTGATCACATTTGGCCGAGCCCTGGGCGGAACCTACGACGAGGTCATTGCCCATTTCTCGCGCCCGTATCCTGCGATCATCGCGGCGCTGACCATTGTCGTGAGCTTCATGCACTTCAAACGCGGCGTGCGCGTTCTGATCGAAGACTACGTGCATGGCCACATGCGCGAGGCGCTGATCATCGCCATGACCCTACTGTCCTATGCAGCTGCGGCGACCGGTCTTTTCGCCGTTGCAAGCATCGCCCTATAACGCCGGAGTCCTGATCCATGGCAGCTTACGAATACGAAACGCATAGCTACGACGTGGTCGTCGTCGGCGCCGGGGGTGCCGGACTGCGCGCCACGCTCGGAATGGCCGAACAGGGTCTCAAGACCGCCTGCGTCACCAAGGTGTTCCCGACCCGCTCGCACACCGTCGCCGCCCAGGGCGGCATCGCTGCGAGCCTCGGCAACATGGGCCCGGACAACTGGCAGTGGCACATGTACGACACCGTCAAGGGCTCGGACTGGCTGGGCGACACCGATGCGATGGAATACCTCGCGCGCGAGGCGCCCAAGGCGGTCTACGAGCTGGAGCACTACGGCGTGCCCTTCAGCCGGACTGAGGACGGTCGAATTTACCAGCGGCCCTTCGGCGGCCATACCACCGAATTCGGCGAAGGCCCCCCGGTGCAGCGCACTTGCGCCGCCGCCGACCGCACGGGGCACGCCATACTCCATACGCTCTACGGGCAGTCGCTGAAGAACGACGCAGAGTTCTTCATCGAGTACTTCGCAATCGACCTCATCATGTCGGAAGACGGCCAGTGCCAGGGGGTTCTCGCCTGGAAGCTCGACGATGGCACGCTTCATGTCTTCAACGCGAAGATGACGGTTCTGGCCACGGGCGGCTATGGCCGCGCCTACTTCAGCGCCACTTCGGCCCATACCTGCACCGGTGACGGCGGCGGCATGGTGGCGCGCCAGGGTCTGCCCCTGCAGGACATGGAATTCGTTCAGTTCCATCCCACGGGCATCTACGGCGCCGGTGTTCTGATCACCGAAGGCGCCCGCGGCGAAGGTGGCTACCTGACGAACTCGGAAGGCGAACGGTTTATGGAGCGCTATGCGCCCACCTACAAGGATCTCGCCAGCCGCGATGTGGTCAGCCGCTGCATGACGATGGAGATCCGTGAAGGCCGGGGCGTCAACGATGATGCAGACCACATCCACCTGCACCTCAACCATCTACCGCGGGAGACGCTGGCCGAGCGCCTGCCAGGCATCACCGAAAGCGCCCGCATCTTCGCCGGTGTCGATGTGACCAAGCAACCGATCCCGGTCCTGCCCACCGTACACTACAACATGGGCGGCATCCCGACGAACTACTGGGGCGAGGTTCTGAACCCAACCGCCGACGACCCCGACGCCATCGTGCCCGGGCTGATGGCCGTGGGCGAGGCGGGGTGCGCCAGTGTCCATGGTGCCAATCGCCTCGGGTCGAACAGTCTGATCGACCTTGTGGTCTTCGGACGCGCTGCAGCCATCAAGGCGGGCGAGGTGGTGGACCCCGAGGCGGCAAACCCGCGCCTTAACATGGCCAGCCTCGACAAAGGGCTCGAGCGATTTGACGCCATCCGTTTTGCCAAAGGCGAAACGGGCACGGCGGAACTGCGGCTTGAGATGCAGAAGACGATGCAAGAGGACGCCGCCGTCTTCCGGACTGACGAAACGCTTGCCCAGGGCTGCCGCCGGATGGAAGCGGTTGCAGCAAAGTTCGACGACATCAAGGTTTCCGACAGTTCCATGGTCTGGAACAGCGACCTGATGGAAACGCTGGAACTGACAAACCTTCTGCCAAACGCTCTGGCCACCGTTTTCAGTGCCGAGGCCCGCAAGGAAAGCCGAGGCGCCCACGCCCACGAAGACTATCCGGATCGCGACGATGAGACCTGGCGCAAGCATTCGCTGGCTTGGGTCAACGGCGGGGTAAAGCTCGACTACCGCCCCGTGCACCTGAACCCGCTTCTTGGGCACAACGAAGGTGGCATCGATCTAAAGAAGATCGCGCCCAAAGCGCGGGTGTACTGATGCAGAGGGCGCGAACAATAGGGGGTCTCGCGGCGGGCGCATCGCTGCTCTTGCTTGTGGCCTGCGAACAGGAGCAGGGCGTCGGTTTCACCTATATCGGCGTGCCCGAAGACTCGTCGTCGGCCGATGGCGCCTTTGAGGAAACCACCATCATCACCGAGAACGGGGTCGAGCGTCGGCCGCTGACGGCCGAAGAGCAGGCGCTCTATGACACGCTGACACCGGAGCAGAAGGCCCGCGCCGATGCGTTCATTGCCGATGGGTCGACGATCCAGTCCTCTTTGCAGCCGGATCTATGATGCGCACCGGTCTTCTCTTTGCAGTCCTTCTGGGCCTTTCGGCCTGCGACACTGCCGTGGGCACCGAGGTCAGCCGCGCTTCAGCCAAGGGCACGGTCAACAGCATCCTTGGCGCGCGCCTGCCAGGCGTCCCGCTTGAGCCGGTCACCGATTGTGTCATCGACAACGCCAGCGGATCCGAAATTGTCCAGATCGGATCGGACGCGCTGCGCGGCCAGCCGAGCCCTGAAACCGTCGACCTCGTTATCGAAATCGCCTCGCGCCAGGAGACGATTACCTGTTTCATCGAAGATGCAGGCCCCATTCTCGCGGCGCAAATCGCCACAGCCCTCTGAAGGTACGTCCCATGGTTCAACTGACGCTTCCGAAGAACAGCCGCATCACCACGGGCAAGACCTGGCCCAAGCCCGAGGGGGCCACCAACGTCCGCAAGTTTCAGGTTTACCGTTGGAACCCCGAAGACGGTCAGACTCCGCGCGTGGATACCTATTTCCTCGACATGGACAAATGCGGTCCCATGGTTCTGGACGCGCTGATCAAGATCAAGAACGAGGTGGACCCGACTCTGACCTTCCGCCGGTCCTGCCGAGAAGGCATTTGCGGCTCCTGCGCCATGAACATCGACGGGATCAACACGCTGGCCTGTATTTACGGCCTCGACGAGATCAGGGGCGACGTCAAGATCTACCCCTTGCCGCATATGCCGGTGATCAAGGATCTGATCCCCGACCTGACCCATTTCTACGCCCAGCATGCGTCGGTCATGCCATGGCTGGAGACCAAGACGCGCCGTCCGGAAAAGGAATGGAAGCAGTCGATCGAAGACCGCAAAAAGCTTGACGGGCTCTATGAATGCGTGATGTGCGCGTCCTGCTCCACCTCTTGCCCCAGCTATTGGTGGAACGGCGACCGCTACCTCGGCCCTGCAGCGCTCTTGCATGCCTACCGCTGGATTATCGACAGCCGCGACGAGGCGACGGGCGAGCGGCTTGACGACCTTGAAGACCCCTTCAAGCTCTACCGCTGCCACACGATCATGAACTGCGCCAAAACCTGCCCCAAGGGCCTGAATCCCGCGAAGGCCATTGCCGAAATCAAAAAGATGATGGTCGAGCGGCGGCTTTAGCGCCGCCACGTGGCGACGACCAAGGTTTGCCGGCGGGCTGTGGGCTCTTGGCCCAGCTTTGAAGAAATCGTGATCGAGGCGGCGTTCTGGCCCCTCGACACGCTCCCGACGGGCGGCTAGCAATCAGCTGTTGAAGAGCCAAGGCCGCCTAAACGCCATGATTTCAGTTCGTTCCGCAATGCGCCTGCTTGCTGCCGCAGCGCTGCTTCTGACGGCAGCGTGCGGCACACCGCCACCACCCGGCGGGCCCGCCATCGCAACGCGGGATGAAGTGACCGCGCTGGCGTCCGAGATCCGCTCGCTCGGGGCGAATGTGGACCCGGCCGAGGCCGAGCGCGCCGCCGAGATTTCCTTCAGCTACGCGCGTCAACTGGCCTTTGAATACCAGGTTACGGACCCGCCGCTTGTGCACAACGCAAAGGTCAACATGGGGCTGCGCCCGCGCGGGCTGTGCTGGCATTGGGCGGAAGACATGGAGGCCCGGCTGAAGGCCGAGAATTTCCGGACGCTGGAACTGCACCGGGCCATCGCCAATTCCGAAAGCACGATTCGCATCGACCACAGCACCGCGATCATCAGCAGTCGCGGAGATGACATGTACGCCGGCGTGATCCTCGACCCCTGGCGCTACGGCGGGACGCTGCACTGGTCCAAGACGCTGGAAGACGACTCTTATGTCTGGCGTCCTCAGCAGGAAGTGCTGGCCGAGAAATACCCCGATCACCCGGCGGTGCTGGCTTTCGCCGGGCCATAGTTACTGTCGGCTGCGGCCTTTTGCGGTTCCAGCACCTCCGATTATATGCTACCCGGTGGTTCGTGTGTGGGCGATGTGATGGTGTAAGCGATGTCCGAAGACAAACAGGTTCCGTCTTACAGTTCGCTCGGCACGCGCTTTTTCATTGTCGGACTGCTGGTCCTTCTGATGTTCATCCCGCTCTTTTTCGTCGGTCTGGTGATCAATGATCGCAAAGGCCTTCAGCGCAGCACGGTGCAGTCCATCGGGGAAGAATGGGGCGGCGCACAGACCGTCAGTGGACCGCAACTGATCGTGCCGGTTGGAGCGCCCGTTACCGTCCGACGGACGCGGGAGGTCGTCAACACGGACACCCAAGAGGTCGAAACCCAAAGCTTCGATGTGACGTAAGTGCGCCCTGCGGATTCGCTTTATCTGCAACCCGAGGCCTTTGACGCCAAGCTCGATGTGACCACGCAGATGCGCCGGCGCGGCATTTTCCAGGTGCCGGTCTATACCGCCGAGGCCCGGCTGAGCTTTGACTTTGATCCCGAACTGGCCGCGCAAGAGCTTAAACCCGACGAGGTGCCGCTTTGGGACGAGACGGTCTTGCGCTTTACCGTATCGTCCAATCAGGCGCTGCGCGGCGAGGCGCGGCTGGAACTCGATGGCCAGGACGTTGGGCTGGAGCCCTCCACCACTGTAGACGGCGGTGCCGCCCCAATCATTGCGGCCGTCGGTGACCCCAGGGACGTGGCGGCCTATAGCCTCGATCTGACGTTCAACGGGGCTGATACTTTACGGCTGACGCCGGCCGGCCGGACCACGCGGGTTGAGATCTCTTCGGCCTGGCCAGATCCAAGTTTCACGGGTGCCTTTCTGCCCGATACCTCGGACATCTCTGCCGAGGGCTTCACCGCCACATGGACGATCCCGCATCTTGCCCGGGCCTTGCCCCAGGCGGCGCGGCTGGATCCTGACCGGATTGCCCGCGGTAAATTTGATTTCGGCGTCCGCTTGTTCCAGCCCAATGACTTTTACCAGCGTGCCTACCGGGCCGCGCGCTACGGCATCCTGTTCATCGCTCTGACCTTTGTAACCGTCCTGTTAATGGAAAGCCGCGCCGGTGTGCCGACGCATCCGGTGCAGTATATCTTCATCGGTTTGGCGCAGTCGGTCTTTGTTCTGTTGATGGTGGCCTATGCCGAGCAGATCGGCTTTGGCCCCGCCTATGCTCTTTCGAGCGCGGCGACCATCGTGCTTCTGACGCTTTATGGCTACGTGGCTTTGAAGCAGGGATCTCGCGCCCTTGTCATGGGTGCACTGCTGATCGTTCTCTATGCAACGCTCTACTTGATACTGCGCAGCGCGGATTATGCGCTCCTGGCGGGCTCGACGCTGGCCTTCCTTGCCCTTGCAGCCACCATGTGGGTCACGCGCAATGAAGACTGGTACGGGCCACCACGACCCGGGCGCAGCGGTTTGTTTGGCAAAGATCGCAAGGCGTCTCCGGCTCCCGAGAACGCACCGGCCCAGGGCTGACCCCCGCTCAGCGGGGAAAGGCCGCCTCAAGCGCGATCTCGACCATGTCGCCGAAGCTCTTTTCACGGTCTTCGCTTGGCATCGCGTCGCCCGTCACCAGGTGGTCCGAGACGGTCATGATGGCGAGCGCGCGGCACTGGTGGCGCGCGGCTACCTTGTAGAGCTCTGCCGCCTCCATCTCGACCGCCAGAACACCGTGGCGGGTCATCTGTTCGTTGAGGTCGGGGCGCTCGTCATAGAAGACATCTGAGGAATAGATGCCGCCCACATGGGTCGTGACACCGCGCGCTTCTGCGGCCTCCACGGCAGCGCGCAGTAGGTTCCAGTCCGCGCAAGGCGCGAAGTTCAGTTCCTTGAAGAACCCTTTCGACGGCGTGGAAATGGACGAGGCGGTCATTGCGATCACCACATCGCGCAGCCCCACGTAGTCCTGCATGGCGCCGGTCGAGCCGATCCGGATCAGCGTTTTCGCCCCGAAGTCGCGGATAAGCTCGTTAGCATAAATCGACAGGCTCGGCATGCCCATGCCGGAGCCGTGGATCGTCACCCGGTTGCCCCGCCAGGTGCCCGTGAAGCCGAACATGCCCCGCACCTCGTTCACGCAAACGGCATCGTCGAGGTAGGTCTCGGCGGCCCATTTGGCGCGTAGGGGATCGCCGGGCATCAGCACCGTTTCAGCGATATCTCCGGGGTTGGCTCCGATGTGGACAGTCATGGCAGGCGCTCGTCGGTTGGATCTTCGGGGGCACGGGTGTTCGCGGGCGTCCCCCCTGCGCTGCCTGAAATGTCCGGCTTTGGCAAGCCAAAGCCTATTCGGCGGCCATATGCGCCGGCAAGGCCAGTGTGATGATATCGCCCATGATCGCGTTCAGATCGAAATCCTTGGGCGTATAGATCTTTGCCACGCCCATGGTCTTCAGCCGCAGCGAGTCTTCGTCGGGAATGATGCCGCCCACAATCACCGGAATTTCGCCAAGCCCGGCGTCCCTGAGGGCGGCGAGAACTTTCTCCGCCAGCGCGATATGGCTGCCGGACAGCACCGACAGACCGATGGCATGGGGCCGGTGCGCCTGCGCCGTTTCCACGATCTCTTCCACTGTCTGGCGGATACCATCATAGGAGATCTCGATCCCGCAGTCGCGGGCGCGGGCGGCGATCTGTTCGGCCCCGTTTGAGTGCCCGTCAAGGCCGGGCTTTGCCATCTGGAAGGCCAGACGCCGTCCGAGCTGGTCCGATGCGGCGTCAACGCGCGCGCGCAAATCGTCCAGGTCCTCTGTCCGGTTCGAGGGGGCAGGGGACACGCCTGTGGGTCCGCGGTACTGGCCGAAGACCGCGCGCATGGTGTCGGACCACTCACCTGTGGTGACGCCCGCCCGCGCGGCGGTGATGGAGGCGGGCATGATGTTCTCCCCACTCTGTGCGGCCTGCCGGAGGTCTTTCAGCGCCGTCGCCACGGCTGCGGCCGAGCGGGTGCTCCGCCACGCATTAAGCCTTTCGACTTGATCGGCTTCGACCTCGGCGGGCACCGTCATGATGCCACCCTCTCCGTCGACAAGCGGCGATGGTTCGGCTTCGGTGTATGTGTTCACGCCCACGACCGTTGTCTGCCCGGACTCAATGCCCGCCAGCCGCGCGCCGTTCGCTTCGACAAGCTGACGTTTCATATGCTCAATGGCCGACACCGCGCCGCCCATGGCGTCGATCGTCGCAATTTCTGCCCGCGCGCCGTCTTTCAGCGCCTCGACCTTGGCGCCGATCACCGGGTTGCCGTCGAAAAGGTCATCGTATTCCAGAAGGTCGGTCTCGAAGGCCATGATCTGCTGCATGCGCAGCGACCACTGCTGGTCCCAGGGGCGGGGGAGGCCAAGCGCCTCGTTCCAGGCCGGAAGCTGCACCGCCCGGGCGCGGGCCTTTTTCGACAGTGTCACCGCCAGCATCTCGATCAGGATGCGGTAGACGTTGTTTTCGGGCTGCTGCTCGGTCAGGCCCAGGGAATTGACCTGCACCCCATAGCGGAAGCGCCGGTACCTGGACTCACTGACGCCGTAGCGCGTTTCGCAGATCTCGTCCCAGAGGTCGGTGAAAGCCCGCATCTTGCAGAGCTCCGTGACAAAGCGGATGCCGGCATTCACAAAAAACGAAATCCGGCCGACCATGCGAGGGAAGTCCTCTGGCGCGACCTTGGTCCTGAGGTCATCGAGCACCATGATCGCCGTGGCCAGTGCAAAGGCAAGTTCCTGCTCGGGCGTCGCGCCGGCCTCCTGCAGGTGATACGAGCAGACGTTCATCGGGTTCCATTTCGGAACATGGGCGTAGCAATAGGCCGCGATGTCGGTTGTCATTCTCAGGGATGGCACCGGCGGAAAGATATAGGTGCCCCGGCTGAGGTACTCTTTCATCAGGTCGTTCTGCACCGTGCCCTGCAGTGTCGTGATATCAACGCCCTGATCCTCGGCCACGACGATGTAGAGTGCCAGAAGCCAGGGCGCGGTGGCGTTGATCGTCATCGAGGTGTTCATCTGATCCAGGGGGATACCGTCGAAAAGCGTGCGCATATCGCCAAGGTGCGCCACCGGCACGCCCACTTTGCCAACCTCACCCCGGGCCAGCTGGTGGTCGCTGTCATAGCCTGTTTGCGTCGGCAGATCGAATGCCACGGAGAGGCCCGTCTGCCCCTTGGCCAGATTGGTGCGGTAGAGCGCGTTCGAGGCCGCCGCCGTCGAATGGCCGGCGTAGGTTCTGAAGAGCCATGGGCGATCTTTGTCCATCGTGGCGGTCTCACGCATCAGCAATAAAATTTCTCATTTTGGCTATATCACGGAATTTTATGTCTTTGTCAATTCGCTGCGGCGCGGCGTGTGGTGATTTACGCGATCTGTGATTGCTGGCAGGGTCAACGCCATGACGGAAACCGTCGAACTGCCCCTGTGGCTCTTTGCCTTGATCCTGGCGTTCGCGGCCGTCACCGCGGCTACGCATTTCCTGTTTCCATCGGTACGCTGGTTTTTCCGCCGTCGCCTTGAACGCGTGGTCGCGCAACTGAACACGCGGCTTGCCCGTCCGATCCAGCCTTTCAAGCTGGCCCGCCGCCCTGACACCATACAGCGCCTCACCTACGATACTGAGGTGATTGCGGCGGCCACGGCAGAGGCCCGCTCCGAAGGCATACCTGAAAGCGTCGCCGTGGAACGCGCCCGCCGCTACGCGCGCGAGATCGTCCCGTCGTTCTCGGCCACGGCCTATTTCGGGATCGCCATCCGCATCGCGCGGTGGCTGTCCGAGGCGCTTTACAAAGTGCGGATCGTGCAGTTGGACGACGCGGCCCATGCGGCGATCCCCGCCGATGCGACGGTGGTCTATGTGATCAACCACCGCTCAAATATGGACTATGTTCTGGTGACCTACCTCGCCGCAAGCCAGTCGGCGCTATCCTATGCCGTGGGCGAATGGGCCCGCGTCTGGCCCGTTTCCCGCCTGATCCGGGCCATGGGCGGCTACTTCATTCGGCGGCGTTCACGTGGCGCGCTCTACCGCAAGGTTCTGGCACGCTATGTGCAGATGGCCACGGACGGCGGGGTGACGCAGGCGGTTTTTCCCGAAGGCGGGCTAAGCCTGACCGGGGCGGTTCAGGATCCCAAGCTGGGTATCCTCAGCTACATCCTGGGCGGCGCGCAGACTGCCGCGCGCGAGATCGTCTTTGTTCCCGTGGCGCTGAACTATGACCGCGTGCTTGAGGACCTTGTGCTGCTGGAGGCGGCGGAAACCGGCACCCGGCGGTTCGGCCTCGGACCGGTCTCGGGCATCGTATACCTCGGGAAACTCATCTGGCGGCGTCTCAGTAACGGCAGCTATCGCTTTGGCTATGCCGCCGTCTCCTTCGGCGCGCCGCTGCCCCTGTCCGCGCTTCTGCCCATCGGGTGTGCCGATCCGGTACCGGTCGTCGCGGACCGGCTGATGGCCGAAATCCGGGCCAGCGTGCCCGTTTTGCCCGTTCCGCTGGTGGCTTCTGTCCTGCTAGAGGCCGAGACGCCCCTAACCGAGGTGGCACTGGTTGCGCGGATGGAAGAAAGCCTGTCCGCGATGCCGAAAGCGCTCGTTCGGCTGCCGGGCGGAGATGTGGCTGCGGCGGCGCAAGAAGGGCTGGAGACGCTGAGAGTGCGGAAAATGGTCGAAAAATCGGGGGCGGGTACGTGGTCCGTGCGGCGCGACCGACGTGTGCTTCTGACCTTTTATGCCCGCTCTATCGCCCATCTTTCCAAATCGGTTGAGACATAAAATTACAAAAATAGCAAAAAAGATATTGCAAAATTACGCATCCATTCTTACCCATGCCGGTGCGCAGCATGGATTCTGCGTCGCGGCACAGGAAGGAGCGCATGGAAATGGCACTGGATACCGAAAGCGGGCTGGCGACATATACCGCCCCTAAGAAAGATCTTTATGGCGTGGGCGAGATCCCGCCTCTGGGTCATGTGCCAAAGCAGATGTTTGCCTGGGCGATCCGCCGGGAACGCCACGGCGAGCCTGATCAGGCCTTCCAGCTTGAGACCGTCGACGTGCCGCAACCCGATAGCCACGAGGTCCTCGTGCTGGTGATGGCCGCGGGCGTGAATTACAACGGCGTCTGGGCCGGCCTCGGCGTGCCGATCAGCCCCTTTGATGTCCATGGCGCTGACTTCCACATCGCCGGGTCCGATGCCTCGGGCATCGTCTGGGCCGTCGGCGACAAGGTGAAGCGTTGGAAAGTGGGCGACGAGGTTGTCATCCACTGCAACCAGGACGACGGCGACGACGAACACTGCAATGGCGGCGACCCGATGTTCTCTCCCAGTCAGCGGATCTGGGGCTACGAGACGCCGGACGGGTCCTTTGCCCAGTTCACTTGCGTTCAGGCGCAGCAGCTCATGCCGCGCCCGCGTCACCTGAGTTGGGAAGAAAGCGCCTGCTACACACTGACGCTTGCCACTGCCTACCGGATGCTTTTTGGTCATCACCCGCATGAACTGAAGCCGGGTCAGAACGTTCTGGTCTGGGGCGCCTCGGGTGGGCTCGGCTCTTACGCAATCCAGCTGATTAACACCGCGGGTGCCAATGCCATTGGCGTGATTTCCGACGAGGACAAGCGCGATTTCGTCATGTCCCTCGGGGCAAAAGGCGTGATCAACCGGAAAGACTTTGAATGCTGGGGCCAGTTGCCCACGGTGAATTCGCCCGAGTACCAAAAGTGGTTCGCCGAGGTGCGGCGGTTCGGTAAGGCGATCTGGGAGTTCACGGGCAAAGGCGTGAACGTCGACATGGTGTTCGAACACCCAGGCGAGTCCACCTTTCCGGTATCCACGTTTGTCTGCAAGCGCGGCGGTATGGTCGTGATCTGCGCAGGCACGACCGGCTACAACCTGACCATGGATGCGCGCTATCTGTGGATGCACCAGAAACGCGTACAGGGGTCGCACTTTGCCAATCTTATGCAAGCGAGCCAGGCCAACCAGCTCATGGTCGAGCGACGCCTTGATCCTTGCATGTCCGAGGTCTTTCCCTGGGACGAGATTCCTGCGGCCCATATCAAGATGCGCCGGAACCAGCACAAGCCGGGCAATATGGCCGTGTTGGTTCAGGCGCCGCAAACAGGTCTTCGGACCTTTGAGGACACGCTTGAAGCGAGCGCCACACTGTAAGGACAAATAGACACTCTACATGTCAAAAAATTGGCCGCCTGGCGATGCTCTGGGCGGCCTTTCTTCTGCGTTCCTGGATGCAAAGCATACAAAAACAATAAGTTAGTTTCTCAGCGCTCACACTTTCTGGGGAATGAGAATTGGTGAATTTCGCTGCAAAAATGTACATGCTAAAGTTGTTATTAAGGTTTTGTTAGCCACTCAGACAGAAAGTCAGACATGTCAAATAACTGGATTCTCGACTTCCTCGCAGATCTGAAGATGTTTGCCCGTCAGAACGACCTGACGGCGCTCGCGGAACAGCTCGACGATACCACGCTCGTGGCGGCGACCGAACTGGCTGCGAAGGACGCGCGAGCGGCGACTAAGGCTTTTGGGGATGCTGGTGAGTCTCGAAGCGTTCGTAGAAACTCTGTACCAGGCGGAAACGCTTGAGGATCTCCAAAGGCTGACGGAGGATCTGCGTGACTTCTACCGCGTCGATCACATCGTTTATCACTGGGTCAACAGCGTCGGCGAGCGGTTTGGCGCTGGAACCTACTCCTCGGCCTGGGTCGATAGGTACCTCGAAAAAGACTACCTGCGCTTCGATCCTGTTATCTTCGGCTGTTTCCAACGCTTTCATCCTGTGAATTGGAAGGATCTCGACTGGTCATCAAAATCCGCCAAGGCCTTCTACAAGGAAGCGATTGACTACGGTGTGGGTAACCAGGGCTACACCATCCCTATTCGGGGCCCGCAGGGGCAGTTCGCGCTCTTTACGGCCAGCACGACGTGCGAGGATGACGCCTGGGCCGGTTTTGTTGAGACCAACAAGCGCGACCTTCTGCTCATTGCCCATGACTTTAACAAGAAAGCCATTGAGTTTGAGTCCGACAAGATCACGCTGGCGCCGCCGGCCTTGTCGCCCCGCGAGCTTTCGGCGATGACCCATCTGGCCAAAGGTCTCAGCCGCGCGCAGGCCGCGCAAGAGATGCATATCTCCGAGCATACGCTGCGGGTCTATGTGGAGGCCGCGCGCCACAAGCTGGGCGCAATCAACACCACCCATGCCGTCGCACGGGCGCTCAGTTGCGGCGTGATTGTTGTCTGAGGCTTAAGCGAACCGAAACAGCCCGTACGGTTGCCTCTCAGGCGGCTTAGACCGCCGGTGGGGCTGCTAGCGCACCCGAAACCCCACCCTTTGCAGGATGTCCCCACAGCAATCGGAAAAGGGACATTCCATGCTTCGGTATCTCTACGGTGACCAGTTGAACCAACACCCGCAACTGCGCGACACCATGTTTCGCGACCGGGCCGAACAGTTTTCAAAGCGGCTCGGCTGGGCCGTCGAGGTCGATCAGGACGGGCAGGAACGAGATTTTTACGACACGCTCAACCCGCTTTACGTAGTCTGGGAGTTGGCCGGTGGCGACCACGGCGGCTCCATGCGGTTCCTGCCGACCTCTGGCGACACGATGATCAACGATCACTTCGCCCATCTGACGGGCGGTGTGACCATCCAAAGTCCGTTCATCTGGGAATGCACCCGCTTTTGCCTGTCGCCACAGGCGGACCGAAAAACTTCGGCAGCGCTCGTTCTGGGCGCGGGCGAGGTAATGAAGAACTTCACGCTGTCGCATTTCGTGGGTGTCTTCGACAACCGCATGGAGCGCATCTACTGTCTGCACGGCGTGGCCCCCGACGTGATCGGGTCTTCGGGAGACGCGAAAGAGCGGATTTCCGTAGGCCTTTGGGAAATGAAGCCCGAAGCCTGGAAACCGACGCTGGCGCGGGTCGGTGTCGATGCGGAGACATCGGCCGCATGGTTCGCGGCCTCTGTCCATGGGGTTCAGCCTGTCCCCGAATGCGCCTGAGCCCCTCGGGGTGGAGCGGCATCAATTCGCCGCTCCACATCCCCGGCGATCCCCCCTAGTGTCGCGCCCATGGCGACGTTTACGGGCACATTTTCGGACGATCAGGCAGAGGCTTACGACAGCCTGTCAGAAATGCTGGCGACCGTCGGCGTCGATCTTGCAGGCGAGACGCTTGCGCCGCCCCGGGACAGCAAGGGCACCGTCCGTGCCGTGGTCGGCAAGGCCGGATCCGGCAAGACGCTGCTTCTAGGAGAACTTTACCGGGCCCTCAAGGACGCAGGCGCCGAGATCGTGTCGGGCGACTACGAGCCCAAGCGCCGCAAGGACCGCCGCACACTTGCCATTCTGGCGCCCACGAACAAGGCCGCCAGTGTGCTGCGCGGGCGCGGCGTGCCGGCGACGACGATCCACCGCATTCTATATACGCCAGTTTATGATCCCGAATACGAGCGCATCGCCGAATGGCTGGTGGGCCGGGGGGACCGCCCCGAAATCGAGGGCCTGACAGACGCGGCCCTTGATAAGGCACAGGCGTTCTATACACAGCATAGCTCTATCCCCGGGGCCCTGGCGGCGGCGGGCCTCAAGGGGTCCGATTTCATCACCGGCTGGAAGCGCCGCGATGATCCGCTCGATATCGGCTTTGTCGATGAAAGCTCTATGCTCGACGAGCGGCAGTTCGACGACCTCAAAGAGATCTTTCCAACGCTGGTCCTGTTCGGCGACCCGGCGCAGCTGGCCCCCGTAGGCCAGTCGGGTGAGATGGTGTTTGACAAGCTCGCTGCGCCCCGGCGTCTGACATTGACCCGCATTCACCGGCAGACCGACGACAATCCGATCCTGGACCTGGCACATGCGCTTGGCGATGACACGATCGGGTTCGAAGCGTTTGAACGCCGGGTGGAGGACACAGCCGCCTCCGATGACCGCGTTGTGCTGGCACAGCGCGTCTCGTCAGACCTGATGGCGCGCAGCCCGGTGCTTGTCTGGCGCAACGCCACACGCATCCGTCTGATCGGCGCGTTTCGCGCCGCCCATGGGGCGCCGCCCGATGGGCTTTTGCCGGGCGAGCCCCTGATTTGCGACGGGATCGAGCTGCCGCTGAAGCACCGCCGCAGGCGCATTGACCTGGAGGCGCGCGGGCTGATCAAGGGCGCACAGGTGATTTACCTTGGCCCCGGCAAGAACCCGGGGTTTTCCAAGCTGCACGTGATGGGTGCCGACGACCCGCGGCTCGGGGCCGCATCGATCATCAAGATCGAACACCCGGACGAAGAAGACCCGTTCATTCCCTTTGCCGCCTCCATGGGCGCCGCCTTTCTCCACGGCGCGGCGGTGACCATCCACAAGGCGCAGGGGTCGCAATGGCCCGAAGTGCAGGTCTTTGCGCCGGACATCTATGCGGCCGCGCGGTCGGGGCGGAGCGAGGCCGGGCTGCCTTTGTGGAAGCGACTGGCCTATGTCGCGATCACACGGGCGCAAACGCGGCTCCACTGGGTGACGCGCTACGCGCTGGCCCGGCCGCAAGCCGCGCTCGGCATCGACGATCTGGATGTGCCGGCGCCCCTTCTGGCGCTGTCCGGCGATGCGGAAGAGGCCTGATCAGCCGCGCAGGTAGCGGAAGAACGCACTGGCGCCCCAACCGGCCAGGATTGCGATGGTGAGGGACAGCAGCCCGTACTGCAAGGGCTGCTGGTGCGCGAGGTTATAGAGCCAGCGCTCCAGACCGACCTTCTGGACGTTGATCACAGTGGAGTACTCGTCGATTACTTGGCGGTTTCGCGTCAGGAAAATGCGGGTCTGGTACTCGCCTTCGGTCAGGTTCGCCGGCAGGGCAATAGAGGTGTTAAAGAGCGTGGAGTCCTGGACGGTGACGGTGTCTTCGAGGACCTGGTAAAGCCCTTCATCCTTGCGGATGCGGACCACTGCCTCGGCAAAACTCTCGGCATTTGCTACATCCATGGGCGCGCCAACGGACCGGATGGCGCGCGGCACCGAGATCTTGCGCCGCAGATCCTCGGTGTCCGAGATAACTTCGTCCCAGGGGCCGCTTGTGGCCACGGCATAAAACGTGGGCGCCGCGTCCACGTCCACGCGCTCGTCATTCACCCAGATGCCGTAGCGGCGAGCCTTCTTGCGAACGACGACAGGTTCCGACGGACCTGAGACCGCAACAATGACCTCAAGCGGTGCGTCGTCCGGGATCGGCGCCTCGCGGCGGACGGCCCCGAAAATCAGGATCTCTGAGCCATCGAAGTTCGTGGTTATAGCCACCCGGTTCTGCGACAAGCCGGCCACGACCTCTTCCCCCTGGGCGGGCAAGGCGAGACAGACGAGTATGAAGAACGCCCGCAGCATCAGTGGCCACCCGGCGCGCCGAGGCTGTAAAGCTCAGCGGGTTGCAAGAGAAGATCGAGCGCAAGTTTTCCGCAGACGGCAAGAACGAGGATGGCAAGCAGGATGCGCAGTTGCTCGGCCTTGAGCCTGAGGCCGATCTGCGTGCCGATCTGCGCGCCGATCACGCCACCGATCAAAAGCAGCACCGCCAATACCATGTCCACGGTGTAGTTCGTCGTGGCGTGCAGAAGCGTGGTGAACGCGGTCACGAAGATGATCTGAAAGAGCGATGTACCCACGACCACCTTGGTGGGCATACCAAGGATATAGATCATGGCGGGCACCATGATGAACCCGCCGCCAACACCCATGATCGCGGCCAGGATGCCGACCAGGATTCCCACGAGGACCGGTGGAATCACCGAGATGTAAAGGCCCGAAGTTCTAAACCGCATTTTGAAGGGCAGGGCGTGGACCAGCCCGTGCTTGCGGCGCTCGCGCGGGGCCGTGCTGGGGTTCCGCGCTCGTCTGATTGCGTTGAGGCTTTCGACAAACATCAGGCTGCCAACGACGCCCAGAAAGACCACGTAGCAAAGCCGGACCAGCAGATCGACCTGGCCCAGCGACTTGAGGTAGTTGAACACCTGAACGCCAAGGGCGGCGCCGATCAGACCACCCACAAGCAGAACGCATCCCATCTTCAGATCGACGGTTTTTCGCCTCAGATGCGCAAGGACGCCCGAAAAGGACGAGGCGACGATCTGGTTCGCCTCGGTCGCAACGGCGACGGCTGGCGGAATACCGATGAAAAAGAGCAGCGGTGTCATCAGAAAGCCGCCACCTACGCCGAACATGCCCGACAGAATTCCCACCATCCCGCCAAGTCCCAGCAGAACGAAAGCGTTCACGGAAACCTCGGCAATGGGCAGGTAGATGAGCATGGCGTCTTCCGGGTGGCTGGTCAGCCTTTACTGCCATTCAGAGTGACTTAACACCCCCTGGCCGAGTTAAATCGTCTCTGACATTCCGGTATCGGAATGTGTGATCCGCCTACCGTTCTTTCACGTAGGGCTCGCCGCCTGCGCGCGGCGGAATGGCCTTGCCGACGAAGCCCGCCAGGATCACGACCGTCAGGATATATGGCAGGGCCTGCATGAACTGCACGGGCAGCGTGATGCCAAGAATGTCGATGTTCTGGTAGCGATTTCCGATGGCTTCGAGAAAGCCGAATAGCAGGCAGGCATAAAGCGCGTACCAGGGCCGCCACTTGGCGAAGATCAGTGCGGCAAGGGCAATGAAGCCGCGGCCTGCGCTCATTTCCTTGACAAAGCCCGCCGCCAGACCGGTGGCAAGATAGGCGCCCGCGAGCCCGCAAAGCACACCGCATATCATCACCGCAACATAGCGCAGCCGCGTGACTGAAATCCCGGCCGTATCAACGGCGGCGGGGTTTTCCCCTACCGCGCGCAGGCGCAGACCAAAACGTGTGCGAAAGAGCAGCCACCAACTCAGCGGCACAGCCAGAAGGGCGACGTAGACAAGGAACGTGTGACCAGAGATCAGTTGCCCGTAGACGGGTCCAAAGATCGGGATCGAGGCAAAGGTTTCAGAGAAAGGCAGGCTGATCGGGTTGAAGCGTTCGGCCCCCGACAGGCTGGGCGTGCGCCCGCCCTGCTGGAACCAGGCCTGCGCAATCAGCACGGTCAGCCCGGATGCAAGGAAATTGATCGCCACGCCCGAGATGAGCTGGTTGCCCCGGAAGGTGATCGAGGCCAGACCGTGGATCAGAGATAGGGCGACAGAGGCCATGATCCCGGCGACAAGACCTATCCAAACCGACCCCGACACAACGGCGATCGCGGCAGAAAAGAAGGCCGCCGCCAGCATCTTGCCCTCGAGCCCGATATCGAAGATGCCCGCGCGCTCCGAATAGAGGCCCGCCAGACAGGCCAGAAGCAGGGGTGTGGCCAGCCGGACGGTGGAATCGAGGATCTGGAGGATCGTGTTCAGGTCCATCACGCGTCTCCCTTCCGCATGCGCAGAAAGAGCCGTGTCAGCGGCATCCGGACCATGTTGTCGAGCGCGCCGGTGAAGAGGATCACCAGCGCCTGGATCACCACGATCAGGTCACGCGGGATGTTCGTCCAGAGCCCAAGCTCCGCGCCGCCCTGGTAAAGAAACCCGAAAAGAAGCGCAGCCAGGAAAACGCCGAAAGGATGCGACCGGCCCATGAGCGCCACGGCGATCCCGATAAAGCCCGCGCCCTCGACGGAGTTCAGGACCAGACGCTCGGCCTCGCCCATGACGTTGTTGATAGCCATGAGGCCGGCCAGACCGCCGGAAATCAGCATGGCGATCATGGTGATCCGGAAGGGCGAGATCCCGGCATAAACCGCACCCGGTTCCGACTGGCCATAGGCGCGGATCTCATAGCCAAGGCGCGTGCGCCAGATCAGAAGCCAGACCAGAAAACAGGCCGCTACAGCGATGAAGAAGGTCACATTGACCGGCGCGCCGCGAAAGAGGGTCAGGCCGAAGACGCCGAACATATCCTGAAATGTGGGCAGGGCCGTGCCATCGGGGAAATAGGCTGTCGACGGTTCCATGGAGCCCTGGGGCTTCAGCACGTTGACCAGCATGTAGTTGAGCAGAGCTGCACCGATGAAATTGAACATGATCGTGGTGATCACGATATGGCTGCCGCGTTTGGCCTGCAGATAGGCCGGGATCGCGGCCCAGGCGGCGCCGAAAAGCGCGGCACCGACCATGGCCGCGGGCAGGGCGATGGTCCAGTGCGGCCACGGCAGAGACAGGCAAACGAGCGCCACGCCAAGCCCGCCAAGCGTGGCCTGACCTTCGCCGCCAATGTTGAAGAGCCGCGCGTGGAAGGCCACCGCAACTGCGAGGCCCGTGAACATGAAGTTCGTGGCGTAGTAGAGCGTATAACCCCAGCCATAGGTCGACATGACCGCGCCGGTGATCATGGTCCGGACAGCCTCAACCGGGTCTTCGCCAATCGCAAGGATCACAAGGGCTGAGATCAGGAAAGCGATCATCAAGCTGATCAGCGGGATAACGACGACATCCACCCACTTTGGCAAAGCTTCCTTCCCGCTCATCTACGTCGTCACCCCTGCCATCAGGAGGCCAAGCTCCCGCTCATCTGTTTCTGACGGCAGCCGCTCGCCCATGATCTGTCCGTCGAACATCACTGCGATCCGGTCAGACAGCGACATGATCTCGTCCAGTTCTACGCTGACGAGCAGGATCGCCTTTCCCTGGTCGCGAAGTGCGACGATCTGCTGGTGGATGAATTCGATCGCTCCGATGTCCACGCCCCGCGTGGGCTGGCCCACAAGCAGCAGTTCCGGGTTTCGTTCGATCTCGCGCGCCAGGACGATCTTCTGCTGGTTGCCGCCGGAAAAATTCTTGGCCGCCAGCGTCGGAATAGGCGGGCGCACATCGAAACGCTCCATCTTCGCGGCCATATCCGCGCGCATGGCTGCATTGTCCATCAGCCATCTGCTTTTCTGGTAGGCGTCATCGTGGTGATAGCCGAATGCGACGTTCTCCCAGGCTGAGAACTGCATGATCAGCCCTTCACGCTGCCGGTCCTCCGGCACGTGGCAAATACCCTTGGCGCGCCGCGTCTGACCGTCAGATGTTTTTCCGGTCAGATCCAGCTTCTCGCCGGAAATCGTCAGCGATCCCGTGGCCGGGATCATGCCGCCAATAAGTTCTAGAAGCTCGGACTGACCGTTGCCCGCCACTCCGGCGATCCCGACGATCTCGCCCGCGCGGACGTTCAGGCTGACACCTTTCAACCGTTCAACGCCCTTTCCGTCCACCACGCGCAGCTGTTCGCAGGCCATAATAACGTCGCCAGGCGTTGCCGGGGACTTTTCCACCCTGGGCAGGACCTTGCGCCCGACCATGAGTTCGGCCAGTTCTTCCGGGCTCGTTTCGGCTGTCTTCACGGTCGCCGTCATCTCGCCGCGCCGCATGACGCTGACGGTGTCGGTGACATCCATGATCTCGCGCAGCTTGTGCGTGATCAGGATGATCGTCTTACCCTCTTTCTTGAGGTTCCTGAGAATGCGGAAGAGGTGATCCGCTTCCGCCGGGGTCAGAACGCCCGTTGGCTCGTCGAGGATAAGAATGTCGGCATGGCGGTAGAGCGCTTTGAGGATTTCCACGCGCTGCTGGTGCCCGACACTGAGGTTTTCCGTGATCGCGTCGGGATCGACGCTCAGTTCGTACTCGTCGCTCAGGTCTTGTAGCGTCTTTCGCGCCTTTTCCAGCGAGGGCCGCAGCATCGGCCCGTCTTCGGCCCCGAGGATGATGTTTTCGAGAACAGTGAAGTTCTCCACCAGCTTGAAATGCTGAAAGACCATGCCGATGCCCGCGGCGATGGCGGCCTGACTGTCGGGGATCTGGGTCGGCTGGCCGCCAATAAAGATCTCGCCCGCGTCGGCCTTGTAAAACCCGTAGAGGATCGACATCAGCGTCGACTTGCCCGCGCCGTTCTCGCCAATGATACCGTGAACGGTGCCGGGGGCGACGGAGATCGAGATGTTCTTATTGGCCTGAACGGGCCCGAATGCCTTTGAGATCCCGCGCAGCTCAATCGCGGGGGCCGAATTGTCAGGGGCGGCCGCTTGGGACCGCCCCGTGGTGTCGTCAATGACGCTCATCAATCAGAAGTCAAGCGCCGGGCAGCTGTCGTTTGCATAATAGGCCACGACTTCCAGATCGCCGGAAATGATGGAATCGCGGGCCGCTTCGACCTGTGCCAGCATGTCGTCGGAGAGGAGCGCCTCGTTGTGCTCGTCCACCGAGTAGCCGACGCCTTCTTCGGCAAGGCCAAGGACCATGCTGCCGGTTTCAAGGTTCTCGCCGGCTTTCATGGCTTCATAAACGGCCACGTCCACGCGCTTAAGCATCGAGGTCAGGACCGAGCCCGGGTGCAGGTAATTCTGGTTCGAGTCGACGCCGATTGAGAAGATGCCCTCGTCCGCCGCCGCCTGCAGAACACCAACTCCGGTGCCGCCAGCCGCAGCATAAACCACGTCAGCGCCCTGTGCGATCTGCGCTTTGGTCAGTTCGCCGCCCTTCACCGGATCGTTCCAGGCTGCGGGCGTAGTACCGGTCATGTTAGCGATGATTTCCACGTCGGGGTTTACGGACTTTGCGCCCTGAGCGTAGCCACAGCCGAAGTGTCGGATCAGCGGAATGTCCATGCCGCCGACAAAGCCGATGGTGCCTGATTCAGACGCCATGGCAGCGAGCATGCCAACAAGGTAAGAGCCCTGGTGTTCCTGGAAGCTGATCATGAGAACGTTGTCCGGGATCTCCGGCAGGAAGCCATCGATGTTGACGAACTTGATGTCCGGATAGTCCTTGGCAACGGCCTCGACCGGGCCTGCGAAAGCGAAGCCGGTGGTGATGACCGGGTTGAAGCCTTGTTCAGCAAACCGCCGGAGCGCCTGTTCGCGTTGGGCTTCGGAGGTCAGTTCGATATCGCGGAACGTGCCGCCGGTTTCCTCGGCATAGCGCGTTGCGCCGTTAAAGGCAGCTTCGTTAAAGGATTTGTCGAACTTGCCGCCAAGGTCAAAGATCAGCGCCGGTTCGGCAAGCGCTGCCGCGGTGCTGAGTGCCATGGCGGCAGTGGCACCAAGAAAGGTATTCATCAGGGTCATCAGGTGTCTCCCGGTTGGTTGTGCCAGCGTTCTGCCCCTGTTGGTTCGGGGCGTCGCCGGTCGCGTGAGCAGATCATCCACAGATCGCCGCTGATGAGACCGCAGGCCCGCGGGGGCGTCAACTGGTTTTTGGTGCGTTTCTAACCACTTTCCGTGGCGATATCGGCGATCTGCCACCGGTTTCAGCGCCTATTGGGCGTCAGTGACTTTCTGAGGATCAATGCGTCAACGTTGACGCCCGAAGCGCGCGCATAGTAGGCGCGTCGTTGGCCGACCGCATCGTAGCCGCCGGCAGCATAAACTGCGCGGGCGGGGGCGTTGTCTTCCGCCACTTCGAGGAAGACCGACGCAGCGCCGCGCGCTCGGGCCTCGTCTTCGAAACGGGCCAGCAATCGGCGCCCCAGACCTTGCCTGCGCGCCTCGGGTACGACAGCAAGCATCAGGACTTCCGCCTCACCCGCCACCACGCGGCCAAGGATGAAACCCTCGTCTTCAACTATCGCTGAGCAGGTGGGATCGTCGAGGAAGATTCCGAAGCTGTCGTCGCTCCACCCTTGCGTCGGGCCGACCGCGGCGCGGTGCAATGCGGCAAGCGCCTGGGCGGTCATTGCCCGAGGATACGCGGCGGCGCGTCCCGAGACGGTGCCGCATCTGCCGCGCGGACATAGAGCGGTGCGGGCCGGGGCAGCGGTGCGCCGGTGGCGAGTTTGGCAAGCGCAACGCGCCCGACCCGTGCAACCAGCGGCGTGCCGTCCCGCTTCAGCGCGGTCTCGGGCGTGATCAGAGGCAAGCCGCGAAGCGCGGCTTCGGCACTGGCTTCAGTCTGGGTCAGCTGCCGGGGCGCGTCCGGACCGCTGGCGGTAAAGCTCTGGAAATAAGCGTCCCCGCGTGGTGCGGGCAGCGCGACGGCGCAGGGAGCGTCCTCTCGCCACGCCTCAAAGGCGGAGACCCCGACGGCGGGAATGCCCCTCGCCAGCGCCAGCCCGCGCGCGGCGGACACCGCCACACGGAGGCCGGTGAAATTCCCTGGTCCGGTTCCCACCGCGAGAGCCTCAAGCGTCGACCAGTCATGGCCTTGGCGCGAAAGAAGTTCTTCCAGCATCGGCATCAGACGTTCGGCCTGACCGCGTTGCATGTCCTCGGACCCTGCTTCCAAGAGTTTGGATCCGCCAAAAAGCGCGCCTGCACAAAACGGGCCAGAGGTGTCGAAGGCGAGAAGGATCAACGGTCGCTCTCCGGCTTGGAACCGTTGTTGAGTGCATCCCGGCCACTGCCGTTCATCTTTGGGAGGTCGTCGTTCAGCGCCAGCCACGACAGGCGGGCGTCGAAATGGCAGTGCCGTTCGGGCGTCAGGTCCGCAATCTGGTCCAGAATGCCCAGCGGCACATAGATTTGCCCCGGCAGGTAATCGAAAGCGGCTCCCAGCTGTGTTCCGCACTTGGGACAGAACCACCGTGTCACACCTTCGGTCACGGTCGCGGCAGGCATCTGGGCGGGCCGAATCGAAACGCTGTCCTTCGCAAACGCCGCAAAGGCCGCCACAGGCGCGCCTGAGAGCCGCCTGCAGTCGCTGCAGAGGCAGTAGGCCACGGCAAGTTGGGCAGTGGTGGCCGAAACGCGTTGGGCGCCGCAATAGCAGCGCCCGGTGTATTGGGCCACGTATTTGGCCTCGCCTGGAATGCGATCAGGCGGCGACGGGCCGCACTTCCACAACTTCTGGAATGTAGTGGCGCAGGAGGTTCTCGATGCCCATTTTCAGCGTCAGCGTCGACGAGGGGCAGCCTGCGCAGGCGCCCTGCATGTGCAGGTAGACGACGCCGCGGTCGAAGCCATGGAAGGTGATATCACCACCGTCCTGGGCGACTGCCGGGCGCACCCGGGTGTCGAGAAGCTGTTTGATCTGTCCCACGATCTCGGCGTCCGGGCCGTCATGCTCTGCATGGCCGTCGCCGGCGGCATGATCGCCGTCGATGACGGGCTGGCCGGACTGAAAATGCTCCATGATCGCGCCGAGAAGAGCGGGTTTGATATGGTCCCATTCTACGCCGTCCTGCTTTGTCACGGTCACAAAGTCGGTGCCAAAAAAGACGCCCGAGGTGCCATCAACCGCGAAGATCCGCTGTGCAAGTGGCGACTTTTCAGCTGTGTCCGGGCTGGGAAAGTCGGCTGTGCCCGCGTCGAGTACGGCGCGGCCCGGAAGGAACTTCAGGGTTGCGGGGTTCGGGGTGGCTTCGGTCTGAATGAACATCTTGCGCAGTCCTCTTGGGGGTACCGCAGAATATGCTGGTCCGCCCGGCAGAAGTCAATAGATTGGAATCATTCTAAACTGCCGGGCGCAGGGTCAGGTGATCGCTTCAAGGCGCTCCTTGGACAGATCGCCGGGCACGACGGTAATCGGGATCGGCAGGGACCCTGACGCGCGGCTCATCTGCGTGACCAGCGGACCAGGACCGGATTTATCGGTTCCGGCCCCCAGGACCAGCACGCCGATCTCGGTATCTTCGCGGATCTGGGCGAGGATCTCCGGCACCGGTTCGCCCTCCCGGATTACCAGTTCCGGGTCCACGCCCTGCCGGTCGCGCATCCATTTCGCAAACACCTCGAAATGCGCGTGGATGCGTTCCCGCGCTTCTTCGCGCATCAGGTCGCCGACGCCGATCCAGTGCTGGAATTCGTCGGGCGGAATGATCGACAAAATCTCGACGCCCCCGCCCGTATGCGCCGCGCGCATGGCGGCAAAGCGCATTGCGTTCAGGCACTCGCGGCTGTCGTCCAGCACCACCAGAAACTTACGCATGTCGCTCCTCCATCACCGGCGATCATGGCCTGCGCCCGACAAGGGCACAAGTGGTCTCAGTCGCCCGAAAGTGCCCAGTCCCAGTACATTTCGCGCACGCGGCGGGTCCAGGGCCCTGACTGGTAGTGCGTACCGTCAAATTCTTTGACCGCTGTTACTTTGGCCATGTTGCCGGACATGAAGACTTCGTCGGCGTCCCGGAAATCATCGAAACTGAGCACGGTTTCGTGGACTGTGACGCCGTCAGCACGCAGGTTGGCAATGTGCCGCGCGCGGGTGATCCCTGCCAAAAAAGTGCCGTTCGCAACGGGTGTGAACACTTCGCCGTCCTTGACCATGAAGACATTCGCCGTGGCGCTTTCGGCCACATTGCCCATGGCATCTGCCACAAGGGCGTTCTGGTATCCTTTGGATCGCACCTCGCGCAGCATCCGGGCGTTGTTGGGGTAAAGGCAGCCCGCCTTTGCGTTAACCACCGCGTGCTCCAGCATGGGCCTGCGGAACTGCGTGGTCGTCAGCGTCGCGGCGCCATCCGCAGCAGGCATCGGGATTTCTTCCAGGCAGATGGCAAAGCCTGTCTTCTCGGCGTGTGGCACAATCGCCGTTACGTCACCGTCGATGGCCCAGTACATCGGTCGGATGTAGATGGCGGCCTCCCGGGCAAAGGTTTTCAGACCCTCGCGGACGGTGGCGACCATGTCTTCGGTCGAGACTGTGGGCGTGATCATAAGCGCTTCGGCCGAGCGGTTCACCCGGGCGCAATGGGCCATGAGATCGGGCGACACACCTTCGAAGTAGCGCGCGCCGTCGAAGACGTTCGTTCCGAGCCAGGTGCCATGGTCCGCGGCGCGCATCACCATGACGTCGCCCTCATGCCACGTGCCTTCGTAGTAGGTGCGGATGTTCTTCCCGACGGCCATGCCTGCCTCCTGTCTCAGCCGGGGCACCGTAAGGCCCGGTTGGGGGCAGGTCCAGCCCTTCGCGACACACGCCGGTCTCACAATCGCGCCTGCGTCAGACTGGTTCAGACCGGTGCGCGGCCCTCGGCGACCAGGGTTGCGACATCGAGACGTGCGTTAGTGATCGCCAGGCTGCCATCGTCATTGCGCGGCCAGTCTTCGGGCGCTCTGTCGCGGTAGAGCTCGATGCCGTTGCCGTCCGGGTCGGAGAAATAGATGGCCTCCGAGACGCCGTGGTCGGCTGCGCCTTCGATCTTCACACCGGCGTCGACTGCATGCGCCACGGCGCGCGCGAGACCGGCCCGGTCGGGAAAGAGAAAAGCGGTATGGTAGAGGCCCGGGTGCCCTCGCGGCGCAGGCGGCGCGCCCCGGCTGTCCCAGGTGTTCAGGCCGATATGGTGGTGGTACCCGTCAGCGGATAGGAAGGCGGCTTGCGGCCCGTACCGCTGTTGGACGTCCAGTCCGATGACATCGCGGTAAAAGGCGATGGAGCGTTCCAGATCGCTGACGCGCAGGTGCACGTGACCGATCTTCATTCCTTCAGCGGCCTTATAGGTCATGGCGAAGTCCTCTGTTAGATGGTATCAATATGACATGTGCAAAAAGTAATAGAATGCCCATTGCCGAACCAAACATGTGCATATTGAAACACCCTGTCGCTCGGGTCATGTGCCGGGCCGTCTCGCTCTCATAAATTTGTAGCCCTGATGAATACGCAGTCCCGTTCGACACCCGTTCCCGGCGTGCGCAAAGCCCAGCCGCTGGCCTTGAAGAAATCGGCTTCAGTGGGGTCGCTGGCCGAGGCTCTGTTACGTGAGTGCGGGGAACAGGTGCGCGTGAACGCATCCGTCGTCCAAGCAGGCGGTCCGGCGGAAGGGTTGCACCAGCTCCGCGTCGGTTTGCGCCGGTTGCGGACGGTTGAGCGGCTCTTGCGGCCCCTCAGCGGCACCAAAGCGCTGCGGCAGTTGGCTTCGGACGCCCAGTGGCTCGGGCGGGAAGTGTCCCTGGGGCGCGATCTCGGCGCGCTGCGGCTCGACGTGGTTCAGCCGGTCGCCAAGCTTTTTCCCGCCGAAGCCGGGTTCACCCTGTTGGAGGCGGCGCTCACCAAGCGGGCGGCGAGAGCGCGGCCCGTGGTGGAAGCGGCGCTAACGTGCACCCAGGGCACCGCGTTTCTGGCCAAGCTCGCGCCCGACGCCCTGAAGCCCTATGGGGACCATACCGGCGCGGCCCGAGATCTGGCTCGCGTCTCGCTCGAAGCGGCCCTAGGCCGGGTGCGCCGCCGCGCGCTTGGCCTTGCGGACTTCTCCGATGAAGAGCGGCACGACCTGCGCAAGGCGCTCAAGCACCTTCGGTACGCGGTGGATTTGCTAAGACCGCTCTATGCCGAAAAGGCGACCGCAGCCTATCTCAAACAGATAAAGGCGCTGCAGGAAATCCTGGGCAGTCTCAACGATTTTTCGACCGCGCAGGCCCATTTCTGTGGAAAAGACGCCCCTTGTAGGGACAACCCCGACGCACAGCGGGCGGTCGGACTGATCCTCGGCGTGCGCCGCGCCGAAGCCGAGCAGGACTGGAGACATGCCGAAGCGCTTTGGGCGAAGATCGACGGGGCCAAACCGTTCTGGCGGCGGGGCTGACGCCTCAGGCGCCAACCATGCCGACGATGTCGTAGGTTTTCTTCAGGATCGGTGTCGCAATGGCCCGCGCATCCCCGGCGCCCCTGGCAAGGATGCGGTCGATCTCAGCCGGGTCCTGCATCAGGCGATCCATTTCGCCTGCAATGGGCGACAACTTGGCCACCGCCAGATCGGCAAGCAACGGTTTGAAGCTGCCAAACTGCATCCCGCCCACCTCTGCCATGACGGCGTCGGTGCTCTGGTCGTTGAGCGCAGCATAAATATTGACGAGGTTGCGCGCCTCGGGCCGGTCGGCGAGCCCGTCGAACTCGCTCGGCAGCGGTTTGGGGTCGGTTTTGGCCTTGCGGATCTTCTTCGCAATCGTGTCGGCGTCATCGGTCATGTTGATACGGCTCATGTCGGAGGGATCCGATTTTGACATCTTTTTCGATCCGTCCCGCAACGACATCACGCGCGTGGCCGCGCCTTCGATCACGGGCTCGGTCATCGGGAAAAACTCGGTCCCGAAGTCATTGTTGAACTTCGCGGCGATGTCGCGGGTCAGCTCCAGGTGCTGCTTTTGGTCGTCGCCCACAGGCACATGGGTTGCATGGTAGATCAGAATGTCCGCCGCCATGAGCGCGGGATAGCCAAAAAGCCCCAGCGAGGCGTTCTCTGAGTTCTTGCCGGCCTTGTCCTTCCACTGGGTCATGCGCTGCATCCAGCCCATGCGGGCGACACAGCTGAAGATCCAGCCAAGCTGCGCATGCTCGGCGACCTGGCTCTGGTTGAACAGGATCGAGGTCGATGGATTGATCCCACTGGCGATAAAACCCGCGGCCACCTCGCGCGTGTTGTGCCGCAGGTCCGCAGGGTCCTGCCATGTGGTGACGGCGTGCAAATCGACCATGCAGTAGATCGTCTCGAACCCGCTGTCCTGCATGTCCACAAAGCGCTTGATTGCGCCGAGATAGTTGCCCAGCGTCAGTCCGCCCGATGGCTGGATACCGGAAAACACCCTTGGGGTGAACCCTGGCGTGCCCGGCGGAAAATTCTCGGTACCCTGCGCCATCTGCGCGTCTCCGTGGTGGATTTTCGCTTCGCGCTCGCTTATCCCCGCGGCTCGAAGGCGTCAACCAAGCCGCGTAACCAGAGTACCCATGTCCGACACTCCACCCCCATCCCCATTCAACCCGCTTCCACCTGTGGTCGTGGCCCTTTCCCTTGTCATCTTCGGTGTCGAGGTTGTGCTGTCGCTCGGAGCGCGCGGGATCATTGGTGGGCCCGGTGCGGTTGGCTGGCGGACGGCGGCCATTCAGGACTATGCCTTCTTTGGCGAGATCTTCCGGCTGATGCTGGCAAGTGGTCAGTTCCCGGCCGAATACATAATCCGCTTTTTCAGCTACCCCTTCGTCCACCTCAGTTTTACCCAGATGATCTTTGTACTGGTGTTCCTGCTGGCGCTCGGGAACATGGTGGGCCGGATCTTCCCGGCCTGGGCGGTTGTCGTGATCTTCTTTGTCAGCGCGGCCGTCGGTGCGCTGGCATACGGGCTTTTGATCGAGTCGAGCTATCCCCTTGTGGGCGGCTTTCCGGCGGTTTACGGCCTGATCGGGGCCTATTCGTTCATTCTGTGGGTTGGCTACGGGGCCGTGGGCGAGAATCAGTATCGGGCCTTTACGCTGATCGGCATGCTCGTGGGCATCCAGCTGTTTTTTGCGGCTCTTTTTGGCGGCACCGGCGACTGGGTGGCTGACATTGGCGGCTTTATTGCCGGGTTTCTTTTGTCGTTCATTCTGGTGCCGGGCGGCTGGCAGCGGCTTATCGACAAGATCCGCCAGCGTTAGCGGCGGAGCACCCCGCGCAAATCGGCCGGTCGGAACGCGCCAAGGGCCAGCCCGGCGAAGGCGTAGACAACGCCTCCGATAGCAACGAGCAGCGCAAGGGCTGCATATCGCTCCGGCCCGCCAAAGAGCATTGGCCGGAGCCAAAACGCCGAAAGCCAGAGCGCCGCGCCCATCACCAGCGAGGCTGCGACGACGCGCCAGACACGCTCTTGAAACTGGCGGTCGGGCACGGCGGCCTGCCCCATGTCACGCGACCCGCGCCAAAGAAGGACCACCATGGCCCAGCCTGCCAAAGTCGTCCCGATGGCCGCGGCGATATAGCCGATCGCTGGCGCCAGACCCACGGCCAGAACGGCGTTCACCACCATCGCGACAAGGGCAAAGTGGAAAGGGCGCCGCGTATCCGCACGCGCGAAAAAGAGCGGTTGCAGAACTTTCTGCAGGACAAAGGCGGGCAGACCCAGGGCGTAAACGGCAAGGGCGGCTGCCGTGGCGAAGCTGTCTTCGGGACCGAAGGCGCCCCGCTCGAAAAGGACGCTGACCAGAGGCAAAGGGACAACCACCAGCGCGACCGCGGCGGGGATGGTCAGCGCCAGAGACACCTCCCCGGCACGGCTGAAAGCCGCCTGACTGCCGCTCACATCCTCGGCGCTGAGTTTTCGCGACAGATCCGGCAGCAGCACCACACCGATGGCGATTCCCACGACCCCGAGCGGCAGTTGGTAAAGCCGGTCGGCGTAGCTGAGCCAGGCGATGGCGCCATCGAAGAAACTGGCGACCTGCCGTCCGACCAGTAAATTGACCTGCACCACGCCCCCGGCCAGAGCGGCGGGGGCGGCTATGATGGCAAGGCGCTTCAGCTCTGGGCTGAAGCGGGGCCAGCGCAGGCGCAGGGCGTAGCCCGCGCGCGCCGCGGCGACCCAGACCAGCGCCAGTTGCGCGACGCCCGCCAAGGGCACAGCCCAAGCCAGCGCGTCACCCACCGGCCAGCCAAGTGTGTCGGCGGCGAACATTGCGGCAATGAAGATGACGTTTAGCAGGACCGGCGCCGCGGCTGCGGCCATAAACCGTCCGGTCGCGTTCAGCACGCCCGAAAGAAGGGCCGCGAGTGAAATGAACAGGATATACGGAAAGGCGATGCGCCCGTAGTGGGTGGCAAGCGCCAGCCGTTCGTCGCCCGCAAATCCGCCCGCCATGGCCAGCACCAGCCAGGGCATCGCCACCTGTGCCAGAACCGTCAGGACAATGAGCACCGTTGCGAGCCCTGCAAAGGCGTCTTCGGCGAACCCTTTCGCGTCCTCCCGAGCTTCGTACTTTTTCGAAAACATCGGCACAAAGGCCATGTTGAACGCGCCTTCGGCAAAGAACCGGCGGAACATGTTCGGCAGGGCGAAGGCCACGAGAAACGCCTCGGCCACCGGGCCAGAGCCCAGGAAGGCGGCGATCAGAATGTCGCGCACGAACCCCAAAACGCGTGAGGCCATCGTCCAGACGCCCACGGTCAGGAAAGCCCGCCCGAGCCGGATCGCTTTCATTCGGCGCTCGCGCGTTCGGCCGTCTGTAATATCGCTTCGCGCAGCCGCTTCTCAAGGGCCTTCTGCTTGGCGTCGTTGTGCAGCTTGAGGCCGAACATGTCCTTTACATAAAATGTATCGACGGCCTGGGCGCCGTAGGTCGCGATGACAGCGCTCGCGATATATAGGTTGGCCGCGGCCAGAGTGCGCGTGAGGTCATAAAGCAGACCCGGTCGGTCCCGCGTATCGACTTCGATGATCGTGTAAATCTCCGACCCTTCGTTGTCGAAGTGGATCGAGGTCGGCACGCGGAATGCCCGTTCGCGTTTGCGCATCTTGTCTTTCGATTTCAGCGCCTCGCGAGCCACGACCTCGCCGTAGAGGGTCTTTTCGATCATGGTGCGCAGGCGCGGCAGACGCGAGGCCTCGTAGGGCGACCCTTCGCCGTCCTGCACCCAGAAGGCTGCCGTGGCGTGGCCGTCTTTTGACGTATAGGAACGGGCGTCGACAACATTGGCCCCGACAAGCGCAAGAGCCCCCGCAAGGCGCGAGAAGATGCCGGGGTGATCGGCCATCGCAAAACAGACCCGCGTGGCGGCGCGGTCTTCATCGGGTGTCAGATCGATGCGGATCTCGTCGTCGGGCAAATCGCGCAGAAGCTTTGCCAGCACGACATGGGCCTCGGTAGGCAAGCCCTGCCAATAGGGGCCATAGTGCCGGGCTGTCTCGCGTCTCAGATCGGCCTTGGGCCAGTCGGGCAAGGCGGCGCGCAAGGCGGCCTTGGCCTCGGTCTCGCGCGCTTCGCGGTTCACGTCCTCAAGCCCGGTTTCCAGGGCCGCGCTGGTTTCCCGGTAGAGCTGCCGCAAGAGCATGGCTTTCCAGTTGTTCCAGGTGCCTGGACCCACGCCGCGGATATCGCAGACGGTCAGGACTGTCAGCAGATCCAGCCGTTTGCGCGTCCGCACGGCCTTGGCGAAATCGCGAACGGTGCGCGGATCGGAAATGTCGCGCTTTTGCGCCATGTCCGACATCAAAAGGTGATAGCGCACCAGCCATTCAACGGTCTCGCATTCCTCGGGCTTCAGGCCGAGGCGCGGACAGACCTTTCGCGCAATCTGCGCCCCGACGACCGAGTGATCCTCGTCGCGCCCCTTGCCGATATCGTGGAAGAACAGGGCCAGATACAGGACGCGTCGGTTGACGCCTTTTTCCAGGATGCGAGAGGCGACAGGCAGTTCTTCGACAAGCTCGCCACGTTCGATCTGGGCAAGGATCGAGATACACTGAATGGTATGCTCGTCGACGGTGTAGTGGTGATACATGTTGAACTGCATCATCGCGACGACAGGTGCGAACTCGGGCATAAAGGCCGACAGCACGCCAAGCTCATTCATCCGCCGTAGCGCACGTTCGGGGTTTCCGTGCTTGAGGAGCAGGTCCAGGAAAATCCGGTTGGCTTCGGGGTCGCTGCGCATCTTGGCGTCAAAGGCGTCAAGATGCGCCGAAATCAGTCGCATCGCCTCGGGGTGCATCAGATAGCCGGTGCGCAAGGCCTCTTCGAAGATGCGCAAGAGGTTCATTCTGTCTGAAAGAAACGTCTCTTCGTCGGCGTAGGTGATCCGGTTCTGCTTGATCGCGTAGCCGTCCTTCACCTTGCGCCGGCGGCGGAAAAGGCCGACGAGTGTGGGCGCTTTTTTGACGTGGCTCGCTTCGAGCGCCGTCAGGAAGATCCGCGTCAGTTCGCCCACGGCCGTCGCGTGCAGGAAGTAGTCCTGCATGAAGTGCTCGACCGCAGCGCGACCATTGCCGGGCTTGTATTGCATGCGGTCCGCGACCTCGACCTGCATGTCGAACGTCAACTGATCCATCGCCCGCCCGGTGATCAGGTGCAGGTGGATGCGCACCGCCCAGAGAAACTCTTCCGCCGCGCGGAATTTGGCGAACTCCTCGGGCGTAAAAAGACCGAGGTCCACCAGTTCCTGCACGCTTTTGACCCGGTGGATGTACTTGGCGATCCAGAAAAGCGACTGTAGGTCCCGCAACCCGCCCTTGCCTTCCTTGACATTGGGTTCGGTGACATAGCGCTGGCCACCTTGCTTTAGGTGGCGCTGTCCGCGTTCCGAGAGTTTTGCTTCAATGAAATCCGCAGCACTTCCTTTGACGAGATCGTTCCACAGGCGCTCCTGCAACGCCTCGGCGGGGGCGAGGTCGCCGCAGATGAGCCGGTTTTCCAGAAGCGCCGTGCGGATCGTATAGTCTTCCCTTCCTAGCCGGAGGCAGTCGCGGATCGTGCGGCTGGCGTGGCCGACCTTCAGCTTGAGATCCCACAGCATGTAGAGCATGGACTCGATGACGCTCTCTGCCCAGGGAGACAGCTTGTAGGGCGCCAGAAACAGCAGATCGACGTCCGAGTAGGGCGCCATTTCGGAGCGTCCGTACCCACCGACGGCCAGCACCGACAACCGCTCGCCGCTGGAAGGTGAGCCGTTGGGATGAAGCCGTCGGGATGCAACCTCAAAGACCACGCGCACCAGTTCATCGGTCAGATAAGCGTAGGACCGTGTCACGGGCCGCGACTGCCGGGGCGCCTCGTCAAACGCCGCTTCGATCGCCGCAGTTCCCCGCTCGCGTGCGGCGCGCAACACCGTGACCACACCTGCGCGAACCTCCCGTGCTGCGATGCCCGCGGCGATATGCGGCGCGAGTTCGGCGCGGACCGCGTCGGGGTCGAAGATGGCGTCAGGCGGGCAAGCGAGATCTGTGTTGGCGCCGGGTTTTGCGGGGGCAGCGATTTCCTCAGAAGCCGCCGGCAGTGAATGATCGTGGGGCTGGGTCAATGATGACGGCCTGATTGTTCTGGATTTCTGCGATAGCAAGCGCCCGTTCGTTCGTGCGGTTTGGCAGCAGGCGGAAGACGCCACCGACACCGGCAAAGCCCTGTGGCTGGGTCAGTGCGTCGGCGGTCAGGGCGTTCGACTGGCCATTGGCAACGAGCGCGCCGATCGCGGCGATGCCGTCATAGGCCAAGCCGGCGATGGGGTGCGGGCTCGACCCAAAGGCGGCTTGGTAGCGGGCGTTGAACCCGGCCTGAAGCGCCGGGTCGGGCAAGGCGAACCACCCACCCTGCAAGCCGTTCAGGGCCAGCGTGGACGACGGCACATCCCACCGCGTAAGGCCGATGAGCTTGACAGCTTCTGTGTCGAAGCCCTGATCAGGCAATAGCTCTGCGATCAGTGGCAACTCGCCAAAGGGACCGGCCGTTAGAAAGAGCGAGGTCGCCCCCGAGGCTTCCACATTGGAGGCGATGCCCGGGACCGCCGCGATCACGTCTTCCTGGCTGAGGGGGTAGGTCGTCTGCGTGGCGAGGGTCGCACCGAACTGGCTGATCGCATTGGTCACCGAGCGCGCCCCAACCTGGCCCACGGTGTCCGAAGCATAGGCGACGGCGATGTTGCCGCGACCCTGGCCGTTGGCGTAGGAAACCAGGCGGTTGGCGGTGTTCTGAAAGGTGGAACCCAGCACAAAGACGTTGCCGCCCGCGATGTCGGTGTTGTTCGAAAACGACAGAACGTTCACGCCCTGGCCGCTGACAGCGGCACCGGCGGCATTGGCGGCCTGTGCAAAGACCGGGCCGAGGATGATACGCGCACCATCGTCGACGGCGGCCACGGCAGCTTCCTGCGCGCGGCCCGGGTCGCCGGCCGTGCTGTAGACGCGTAGGTCGATCTGGACGCCGCCGAGGTCGGCAATCGCCAGACGCGCGGCGTTCTCAAGGCTGCGCGCGAGCACCTCGTCGCCCGCTTCACCGGAGCCGCTTGGCACCAGAAGTGCCACCGGCACCGGGTCGGTCGTGTCGATAGGAGGCTCCGAAGGGCCACCACTTGGCACGTCACAGGCCGCGAGCGCCAGTGCCGCGATCCCGGCTACCAGTTTCAGGATCTTGCGGCGGGCGCTACTCATTCCGGTCGACATGGGCTAATCCTATCCAGTGCCATCAGCCCGGCCAGCGCCCGGCTACGCGAGTTTAGTCACCAAAGTGGTCAGGTCCAGCCTTGAGTTTTCAGACCGTTCCCCTTGAGCCCGGCCTTTATCTGGTCGCAACCCCCATTGGCAATGCCCGAGATATCACTCTGCGTGCGCTTGATGTGCTGGCTTCGGCGGATGTGCTTGCTTGCGAAGACACAAGGACAACCCGCAAGCTTCTCGACATCCACGGTGTTGCGGTGGGCGAGCGGTCGATGATCGCCTACCACGACCATAACGGCGCGGCGGTCAGACCAAGGCTTTTGGGGTTTCTTGCGGCGGGGCAGTCCGTTGCCTATGCCTCGGATGCTGGCACGCCGCTTGTGGCCGACCCCGGGTTTGCCCTCGCGCGTGCAGCGATCGAGGCCGGACACCGCGTCAGCGCCATTCCCGGCGCCTCAGCCGCATTGGCGGCACTGTCGGTCTCAGGACTGCCGTCGGACCGCTTCACCTTTGCCGGGTTCGCGCCGACGCGCTCCGCTGCCAGGCGCGACTTTCTCCGGGACCTGACCCAGAACGCGGCGACAGTGATCCTCTTTGAAAGTCCGAAGCGCGTTCAGGATCTGTTAAATGACTTGTGCGAGGTTGCCGGAGGCGACCGACAGGTGGTGCTGTGCCGGGAGTTGACCAAGAAATTCGAAGAGACCCGCCGCGGCACACTGGCAGAGGTTATAGCGTCTGTCGTCGAGATGCCGCCAAAAGGTGAGTGCGTGCTTTTGATCGGCCCGGGCGGTGTCCAACGCGCCTCGGAGGAAGAAGTTGACCGGGCGTTGCATGCGGCCCTCGAAGGGGCGTCGATGAAGGATGCCAGCCAGGAAGTGGCCGAGGCACTGGGATGGAAAAGACGAGACGTGTACCAAAGGGCACTGGCGCTGCGAGACCGGGACTGATCGCGGCGGGCGGCATGTCCCATGCCGCAGGTATGGCGGCAGAAGAGGAGGTTGCGCGACTCTATGAACGTGCCGGATGCCAGGTTTTGGCACGGCGCTGGCGCGGCACCGAAGGCGAGATCGATCTCATACTTCAGGATGGCGCGGAAACTGTCTTTGTCGAGGTTAAGCGCAGCAAGACTCAGGCGCAGGCTGCGGCTCGTCTGTCCGCGCGCCAGATCCAGCGAATTACGACAAGCGCCGCCGAGTTCCTGGCCGACCTGCCGTCTGGGTCCCTGACACCGGTGCGTTTCGATGTCGGGCTTGTCTACGGGGACGGGCAGGCCGAAATCCTGCGTGGCGCGATCGGATCCTGAGGCACCCCGAATACCCCCTTGCCAGCGGCAAACCACCGGGCCATGTAAGGCGGCACTCAGCCCAAGGAGCATGCCATGCCGCTCAAGGTCGCCTTCCAGATGGACCCGATCGAAGCTGTCGATATCGACGCCGACAGCAGCTTCCGGCTGGCTGAGGAGGCACAGGCGCGGGGACATTCCCTGTTCTTCTACACCCCCGATCACCTGAGCTACCGCGTGGGCAGGGTGGTGGCGCGCGGGCAAGACATGACCGTCCGGCGCGAAAAGGGCAATCACGTCACACTGGGTCCCGTCGTGGACCGCGACCTTGCGGAATTCGATGTGGTCTGGCTCCGCCAGGACCCTCCTTTTGACATGGGCTATATTACTACGACGCATTTGCTGGATCTGGTCGCGGACACGACCCTTGTGGTCAACGACCCCTTCTGGGTCCGCAACTACCCTGAAAAACTGCTGGTTCTGCAATTTCCCGACCTCACGCCGCCAACGATGATCGCCCGCGACCTCGCAACACTGCGTACTTTCAAGGCCGAACACGGCGACATCATCCTCAAACCCCTTTATGGCAACGGCGGTGCCGGGGTCTCCCGCCTTGACCCCAATGACCGCAACCTGGCTTCGCTGCACGAAGTCTTCGCTTCCCTGTCTCGCGAACCTCTGATCGCGCAGAAATTCCTGCCGGCGGTCTCAAAGGGCGATAAGCGCGTGATCCTTGTCGACGGCGCGCCGGTGGGCGCCATCAACCGCGTTCCGGCGGAGGGCGAGACGCGCTCGAACATGCACGTCGGCGGCCGCCCCGAGAAGGTGGGGCTGACAGAGCGCGATCTGGAGATCTGTGCTGCCATCGGCCCCACGCTGAAGGAAAAAGGCCAGATCTTCGTCGGGATCGATGTGATCGGCGACTGGCTGACCGAAATCAACGTCACCTCGCCCACTGGCATCCAGGAACTTGAGCGCTTTGATGGCGTCAACATCGCCGGGAAGATCTGGGACGCGATCGAAGCCCGCCGCGCCTAGGCGGCCATGGTCGTGATCCGGTAGCCAAGCGCTTCGGCGATGTGTCGGCGTTCCACACCGTCGCAACCATCGAGATCGGCAATCGTGCGTGCCACGCGCATGACCCGGTGAAACCCGCGCGCGCTAAGCCCGACCCGCTCGGCCATCTGCGTGAGCAGCGCCTTGCCGTCTGCATCGGGCGCAGCCACCCGTTCCAGTAGCCCGCCTTCCGCATCGGCATTCAGGCGCACATCCGCCTCACCCGCGTGCCGGTCGTCCTGGCGGGCGCGGGCCGCGGCGATGCGCCCGGCGCTTTGGGCGGACGTCGGGCCGCTCTCGGGCAATTCGAGATCGCTGTAGGCGACCGCAGGCACCTCGATCCTGAGATCGAACCGGTCGAGCAGGGGGCCCGAGATCCGGCCCATGTAGTCCCGCCCGCAGTCGGGTACCCGCGGGCAGGCGCGCGCGGGCTCGGTCAGGTATCCGCATCGGCAGGGATTGGCCGCAGCCACCAGAAGAAAGCGACAGGGATAGCGCACATGGGCATTGGCCCGCGCCACCACGACCTCGCCCGTCTCGATGGGCTGGCGCAGCGTCTCAAGCACCATGCGCGGAAACTCCGGGAACTCGTCCATGAAAAGTACGCCGTTATGGGCCAGCGATATCTCCCCGGGCTTTGCACCGCGGCCGCCGCCCACGATGGCGGCCATGGACGCGGTGTGGTGGGGTTCGCGGAAGGGCCGTGCGCGCGAGATCCCACCGTCTTCGAGAAGTCCGAGAAGCGAGTGGATCATCGAGGTTTCCAGCGCTTCGGCAGGGGTGAGCGGCGGAAGAAGTCCGGGCAGGCGGGCGGCCAGCATGGATTTGCCGGAGCCCGGCGGGCCGGTCATCAGGAGGTGGTGGCGCCCAGCGGCGGCGATTTCCAGCGCGCGTTTCGCACGCTCCTGCCCCTTGATGTCGCGCAAATCGCGTGTGGTGGCTTCGGCGGCCACCTCGCCGGGTTCTGCGGGGTTGAGTGGCGCCTGTCCCGACAAATGGGCGGCAGCAGCCCCGAGACTGGAAGGCGCAGAAACATCGACCGCGCCGACCCAGGCGGCCTCTGCACCGCAGGCCGCCGGGCAGATCACCCGTTTTTCGGCCTCGGCAGCGGCCATGGCCGCGGGCAGGGCGCCCACCACACCAACGAGACCGCCATCGAGCGAAAGTTCCCCAAACGCCACGTGTCCGGCCACCGTTTCGGGTGGCACGATGTCCAGCGCGGCCAGAAGCGAGAGCGCGATCGGGAGATCGAAGTGCGATCCTTCTTTCGGCATATCCGCGGGCGAAAGGTTAATGGTGATACGGCGCGAGGGCAGGGCGATGGCCATGGCCCCGAGCGCCGCCCGGATGCGGTCGCGTGCCTCGGACACTGCTTTGTCGGGCAAGCCCACGATGGAAAAGGCGGGCAAACCCGGACTGACCGCGCATTGCACTTCGACAATGCGCGCCTCCAGCCCTTCAAAGGCCACCGTATAGGCGCGTGTGACCACAGCCCGCCATCCTCACAGTCCTTTGCCAGAAGCCTAGGAAGCGGGCGGTTGAGGATTGGTTAACGGGGAGCGGTGCCCAGCAGATCCGTGAAGGCCGGCCAGGCCTCGGGATCGGCCATCGTCTTGTCCCGACAAAAGGCGTTGCAGAATCCGAAAACGCGACCGCTTGATTCCATAAGATGGGTCACCGGTTTGCCGGAATAGGGACACTGGGTGTTTTCGGGGGTGCCGGTTTCCACCACTTTGGCGGGGCTTGGGGTCGGTCCCGGCCAGTCGGTGTGCCCGTAGGGCTGCGCATACCAGGGCAGTTCGGCCCCGCTTGCGAGCGCCATGGCGCGCCAGCGGCGGAAGGGCATGTGACCAAGATGCGCCGCGACATAGGCCGCCGCCTCGTCGCTGACAGGGATGGAAAATCCCGCGATCCGTCCGGCAACCGGCGCGAAAAAAGCATCTGCGACGGAATAAGAGCCGGCCAGCCACGGGCCCTCCGCGCCCACATGCTGGCGGGCCCAACACCAGAGTGCCTCGATGCGCCGAACATCCATCGCAACATCCTCGGGCGGCTCGAAACCGGTATAGGCGAGCCGCAGGTTCATGGGACAGGTGCTGCGCAGCGCAGAAAAGGACGCATGCATTTCTCCGGCCAGGGCGCGGGCGACCGCCCGGGCTCTTGGATCAATCGGCCAAAGTCCGGCATCCGGTTCCCGGCTGGCGAGTTCTTCAGCCATGGCCAGGGAATCGCCGATTACCGTTCCATCTTCGAAGCGCAGGGCGGGAACGGTCCGCGCAGGCGCGAAGGCCCCCAGCTGTTCGGCCACACCCTTTCCGGCGAAGTCGATCCGCGTCAGACGGGCTTTCAGACCGAAGGCGTCAAACAGAAGCCAGCCCCGCAGGCTCCAGCTGGAATAGGCGAAATCGCCAATGGCAAGGTTGTAGGTCATCTGTATAGGCTACCCAAACGCACCATCCTTGCGAAATCGCGATATGTGGGCGGCCCCATCACAGGCGCTGATTGTGGAAATGCAGGCGCCAGTTGCCATCGTAGGACAGTTTGGTGAGCGACAGATTGTCAACATGGTGGGAAAAGGCCTCAAGCGCCGAAAGCTGCTCGGCCCGCTGGATCTGGGTTAGGATCGAGCCGAAGTGAGCAACGACAACGACCGGCGCGCCGGCAGCGCGCACCAGAAGATCGTCGATGCCGGCATCCACGCGTGCCTGCAGGTCGTACCAGCTTTCGCCGCCGGGCGGTCGGACTGTGCCCGGTTCATCCCAGAAGGCGCGGACCCGGGCGCCGTCTTCCGCCTCGATCTCGTCGAAAGCGCGTAGTTCCCATGTGCCGAGGTTGATTTCCCTCAGCCTCGCGTCGATCAGATCGGGGTCCGCACCGGATCTCACGGCACGGGCCGTGGCCTTAGCCCGGGTCAGATCCGACGACACCCAGAGCGCGTCCTGTGGCAGGGCGGCGGAGAGGTTTTTTAGGGTGACCCGGTCTGACAGATCGGCAGGCACATCGGACCATCCAACCATGGTCTTGGCCCGCGTCGGGCCGTGTCGCACGAAGAAAACATCAGGCACCGGGCAGGGTGCCTTTCAGGACAAGGGGCAGGCCGGCGACAATCAGAGCGACGGAATCAGCGATTGCGGAAAGCTCTTGGTTGAGGGTGCCCTGGTAATTTCGAAAGCTCCGACCCAGCGACGTTTCCGGCACAACGCCTTGTCCGACCTCGTTGCTGACCAAAACGACCTGCGCTTTGCAGATCTTTAAGGTCTCGACCAGCCTCCTGCTCTCCATAACGGCATCGTGACCCTCGATCACGTGGTTGCTTAGCCAAATCGTCAGGCAATCCACTAGTATCGGGCTGTCGGCTGACGCGTCACGGAGAACCCGCGCGACCTCGTAGGGTTCTTCGATGGTCACCCAGTCGTTCTTGCGCCGCTGCCTGTGTATGGAGATCTTCTCTTCCATTTCGCGGTCCCAGGCCTGAGCGGTGGCCACATAAACCGGTCGTGTTTCGGATCCCAACAAGAGGTTTTCAGCGAAAACTGATTTGCCCGAACTCGCGCCACCTAGGATGAGGGAAATACGCGGCAACATTTTCTCTCGTTTCTTTGATCCATCTGGTCTGCCGCTGCGTAGACAAGGTGACTTTGACAGGAAACCGACCCGAAAACGCAAACCACAGGGGGAAGACATGGCATTTGACGGCCACTCCGATCAATCCCTTTCGAGACGCGCCATGCAGGCAGAGCTCTTGGATGCCGAGACCGAGCTTAAGCTCGCATATGCATGGCGAGACGAGCGCGACGAAGAGGCCCTGCATCGGCTCATTACGGCATATATGCGTCTTGCGATTTCCATGGCGGCGAAGTTCAAACGCTACGGTGCTCCAATGAATGATCTCATTCAGGAAGCGGGCCTCGGGCTGATGAAAGCGGCAGACAAGTTCGACCCGGATCGCGGCGTCCGGTTTTCCACCTATGCCGTTTGGTGGATCAAGGCGTCGATTCAGGACTACGTGATGCGCAACTGGTCCATGGTGCGCACAGGGTCCACCAGCAGCCAGAAGTCTCTCTTCTTCAATATGCGCCGCGTGCAGGCAAGGCTGGAGCGCGAGGCAGCGTCGCGTGGCGAAAAACTTGACAGCCACCAGCTGCGCCAACTGATTGCGACCGAAGTCGGCGTTCCGCTCCACGATGTTGAGATGATGGAAGGCCGACTTGCCGGGTCCGACTATTCGCTGAACGCGACGCAGTCGACCGACGAGGAAGGTCGTGAATGGATCGAAACGCTCGAAGACGACAGCGTGCAGGCGGCCGAGACTGTCGAGCGGGACCAGGACATGTCCACTCTGCGCACCTGGCTGGTGACAGCCATGCAGGGCCTCAATGACCGCGAATGCTTTATTGTGCGCGAGCGCAAGCTGCGCGAGGCGCCCCGGACTCTCGAAAGCCTCGGGCAGGAACTTGGCCTGTCGAAAGAACGCGTGCGCCAGCTTGAAGCGGCAGCTTTCGCGAAGATGCGCAAAAGCCTTGAAAACCAGTCGCGCGAAGTCCGTCAATTTCTCGGCTAAGCACCTAACAAAGCTTTGACAAACGGCCCCGAGCGGGGCCGTTTTTTTGTTGCTGCGCTTGTGTCTTGCCACCGCAGTTCATAAGACTGAAGCATGTGTCGTCGGGGGCAAAGGAGCCC
>JBCDED010000029.1:0-41724 GCA_039179985.1 Pseudomonadota bacterium
ATCCCGTGCCTCGCCGCGTAAGCGTAACGAGGCTTCGGTGGACTTTCCTTCCAGGACACCCATGTCAGAAGCCGGCAGGGAACATCAGGGAGCTTTGACCAATGAACATTCATACACCGGACATTGATCGCGCTCCCGATCGCGAGGATGCAGCCGCTGCGCTCGCGACCCTGCGTGCCTGGGCCAAAGCCGCCGAAGCCGATGAGGTGTCCACTCTCGACCCCGCAATTGCGCGCCTTCTTCCCGGCGATGCCGCCAGCTATCCCGCGCTGGCCCGCGCCTATCCGGAGGGTTTTGAGGTCGATGACGCCTACAAAGCCTCGATGCCCGATCTGCAGAACGGCCCGTCGAGTCTGATCCGCGGCGCACGAACGGCGATTCAGCACGTGGGCATCTCCAATTTCCGTCTGCCTCTGCGCTTTGAGACCCGCGATGGCGCGCCCATGACGCTGGAAACCTCGGTGACCGGTTCGGTCAGCTTGGAGGCGGACAAGAAGGGCATCAATATGAGCCGCATCATGCGCACCTTCTACAAGCACGCGGAACGAACCTTCAGTTTCGGGGTGATCGAAGCGGCGCTCGATGATTACAAGGCTGACCTCGGCAGCTTTGACGCGCGCATCGCCATGCGTCTGTCCTTCCCGATGGAGGTGCGTAGCCTGCGCTCGGGCCTTTCGGGCTACCAATATTACGACATCACGCTGGAACTGGTGGAAACCGACGGCGCCCGCAAAAAAATTATCCACCTTGACTATGTCTATTCGTCCACGTGCCCCTGCTCGTTGGAGCTCTCAGAGCATGCGCGCCAGTTCCGCGGTCAGCTTGCCACGCCGCATTCCCAAAGGTCGGTGGCGCGGATCTCGGTCGAACTGGCCGAGAACGGCGATTGCCTATGGTTTGAGGATCTGATCGAGCTGTGCCGCGACGCCGTTCCCACTGAGACACAAGTCATGGTAAAGCGCGAAGACGAGCAGGCCTTTGCCGAACTGAACGCGGCGAACCCGATCTTTGTGGAAGATGCCGCGAGGTCCTTTGCCCTGGAGTTGCAACGGGACGCTCGCGTCGGTGATTTTCGCGTGGTGGCGAGCCATCAGGAAAGCTTGCACAGCCACGATGCCGTCAGCGTCCTGACCGAAGGTGCCACCTTTGCGCAGGAAAGCCTGGATCCGTGTCTTTTTGAAAGCCTCATTCACACGCGCTGATCCGCACGGCGCGGGTTCTTGACAGCGGCCACCGGGCGCGCCAAGCCTTGGGTATGTTGGATCTGCGCCCGGTGGGCTACGTCGTCGGCTGGCTTGTCGCCGTGCTCGGATTGACCATGGCGCTGCCCATGGCGGCAGACATGATCGCCGGGAACGACCATTGGATCGTTTTCCTTGAATGCGGTGTCATCACCTTCCTGATCGGTACCGCGGTGGCGCTGGCCACGGCGAACTCCATTGGGCCGCGACCATCGGTTCAACAGACCTTTCTTCTCACCACGGGCGTCTGGCTTGCGCTGCCGATGTTTGCGGCGCTGCCTTTCTATCTGGGCAGTACGGGCGCCAGCTACACGGATGCGTTCTTTGAGGCCATGTCGGGCCTGACCACGACCGGTGCGACGGTTATGGTGGGCCTCGAAGAACTACCGAAGGGTCTCCTGCTGTGGCGGGCGCTTCTGCAATGGTTCGGCGGGATCGGTATCATCGTCGTTGCCATGGTGTTCCTGCCGGAACTGCGGATCGGGGGAATGCAGATCTTCCGGTCCGAAGGCTTTGACACCCTCGGAAAGATCCTTCCTCGCGCCTCTGAGATCGCGCAGCAGATCTCGGTGATCTACGCGAGTCTGACAGTCGTGTGCGCGCTATCTTACGCGGCAAGCGGCATGAACGGTTTCGACGCCATGACCCATGCCATGACCACCGTGGCTACAGGCGGTTTTGCCAACTATGATGCCTCTTTCGCAGCCTTTCCACCCGCCGTGGAATACGTCGCGGTCGTCTTCATGGTGCTGGCAGCCCTGCCATTTGTCCGCTACGTGCAACTTCTGGCCGGCAGCGCGGCGCCGCTTTATGTGGACGGTCAGGTGCGGACCTTTCTCGGCGTGGCCTTTCTTGTCGTAGTCCTCCTTGCCGCCGCGCGGGTCTGGGTGGACGGAGATCTGGAGAATTCAGTTCGTCAGTCGCTCTTTAACGGCGTCTCGATCCTGACCGGAACCGGTTATGCCAGCACCGACTACACGCTCTGGGGCGCTTTCCCTGTGGCGGTGATCTTTTTCATCGGGCTCATTGGCGGCTGCGCGGGGTCGACCAGCTGTTCTATCAAGATCTTCCGCTATCAGCTGCTTTTTTCGTCGATCCGCGCCCAGATTCGGCGTATCCATTCGCCCCACGGCCTCTTCACACCGCGCTACGCCGGGCGAGTTGTGTCAAACGATGTGCTGTCCTCGGTGATGGCGTTCTTTGTTTTCTTCATCGTGACGCTCGGTGTGCTGTCGGTCCTTCTGGCGCTGACCGGTCTCGACTTTGTCACCTCGATTTCCGGGGCCTCGGCGGCGCTGGCCAACATCGGCCCGGGGCTCGGTGATGAAATCGGACCAGCGGGCAACTACAACGGGCTCGGGGACACCGCCAAATGGCTGCTGGCGGCGGCCATGCTGATCGGGCGGTTGGAGCTTTTGGTGGTCTATGCGGTGCTGACACGGCACTTCTGGAGGGCATGATGACCCGAGCACTGGGCGTAGAGATCACGGCGATGCTCAGGGCACGCGGGGTAGATACGGTGTTCGGCATTCCTGGTGTGCACAATCAGGAGCTCTACCGCGGCATGGAGGCCGCCGAGATCCGGCATGTTCTTGCGCGCCATGAACAGGGCGCCGGGTTCATGGCCGATGGCTATGCCCGGGCCAGTGGGCGGCCGGGTGTGGCCTTTGTGATTACCGGGCCGGGGCTGACCAATATCATGACGCCGATGGGCCAGGCTTATTCCGACAGCGTGCCCATGCTGGTCATATCGAGTGCCCTTGACGACATAGAGACCCGGCATGGTCAGCTTCACCAGATGCGCGATCAGGTGGCGGCGGCGGGCACCGTTTGCGACTGGTCTGTGGAGGCCCGGACGGCTGAAGATGCCTACGCTCTGATCGACCGCGCGCTTGAGGAATTCCACCATTCCCGCGCGCGTCCGAAGCATATTCAGGTGCCTATGGGGTTGCTATCTGGCGCAGCGCCCCCTTTTCCCGAGGCGCCCACGCCGTTCGCCAACCCGGAGCTTGACTGTCACGCCATCGCACAGGCGGCCGCACACATCGAGGCCGCGTCAAGGCCGCTCGTCATTCTGGGCGGCGGCAGTTCCGGCGCGGCGCCCGAGGTGCGTGCGCTTCTTACGCGGATCCAGGCCGCGTCTTTTGCCAGCTACGCCGGTCGCGGTGTCGCTGAGCCGGGCGATCCGCTGCACTTTGGGTCCATGCTGGCGCGCCCTGGCAGTGCGGATATCGCGCGCGAGGCGGATCTTCTCATAGTCCTTGGCTCGACCCTGTCGGAAGTGGACCTATGGCGCGACCGCCTCGGCCACGTGTGCCCGGCGATCCGCGTGGACATCGATGCCGATGTCCTTCGGCAGGATCTCGGGCACGGCACGTTGGGTATCAAGGGCGATGTGGGGCAGGTCTGTGTGGCGCTGCTTGCGGCGATTGACACGCCGCGCGACAGCCAATGGAGCGCGGCGCGCGTTGCCGAGCAAATCGCACTCTGGCGGCAGGAGGTCTCGGATGAACGCCCCGGTGTCGCGGAGGTCTGCGAAATCCTTCTATCGGCTGTGCCACAGGGCGCGCTTTTTTTCTCGGACATGACGCAGTTGGCTTACGGCGCGAAAGAGATCTATCCGCTTGGCGCACCGGGGCTCTGGCATCACCCTTACGGCTTCGGCACGCTCGGTTTCGCGCTGCCCGCGGCCATCGGCGGCAAGCTGGCGCGGCCGGAAGAGCCGGTGATCGCCATCGCCGGGGACTACGGGTTTCAGTATACGGTCCAAGAGCTGGCAACAGCGGTCGAACTTGGTCTCAGCCTGCCGATCCTGCTTTGGGACAATGGCAAGCTTGGCGAGATCGAAGACAGCATACGCCGCGCGCAAATCCGCCCCAACGCCGTCATCGCGCGAAACCCGGATTTCGTCTCATTGGCACGCGCCTACGGCGCGGCCGCAGTGGACCCGGCGGATCCGGTGGCCCTGTCAGCGGCCATTGGGCAAGCACTGGAGCATCCCGGTCCGACCCTGATCCGGGTCACACCAGAAACAGTCGCCTAGTTCCAGCAGTTCACCAGAACGGTCATGTCACTGGCGAGACTGGCAAGGTCTTCGGGGGCCAGGGGTTCGGCCGCGCTGGCGCGTGACAGTTGTAGCCCATTAGCTGACAGCGCTTCGAGGATGGCCACGCTATCTGTGGAATAGTGCAGATCGTCCGGCAGGCGCCGCCCTTCGACAACGGGTCCGGGCCTTAAGAGACCTACGACGCTTCCGCTCGTGTCCAGCACGGGGCCGCCTGCATCGCTTTCGCCGGGGGATATCTGCAATCGGTCCTGCGTTTCGTCGCCCTCAAGGCTCGCCAGTTCCTGAAGCTCGCCATAGGTGAGGCTTGGCGCGCCCAGACGCCCACCGTAGGAATAGCCTGCGACGGCGATTTCCGAACGGATGCGCCCGGGGTTTTCGCGAAACCGCGCAAAACCCACGGGGGCGATCGCGGCGCGCGGCGCGAGAAGGGCGAGGCCCAGCGTGGCGTTTTCCGCCTCTACGCTCATGTCGGTCGACTGGTCGATGGTGATCCGCTGGCATTGGCGGATCGCGTCGGTCGTGGTAAGAACACGGCCGCTATTGTCCACAAAGAAACCGGAGCGCGCACGCACGGGCTGGCGGATCTCAAGACCTGCAAGCAGATCCACTGATTGATCCTCGCTGCTGCCCGCCGGCCCCAGAACCTGACCTGACATGGGGGCGAAGCTGGTTTGCATGGCCTGGTAGACCAGCCGTGCGGTGCGCTCATCTTCCTGCGGCCAGACAAGCAGGGCTCCCTTGATCTCGTCGCCGCTGAGACGGGCAAAGCCCAAGGTCAGGATGCTGTCGTTTCGACCTTCAAGATCAAAGCTGTCGCGCCGGACCCTGCGGGGTCCGTCCACGGGAACGACGCGCAGTGTCTGCAGAACCTCGTACAGTGCGGTCAGACGGGCACTGTCGCCGGTCTGGCTGATCAGGATCAGTTGGGCGCTGCCGCCGGCGGGGTCTTCATAGCGGACGAAAGGCGGGTCGCTTTCTGCGCGGTTCAGCCGGTTGCCAGGGGCCGTGAGGGAGATCCCCGCCTGCGCGTCCTCAAGCGTTGCAAGCCCGAGGTCCTCGACGGCGTCACGGTAGGCATTGAGCAGGCCCCGGCGTTGCGCGGATGTGAGCACACCGGTCGCAGGGAAGCCCTGGAGGCGCTGCCAGGTTTCCATCGCGCGGCGCGTGGCCGGGCCAAAGTCGCCATCGACAGCGGCTGCATATGTCCCCTCCCATGCCAACGCGTTCTGCAGGTCTTCGCGGTCGGCGCGCGTAAGAAGCCGCTCTGACGACAGCGCCTGGCCCCGGGTTTCGTCAGGTTCTTGTGCTGTGGCCGGCGCCGTTGCTTCTGCGCGGCTGGTGCCGGGCCTCAGAAAGAGTGTGTTGGCGGCCTCGCCCGACAGGGCCGGGGCACCTTCAAATGTGGTGCCTGGCGGCCAGAACTGCTGGGAATAGGTGGCCCGCGAGGTCAGGTAGCTGTCGGATGGGATCTGCCCGCTCGCGCGTAGGCCCTCAAGCTGGGCTTCTGCAACTTCGCGGCTGAAGGGCCCGATCGCAATCGCATACCAGCCCGTCGTCATGCGGTATCCGCCGATGCCTTGCAGCCTTTGACTATAGGCGTCGGCCCGGTCGAGCGCCTGCGCCTCGCTCGGCCTTGCCTCGACCTGGATATAAGTGTCGCGTGCAGCTTGCTGTGCGCTGGCCTGAAATGCCGCCGCGCCTAGCAAAGCGATCCAAAGAATCCAGCGTGTCATGAGCCTGCCCCGGTACCGTCATTTCTGCGCGAACTTGCATTCCCGCTGCGTCCCAAACAACCGCTTTTTGTTGATTTTGTGCGGTCGCAGGGGGATGTAGCCCCTTAGGAACAGGTGCTCGGCACTCTTTTGCCGCTCTTCTCACAAAGGCGTGGCGCCGGGTTTTGGCCGCTTTCGTGCCACGGTTTTGCCACAGCTGTGGGGCAGAAATGCACCACCCGAAACAGTATGCCCTGATCCCCACGATGCCCGCACCGCCTCTTCCAAGCAGCGCCTATTCCTTGGATTTTTCGGGACCCACCGATTTCGAGCAATTGATGGTCGAACTGGTGAACCGTGCACGAATGAACCCCAACGCAGAGGTTGCGCGGATCGGAACCAACGCAGGCGAACTGGCCAGCGGTGTATCGAGCACGCCCCAGCACGCCCTTGCCGTCGTGAAACCGCTCGATGCGGCAGCTCAGGGCCACTCGAACGATATTATCGCCCAGGATTTCTTTGCGCACACCAATCCATACACGGGCAAGAGCCCGACGGACCGTGCACGGGACGAGGGATACACCGGAGGTGTGGGCGAAAACATCGCATGGCGTGGCTCGACGGGCAGCTATTCGGTTTCGACACAGGCCGTAGAAGCCCTTCACAAACAGCTGTGGGAGTCCGATGGACACCAGCGCAATTTGCTGCGCTCCAGTTACACGGAACTCGGGGTTGGGATTGCCAGCGGCGGCTACACGTCGGGCGGTCGCACGTACAACAGCGTCAACGTGACGGAAAAATTCGGTGTTTCCGGCAAGACGTATCTGACCGGCGTGGTCATCGACGACGCAGACGGCGACCGCTTTTACGACGTAGGCGAAGGGCAGGGCGGGGTTCGGATCACCGCGTGGAACGACACCGATATCGCCGCGACATCGACATGGAACTCCGGTGGATACTCTTTGGAGTTGGACCCGGGGACCTACACGGTCCGCTACGAAGGCGGCGACCTGGACGCCCCATATGAAACGACGGTCACGATCGGGACGAAGAACGTCAAGGTCGACGTCTTTGAAGGCGAGTCCGGCCTTCCATCGGCTGGTACCACGGCGATACACACGTCCAAGGTGCTGGGCAGCGGCTCGAACACCCACTCAGCGAGCGATCTGAACAACAAAATCTCGGCCAAGGACGGAAATGACAAGGTCTATGCCGGCGCTGGCGATGACGTTGTGCTCGGTGGCAAAGGAAAGGACCGGCTCTACGGCGAGGCCGGAAACGATACGCTCAAAGGCGGTCGCGACAAGGATGTTCTTCGCGGTGGCACGGAGAATGACCAACTGAGCGGCGGCAAAGGGAATGACCGCCTGAACGGCGACGAAGGCGAAGATCTGATCGACGGTGGCGTCGGCAATGACAAACTGGCGGGTGGCGAGGGCAGCGACACTTTCGTCTTTGGAAAACGGGAAGGCGACGACCTGATCACCGACTATGAAGCTGGCGTTGACCAGATCATGCTCGTTGGTTTCAATGAAGCGACCTTCAACCTTGATGCCCGCAGCAAGGTCAAAAACGGTGATCTGATCATTGATCTTGGCAAACACGACCTGACCGTCGAAGACATCACCAGTACGTCCGACATCGATCTTTTCTTCCTTTAGGGCAATCCCCGTGAAGGTGCATTGACGGGCCAGGCGCCCATGCCTAAGACGCCCCGAACCCCGTGGATCTCGTGGACGGAGCGCGCGATGACCGAAATCTCGAAGCCAAAGAGCTTTCAGGAATTGATGTTCCGGCTCCAGACCTATTGGGCCAAGCGTGGCTGCGCGATCCTGCAACCCTATGACATGGAAGTGGGCGCCGGGACGTTCCATCCGGCGACAACGCTGCGCAGCCTTGGGACAATGCCCTGGGCCGCTGCCTATGTGCAGCCATCGCGTCGCCCGACGGATGGGCGGTATGGCGACAGCCCGAACCGCTGGCAGCACTACTATCAGTTTCAGGTCCTCGTGAAGCCCAGTCCCCCGGATTTTCAGGACATCTACCTTGGTTCGCTAGAGGCCATCGGGATTGACATGGCGCTCCATGACATCCGGTTCATTGAAGACGATTGGGAAAGCCCGACCCTGGGCGCCTGGGGGCTTGGCTGGGAGGTCTGGTGCGACGGGATGGAGGTAAGCCAGTTCACATATTTCCAGCAAGTCGGCGGGCATGACTGCAAGCCGGTGTCGGGCGAGCTAACTTACGGCCTGGAACGGCTTGCCATGTATGTGCTGGGCTTCGATGACGGCAACGAGATGCCCTTTAACGACCCCGGCGATCCGATCCCTCTAACCTATGGGGATGTCTTCCGGGACGCAGAACGCCAGTACGCGCGCTGGAACTTTGACGTGGCCGATACCAGCATGCTGATGCGTCACTTCGAGGACGCCGAAGCGGAATGCGCGCGCATTCTGGCCGAACCGGACACCGATCCAAAAACGGGGCGCCGGATCGTGATGGCGCTGCCAGCCTACGACCAGTGCATCAAGGCAAGTCACCTGTTCAACCTGCTCGACGCCCGGGGTGTGATCTCGGTGACCGAAAGGCAGGCCTATATCGGGCGGGTCCGGGCGCTGGCCAAGGCCTGCGCCGACGCTTTCGTACGCACCGAAGCGGGCGGTTGGGCCGCCTGAGCCGTCATGCCAGACCCGGCAGCAGAGCTTTCAGTCCGCTCACGAGCATGTCGACCGCGATGGCGATCAGGAGCATGCCCATGAGACGGCGCATGATCACGCGTCCCGTTTGTGAAAGAAAGGTGCCAATGGCTGCGGAAAACCAGAAAGTCACCGCAATTAGCGCAAGCACGACTGCAAAGACCGCGAAATAGGCGGTCAGGTCCTCCGGTCCTTTCGCCTGCTGGCGGTAAAGGATCAGCGTGGTGATGGTGCCTGGACCAACGAGAATAGGAAAGGCGAGCGGGTAGAATGCCAGTGTGCTGGCCTGGAAATGGGCCTTCTCGTGTTCGCTGCCGTGGTGGGCCGGGCTGTCGGAGCCGTTGAGCATGTTCAGCCCGATCAGAAGCAGAACCAGACCGCCCGCAACGCGGAAGTCATCGACGCTGATACCAAAGGCGCTCAAGATCGCGTTTCCGGCCAGCGCGAAGATGGTGCCGAGAAGTGCGCAGTAAAGGACGACTTTGATGGCCACAGTTCTTTGGGCGCTACGGTCCAGTCCGTCGGTCACGCTGAGGAAAACCGGCAGGTTCGTCAGAGGGTTCATAATCGCGAAGAGTGCGCCGAAGAACTTGAGCGCGGCGAAACCGTCCATGCTTGCAAGACCTTTGTTTTTGCATTCAAGTTGACAATCCACTAGCAGCAACAGGCACCAACGACCATCGCTGCGAGTGATTGCCCATGGCCCTCCTGTCCTCTGTCCCAGTTCTGCGTGTCTCAGCCTATCCCGCTGCCCGGACATTCTGGACCGAGGTGCTGCAGTTCGATGTGGTCGAGGAAGCGGGCGAACCCATAACCGGCTTTGGGATCTTCCGTCGTGACGCGGCCACGGTATTTCTAATGGCCTGGGACGGACCTGAGGCACCCTACGACAGGTGGCGTGCCTATTTTCACACCGACGCTGTGGAGGCGCTCGCCGCGCGCCTGAGGGACGCCGGATGCAACTTTCGCGGGCCCGTCGCTACCGAATACCGTATGCGCGAGATCGAGGTGACCGATCCTGACGGCAACGTCCTTTGCTTCGGACAGGATGTGCCATGAACGGAAAGATCGTGGGGGTATTTCTCGTGGGATCAGGTCTGATCGCGGGCGCTGCGCTTTACTACCTGCAGCTTTATGCGTTCTACGAACCCGTCGACTCAGCCGCCCCCGAGGCCGAAATCACCATCATTGCCTCCGCCACCGGCGCCCCCGAGCCTTTTATTCTCAATGACTTTGAAGGCATCGACTCGGACAGTTCGCCGATCCGGTACCGCGCCTGTTTCACCACGCCAATGTCGTTGCCGATGCTGACAGAGACGTACATCGTCTACGACGGGGCGGTGCCGCTCAACGGCCCGCCGGGGTTGCCCTGCTTCGATGCACGGGAGATCGGTGAGACGCTAGAGCGGGAAGAGGCTGTCGCTTTCCTGTCAGCCAAGAACATCGTTGATGGCGTTGATCGGGTCATCGCCGTTTTTGAGGATGGTCGCGCTTTCGCCTGGCACCAATTGAACGAGAAGTATTCGGAGTAGACCCATGGAGCCGACCCCGCTCGTCGTGGAACCATTCGTTGCCACAACGCTGGGACTGCTTGTTTATCTCACCGGCGTACAAGTGACCCGCAAGGTGGCTTTTCTGAGGGAATTCAACATTCCGGAGCCGGTGTCGGGCGGACTGGTCGCGGCGGCGATTTTCTGGGCGGTCTACGTCTATCTCGGTATCGCGGTCGAATTCGACCTTAAGGCCCGGGACTATTTTCTGATCCTGTTCTTCACCGGCATCGGGCTCAACGCGCGCCTGTCGGACCTGGCCGCGGGCGGCAAGCCTCTGTTGATCCTTCTTATCCTGACGCTGATTTTCATCGCGCTCCAAAGCGGCGTCGGTATGGTTGTGGCCAGCCTCTTTGGCTACCCGGCAAAACTAGGTGTGCTTCTGGGGTCAGCTTCGCTGATCGGTGGGCACGGGACGGCCATCGCCTGGTCGCCCGAAGTCGCTGCGGCGACCGGTGTGGAAAGCGCCTCCGAAATCGGGATTGCCGTGGCCACGCTTGGACTTGTGGTTGCCGCCCTTCTAGGCGGGCCGATCGCGAAGTTCCTGATCGCGCGGCACGAACTGGAGCCAGAACGCCCCGACTCAGGAACGGTGATCGGCCTGCCCCATGACGACAGCAAGGCCGAAGACATTGATCACATCAACCTGATGCGGGTGCTTTTTGTGAGCCATGTGGTGATCATTCTGGGCTTTGCCCTGGGCGAGAGCATTGCCGCTATGGGTCTCAAGCTGCCGAATTTTGTGCCGTGCCTTCTGGTCGGTATCGTCGTCGGCAACCTTTTGCCCGTTCTCTTGCCGGGTGTGCCGGAGATCCGGCGCACGCCGTCGCTGTCGCTTGTGTCCGAATTTGCGCTTGGCATCTTTTTGGCCATGTCGCTGATGTCGCTGCAACTCTGGACCCTTGCAGGGTCCGAACTGTTGCTCGCGGCGACCATGGGGGCGCAGACCATTATCGCTGTCGTTTTCATCCTGGTGGTTCTCTTCCGCGCCATGGGCTCGGAGTACCGCGCGGCGGTGCTGTCGGCTGGCTTCGCAGGCTTTGCGCTGGGGGCGACGCCGACGGCAATCGCCAATATGACCGCCGTCACCAAAAGATACGGCCCGTCGCCCATTGCATTTGTCATTCTTCCCTTGGTATCGGCCTTCTTTGTGGATCTCGCGAACGCGGGCGTCATACAAACCATCCTCGGCCTATAGGATCGCCCGCAATGCCCGATCTCCTGATCGAACTCTTCTCAGAGGAAATTCCCGCGCGCATGCAGGCGCGCGCAGCAGACGATCTGCGCAAACTGGTGACCGATGGTCTGGTCGACGCAGGGTTGACCTATGCGGGCGCCAAGGCCTTTGTCACGCCCCGCCGTCTGGCACTGTCCGTTCACGGGCTTCCTACGGAAAGCCCCGCGGTGCGCGAAGAGCGCAAAGGCCCCAAGGCAGATGCGGCCGAAAATGCGCTGAACGGATTTCTGCGCGCGACAGGACTGACTAAAGACGAGCTTGAGGTGCGGGATGCGGGCAAGGGGCAGGTCTGGTTTGCGACCATCGAGCGCGACGGCAGGCCGGCCTCGGACATCGTGGGAGAGGTTCTGGAAGCTACGATCCGGTCATTTCCCTGGCCGAAATCCATGCGCTGGGGCAGCGGCACCTTGCGCTGGGTGCGTCCGTTGCACGGGATCCTATGCATTCTCTATGACGAGGCCGGGCCCACCGTCGTGCCGGTGGAAGTCGATGGCTTGTCGGCGGGCGATCTGACCGAGGGGCACAGATTCATGTCGCCTGGCGCCTTTGCCGTGACTTCTTTTGACGACTACACCGCCAAGCTGCGTGCGGCCCACGTCATCCTCGACCCCGAGGAACGGGCGGCCCAGATCAAACATCACGCCGAGAACCTCGCATTTGCGTCTGGCAAGGAGGTCGCCGAGGACAAGGGACTTCTTGCCGAAGTGGCGGGCCTCGTGGAATGGCCCGTTGTGCTGATGGGCGAGATTGGCGCTGACTACCTTTCGCTGCCATCGGAAGTGCTGCAGACCTCCATGCGCGAGCATCAGAAGTTCTTCTCGGTGCGCTCTACCGGGGCCGAGCAGATCGACGGCTTTATCACGGTGGCAAACCGCACGTCCGCCGACACTGGCGCGACCATTCTTGCGGGCAACGACAAGGTGCTGTCCGCCCGTCTGGCGGATGCAAAGTTCTTCTGGGAAAACGACCTGCGCGTGGCGCGCGCCGGTATGGGTGACTGGCTGGCGGCGTTGGACAATGTGACCTTCCATGCCCGCCTCGGCAGTGTTGGTGCCCGGATTGCGCGGACGCAGACACTGGCGCGCCGCCTCGCACCGGCCTGCAATGCAGACCCGGAGACGAGTTTCGAGGCCGCGCGCGTGGCCAAGGCCGATCTCGCTTCGGAAATGGTCTACGAGTTTCCCGAGTTGCAGGGCGTCATGGGCCGCTACTATGCGCTGGAAGCCGGGCTTGACGAGGCAATCGCCGATGCGGCACGCGATCACTATGCGCCGCTTGGGCCATCGGATGCGGTTCCGGGCAAGCCCGTCAGTGTGGCGGTGGCCCTGGCCGACAAGCTGGACGCGCTGACGGGATTCTGGGCGATCGACGAGAAACCCACTGGTTCAAAGGACCCATTCGCACTGCGCCGTGCGGCGCTTGGGGTCATCCGGACGCTTCTGGAAAACGACATTCGCTTGTCGCTTGGGCCGGTTCTGTCGCAGGGACTCTTGCGCCACGCAGTTCACGACGCCCTGGGCGGGAACGCGGACAAGCTGGTGTCTGTACTGGACGAACTTCTCGATGACATTGCCGATTTCAGTGGAGTCGGCGCGTCGGTTGGGAGGGTGATCGACAGGCTGAAGGGCGACGGGCTCGACCTCGAAGAGGCCGCAAGCGGGCTCCTCGACCGGGTGAACGGAGATATCGCCGAGAAACGCGATGACCTTCTGGCCTTTCTGCACGACCGGCTGAAAGTCTACATGCGCGACCGCGGCATTCGCCATGATGTGATCGACGCCTGCCTTGCGATGCCCGGTACCGACGATTTGAGCCTGCTTGTCAAACGCGCCGGGGCCCTGCAGGCGGTCCTGTCGACCGAGGATGGCGAAAACCTGATCCAGGGGTTCAAACGCGCCAACAACATCCTGGCGCAGGCCGAAGAGAAGGATGGGGTCGAGTACTCTTACGGCCCCGACGCCAAGCTGGCCCAAGAGCCCGAAGAGACGGTGCTTTTTGACGCGCTCGCCGCGGCCGAAGCGGCCATCGGACCGGCCATCGAGACCGAGGACTTTGGGGCGGCGATGGCGGCCATGGCGGCGCTGCGCGCGCCCATCGATGGGTTTTTTGAAACGGTGCAGGTCAACGCGGAAAATGCTGTGCTGCGGCGAAACCGGCTCAATATCCTGCACAGGATTAGGGCAATTTGCCTCGGTGCTGCTGATCTCTCGCGCATCGAAGGCTAGATCCTGCGCCAAACTGCTCTCTTGCCCCAGAACTTTCCGTGAGTATGCTGCTTTTGGCAAAAGGAGCGCTGCGGTGCAGAAAGAAGCGGACTTCAGTCAGTACACGGTGATCACGCCGACGTCGCCGGTCGACGTGCGACACCACGGCAACCGCGCAAAGTGCCTGCAGCGGCTGGTCCGCCTTGACCTACCTGTACCGCTGACCGTGGCGCTCGATTTCGGCACCATGGCGGCTATCGCTGCTGGACAGTTGCCAGACCTTGACGATCTCTTGGCCGAGTTTGGCGCCGCCCCGGTGCTTTCGGCGCGCCCCTCGTCCGAAGACCCTGAATGGGGTGGACCACGGGCGGTGTTGAACATCGGCATGAACTGCGCCACCCGGGACACCCTCAAAGACACGATCGGATCCGAGGCGGCGAACGCGCTCTATCTGCGCTTCATCCAGTCCTATGCTGTAGAAGTGGCGCGCCTTGACCCAGATGCCTTCGAAATGCCGGTCGAGATGACGGATGCGGCGGTGGCCGACCTGCTCGCCGCCTACGAGGATGAAGCGGACGAACCCTTTCCGCAGGATCCCGCGCGGCAGCTCGGCGATGTGCTGAAATCCATGGCACGGGCCTGGGAGGGCACGACGGCACGGCTTCTGCGCCAGGCGCGCGGCGCCCCCGCAGATGCTGGCCTCGGAGTCGTCGTGCAAAAGATGGCCCTTGGCGTCGGACCGGGCGAGAGCGGGTCTGGCGTCATTCAGTTCGTCAGCAGCACCACCGGGTTTCCGCAGGTCACGGGGCGGTATCTTGGCCAAAGCCAGGGCCGCGAGGCCCTGACCGGCGCGGAGGGCACGCTTTTTCTGGTGCGCGACCCCCGTGGACCGTCGCTTGAAGAAGCCGCGCCCGTTGTTTTCGACGAGTTGAAGGCGGCTGGCGAAGTGGCTCGGGCGCGGCTGCGCGAAGAAATGCAGATCGAATTCGCCATCGACGGCGAAACGCTGTCGATCCTCGATGCGGTGCCGGTGGAGCGCAGCGCGCGCAGCGCTGTGAGGATTGCCCATGATCTGGTGCGCGATGGAGTTATCTCCCGCGAGGAAGCGCTGTCGCGGATCGCGCCGCGAGCCGTGACCGAACTCCTGCACCCGCAAATCAACCCCGAGGCTGAACGCGATGTGGCGGCGCAGGGTATTGCGGCCAGCCCCGGCGCGGCGGTTGGTCAGATCGTTTTTTCGGCTGCGGCGGCTCAGGCAAGTGCGGCACGCGGTGAACCCTGCATTCTGGTGCGCCGGGAAACCTCGCCCGAGGACATTCGGGGAATGCATGTCGCGGCGGGCGTTCTGACCGAGCGGGGGGGCACGACCAGCCACGCCGCGGTGATCGCGCGGGGGCTCGGCGTGCCTTGCGTGGTTGGTGCCTCGGGCCTGCGCCTGCAAAAGCGCAAGAAGATGCTGACCACGGACGACGGGCGCATGTTCGGCGAAGGCGATGTGGTCACGCTCGACGGGTCGAGCGGCCAGGTTCTGGCCGGAACAGCGGACATGCTGCAACCGGCGCTCGACGATGCCTTTTCCTCGCTCATGTCCTGGGCGGATGAGGTGCGCGATATCGGCGTGCGTGCGAACGCCGATTCCGTCGCCGAAGCCCAGAACGCTGCCATGTTCGGTGCCGAGGGCATCGGCCTGTGCCGAACCGAGCATATGTTCTTTGAGGCCGGCCGCCTGACGGTCATGCACGAGATGATCTTTGCCCGTGATCCTGAAGACAGGCGGGCGGCGCTGGACCGGCTTTTGCCTATTCAGCGTGCTGATCTGGAACGGCTCTTTGAGGCAATGCGCGGGTTGCCGGTGTGTATTCGCCTTTTTGACCCGCCTTTGCACGAGTTCCTGCCGCATACAAAGGAAGGGACGCAGGAACTTGCCGCGGCGCTGGATCTGCCGGTAAGTGATGTGCAGCGCCGTATCGATGGGCTGACGGAATTCAACCCTATGCTCGGGATGCGGGGCGTGCGCCTGGGGATCACAGTTCCCGAAATCTACGACATGCAGGCGCGGGCGATCTTCGAGGCGACCGTTGCAGTCAGCGCGTCGGGTCAGCCGGTGGTGCCAGAGATCATGATCCCTCTCATCAGCGCCAAGCGGGAAGTTGAGCTAGTCAAAACCCGCATCGACGCGGTCGCGGCGGCGGTGCGTACGGAAAACGGCGTTGATTTCGACTATCGTCTCGGTGTCATGGTGGAGACGCCGCGCGCCGCGTTGCGCGCCCACGAAATTGCCCCGCACACGGCCTTCATGAGCTTTGGCACCAATGATCTGACCCAGATGACCTATGGCCTGTCTCGCGATGATGCCGGACGGTTCATGGGATCTTACGTACAGCAGGGTGTCTACCGCGAGGATCCTTTCCACACCCTTGACACGGACGGCGTGGGCGAGCTTTTGCGCATGGGCGCCGAGCGGGGGCGGGAGGGACGCAAAGATGTGGTTCTGTCGATTTGCGGCGAACACGGCGGGAACCCGGAATCGATCGCTTTCTGCCGCGATGCGGGATTCGATTACGTGTCTTGCTCACCCTTTCGCGTGCCCGTGGCAAAGCTTGCTGCAGCCCAGTTGGCGCTGAACAAAGACGGTCAATAAGCCAGATTGTCCCCAATTCGGGGACAGTTCTCCACAGAATTATCCAAAATCCGCCGATCATTTGCCTCAAAGGCAGGTGGGGTGGACCCTGTATGAAGCTTCGGGTAAGCGACGATTGCTGGGCGCATCAAGCCAATTTTGGCAGGGGGATGCGGAAAAAGGGCTGACATGAATACGCTTGCTCGCGGGGCTTTGGCCGCCGCTTTGTCTTTATGCATTGGTGGGTTCGCTTCGGCTGACGCCTACCTGAGCACATCGAACGAGCCTTTAGGTGGCTTTGACCGTTTCGATACGGGCCTTACTGCGGCCGAAGCGCCGAGGATCGACGCGATCAGCGCGGGCTACCGCCTGCATCTGGGCACGCCGGCCGACGCTGTCCCGTCTGCGCCACACCGGATGACCCGGAAAGAGTTGGACGCCATGCCGGTCGTCAAAGGCGGAGCGTCCTGGTCCTGCCTTGCCGAAGCGCTTTATTTTGAAGCGCGTGGCGAATCCGTTGCCGGGCAATTTGCGGTTGCCGAGGTCATTCTGAACCGCGTCCGTTCTGCGCGCTTCCCGAACACCGTGTGTGGCGTGATCAATCAGGGTGTCAACGGTCAGAAATACGCCTGCCAGTTCACTTACAATTGTGACGGCAAGCCGGAAGTGTTCCATGAGCAGAAAGCCTATGAACGCGTCGGTAAGATTGCAAAGATGGTACTTGATCAGTCCGGAGGCGACCTGACCGAAGGGGCAACGCACTACCACACGAAAGCTGTATCGCCCCGCTGGTCACGGGTTTATCCGCGTACCACGACAATAGGCGTACACCATTTCTACCGGCAGCCGATCCGCTTGTCCAAGCGCTGACGCGGCTGCAGCGTTCCTCTGACCTTAATCCCGTGCTAAGCTTCGTTGAGGTGTTCGGCGCCACGACAAAAGCAACAGGCAAAGCCGGGGCAGAAAGATGAAAAAGACGCTCTTTGGCACCGATGGCATTCGGGGCCAGGCCAATACATATCCAATGACGGCAGACACCGTTTTGCGGCTCGGGGCGGCTGCAGGCCGGTACTTCAAGGGCAACGGGGCCAACAAGCACCGGGTCGTGGTCGGCAAAGACACCCGGCTTTCGGGCTATATGCTGGAAAACGCACTTACGGCGGGGCTGACATCGACGGGCATGAACGTGCTCCTGCTCGGGCCGGTGCCGACCCCGGCCGTGGGGCTGCTGACACATTCCATGCGCGCAGACCTGGGCGTGATGATCTCGGCCAGCCACAACCCCCATCACGACAACGGCATCAAATTCTTTGGCCCCGACGGTTTCAAGCTGTCCGACGACGCGGAGGCCGAGATTGAAGCCATCCTGCAAACCGACCTGCAGCCAGTGGCTCCTGCCGAGATCGGGCGTGCGCGCAGGATCGATGATGGTTTGCACCGGTACATCGAATACACCAAGACCACTTTTCCCGCGCGCGGGCGTCTTTCGGGTCTGAAAGTCGTCGTCGACTGCGCCAATGGCGCTGCGTACAAAGCCGCGCCAGAGGTGCTCTGGGAGCTTGGCGCCGAAGTTATCCCCATTGGCGTAGCTCCGGATGGCTTCAACATCAACGAAGGCTGCGGTTCTACGTCTACGGCGCAGGCGGTGGAGACCGTGCGACGGGAACGGGCGGACCTGGGGATCTGCCTTGATGGCGACGCAGACCGCGTGATGGTCATCGATGAAACGGGCGCCGTGGCGGATGGCGACCAGATCATGGCGCTTTTCGCTGACCGTTGGGCCGGGACCGGCAAGCTAGCGGGTGGCGCGCTTGTGGCGACGGTCATGTCCAACCTTGGGCTCGAACGGTATCTTGAGGCGCGCAAACTGGCGCTGCACCGGACCGCCGTGGGCGACCGGTATGTGGTCGAGGCTATGCGCAAGGGCGGCTACAACCTGGGCGGTGAGCAGTCGGGTCATATCGTCATGACCGATTACACGACGACAGGGGACGGCCTGCTGGCGGGCCTGCAGTTTCTGGCGGCCATGGTGGAAACCGGGCTACCGGCAAGTGAATTGACCAAATCCTTCGAGGCAGTTCCGCAGCTCTTGAAGAATGTCCGCTTCACGGAAGGAACCGATCCACTGGCAGCAACCGGGGTCAAGAGCGCAATCGCCGATGCTGAGGCCAAGCTGCAGGGCACAGGGCGGCTTCTGATCCGCAAATCGGGCACTGAACCGCTGATCCGTGTCATGGTGGAAGCAGAGGATCCCGATCTCATGACATCGGTGGTGGACGGGATCGTGGCCGAGGTCGAGGCTGCGCGTGCGCCGGCGATCTAGCGCCGCAGGGCGGCCCTGACGCTTGACCATTGGGACAGAGCGATCCCGGCAAGGATCAGCCCAAGCCCCCAAAATAGGCTTTGTGGCAGATCTTCGCCCAGAAGCGCGATGCCGAAGATCACCGCCCAGACCGGCACCATATAGCTGGTCAGGCTCATGAAAAGCGATCCGGCGGTGGTGATGACCCGCACGCGGATGACGGCTGCGATGGCCGTCGGGAAAAGCGCGGCGTAGAGCAGAGCAAGCGTCGGTTTGGCGGATGGCGCTTCGGGGACGCCTTCAACCACCAAAGCGAGGGGTAGAAGAATGACCGACGCCGCAACGAGCGATCCGGCGGCCAGCGCGAGGGGTGGCGTTTTCGGGGTGCGGCGGGTCAGGACCGACCCGCCAGCATAACAGCCGGCCGCCACGATGCAGGCGGCTTGCCCCCAGAACCCAAACGTTTCGGAGTGACCAGACCAGGCGTCGGGTCCGAAGAGGGTGACAATCCCCAGGAACCCGAGCGCCATGCCTGCGATCCGCCGCGGCCCGATACCTTCTTCGGGCGAAAAGAGTGCGACCAGGGGCACGACCAGCAAGGGCACTGTGCCCATGGCGACCCCTGCGAAGGCCGACGGGACGTATTGCTGGCCCCAACTGAGCAAAAGAAACGGCAGCGCCACGGCGCCCACGCCAAGAAGCGCCACATAGGGCGCCGCCCTGCGCGGTACCCGTGCCAGCCCCTGTCCCATCAGATGCCCGATCACCGCGAGGACAACGGCCGCAATGGCCACCCGAAGGGCGGCAAGCCAAACCGGTCCGAATCCCTCAAGCGCAACCGAGACAGACATGAATGCGGCGCCCCAGATGGCCCCAAGGGCCACGACGAGGATCCAGTTCAGTGTCCCTGGCGATGCCGGGGTGGTGGCCTGCGCCGTTGATACTGCGGTGATCCGGGGCACTTCGATCTTTCTCGGATTGTCCGGGCTGCGGGATCTGCGGGGTGCCAGCGTCTGCTGGTTATCTGCCGTCACCGGTACCCTCGGGCAGCGCCGAAGCCAACCCGTGAAAGGTGAAGGCCCGGAAGCGATCAGTCTGCCCTTTGCATAAAGGGCGCCGCCGTGCAGACTGGCGAACGTGTTCTAGTAGAAAGGCAACAGCGACTTTATGAAAGGCTGGTCCGGAGGGGAAAACTGGCTCTGCAAAGGGCTGCTTGTTCCGATGGCATTCGCCTTTGCGCTTGTGCCTGAGCCGTCCGATGCGGACCCGTCCTTCGAGCTTCCCACGGTTTGGCGCTTGATGAGCGCGCCGCCTGCCAGCGCGGAAGACCGCCTTGCGCTCGCAGACCAAGCCATCAGAGCGCTGGAGGCCTCGGGTGCGCCGAACCCCTCGGTTCTGATTGATTTGATGCGCATCCGCTCGGCCGCGCTCATCGAACTGGGAAGAACCGCCCAGGCGGCCATGTCTTTTGAGCGAAAGGCGGATCTGGCCCACGAAATGGGTCTGAGCGTCGAGCGCGATCCGGTGGTGTTTTATAACCGCGCCGAGGACTTGCATGCGAGCACCGGCAACGGAGCGGCCTCGGCGCGGGCTAAAGGTAAGAGCAAACGCATGCAGGACTCCGCGCGCACCATCGTGGAAGGAACCGAAGGCCGGTCAAATGTGCGGCTCCTCTATGCGACCGACAGGGCGCGCAGCGGCATGGACGGCCCTCTGGAATTTTATTCTTACGACCGTGGCGGTCTCGAAAGCGGTGAGGTCACCGTGTCCATTCCGCCCAACCACCGGCGTGGCCAGATGGAACAACCGTCGCTCTTGCGCCTTGAGTTTGGGGCCAAGGCAGGGCGCCACGTGGTTTTGGAAGAGGTAGTGCCGCTGGTGGAAAGCGCCTTTCTTTCGAAGCTGCAGGACAGGCTCGCCGACGCAAAGACCCGCGAAGTCCTTGTCTATATCCACGGCTATAACGTGAGCTTCGACACGGCCATGCGGCGCGCTGCGCAGATTGTCTACGATTTGCGCTACGATGGCGTGCCGGTGGTCTACTCCTGGCCCTCGCACGGCACAACCTTCGGCTACATCGCCGACAGCGCGGCTGTCCGACACAGCGGGCGCAACCTGAAAGAATTTCTGTCGGAACTGGTCGAGACGCTGGGTGACGAGAAAATCCACCTGATCGCGCATTCCATGGGCAACCGCGCCCTGACCGACGCGCTTGAGCTTCTGGCGGTGGAGCGCGGCGCCACTATCGCCACACCGCCGATTTTCCAGGAGGTCGTCTTTGCCGCACCGGATGTGGATGCGGGTCTCTTTGGCGTCATGTCCGCGACCTTCAAACCCCTTGCGCGTCGAATGACTGTCTATGCCTCCAGCGAGGATGTGGCGCTCAGTGTCTCGAAAAGGTTGCACGGGCGCACGCCTAGGGCGGGGCAGGGCGGCGACGAAATCCATGTCTTCGACGGAATTGACAGTATCGACATGTCGGCGGTCGGCGATGATTTGATGTCCCACGACTATTTCGCCGAGGACAGCACCGCGCTGCTCGATCTGCTCACGCTCTTCTGGCGCAACGCACCGCCTTCGGCGCGCTGCGGGCTTGAGGCGGTCAGTCTGCCGGCTGGACAGGTCTGGCGTCTGCGACCCGGTCTATGCTCCGACCGCCGTTTGCTGGATATCATGAGCGATCTGCGGACGCTCGGCGTTGCCGACCGGGATACGGCCGAACGCTATCTCGACGAAATCGACGGAGTGAACCGTTTGCGCGGGCATACGCGGACGATCGTGCTGCAGATTTTCAGTGACCCGGTGCAGTAGAGAGGCGCACCTCTATGGCACGCCGACACGAATAGCATCAGAAAAGGCATCGGTTGGTCCTTCGGCGCGCGCGCGGTCATTGATCACGCCCAGGTCGTAGTAGTCCTGCAGCGGAATGGTGTTCGGCAAGGTGTCGCGATCATAAAGGAAATTCGGCAGGTACCCGTTCACGAGCAGCCGCCAGTCCAATGGAAACTGCACCCCCACGGCGCGGGCGAGGTTCAGGACCGTCATCGAGCAATTTGAGAAAAGCGAATTGAAGAACTCGGGTTTTGCCGCCAGCGCATTGGCGCGCGCGACGTAGGCCTCGAGAAAGGGGCGCAGGCCGGCGGGGTCGCCTCTGAGACGGAAAAGATGCACCGTCTCACCGTCTCGCGCGAAGGTCCGCAATCCAAGGATGTCCCGTTCTTCCCCGGCAATCAGGACGATCGGGTTGGTGTTGAAGAAATCGGCGACGGGTGAGAACTCGCCATCCGCCTGTCTGCGCACTTCGGCGGTCCAGTTAAGATACCGTCCGTCCGCAAAACCGAAGCTAACCATCATATGGGCCATGTGCGGCCCGGCCCAATAGGACATGAAAAGATCAAGCGACGTTATCTCAGACAGATCATAGGTCTGCGTTTCCCAGACCTCGTCGAAATCAGTGTCCGTGCGCCACCGGAAGGCCCGGGCGTCATAAAGCGTCAGCGTGTCGCCCTCGATATCGCCCGTGGTCTGGCGTGCGACCTCTGCTGCCCAGTTGCCCTCGCTCGGGGGGACAAGGCCGTTCCACCAGACGAATATCCCGGCAATCGCGACGCCGAAAAGCGCCAATGGCCAACGCAAACGCCCTCTGAGAAGGTCTCCGACGGCGATGACGCCCAAAAGGGCGAAAACCACGGCGGCAGCAAGGCGTGCGAACTCGGGAAAAGTCAGATGGAACCAGAGAGCCATGGCACCCCAGGCGGCCGCGATGGCGCAGATAACGGCGATGACGGCAAAGAGAATTGTGCGAATCAACCAACCCATGGCGCCACTATTTCTGAGCGGGACCGGATTGCCAAAGGGAGGGCCTAGCCCGGTCCGGTAAACATCCGGGCATTTGCCGTGCGCAGATGGGCTGCGCAATCGGTGACCAGTCGCTCAGCAAATGCGGCCGCGGTTTCGGTTGCTGCCACGAACCCTGCCGCTTCACCGAAGAGATGGGGGTCGTTCTCGGTTTCGGGGTCGTCGTAGATCGACAGGAAGTGCCCGGGCTCTGCTTGTGCGACTTCGGCCAGGGCCGCCTCCGGCCCAAGCCAGCGGTCCACCAGCGGCGTGGCTCTGGTGCGCAGTGCCACATGGCCCGGCCAAGGGACAAAACCAAAGGCATTGCGCGTGTTCGTGCCGTCGCTTTTCAGGATCTCCCGGCGTTGCGCTTCGGTGATTTCCGTGCAGTCCGAGGTTGCGCGGAACCCGGTACCGATCCAGGCGCGGTCCCCGCCGCTGCCCAAGGCCATCGGTGCGCTAGGAAGGGGAACCGATACCCCGAGCCTGTCGGTCATGCGCGTCGCTATCATCGGCCCGCACCCTCAAACATCTTCTAACACAAGATCAATTCCCGTTCATTCTCGTTTGGTTTCGCGGGAAAGTGCTTGCGGGGCCCCGGCGGCATGCCCACTCTTTTTCCATCGGAAGACACCGGAGAGACTTGATCCATGACACCCACAGGCATTCCAAGACGTACGTTCTTAGGCTCGGTTGCGGCTGGCGCCGTACTGCCCGGCACGCTTTCCGCAGAACAGTCCGCCAGCGATACCTATGCGTTCGAGATCGTCAAGACAGACGAAGAGTGGCGTGAAAAACTGAGCGACGAAGCCTTCTTTCTCTTACGCCAGGGCGGGACAGAGCCGCCGAAATCACATCCGTACTGGGAACAGACAGCGGATGGCATCTATTGCTGCGGCGCCTGCAGCCTCCCCCTCTACGACAGCTACTGGAAGACGGTTCTGCCGCAGGGCTGGGTTTTCTTCCGCCATTCCTTCCCCATGGCGACCATGACCGACATTGATCGCCTGACCTACGGTGATGTGGCGCGCAGCGGCGAAAGCGTCTCGACCATGGCGGCCAATGCCGGGATGCAGGAAGAACTGACCGAAGAAGAAATCCGAGCGCTCGATACTCTTGCAGGTGTCGAGGCGATTTGCCGGCGCTGCGGCTCGCACCTCGGTCATATAGTGACGATCAACAACACCGTTCTGCACTGCATCAACGGCGGTTGCCTCGACTTCCAGCCGGCGGCGACCTGAGCGCCTAAAGGTCGACTGTCAAGATGCCGTCTTTTTCGGCGGCGCGGCTTTGGCAGAGGATGACGTTCTCCGCCCGCTGTGCCTTCGACAGAACGAAGTCACGGTGTTCGGCCTCACCCTCGATCAGGCGGCATTTGCAGACCCCGCAGATGCCGTCTGAGCACTTCACATCCACATGGATGCCCGCCTTTTCGAGCGCATCGGTTGCCGTTTCATCGGCGCCGACGGCGATGTCTCGGCCTGACTTTGCCAGCCGCAGGGTGAAGGGGTGGTTCTCATAGTCCGGCACCTCGGGCACCGAGAAATATTCCAGATGCCGCGCATCTTCGGGGAAACCTGCTGCTTCGGCTGCATCCATGACCGCCGACATATAGCGGTCCGGTCCGCAGGTATAGACATGGGCGCCCTCGCGGTGCCGAAGGACCGCCGATAGGTCAGCCCGCGTGCTTTCGTCCGACACGTGCACTGTCACCCGGTCCGCCCAGGGAGCTGCGGCCAGATCCTCAAGGTATCCGGCGGAGGTGCGTGAGGTCACGGAATAGTGCACCTCGAAGCTTGCGCCGAGTGCGTTCAGCCTGTGGGCCATGGCGATCATAGGCGTGATACCGATACCGCCTCCCATGAGGAAACTGTGGCTCGCGTCTTCTGATAGTGGGAAGTGATTGATCGGGCGCGAGATAAAGACCTTGCGCCCTTCGCTGAAGATCCGGTGCAAGAGCTTGGAGCCGCCGCGTCCACTATCTTCGCGCAGGACGCCGATTTGATAGAGGCTGCGGTCAGAAGGATCACCGGACATGGAATACTGCCGCAGGAATTCGGGCGCGACCACGATGTCAAGATGCGCGCCCGCCTCCCAGGGCGGCAGGTCGGCGCCGTCGAGCGCGCGGAACTCGTACTTTGTGACGCCGCCCGCCATGGGTTGGGCCTTGGTGACCTCGACGCGCAGAACGGGACTTTGCCCATCGGCCGTGTAGGTGTGCAGAACGCTGTCGTCGCCCGCGTCGCGCCGGCGTTTGTATTCTTCGGCCGTGACCATGGCCTGGTAGGCCTCGATACCGGCTTCCCGGTCCATGGGGTAGGGGTAAGGATGGGGATGGGGGGCAAGAGGCGCGGGATAGACGGCGAGCGTCTGGTCTTCGTACTTGAGGTCGAGGTTTTTCTGAAGATCGCGGGCATTGACGGGATGGCGTGTCGGGCGGTAGCCGCCGTCCTCTTCCAGCTCCAGATCCCACCACCACTTTTTGACCGGGTTAAGACCGCCGTTGCCGACCATATCATCAAGGCGGGCCAGTGCCGGGGCCGCCGAGGGCATGTTCATCGCTGCCCAGCGGAACGGACGTTCGGCAAAGAGACCTTCCAGGTTCCATGGGCAGGTTTTCATGCAGCGCCCGCACATGGCACCGCCGGGTGTTGTGATCCGGTATGTGGCACATTTCTGGCTGTCGGACTTCCAGATCTCATAGCCGTTGAACATCAGCTTCGGCCCGGCTGTGATCGCGCCCGAAGGGCATTCCCGTGCGCATTTGTTGCAGGCCTCACAGAATGCCTGCAAGCCGAAGTCGATGGGCTTGTCATGGGCCATGGGCATGTCGGTGGTCACCACACCCGACTTCAGGCGCGGCCCGAGAAAGGGGTTCAGGATCACCTCACCGATGCGGCTGACCTCACCGAGACCCGACAAAAGCAAGAGCGGCGGTTGCAGGACCTCGCCATCGAGCACTGTATGCGCCTTGGCTTTGTAACCAAGGTTGCGGATCTGCTTGGCGATCACTCCACCCAAAAGCGAAAACCGCAGATAGGCCCGCATGGATTGGGCCACGGAAATCCAGTCATCCCCGCTGGCACCCTCCATCGTCTCGTAGCCCTGGTCGATGATCATTGAGATCGCCTGATCGTGGGGCGGGTCGATGGGCGCGCCGGTGGCGTCGTGGGAATACCATGTCCAGTCGGGGCATCGCGACAGGCCAACGGCGTCGACGCCCAGATAATAACTCGCCGCTTTGATGTTGGCCGCATTCCTTGCCGCGTCGTCGGGGCGCGGTCCCGCTTCGGGCGCGCCATCCTGCAGCAAAACGAAGGCCCCCAGCATCCGGCGCTGCGCCATCGATGGCGCGGCCTTACGTGCGTAGTAGCCGCCCTTGGCGCCTTCCTGCAAGGTCTTGCCCATGTCGCCGAACTGGGCGCGGGCGAACATATCCGTGCGTTTGGGCACGCGCGCGACATGGGGCTCATCAATATAGGTGGTGGGGTCATCCACCCGCTTCAGCGTCTCAAAGGGGTGTGGGCCATCCATAAAGTCGCGCCTTGCGAAAGGATCGCCGTTCAGTGCGCCCTTTGCCGTGCCGTACCCAAGCCACCAGGCCGGTCCCTTGGTCTTGAGCCACGGCTGGTCGGCCATGGGCTTCAGGGGCGCGTCATGGGCCAGATCGAAGTTCGTCGTCACTACTGCCACGCCGAACCTGTCACCAAGATAGGGGTTCACAAGGCGCCCGTCTTCCACGCTGGCGAGACCTGCAGCGACGGTAAGCTGGTTCAGATCCACGTCGGAACTGGTGGCGCTGTGGGCCTTGGCATCCCATCCGAGGAGCCGGATGTAATTCGCAATCACCACCGCCGTTTCGGTCGCCCGCAGGCAGGCGCGATGCGCCTGCGCGGCATCCAGCCAGTCGCAGCCGGGCTCACCGTTGCGGGGGTCGCGCGGGTAGTCGTAAAGAAAGACGAGCGCGTGCTCATGCCCGGCAATGGTCGTCGGCGGGGCTTCCATCGACTCTTTGAGGTCGGCCATGATCATGTCGATGCCTGAGGCCAGCGTCTTCGTCTGCTTTGTGCGCAAATCCTGGGCCAGCGCATCGATGCCGGGGTTGCGGAACGGTGCGGCCAGAAGGGCGCTTTCAGGGAGCGGGCCAATGCCGACCATGGTGGCATCGGAGAAGTAGCCAAATCCCTTCAGGTGCTGGGCGCGCTCCCTTGTGTCCTTGGGGCAGTCGGCGCGGGCCTTGTTCACGAGCCCATCTCGGATGGCATCCATCATCGCCTGATACTCGCCCATGGCATTCACGATCGAGGCGGGGCTGCCGGGGCGGCGGAAGTCGAGCGGGACCGTGGGCGGAACGGCCGTCAGGTCAGGCATCGCACCTCGTGCCAGGCGCTCGAGCGGATAGGGCCCCATGTGAGCGGGGCGGTTCTTGTCGGAAAAAAAGCGCAGGCCCATGGGATTGTTCTGCCCCGCCAGGGCGCGCGCGTCCAGCCTAGTGGGTTTCGAAAAAGTCTTTAATCGCGCCGACGTGCCCGGCACGCGCGCCACAAGCCGCCTCTGTCAGGTCTTTCGCGCGCTGAAGAACGGCGTCCCCTGCAATCTCGTCGATCAGGCCCCACCGAAGCGCGGTTTCGGCATCGATCTTCTGAGCGGCCATCAGGATCACCTTGGCCCGCGCCGGACCGACAAGGCGCGCCAGACGCGCCGGGTCCGATGGTTGGGGCAGGAATCCAAGCGTCATCACGGGATAGAAAAACCGGGCCGAGGCCACCGAGATTCTCATGTCGCAGGCCAGTGCCATGCCAAAGGCGCCCCCCGCAAGAGAGCCGTTCAAGGCCGCGATAGTCAGGCAGGGGAGTGCGGCGATGGCTGCAGATAGCTCTTCCCATACAGGATCGGTGGCCAGTCCGCCGCCGACCTCATCAAGGTCGGCGCCCGCACTGAAGACCTTGCCAGCCCCGGTCAGGATCACAGCTGACTGTTCCTGGCATCCCCGCACCGCCGCAAGGATGTCGCCCAGCATCGCGTGCGTCAGGGCATTCGCCTTTTCCGGGCGGTTCAGAGTGATGACGGACAGCGGGCCGTCCGTCTCGCAAGCGATCATTCCACAAGTCCCACGGAACGCCGGATGCCTTCGTCGCGCAAGGAAATTTCCCCACCGAGATGCGCGTCTGCTTCGGTCCCGCACATCCAGAGGCAGGCCTTCGCGGGCCACTCCGGTGGGATGTGCACGTCCCAGTCCAGCTGGCTGACGGGGTTGATTCCGCTTGCCTTGATTTCACGCTGCATCTTCGTCGCCACGGTGCCAGGCGACAGACCCAAGGCGCGGATACCCCTGTCGCCGTATTCTTTGTCGAGGCACCGGGTCAGCATCGCGGCTCCGGCTTTTGAAGCGCAGTAGTGGCTCCAGGCCTCTATCGGGTTGCTGGCCGCTCCCGACGAGATGGTGATGATGGTTCCGCCGCCCGCTTCCAGCATCACGGGCAGCGCGGCGCGCATCCCGTGGAATATGCCCTTGAGATTAACATCGATGATATGGCCCCAGGTTTCCGGGTCTGCCGTGGCGATATGGGCAATGGGTTCGATGGCACCTGCGTTGCCGATCACCACGTCGAGGCTACCAAAGGTGTCTACTGTCGCCTCGACGGCTGTTTCCACTTCGACAAAACTTGCCACGTTGCAGGGGATCGCCAGCGCCTTTGGTCCGATTTCGCCCGCAAGGTCCGCAATCGCGTCCTGCCCGCGAGCGAGCAGCGCAATATTCGCGCCGGCCTCTGCGAAGATCAAGGCCGCAGCGGCGCCAATCCCTCGGCTTGCGCCGGTGATAAGAACGGTTTTTCCGGTAAGATCGGGCAACACTGGCGGCTCCTGCGTGGCAATGTATCTCAGAGCCTTGTCACAGGTTGACCTAGAACGGGCAAGTGCCGAAACTTGCGCCGCCGTGCATCTGAAAAGGAATCTCCCCATGATGACCCAGTGCCGCAGCGCCTGTGCCGCACTCGCGCTCATGTGCTCTAGCGCGCCCGCCTTTGCCGACCTCACACCCGCCCAGGTCTGGGCGGATTGGGAGCGTCAGCTTAAAGACACCGGTCAGAGCGTGACCGTGGAAGACCGCAGCGATACCGGTGACAATCTGCGCCTGACAGGCGTGAAATTCGACGCCGAGTGGCCCGAGGGCGCCGTATCGACGGTGATCGACGTGATCAGCCTGCAAGCTGTGGGGGATGGCACCGTGCGAATGACCCTTTCGGACAGCTATCCACTGGCCCTGTCGATGGAAGATGACTCTGGCCAGATCGAATTGCTGATGGTCGTGAAGCATCCGGATTTTGAGACGATCGCCAGCGGTGCTGCGGACGCGATCAACTACGCCTACGGCGGCGACAGCGTGCGTGTGGATCTCAACTCAATGACTGTCGATGGCACAGATGTCGACGGCGTCCTATCGGTGGTCGCGCGCGGAATGGCCGGCACCTTCGGTGGCGCTTTGTCCGCGAGCGAGACGACCAGTTCTTTGGCCACCGAAACCCTTGAGATGGACATCGATCTGACCGTTCCATCGGTTGAAGGGTCGGGCGACACCCGCGTGACGGGGAAACTGAACGTTCAGGAACTCGCCAGCATCTCGTCGGGGGCCGCGTCCGATTTCATGGGCTTCGGCAGTTTCAACGGCTTTCAGCCTAACACGAACCTGAGTGGCGAGACCCGCGTGGGTCCGGTGACATTCAGCGTCACTGTGGAAGAACCGTCGAGCACTGCGCAGATCGAAGGCCGTGTGGACTCGAGCGTCGCCTCGACGAGCGTGGAAGACGGCAAACTATCCTATGTTGGGTCCAATGAAGGGATGGAAGTGACGGTGTCGGGTTCGACCATACCACTGCCCGCCGTCGCCGTCGCCCTTGAGACCATTGGCTTCGGCCTCGAACTGCCCATGGAGACGTCAAACGTCGCGCAGGACCTGTTGATGTCCCTCAACATCGAGGGTCTGTCCGTGCCCGATGAGCTTTGGGCGCTGGTCGACCCGTCTGGCCGCATCCCACGCGATCCGGCGGATCTGTCCCTTTCGCTGCTTGGCAAGGGCAAATGGACCGAGGACGTGTTTTCTCAGAACTTTAATCCTGAGCAACTGTCTGCACCTCCGGGAGAGCTGGAAGCGGTTGCCATCGACGGTCTGCGCTTGTCCGTGGCCGGGGTGGAACTGACCGGAGAGGGGTCTTTCCTGCTCGACAATACGGGCATGGAACAAGGCTTGCCCCCGCGCCCGGACGGGGCGGTGGATTTCAGTCTGACCGGCATAAACGGGCTTCTCGATACGCTGACAGAACTTGGTCTTGTGCCGCAGGATCAGGCGACCATGGGGCGCATGATGCTGGGCATGTTCACGGTTCCGGGGACTGGCCCTGACACGCTGACCTCGCGGATCGAGGTCAAACCGGACGGCTCAATTCTGGCAAACGGCCAGCGCATTCGCTGACGCCACAGGGTTCCGGCCCTTGCGGCAGCTGCAAGGACGCTCTACCTGCTCGTCAATCGAGTAAGTGGAGCGCCCATGACTGCCCCTAATCTGCCTGACCTGACCCAATCGATGCTGGCCGCTGCGAAAGCGGCCGGCGCCGACGCTGCCGATGCCCTCGCCGTCGACGGGACCTCGGTCTCGATCGGGGTGCGCAATGGCGCATTGGAGCAGGCCGACCGGTCGGAAGCGATCGACATCGGCCTGCGCGTTCTTGTGGGCCAGCGGCAGGCCTGTGTTTCGGCAGCCGACATCAACACCGAGACCATTACCACGCTTGCCGAACGCGCCGTCGCCATGGCGCGCGAAGCACCGGAAGATCCTTACGTGGGACTGGCCGAGACGGCGGCCCTGTCATCAGTGCGCGATGCCGAGGGCCTGGACCTTGCGGACCCGTCCGAGGAACCGCCGGCTGCCACGCTGGAGCAGGACGCGCGCCGCGCGGAAGCGGCTGCCATGGCCGTCGCGGGCATTTCCCAGATTGACAGCAGCTCAGCGGGTTACGGACACCGGTCGATCTGGCTGGCGGCCAGCAATGGCTTTTCCGGCGGTTACGACCGCACGGACCGTTACATCAGTTGTGTCGCAATCACGGGCGAGGGCACCGAGATGGAGCGCGACTATGCCGGTGAGGGGCGCCTTTTTGGCGCCGACCTGCCGAGCCCCGAAGAGATCGGCGCGCTGGCCGCTGAGCGGACCATCGCCCGGGCGGGCGCGCGCAAGCCGCCCACCGGGTCCTTTCCGGTGCTTTATGATGAACGCATCGCCTCCGGCCTGATCGGTCATCTTCTGTCGGCCTCGAACGGTAGCGCCGTGGCGCGTGGCGCCAGTTGGCTGCGCGACAGTCTGGGGGCCGAGGTGTTGCCCAAGGGCCTGTCGGTTACCGAAGATCCGCACCGGGAGCGCACCACAGGCTCCCGCCGCTTTGATGCGGAAGGACTGCCGACCGCCAAGCGTGACATTGTGGCGGACGGGATTCTACAGGGCTGGACGCTGGATCTTGCCACGGGCCGGAAGCTCGGCATGGACAGTACCGCCAGCGCGGGCCGGGGCCCTTCCGCGCCGCCTTCGCCGGGGCTGACGAATATCGCGCTGACCCAAGGTGATCGCAGCAAAGAGGATCTCTTGCGGGATATGGGCACGGGCCTTCTGATCACTTCGATGATTGGCTCTTCGATCAATCCAACAACGGGAGATTACTCTCGGGGCGCATCGGGGTTCTGGGTGGAAGGCGGCGAAATCCGTTATCCGGTCAACGAGTGTACGATCGCTGGCAACCTGCACGAGATGCTCGCTTCGATCGTCCCAGCCAACGACGCGCGGATTCATCTTTCACGGGTCGTCCCCTCGCTTCTTGTCGAAGGCCTGACGATTGCCGGAGAGTGATCTTGCCCTTCTAAGCGAAGCGGCGAAAGAGGCGGGGCGCATTGCGCGGCGTTTCTGGCGGGAAGACCCCGAGACCTGGGATAAAGGCGGCTCTGCCGGCCCGGTCACCGAGGCCGATCTGGCCGTCGATCGGATGCTGCACGCCGAATTGCGCCGGGAGCGCCCGGACTACGGCTGGCTTTCGGAAGAGACCGAAGACGACCACGGCCGTCTGCTGGCACGTCGTGTGTTCGTGATCGACCCAATCGACGGTACGCGTTCCTTTGTCGCCGGCGAACGGACGTGGGCGCACTCGCTGGCGATCGTGGAGGATGGCCGACCAGTTACCGCCGTGGTTTACCTCCCGGTCCGGGACAAGTTCTACGCCGCCACCGCCGAAGGCCCTGCCACGCTGAATGGTCAGCCCGTCGGCGCCAGCGTGCGGGACGCGCTGGACGGAGCCACTGTCCTGGCAGCGCGACCGAACCTCGACCCGGAGCACTGGGGCGGCAGACCGCCCAATGTCGCCCGGCACTTCCGGTCATCGCTTGCCTACCGTCTGTCGCTGGTCGGGGAAGGGCGGTTCGATGCCATGCTGACGCTCCGCCGGGCCTGGGAGTGGGACATTGCCGCCGGCGCCCTGATCGCGGAGAGGGCAGGCGCAAAGGTCACGGACCGCCGTGGCAAACCGCTGCGGTTCAACGGGCGCGAGCGGTTGGTCGACGGCGTTGTCGCAGGCGCGCCTTCAGTCCACCGCGGGTTTGTCGAACGGCTCGCTTAGGGGTCCCTTGACCGCGTGCGGCCAATCGCTAGGGTGCGCGCCAGTTCCTTAAGGTCCGGAGCCTTTCATGTCACAGCGCCTGCACCTCGTCTTCGGTGGCGAGCTTGTCGATCCCACCAAAAACGCCTTCAAGGATGTGGATGATATCCATATCGTAGGGATTTTTCCGAACTATGACGCCGCCTACAATGCGTGGAAATCCGAAGCGCAGCGCACCGTCGACAATGCACATATGCGTTATTTTATCGCTCATCTTCACCGTCTGCGCGACGAAGAGGCCGCCGCATCGGCGACCGAAGAACTGGGCTGATCCGGGCGCGCCGGGAGCCGCCCCATGTCGCACTTCGCGCTTAGTCTCTACCGCTCGTTTTCGCGCAACAGCGAAGGCTGGGCCACTCGGAAGCTCGCGAAGCGGCTGGCCGAAGGCAAGGAGGATCCGGACCGCATCGCCGAACGCCGCGGCGAAGCGAGCAGCGCACGTCCCAAAGGTGAGCTTATCTGGTTTCACGCGGCGTCAGTCGGTGAAGCGCTGTCCATCCTTGAATTGATCTCCCGGCTTGGGGAAGAGGACACAGTCCTCAATTTCCTTGTGACCACCGGCACAGTCACATCCGCAGAAATCCTGTCCACGCGGTTGCCGGACCGGACGGTGCACCAGTACATCCCGCTTGATGTGTTGCCCTTTGTCACCCGTTTTCTCGACCATTGGACGCCCGATCTAGCTGTCTGGACGGAAAGTGAGTTCTGGCCGACGTTAATGTCAGAGACCCATGCGCGCGGGACGCCGATGATCCTGCTCAACGGTCGCATGTCGCGGAAGTCCTTCCAGAACTGGAAGTGGATGAAAGGCTCGGCCAGGGAACTGCTCTCGCAGTTTGCCGCCGCCCATGTGCAGGACGCGCAGACGGCTGACTACCTCTCAACGCTCGGCATGCCTGCTCACCGCATCACCGTGACTGGCACGCTGAAAGAAGGCTCCGCCGCCCTGCCTTGCGACGAGGACGAACGCACGGCCCTTGTGGGGCTGATCGGCAGCCGCCCGGTATGGCTGGTCGCCTCGACCCACCCGGGTGAGGAAACGATTGCCGCAAAGGTGCACCGCGAGGTCAGCCGCCGGTCGCCGCGCATGTTGCTGATCATGGCGCCGCGCCATCCCGAGCGCGGGGACGAATTGGCCGAATTCCTGCGGAAAGACGGCTGGCGGCTCGCTCAACGATCGAAGAACGAGGATCCGGGCCCCGACACGCAGATCTACCTGGCCGACACGCTTGGCGAGATGGGCCTTTGGTACCGGATTGCACCTGTTAGTTTCGTGGGCGGATCGTTGGTGGAGATCGGCGGTCACAATCCCTTTGAACCCGCGGCTCTTGGCTCGGCGATCCTCTACGGGCCACATGTCGACAATTTCCGCGATATCTACGCGCGGCTGGCCGCGGCGGGCGGTGCGCGTCTGGTGGCAACACCCACTTCGTTGGAACAGGCGGTGGCCGAACTTGCCTCGCCCGATCGCGCCGCCCAGATGGCACATGCCGCCTGGGAGGTCTGTTCGTCCGGGGCGGGTGTCACCGACAAGGCGCTCGAACTACTGATGGATCAGATCGAAAGCGGGCTGTGATGCGGGAACCTGCGTTCTGGTATGCCAAGCGCGGGCCGGTCGCCGCGTGTCTTGCGCCCCTTGCGATGCTCTATGCTTGGGGCACGGCGCGACGTCTTCGTCGGGGGACGGTCTACCGCGCCCCGGTGCCGGTAATCTGTGTTGGTAACCTCAACGCCGGTGGCACCGGGAAGACGCCGAGCGTGATTGCCATCGTCCAGTTCTTGGGTGACATGGGAAAGACCCCGCATATCCTGTCGCGCGGATACGGCGGCACGCTGGACGGTCCCCTCCGCGTGGACGCGGCATCCCACGGGGCGTCGAAGGTTGGGGACGAACCGCTTCTACTGTCTGCTTTCGCACCTGTCTGGATCGGCAAGGACCGCGCGGCGACCGCGCTGGCCGCCGCCCAAGAGGGTGCGGATGTCTTGGTCATGGACGACGGGTTCCAGAACCCGGGTCTGGCCAAGGACTATTCGGTAATCGTTGTCGACGCGGCGCGCGGTTTCGGCAACGGCTGCGTGATCCCCGCGGGTCCCCTGCGTGAACCGGTTCACGTCGGGGCGAGGCGCGCCCATGCTGTCCTTGCCATCGGCTCGCCTGATGACCGCGACGCATTCTGGCAGGCTGCCCCCGACGATATTTCCGTGCTCACACGTCTCGATGCGGCGCTTGAGCCGTTGCAAACCGGCATGCCCTGGAGCGGGCTGCGCGCGATCGCCTTTGCGGGTATTGGGCATCCCGAGAAGTTCTTCGCCACGCTTGCCGGTCTTGGCGCCGATATCCAGCGGCGGATCCCGCTTGACGATCATCAGCCCTTGACCGAGACGCTGATGTCCCGTCTTAAAAGCGAGGCAAAGGTGACAGGAGCACAACTTGTGACAACGGAAAAGGACGCGGTGCGTCTGCCCGCGTCCTTCAGGAAACATGTGCTGACCCTGCCTGTGCGCCTGGGATTCGCGGCGCCCGAGGTCCTCCGCTCGGAGCTGGAGCGCGTTGTGGCTTAGCTGCCCGCCTCGTCGAGGATGGTCTTCATCTCGCCATAGCTCATGTTGCGGTAGGTCTCTCCGTTGATCACGAACGAGGGCGTTGCACTAATGCCGTGCTCTTCGGTGTTTGCCTGATATGCGGCGACCATAGCTTGTGCCTTGTCCGCGTCAGACAGGCAGGCATCCAGTTCGTCATCGCTCAGGCCCGCCGTGCGCCCGATGCGCCGCAGCGCCTCAGCAATCTGTGCCGGATCGCCCGAGCCGGCCCATTCCGACTGACCGGCATAAAGCAGATCGGAGATGCCGAAATAACGCTCAGGCCCGCCGCAGCGTGCGACCATGGCGGCCCAGAGACCAGGGCGGTCAAAGTAGACCTCGCGGTAGACAAAGTGAACCTTGCCGGTGTCGATGTAGTCTTCCTTGAGGTCCTTGAATGTGCCTTCATGGAACGACTTGCAGTGCGGGCAGGTGTAAGAGGCGTACTCGATCACGGTCACGGGCGCGTCCGGGTTGCCCATGGTCATGTCGATGATTTCCGGCGCATCCGCCGATTGTGCCTGGGCCGGTGCAGCCCCAACAACAAGCAGCGCACCCACGGCGAATGCGGCACAGGCCGCGAAAAGTCTGGTCATGTGTTCAACCCTGTCCTCAGTGTTGCGATTTAAGTATGTTGGCGCCGAGATTTTCCAAAGCGTGCTGCAGACGCTGATCCGAAATGTCGCGGGTGGCCGCCGATGCCTGCGCCCGGGCCTTGGGATCGACCGATTGACGCGGTTTGTCGTTTTCTGGGCCGAAGGAGGCCTGACCCTCGGCAAAGCCGGTCGCCGCTGTCTGCGTGATCTTGATCCGGGAAATGGCGGCATATCCGTAGCAGGCGTTCACCCGGTCCTTCACGGTGGGCAGCATCGCCTGCAACTCAGGCGCCCGCGCGCCGGTGGTCAGGACAGTCAGTGTCGCGCCGAGGCCCTGGCGGCTGTAGCCGACTTTGACGGGCCGGGTAAAGGCACCGAGGTCGGCGCCCACGATCTCGTCCCAATGGGTCAAAAGACGTGTCACGGCAAAACCACGCTCTTCCGATGCCTTGCGGACCTGGCCCGTCAATAGCCCGGATGCGCGTTCAAACCCGCGCCTGCGCCTTTTTGGCGCGCCGCTTTGCTGCGTTGATTTGCCCATGCCTGCGGTCATCTCTTGAATTCCGGTGAGTGTATCACCCCTATGGCCGGGGACCAGAGGAATTGGAGAAGGGCACATAACAGGTGTGTGAGCGACGGGGAGCTCTATTGAGCGAGATTTTGCTGGATTGGTACGACCTCCACGCGCGCACAATGCCTTGGCGTGTGGGCCCTGCCGAACGGGCCAACGGTACCGCGCCCGACCCCTACCGCGTGTGGCTGAGCGAGGTCATGCTGCAGCAGACAACAGTGGCCGCGGTCAAGGCCTACTTCGAACGCTTCACAACACTCTGGCCCAGAGTGGGCGATCTTGCTGCGGCGGAAGATGCGCGCGTGATGGCCGAGTGGGCGGGGCTAGGGTACTATGCCCGGGCCCGGAACCTCCTGAAATGCGCACGGGTTGTGGCTGAGGAGTATGGCGGCGTTTTCCCGCAGACCCGTCAAACCTTGCTGACTTTGCCCGGGATCGGGCCCTATACCGCCAGCGCCATCAGCGCCATCGCCTTTGATAAACCGGCCACGGTGGTGGACGGCAATGTCGAGCGTGTCATGGCGCGGCTTTACGACATTCATACCCCGCTTCCAGCCGCCAAGCCGGACCTGACCGAGCGCGCCGCGGCGCTGACGCCACGGACGCGGCCAGGCGACTATGCGCAGGCGGTGATGGATCTGGGGGCGACGATCTGCACGCCCAGAAACCCCGCTTGCGGGATCTGCCCCTGGTCTGAGACATGCGCGGCGCGGGGCGCCGGAACGGCGGCGGAACTCCCGAAAAAGGCACCGAAAAAGGTCAAACCCGTGCGTCATGGTACAGTCTGGATCGCGCGGCGGACGGACGGTGCTTGGCTTCTCGAAACGCGGCCCGAAACCGGTCTTCTGGGCGGTATGCTTGGCTGGCCGGGGACCGATTGGGCCGAGGTGCCCACCGGGTCGCCTGGTGCGCCCCTGGAGGCCGCCTGGCGGGAGGTGCCCGGCGAGGTCCGGCACGCTTTCACCCATTTCCACCTGCGCCTGCGGATCATGGTGGCTGTGGTCGGCGACGAGGTGCCGGAGCGCGGATCTTTCCGCGATGATGCCAGCTTTCGCCGCACCGACCTGCCCACGGTTATGCGCAAAGCTTTTGACCTGACGCAGGGTTTCCTCTTGCAAGAAAACCCTTAGACCGCCCTAAGATAGGTCCGATGACATCCGCGCTCCAACATCTCACCCGCGCGCTGCCCTTCTGGGTATCGCTGACCATTGTACCCCTGATCATACTTGGTGCTGTCAAAGGCGGTTGGACGCTCTTTCTTGTGCCGCTTTATGGCTGGGGCTGCTTCCCGCTTCTCGACCGGCTGACGGGCCTTGACCGCTCATCGCTCGACCCCGAGACGCCCGATAGCGGGATCTTCTGGTACAGGTTGATCACCCTGATCTGGTTTCCGGTTCAGGCGACGGTGACTTTTGGCGCGATCTACTGGGTTACGGCGACCGATCATCTGAGCGGGATCGAACAGGTGGGGCTTTTTTTCGGGATCGGTGTCCTTTCCGGTGCCATCGGCATCACCTACGCCCATGAACTTATCCACCAGAGATCAAAGCTGGAGCGGACGCTTGGTGATCTTCTCCTGGCCTCCGTGCTTTACAGCCACTTCCGGACCGAACACCTTCTGGTCCACCATCTGCATGTGGCGACGCCGAAGGACCCGGTGACCGCGCGCTATAACGAAAGCTTCCCCCATTTCTTTGCCCGCGTCCTGCGCGACAGCCTCGCCTCTGCCTGGGAGACAGAGACCGGCCGCCTTGAGCGGCGCGGCAGACAGTGGTGGGACAGCCGCAATCCGTTCTGGGTTTATGGTGCCTTACAGGGAGGCTTTCTGCTGCTTGCGTTTCTGATTGGTGGCTGGACGGGCGTTGGCCTTTTCGTCGTGCAGGCGGCCGTGGCCATATGGCAGCTGGAACTGGTCAATTACATTGAACATTACGGGCTGACCCGCCGCCCCTTGGGCAACGGGCGGTATGAGCACACGAAGCCGCACCATTCCTGGAACGCCACGACGCGGGCGACGAACTGGCTGCTGATCAACCTGCAGCGCCATTCCGATCATCACTTCAAACCCGACCGCCGCTTTCCGCTGCTGAAGACCTACGACGAAAGCGACGCGCCGCAGCTGCCCTATGGCTACGCGGTGATGACGACTGCGGCCATGATCCCGCCTCTCTTCCGGCGCCTCATGAACCCCCGCGTGCGGGCCTGGCGGCGGCAATTCTACCCGGACGTCACGGATTGGACCCCGGCGAAAGGCGCGTGAGGGCGGGACCAAGCGCAACCCTGGAAGGGCGACATGGAAAAACCTGACCATCCAATGCAAGCGGCCCCCTTCGGCGCGGTTGCCGTTCTTGGTGCGGGGGCCTGGGGCACCGCGCTCGCGTCGGTGGCGCGGCGCGCAGGCCAAAGGGTGCGGCTTTGGGGCCGGGATACCTCGGTTGTTTCAGAGATCAACGACACAGGCGAGAGCACGCGGTTTCTGCCCGGTATTCCCCTGTCGCCCGGCATCCAAGCCACCACTGACCTTGCCGCCGCGCTCGACGGCGCCGAGGCAGTGCTTATCGCCACACCGTCCGGTAGCATCCGGGACGTGTGCGAGGCAGCCCGGGGCCAAATCGGCGCGCGAGTGCCCGTGGCCATATGCGCCAAAGGGATCGAGGCGGAGACCGGTCTTTTGATGGCCCATGTGGCGGCGGATGTTCTTGGCGAACGTCCCGTCGGTGCTCTTTCGGGGCCGACATTCGCGACAGAGACGGCCCTTGGCCACCCAACTGCCACGACCATTGCCTTTCCGTTCAGCTACGCCGACCGTCTCGACCCGGCGCAAAGCGCGGCGGTGCGGCTGGCGGTGTCCATGAGCACGCCGGAATTCAGAACTTACGTCTCGGACGATCTCGTGGGTGTCGAAGTGGGCGGCGCGGTAAAAAACGTGATCGCCATCGCCTGCGGGATGATGACGGGGGCCGGATTTGCCGAGAACACGCGCGCGGCGCTCATCACCCGGGGCATGACGGAAATGAAGCTTCTGGCCGAGGCGCTTGGCGGACGGCGCGAGACGGTCACGGGGCTGGCAGGGGCAGGGGACCTGACGCTGACCTGCTCTACCCAGACCTCGCGCAACATGTCGCTTGGGGTTCAACTGGGCGAAGGCATTCCGCGCGCTCAGTGCTTTGGCGGCCGGGCTGTGGTGGTGGAAGGCGAACTCAACGCCATTACCATCACCGATCTGGCCCGTCGTCTTGGTGTGGCCATGCCCATCTCAGAGGCGGTGCGGTCGATCCTGCATGCCGGCGCCGACATGGGTGAGACCTTTGCTCGGCTCTGGGCGCGCCCCATCGAGGCCGAACCCAATGCCATGACGCTCTGGATCGATCATCCCATGGCCGAAAGTGCTGTGACGACTTTCACCAAGGCAAAGGATTAAGCGGCGGCCAGCCGGCCCGGGCGCGCGCGCACAAAGAGCATGCCGACGATTGCGATATTGAGAAAGTTCCAGGCAATGCCGTTCAGGAAGGCCCAGCGATAGCTGCCGGTGAGGTCGTAGATCCAGCCCGAAGCCCATCCGCCAAAAGCCATTCCTAGGATAGTTGCCATCATCACGAGGCCGACGCGCGCGCCTGCTTCCTTGGGAGGCATGTATTCCCGCACGATGACGGCGTAGCTGGGGACGATACCGCCCTGGCTGAGGCCGAAGACAAGGCTGACGATGTAGAGCGACACAATCCCTCCGGCTGGCAGGTACAAAAAGAGCGCGATGCATTGCAACACGGACCCGATAAGCAACGTGCGCACGCCGCCAAGCTGGTCCGCGAGCAGCCCGAAAATAAGGCGTGAAGCCACCCCACCCACGAGCATTAGAGACAGCATTTCGGCTCCGACTGCCGGGCCAAATCCGAAGTCGACGCACAGGGCGACGATATGAACCTGTGGCATGGCCATCGCCATGCAGCAGCCGATGCCGGCCAGCGCCAGAAGCCACATCAGCACATTGGGCGGCAGGCCTGTTGTGGCCATACGCGCGGTGGACTGGGCAGTGGCCGCAGCATGGGCCTCCTGCGGAACCTGGCGGCGCAGAAGCAGCGCCAGGGGTACCATGATCGCCAGCGCGGCGACGGCCAGAACAAGGTAAGCGGTGCGCCAGGCGCCGTCTGCGATAAGACCGGACAGGACAAGCGGCCAGAAGGCTCCCGAGATGTAGTTGCCGCTGGCTGCAACGGCAACGGCGATGCCCCTGCGCCGCATGAACCAATGGGAAATATCCGCGATCAGCGGGCCAAAACAGGTGGCCCCGCCAAAGCCGATGGCAAAGTGAATGACCGAGATCACGAACAGAGACGGCGCAACGGCGGACAGGGCAAAACCCACCGAGATCACCATTGCCGAGGCAATCAGCGCCAGAGTGATTCCGTATCTGTCGACGAGCCTACCCACCACATAGCTGCCGATGGCAAAGCCGAACATCGCCGTCATATAGGGCAGGGAGGCATCGGCCCGGCTGCCGCCGAATTCCTCTTGGATGGCAGGCAGCACGACCACGACCGCCCACATGCCGACGTTGCCGATCGTGGCCACGGCGAGCGTGATCGCAAGACGCAGCCAGGAATAGGGGCTGTCGTGGATGTCTGAGGCGGGGATCATGCGACGAGGCTTGGCATATGGCTTCATGGCTCACAAGATAAAGCCGCTGCACGTCGCACGACAAATGTGCGCAGATCGGTATGTTTTCGCTTTTTATTGTGCGCTAACTGACCGTTTACGCGGTCACTACAGGGAGGAAAACCCGTGTCCACAGCAAACGAAATTCGCAAGATCCAGACGCAGGGCGTTCATCACATAACGCTGGTGGGGGCCGACCGGCAGACCTCGCTCGATTTTTGGGAAGGTGTGCTGGGCATGCCGTTCATCTTTGATCAGCCGAACCTCGACAATCCGCGCGAGGGGCATCTTTACTTTGATCCCGGTGACGGGCGGTTGATCACCATTTTCACCAACGAAGACCGCACGCCAAACCCCGACCGCACCCCCACGGACCCTGGCTGCGTGCATCATCTGGCGCTCAACGTCAGCCAGGCCACGTTCCGTCAGATCACCAAACGGCTTGACGCCCGCGGTATCGAACACACCGGCCCGAAGGACCGCGGGTTTATGGACTCGATCTATTTCAAAGATCCGCTGGGGTTCTTGATCGAACTGGCGTCCTACCGGTTTGAGCCTCCCGAAGGCTTCCGCCACGCCGATGTGATGATCGAAGCGCACCGTCTGCGGGTCTCCCGAGGGGACTACAACATTCGGGAAGAGCACCTGGCCGATGCTATCGAATTGCTGGTTGAACGCAGCCAACAGTCGCTGTCGTCGGACCGTGCGCCGAAGAATCCCTATCAGACCGGTAAAAAATAATCCGACTAAATTACTCAGAAAATCCTTGCCGATCTCCGGGACTGTGATATCTGACAAAATCACTCAGATACGACAGTCCCGGAGACATCCTCATGAATTCCAAGCTTCCGCTTTCCAGCAGCGTGATTGCTCTGATCGCAGGGATCAGCGCCGCTGTCCCCGCCTTTGCGAACGGCGAACTGAACCTGTACTCGTCGCGCCACTACGACACGGACGAACGGCTCTACTCTGATTTTGAAGAGATGACAGGCATCACCATCAACCGTATCGAAGGCAATGCAGACGAACTTATTGCGCGGATGAGCGCCGAGGGCGCGAACAGCCCGGCGGATGTTTTCCTGACTGTCGACACCTCGCGCCTTGAGCGCGCCAAAGACGCGGGGCTGTTCCAGCCGATCTCGTCCGAGGTGCTGGAGGCGCGC
>JBCDED010000030.1:0-41068 GCA_039179985.1 Pseudomonadota bacterium
CGGAAAAGAGCGCTTCTTTCGCCAGGCCGGCCGACAACGCGGCAATGTCGAACCCACCTTTGGCGAAGGGGGCCCTCAGGCCAAGCTCTCCACCGCCCTGCTCGGACTGGGCACGGAAGTCCTGCAGATAGCTTTCGGGATGTACTCGGGCGAGGTCTTCCCAGGCGGCCGGCGCTGCGCCAATCAGCTTAAGATCGCCGGCTAACCCGCTGACCCGCATGAGGTTCATCAGCCTGCGCTTGGTCTCTGGGCTCTCGGGCAGGCCGCCTGCCGCCATGGGCTGCACAAAGCCGCCGAGGGGCAGCATCATGGCATAGTCGCCGCCTCCGTGCCAGAAACAGCGCTCATCCCAAAAAAAGCCTGTCGTCTTGCTCATTGATCAGCCCTCGTCGTTTACCGTTGGAGCGAGGGTACTGAAGCCCGCACTGAGACGCCAGAGAGTCACCGCCATCGACAACCGACTGATCCTGCAGGGTTTCCGGCGGGTCAGGTCTTTTCGGGGCGCTTGAGCCGGTAGATCCCTTCCGGAAGATCCAGCGCCGCCCCGAGGTCCGAAAGCTGGGCCATGCTCAGGGTGATCTTCTGGAGTTGGTCCGTGCGCGGATCGATCTGCTCTAAAGTCACGCAATCCTCGAAGGCGTGAATGATCAGATCTTCCTGCAGATGTGACCCACCTTCGTCCACAAGGGTGACGACCGTGGCGTCAAAGTCGTGTTCGATCGTAAACATGAGATGACTTTCGACAATGCTGCGCTGCAGCACAAGGCCTAATCCGCGCCCGCGCGCCTTTGTCGCCGCAAGTGCATCGCAAAAAGTGCCGGTGCAAGCACCCCTTCATACACGATATGCGCTATATGGCGGATACCCGGCAACCCGACGAGGCGCGCGAGCGGGCGGAAGCGCGGCATTTCCGACCAGAGCATAAGAAACGCTGGAACACCTGCAAGGAGTTCGCCGTCCCTGACCACATGAAGCCGCCGAGCCGCCGCCTCGGGCGTCAGCCCCCATTCGGACAGGTCCACGCCGTCGATGCCCTCAAAACGCAAGGGCAGGGCGTGTCCTTCGCTATAGGTGCGATAGGCTTCGACCTCGCGCGCGCAAATGGGGCAGGTGTTATTGAATAGCACGGTGGCATTGGTCTCCATGACCACCGATATAGGGTGTGTCCTATCTGCGGCGACTGGCAGGGCCCGCGACCAATGGTCCGGCGCAGCCTTGACAGGCCCCGGGCGTCACCCATCAATGCGCCTGAAAGCAATGGAGTGCCCTATGCGCTGGTTCATTTTGCCCTTCGCCCTGATGCTGGCGGCCTGCGACGTCGATGTGGTCGACACAACCAGTGCGCCGCCCCCGGACCGCCAGGTTCAGACGCAGCGCGCAAGCGGAAGTGGCATATCACCAGAACAGTTCCGCCGGGTTGTTGCTCAGATCGAGCCGGTTGCCGAAGACCAGTGTCGCCGGCGGACCAGTGGCGTGAAGTGCAACTACCTCGTCCAGGTTGATACGCGTCGGAATCAGCCGCCCAACGCCTTTCAGACGCTCCGCGACGACGGCCGCCCGGTCATTATTTTCAACGTGGCGCTCTTGGCTGACCTCGACAATGCCGACGAACTGGCCTTCGTCTTCGCCCACGAGGCGGCGCATCACATTCGCGGGCACCTCACCCGGCTGAACCAGAACGCCCAGGCCGGCGCGGCGACAGGGGCGATCGTTGGGGCCATTCTCGGTGTCGATCCCAATTCCGTCGATTCGCTTGCGCAGGCTGGCGCACTTGTGGGCGCTCGCAGCTACAGCAAGGCGTTTGAGCTGGAAGCAGATGAACTTGGCACGATTATCGCCGCCCGCGCCGGATTTGACCCGGTACGCGGTGCCCGGTATTTCATGCGCATCGACGATCCAGGAAACACGTTCCTCGGCACTCATCCCCCCAATGCGGAACGTATCGAGACCGTGCGCAGAACGGCGGCGCGGCTTTAGGCCGGTTTGATCTCGGTCAAGGTCCGTCCACTTTGCCGTGCCTAAGGTCGGAGCAAGTGAACACCCCTTGCCGGAGCTCCGATCACATGCTCACCGACGCAAAACGCGCCTTTCATGAACGACTGTCCTCAGCGATGGTCGAAACGCTCGGTCTTGATCTCGACAAAGCCGCGATGCGCGGCGATCTTGGGCCCGAAGATCAGGCCCGTATCGTGCGTCGTTGCTCGGCCTGTGCGGATGCAGACGGCTGCCAGGCCTGGCTTGAAGGACACGGCGACGGGGCATCGGAACCGCCGGCGTACTGCCGCAACACCGCGCTTTTTGAGGCGCTAAAGCTCTGATGGGGTCAGCGGGCAAGCTGCCCCCAAAGGTCGTAATCGCCCGCTTCATCCACCTCAACTATGACAGTGTCGCCCGGTGAAAGGGCCCCGAATCCGCTGTCGATAAAGAGGTTTCCGTCAATCTCGGGCGCGTCGCCCTGGGTGCGACAGGTGGCGCCATCTGTTTCGACGCTGTCCACGATCACCTCAAGCCGCTGGCCGACTTTAGAGGCAAGCTTTGCCGCAGAAATTGCTTGCGCCTTGGCCATGAATCGGTCCCATCGGTCTTGTTTGAGCGGTTCCGGCACATGGTCGGTCAGGTCGTTGGACCGCGCGCCTGCCACGTTTTCGTATTGAAAACAGCCCACGCGGTCGAGCTGGGCCTCGTCCAGCCAGTCGAGGAGCGTTTGGAACTCGTCTTCAGTTTCGCCCGGATAGCCCACGATAAAAGTCGAGCGTAGGGTAATCTCCGGACAGACCGCGCGCCAGGCGGCGATTTCGTCCAGCGTCCTGGCCGCCGCCGCCGGGCGCGCCATGCGCCTCAGTGTATCGGGGTGCGCGTGCTGAAAGGGGATGTCGAGATAGGGCAGGATCAGGCCTTCGGCCATGAGCGGCACCAGATCGCGCACATGCGGGTAGGGGTAAACGTAGTGAAGACGGACCCAGGCGCCCAGACCGCCGAGCTCGCGCGCAAGGTCGCTGATGTGGCTGCGCACCTCGCGACCCTTCCAGGGATGCGAGTCAAATTTTCGGTCGGTGCCATAGGCGCTGGTGTCCTGGCTGATCACCAGCAGTTCCCGCACACCCGCCTCCACCAGTTTCTCGGCCTCGCGCAGAACCGCATGGGCGGGGCGCGAGGCAAGCCGGCCCCGCATATCTGGGATAATGCAGAACTTGCACTTGTGGTTACAGCCTTCGGAGATCTTCAGATAACTGTAGTGGCGGGGGGTGAGCGTCACACCGGTGGCGGGCAGAAGATCGACAAAGGGGTCGGGGTCGGGTGGAACCGCCTTGTGCACCGCGTCGAGCACATTTTCGTACTGATGTGGGCCGGTGACGGCCAGAACCTGGGGGTGCCGGCCTTCGATAAACTCGGGCTCTGCGCCAAGACAGCCGGTGACGATGACCCGGCCATTTTCGGCCAACGCTTCGCCGATCGCCTCAAGGCTCTCGGCCTTGGCACTATCGAGAAAACCGCAGGTATTCACGATCACGGCGTCGGCGCCGCCATAGTCGGGGCTGATCCCGTACCCTTCCGCCCGGAGCCGCGTCAGAATGCGTTCGCTGTCCACAAGCGCCTTCGGACAGCCAAGGCTGACCATGCCGATAGTGGGCTGGCCTTCGCGGCGGGTGCCGTCGGTTACCCGGGCCTTAGCAAGATCCGGACGCAGGTCGGGGGGGTTCTGAGCCATGGGCCCCGTTTAGGGGCATTCGGTCCCCGGCGAAAGCGGTTCCGGCCAATTCCAGCCGGACAGAAAGATGTGATCACATGATCGTTGGCAGATTCGCGACGATTGAATAAACTGTCGCCCAAGAAAAATGGGCTTGGCCCGATAGACTTCGAGGCGAAGATGCGGTGGATTTTCAGACTGCTCGGTGTGGCCGTTGGCTTGGTCGTCTTGCTGCTTTTGGCTGTGGCTTTCATGCCAAAGGACGACATCATTCGGCTCGCCACAAGCGAGATTGAGGCCTCCACAGGCCGTCAGATCGACATCAGCGGCCCGATCCGGCCCCAGTTCTTTCCCGATATCGGAGTGAGCGCCGGCGGTATCTCGCTGGGCAATGCCGAGTGGTCGGAAAACCAGTCCATGGTGTCAGCAAGCCATGCCTCCATTGCGCTGGATCTCGCGCCGCTTCTGTCGGGCGAAATCCAGATCAAATCGGTGATCGTGCACGAGGCCGAGATTCTTCTCGAAGTGGCGGAGGACGGTCAACCGAACTGGGAATTCGTCGGGGCCGCCGGTAACGGGAACCCGGAGTCTGGCGGTGGCGGAGGGACTAAACCAAAGGGTGATACGCCCGCGGGACCGGCTGGAGCGGTTTTGCCCGACTTCAGCCTGGAAAAACTGGCGATCACGAATGCGCGTGTGAATTTTGTGGACCATGGATCCGGCCAACGCTTCGAACTTGAAGCCCTGAACGCCGAGACATTCCTCGAAGATGCCTACAGCCCAATCGCAGTCTCGCTCAACGGGCGCCTAAACGGCAGCAATCTGGGAGGCACGGTTTCGGTCTCCTCCCTGTCCGATGTCATCTCGGGCGGCCAGATCGACCTCGATACGGAACTGTCGCTTTCCGGAAACACCGTGGATTTCACCGGCGTCGTGACCCCGGCACCCTTTGACCTGGGCGGCGATCTGACCCTTGATCTGCCGAGCCACGCCACTCTGGCAGAAACACTTGGCCAGACTGCCCCGGACCTTCCCGAAGGCCTTGGGGCGAAGCGCGTTCGGGCCAGTGGCGAGTTGTCGGTCTCGGGCGATGGCACGATCAATCTCAAAGGCGCGACCATTGATCTCGATCACAATACGCTGACGGGTAATTTGTCCCTGATAACAGCGGATAGACCGCATCTGACCGCAAACCTGACATCGGAGTTTCTCGACCTTTCTGCGCTGACGGGCGAGGACACGCCGAAAAAAGCCGGGGGCTCGGCCAAGACGAAAGCCGCAGCGGTACAGGAGCCTCAGGGCACTCCGGTCGAAACCGGCTGGTCCAAAGAGCCGATCGATGCCTCCGGTCTTGGTGCGCTCGACGCCGATGTCACGCTGCGGGCCGGCGGTCTTGATCTTGGGACCACTAAAACCGGCCGGGCGCGGATTACCGCCACCCTGCGCGGTGGCCGGCTGGTTACGAACATTGAGCGGCTCGACACCTTTGGCGGCAGTGTCGCCGGGCAGTTCGTGGTGAACAGCCGGGGCGGTCTGTCGGTGCGCGGTGACCTCAAGGCGCAGTCGGTGGCCTTGCAGAGCCTCTTTGACGAGTTTCTCGATTTTGACCGCCTTGTAGGCAATGGCACGGTCTCGGTGGAGTTTCTTGGATCGGGCAACTCTCTGGACGCCCTCATGCGCAGCCTGAATGGCAACGGCAGCATTGATTTTGGGCAGGGGGAACTTCTGGGTGTCGACCTGGTGGGCATGCTGCGCACCCTCGACCTCAAGCACCAAGGCACTGGGTCGAAGACCGTATATGACGCCATCACTGCAAGCTTCACGATCCAGAACGGAGTGGTCAACAACCTAGACCTGTCTTTCCTTGCGCCACTCCTGACCGCCCTGGGGCAGGGGACGCTTGACCTGGGCGGGCAAAGCTTGAACTACCGCTTCACGCCGCAGCTCCTCCGCGGGGACGCGAAAAAAGAGGGTGTGAAGGTGCCGATCGAGATTTCCGGTCCCTGGACAAACATCCGGTTCCGGCCGGACCTTGCCGCGCTCGCAGAGCAGGAACTTGAGGGTGAGAAAGCGAAACTGGAAGCCGATGCCAAAAAGAAGTTGCGTCGCGAGCAGCGCAAGCTGAAGCGGAAGGCAAAAAAAGAGCTTGGCGTCGACCCAAGCGGCGATGTGGAGGATGGGATCACCAAAAAGCTGACCGAAGAGCTTGGATCTGAACTCCAGAAGCTCTTCGACTAGCGTCGTCCGTAATCAGCGCCGACGGTCGCGGCGCGAGCTCATGGGCTGGAAGGCCACGCCGACATGGGCCTCGCAATAGGGTTTGCCCGGTTGTACCGGCAGGCCGCAGAACCAGAAATCGTCGGTTGCCGGGTCACCCACGGGCCATTTGCACGTGCGCTCCGTCAGCTCCATCAGGCTGATCTTCCTAGATTTTTTCTCTATTTCGCGCACATTGGCCAGCGCCTCGGGGCTGATCTCATTTGCCGAGGGCTGCGGCGGCAGGGGCTGACCGGCGGTGATGATCGGCTTGCGGAGCGGGGCCACGGGTTTGTCCGCCGGAGCCTCGGCTGTGGGCTCTGCTGCTTTTGCGGCAGGCTTTTCGCGGGCAGGCGCCTTCTCTGCGGACTTTTCCTTGGCAGCCGGCTTTGCGCCGCCACCGCCATTGCGGTTGGAAAGCCCCAGTCGGTGCACCTTGCCGATCACTGCGTTGCGGGTCACGCCGCCGAGTTCCTTGGCGATCTGGCTGGCGCTCTGGCCCTCGGTCCACATCTTCTTCAGCAGTTCGACCCGTTCATCGGTCCAGGACATGGCGTTTCCTTGCGTCTGGGCGGCCGCTTCGGTACTTGGGCGGCGCGTATTATCTCGCGGCTCGTCGCAGTTTATCCTCGCTGGGCGCCATGGCAACAGAGCTTGGCGCAGCCACCGGGGGCGACGGACCCCGCTATTTAGGCGCAGCGACCGGGAATTGAAAGAGGCCAGATATGGACGGCAGCAAACACGCGCATGGAGATATGGGCGTTCGCCGTTTCGGGCGGATCAACTGGCTGGGTCTCGTCACGCTGACCGAACGAGAAATGCGCCGGTTTCTGGCGGTCTGGACGCAAACGATCCTTGCGCCGCTGGTTACGGCCGGGCTTTTCCTGGCGATCTTTACGCTAGCCATAGGTCCGGGGCGAGGCGACGTCATGGCGGTGCCTTTCGTGACCTTTCTGGCGCCGGGGCTGATGATGATGACGGTGATCCAGAACGCCTTTGCCAACACGTCGTCGTCGCTGATGATCTCCAAGGTGCAGGGTAATATCGTCGATACCCTGATGCCGCCTTTGTCTGCGGGCGAACTGGTGACGGGCTATCTGGCGGGCGCGGTGGCGCGCGGTGTGTTTGTGGCGCTGGCGATCCTCGTGGCCATGGCTCTGTTTCTTGGCATCGTTCCGGTCCAGCCCCTCTGGGCTTTGGTTTTTGTGATCCTTGGCAGCGCCTTCATGGGCGCGCTCGGGCTTCTTGCAGCGATTGTGGCGGTGAAGTTCGATCACATGGCGGCCATCACCAATTTCATCGTCACGCCGCTCGCCTTCCTGTCGGGCACCTTCTACTCCGCCGAAGCGCTGCCGCCCGCCATGTCTGTACTGATCCATATAAACCCGGTCTTCTATCTGATCGACGGCGCGCGCTACGGTGTCCTTGGGGTATCCGACAGCGCGCCGCTCATCGGGCTGGTGATCAGCACGGTTTCTACAGCTGCTGTTGTCGCGGTGACCTGGGCGCTCTTCCGCTCGGGCTACCGGCTGAAAGCCTAGGCCCGCCCCAGCCGCGCCTCGCGCCAGGCCAGAAGCGCCGCGCCCGCAAGGATCGTCGCCGCGCCAAGCAGAGACAGCGCATCGGGCCACGTGGCAAAGAGCACGCCGTCGTAGATAGCGGCAAAGACCAACGTGGCATAGCTGAACGGCACCGCGAAACTGGCATCCGCCCGCGACAGCGAGTTCACGTAGCAGAGTTGCGCCATGGCCATGAAGACGCCGACCCCGGCGAGGGCCAGCCACTGGCGTGGATCCGGCCAGACCCAGACAAAAAGAGCTGTCAGCGTCGCGATTGTCAGGCCGATAGCGTTGTTGGTCAAAAGGATTGTAAAGGGCGCTTCCCGGCCCGAGAGATACTTAATCACAATGATCTCGCAGCCGAGGACCGCCGCCGCCATCAGCGCGAAAAGTGCACCTGTCTGCAGGCTTCCCGCCCCGGGGCGCAGGAGGATGAGCGCGCCAAGAAACGCCACCGCCGCCGCAGACCAGCGCACCCATCCCACCTTCTCGCTTAGAAAAAGCACTGCCAACACCATGGCGAAGACCGGGTTGAGAAAGCTGATCGCTGTGGCGTCCCCCAGCGGAATGCGCGCAGCGGCAGCAAACATCAGCGTCACCCCGAGCCAGCCAAAGCTGGTGCGCAAGAGGTGAAGCTTAAGGTTCGGACGCCCAAGGGCGGGGCGGAAGATTAGCGTCAACGTGCCGAGATAGATGAAGGCAAAAAGGAACCGCCCAAAGGTCACCTGCAGGGGATGGATGGGGGCGCCAAGAGCCTCCGTGCCGAGCGCCTTGGCGCAGAGCGTGGAGGCAGCGATAAAGACCGATGCGAGCAGCATGAAGGCCGCGGACAGGGGGCGATTCTGGGCGTTCGGATCGGGCATGCACGTCCTTTGCGCGCGCCGGACGTCCCGTCCAGCGAATTATGGGCTTTGCAGGCGTTGAAATACGCGCTAGATGCGCTCCATGGCTCAGAACTCCGATCTCCGATCCCTGCGACGTCAGCGCACCCGCGCCTGACGCCTTTCGTTCTGCCTGGCGCCCCGGCGCCCCGTCTACCCAACCAAGATTGACAGACCGACCGCCCTACGGCACTTCTCTGTCTTCCATGTATTAGGAGCGATCCCATGATCCCGTCCGTCCTGCCGACTTACAACCGTGCGCCCCTGAGCTTTGTCAAAGGCGAAGGCAGCTGGCTGATCGAGGCTGACGGGCGACGCTTTCTGGACCTCGGTGCCGGGATCGCGGTGAATGCGCTTGGCCACGCCAACCCCGACCTGGTGGACGCCCTGACCGCGCAGGCGGGCGCGCTCTGGCATACGTCGAACCTCTATGAAATCCCGGCGCAGAAGGCGCTAGCAGACAAGCTTGTGGCGGCGACCTTTGCCGATACGGTCTTTTTCACCAACTCCGGCACCGAAGCCTGCGAACTGGCCGTCAAGATGGCGCGCAAATACTGGTACGAAAATGGCCAGCCCGACCGCGTAAAGATCCTCGCGTTTGAGGGGTCGTTCCATGGCCGGTCTTCGGCCGGCATTGCCGCTGCCGGGTCCGAAAAGATGACCAAGGGGTTCGGGCCGCTTTTGCCTGGGTTCGTTCAGTTGCCTTTCGGCGACCACGATGCGCTGAAGGCAGCAATGGACGAAACGGTCGCCGCTGTCCTGATCGAACCTGTTCAGGGGGAGGGTGGAATAAACGTCATGCCAGATGTCTGCCTGAAGGGCCTGCGCGAGCTGTGTGATCAGACGGGCGCCTTGCTGATTCTTGACGAAGTGCAATGCGGCATGGGCCGCACGGGGCGTCTTTTTGCCTGCGAATGGGCCAGCGTTGCGCCCGATATCATGATGGTCGCCAAAGGCATCGGCGGCGGCTTCCCTCTGGGCGCTGTGCTGGCAACCGAGGAGGCCGCCTCTGGGATGACGGCGGGCACCCATGGCTCGACGTACGGAGGGAACCCGTTGGCCTGCGCCGTGGGTGGCAAGGTAATGGATATCGTCGCCGATGACGCCTTTCTTGCCGAAGTGAACCGGAAGTCGGGTGCCCTCCGCCAGAAGCTTGAGGGTCTCGTTGCTTCTCACCCGGATGTCTTTGAGTCGGTGCGTGGCATGGGGCTCATGCTGGGGCTGAAATGCAAGGTTTCAAATATCGAGGTTGTCTCGTCAGGTTACGGGCAGGGGATTCTCACCGTTCCCGCGGCCGACAACGTCGTGCGTTTGCTGCCTGCGCTCAACATCACCGATGACGAGATCGCACAGGCGGTCGAGGCGCTGGACCGCGCGGCCAGTGACCTGGAGCGCAGCGCCGCCTGACGGCTCCTCACAACACCGAATGCGGAGGTGTCTGCACGACACCTCCACTGTCCACTTCAAAGGCCCGCTGATGCAGCACTTTCTTGACATCAACACAACCGACCCCGCCGACTTGCGGCGCATGATCGATGGTGCCCGTGCCATGAAAGATGCGCGCGCTGGCCGCCCGAAAGGGGCCACCGACAACGATCAGCCGCTTGCCGGCCATATGGTGGCGCTGATCTTTGAGAAACCCTCCACCCGGACGCGGGTGTCCTTCGACGTGGGCGTCCGCCAGATGGGCGGGCAGTCCATGGTGCTGTCGGGTGCGGATATGCAGCTTGGCCAAGGCGAAACCATCGCCGACACGGCCCGCGTCCTAAGCCGCTATGTTGATCTGATCATGATCCGGACCTTCGAGGAAACCACCCTGCGGGAAATGGCACAGCACGCCAGCGTGCCGGTGATCAACGGGCTGACAAACGAAAGCCATCCCTGCCAGATCATGGCCGATGTCATGACCTACGAGGAACACCGCGGTCCGATTGCCGGGAAAAAGGTGGTCTGGACCGGCGACGGCAACAATGTTTGCGCCTCTTTCCTGCACGCCGCCGGGCAGTTTGGCTTCGACATGACATTCACGGGGCCAGCCTCGCTCGACCCCTCGGACGAGGCCATGGGCTTTGCCCGCTCCAAAGGGTCACGCGTGACGATCGAGCGCGACGCGATGGCGGCGGTGCAGGGGGCCGACCTTGTGGTGGCGGACACCTGGGTCAGCATGCACGATGCCCAGTCGACCCGCGAGCGGCGGCACAACCTTCTTCGCCCCTATCAGGTCAACGAGGCGCTGATGGCCGAAGCGGGCCCCGAAGCGATCTTCATGCACTGTCTGCCCGCGCACCGGGAAGAAGAGGTGACAAGCGCCGTCATGGACGGCCCGCAGTCGGTGATCTTCGACGAGGCCGAGAACCGCCTGCACGCCCAGAAGGCGATCATGCGCTGGTGCCTTGGGGTCTGAGCTTAGTCGTCTTCGCCTTTGCCGGGGCTTTCGAGCTGACCGTTCCACCCGTCTTCGGGGATCTTCGGAACCTCCGGATCTGCCATGTAAGACGGGGTCATGATCTGTACCGCGTTTTCCTGGAACACATCGAGGATATTCTTGTGCAGTTCCGACTCGATCAGCGGCAGACGTGAACCCCGCGTGGTGAAGGCGTTGATCTGGTAGTTCACGGAATAGTCGGCCAGCCCGGTCACCAGGACAAACGGGTTGGGCTCCCGCTTTAGCCCGATTGTCCGGTTCGCCGCCTCGATCAACATCGCGGTAATCTTCTTGCGCGGTTCCTCATATCCAATGCCGACCGTGGTGTGCACAAGGATGCCGCGCCCGTCGATGCGCTTGGTGAAATTTTTCACCTCCGAGTTTAGCAGCGTCGAATTGGGGATACTTACCAGCTCGTTCTTGATCGATTTGACGTATGTCTCCATCAGCTTGATCTGCACTACATCGCCCTTGTGCCCACCCACCGAAATCCGGTCGCCCACGTTCATCGAGCGGCGGTAGAGCACAAAGATCCCTGCCAGCATGTTGCTGACGACCGAGTTCGAGCCGAGCGAAACCATGACCCCCAGAAGGATCGTCAAGCCCTGGAACGCAGCGGACTGCGATCCCGGGATGTAAGGAAAGGCGACAACGGCGGCGATCAGGATCAGAACTGTCCGTGCGATGGTGTAGGTCGGCCAGATCCAGTGCGGCTCGAAACTCTCCAACTGGATAACGCCCGCCTCTACGTTGTCGAAAAAGATCCGCACGCCCTTGATCAGATAACGGGTCACCCAGACGATGACGGCAATGACGATAAGGTCGGGAAGCACGTCAACAAAGCCGCCCAGCACGATCACGAAGGGTTCGGTTACGTAGGTGAACAGAAGCAGGGCAATGGGCCGCGTTTCGGCAAAGGAGAAAAGGACGAAGGAGGCATAGTAGTAGAAGGCGACGAAGAGGATCACGAGCAGGACAATGCGCACGACATAGCGGACCATCTCGGCGATGGCGCGGGATTGGACGACCTGCTTGGTGGCTTCCTCGACACCGGCGGCGCGGCGTTCGGCAAAACGCGCCGCCTTTTCGGGCAGGCGACGTCGGTACCATAGGATGAGCATGCAAAGTACCAGAAAGCCCGCCGTCCAGCCCACGGCTTCAATAGCGCTGTCGATCCGGGCAGTATCGGTCCTTTCGGACCTGTACTGCAGGATGGCCCTTCGGATCACCTCGGCCTGAATGCCCGCGAGCACGTCGACAGGGATCTGTTCCAACTCGGCGTCTGCTTGGGTCACGACGGTCAGAAGCAATCCGTTGCCGAAGATGCCCGGGCCGAATTCGGTATCGCGGATTTCGACCGTGACGCCTGCGCTGTCAGACCGGCCTGCCACTTCGGCGAGGCGCCTTGCAATGGTGGCGGCGCGTTCGGTGGCCGGCAGGGCACTTGATCCACGCACGACGAACAAGGACTCGCCGTCAACCATAACCGGCGCGACGAAGATGCCACCGGTATCGGTTTCGACATCAACGGCCTCTGGGGGCGCAACCTCGTCCTGCGCCAATGCCCCCAGTGGCCAAAGAAGCGCAACAGCAACCAGCACAGCGTAGATCGTCGTGTGCACTGTTCGCGCTTTGCGGATGTCAATGTCCCCCGTCACAGCGCACAGGATGCCTGTGAAGGTCCATTTTTCAAGGGGTTCTCTTGCGTTTTTGAGATATTCCCGGGCGCGAAAGTGCCTCTGGGGCCCGGGCCGTGCCTCAGCTTTCTGGCGGTGGCATCGGAATGGCCTTGGGGGCGTCGTCGATGCCTTTTTCCTTTTTCTTCGAGGCAATCAGCGCCCGGGCGCGACGCTCGGCCCGCCTGACACGCACGGCCGTCAAGAAGGCCTCCTGCATGGTTTGCGACGAGGCGCCGATCGTTTCGGACAACTCGTTGAGAAGCGTGTTGTCGCTGTCGTCCTCCTGCAGTCGCAGCACCTCCATCGCCATTTCATCGGCAAGATCCTCGATCATTTTCATGGGGTGCGTTTCCTTGGTCGCGGGCTGACTGTCGAAAGGTGTAGAAAATGCCGCCTGACTTGGCCAGCCCCCAGAGAAAGGGGCGCTTTCGTATCTTGCCGCCTTGCGACAGGCACTTTACCTCTGGTGTGCAAAGGACCGAAAAGGACGGGCACCATGGCAAAAGTTGGCTTGATCGGGTTGGGAACCATGGGGGCCAATCTGGCCCTGAACTTGGCGGAAAAGGGCTTTCCCGTCGCGGTGCACAACCGGTCCCCGGAGAAGATTGCGCCCTTTGTGGCAAGCGCCGGCGATCTGGCCGAGCGCTTGACAGCCGCTCCACTTCTTGCCGATCTCGTCAGCGCCCTCACACCCCCACGGGCCATCATCCTGATGGTTCAGGCCGGTGATGCGGTGGATGCGCAGATCGATGGGCTTCTGCCCCTTCTGCAACCCGGCGACACGATCATCGATGCGGGCAACGCCGATTTCAATGACACGCGGCGGCGGGAAAGGAGCCTTGCGAAAAAAGGCTATAACTTCATCGGCATGGGTGTGTCCGGCGGCTCCGAAGGCGCCCGCCATGGCCCGTCGATTATGGTCGGCGGTCCGGTCGAGGCCTACGCGCCCATCCGTGAGATGATCGAGGCCATTGCCGCGCCCTATGAGGGGTCACCCTGTGCCGCGCACCTCGGGCCCGATGGCGCCGGGCACTTCGTCAAGACCGTGCACAACGGGATTGAATATGCCGATATGCAGATCATCGCAGAGGTCTACGGCATCATGCGCGACGGCCAGTCGCGCATGCCGGCGGAGATTGGCGCGGCTTTTGCCGCCTGGAACGAAGGGCCGCTGAAGAGCTACCTGACAGAGATCACGGCCGAGGTCCTGACCACTGCCGACCCCGAAACCGGTCAGGCCATGCCGGATGTGATCGTCGACAGCGCCGGCCAGAAGGGCACCGGACGCTGGACCGTGATCGAGGCCCTGCGTCTTGGCCAGTCGGCGTCCACCATTGAGGCGGCTGTGGGCGCGCGCGGCTGGTCGGCGGCGCGCGAAATGCGCGCCGACGCCGAACCGCTGCTCGGCGGCACCAAAACGATCACCGGCCTGCCGGACACGGATCTTGAAACCGCGATGCTCGGCGCCCGTATCATCGCCTATGCCCAGGGCTTTGCTGTGCTGGAGGCCGCGTCTCGAGATTTCGGATGGGATCTCGACCATGCCCGTACAGCGGAAATCTGGCGCGCCGGCTGTATCATCCGGTCGGCGTTGCTCGACGATATTTCCGGGGCTTTCCGGTCCGGCACGCGCGGCGAGGCGCTGATCCTCGCACCCCAGTTTACATCACGGCTGGCGCTTGGGGCCAAATCTCTGCGCGCCGTGGTCTGCGCCGCCGTCGAGGCCGGGCATCCCGTGCCTGCAATGTCGGCAGCACTCGCGTATTTTGATACAATGCGTAAGGCTCGGGGCACCGCGAATCTCATTCAGGCGCAACGCGACTTCTTTGGTGCGCATGGTTTCGAGCGGCTCGACAAAGATGGCTCGGGCTTCCATGGACCTTGGGTTTCCTAGGTCTACGTAAAGTCATAGACACGGCTTCGTGACGCTTTCTCACGAGTCCGTGGGGACAGCGTGGGGCAAATTTTGCTAACCTGACGGAAATAGTAGGGCAAAGCCCGGACGCGCGGCGGGAGCGCAGATATGGCCGTAACAGATCACGGATCGCTCACCTCGGGTACCAAGGAAGTGCCTGCTGCGCTTTCTGGCGGCGATCTCGTGCGGCGTCACAGGCTCTCCACCCGCATCTGGCATTGGGCGAGCGCGGGGCTGATGCTCATCCTGCTCATGAGTGGTCTGATGATTTTCAATGCCTATCCGCGGCTCCATTGGGGGAGCGACGGTTCAGGCTATGACAAAGCCTGGCTCGAGATCGGCGCGCATATGGTTGCCGATGAACCACAGGGATACGTGGCTTTCGGCGGCAAGATGATGAACACCACGGGCGTTCTCGGATATTCCGAGGACTCTTTCGGTGGCATGCGTCCCCGAGCCTTTCCGAAATGGGCGACATTGCCGTCCTATACCGACCTGGCAGCCGCCCGCCGCTGGCATCTGAGCGCGGCTTGGATCTTTACGGCCGGGACTTTGGTCTTCGCGCTCATCAGTTTCTGGAACGGGCACGCCTGGCGCGCGCTCATTCCCTACCGGCGCGAGATGAAAGCCTCGAACATCTGGGGCTGCGCATGGGATCATTGCCGCTTCAAGATGGCCTGCGGGGCCGAGGCGGCGACCTATAATGTGCTGCAAAAGCTGATCTATCTGTTCGTTTGCGCGGGTCTGATTCCCGTCGTCATCCTGACCGGGATGACCATGTCCCCGCGCATCGTTGCCAGCGCGCCTATTCTCCTCGACATGTTCGGCGGCCGCCAGTCGGCGCGGTCTATTCACTTCATCGCTGCCACGGGGCTCGTTGCCTTTGTGGTGATCCATATCCTGATGGTGATTGCCGCGGGCCCCTTCAACATGATGCGTTCGATGATCACCGGCTGGTACCGCTTGCCAAAGGAACGCGAAGAATGAGCGCGCAACTGACACGACGCAATTTTCTGACCGGCGCGGCCCTTGCCGCCCCGGCGGTCATCGTGGCTTACGATGGTTTCACAGGTGCCCTGAAGCTGAAAGACAGGTTCCTGTCTTCTGGCGAATGGGTTTCGCGCACGCTCCATGAGAACATAGGCCGGAACGCGCTGGCGCGGGAGTACGGTCCAGAGGACATCTCGCCCAAGTTCCGCGTCAATGGGACCTTCCAGCCAACGACGCCCGAGTGGCAGACCCATGCGGAAACCGGCTTTATCCAGTGGAAGCTGCCGGTTTCGGGCCTTGTCCGGCGTCCGCTGGCGCTGTCACTGGACGAGATCATGTCCCTGCCATCGCGGACGCAGATCACGCGTCACGATTGCGTGGAAGGCTGGAGCGCAATCGGCAAGTGGACAGGCACACCCGTCTCAGAGGTGCTCGACCGTGCGGGTCTTCAGGAGGGCGCCCGCTATGTCGTCTTCTGGTGCTCTGACGTGATCCGCGGCTGGCAGTACTACGAAAGCATCGACCTGATCGATGCCTTTCATCCTCAGACGATCCTCGCCTATGGGATGAACGACAAGCTTTTGCCCACCTTCCACGGGGCGCCGCTGCGCCTCCGCGTCGAGCGGCAACTGGGCTACAAGAGCGCCAAGTTTCTCTCCGGAATTGAGGTTGTGTCCGACTTCTCCACCATTGGCGAAGGCAAGGGCGGCTTCTGGCAGGATGCCAACGGCTACGAGTGGTACGCAGGCATCTAGGCGTCCGGTCCGAGACCAGCCAGAAGGCCATCGACGATTTCGGCAACGGGCTGATCGATATCCGCGGCCTTGAAAAGCTCGCCGTCCCCAGGGGGCTCGAGGGACGCGATCTGGCTGTCGAGAAGGCTGGCCGGCATGAAATGGCCGGGCCGGTTTGCGACGCGCTCGGCCAGCACGTCGCGGCTTCCGGTGAGATGCAGGAACATAACCGGCGCTCCGGCCTCCGTGCGGATGATATCGCGGTAGCGGCGTTTCAGAGCTGAACAGCCAATCACGCAAGGGCCCTCCGCCTGGCTCAGGGCCTGTCCCACCAGCCGCAGCCACGGCGCGCGGTCAGTGTCGGTCAGGGGCTCTCCGCGCGACATCTTCTCTATGTTGGCCGGAGGATGCAGATCGTCGCCATCAATAAAGCTCGCGCCCAGGCGCTTTGCCACGGCCTGCCCGACGGTGGTCTTGCCCGACCCGGTTACCCCCATGACGACAAAGCAAGAGACGGTCATATCGAAGCTGTGATTCCGCCGTCCACAAAGAGCGTATGGCCGTTCACAAAGCTCGATGCGGGCGCTGCCAGAAAGATACAGGCGCCGACCAGTTCCCTGACCAGTCCCCAGCGACCGGCGGGGGTACGTTTTTCTAGCCACGCGCTGAACTCGGTATCCGCTACCAGAGCGGCGTTGAGTGGCGTGTCGAAATAACCCGGTGCAATGGCGTTGCACTGGAGCCCGTATTTCGCCCAGTCCGTGGCCATGCCTTTTGTCAAGTTGCCCACGGCCCCTTTGGTGGTCGTGTAGGGGGCGATGCCGGGCCGGGCGAGGGCGGTTTGCACGCTTGCGATATTGATGATCTTGCCTGCGCCGCGCCCGATCATGTGCCGCGCGCAGGCCTGGCCAACATTGAACACGCTGGAGACATTGGTGCGCATGAGCCGCTCGAAGGCATCCTCGGGAAAATCCTCAAGCGGTGTGCGGTGCTGCATGCCGGCGTTGTTGACGAGAATGTCGAAGGCGCCGGTGTCTGCCTCGAACCCGTCGATGGCGGTGCGCACGGCCGCGTGGTCCGTGACGTCAAAGGCGAGGGTATGGATCTTTGGCCCGATGCCTTCCAGGGTGGCCTTTGCGTCCGCCAGTTTGGCTTCGTCGCGCCCGTTCAGCACAACCTCGGCGCCTGCTTCGGCAAGCCCGCCCGCCAGCGCCAGCCCAATCCCTTGTGACGACCCGGTCACCAAGGCGCGTTTCCCCGAAAGGTCAAAAAGCTCTGGTCCTTGGGGCATCGCTGTCCACCTTGCATGGTCGGGTTGGCTTGATCTGCGGCAGAAGCTACGAAGAGGCCCAAGCGCGATCAAGCCGAATTTCCGGGCGCCGGCGCCAGGTTTGACCTTGCCGTGGACCGCACGCAGGCCGTTAAGACCCAGATCGCCATCTAGCGCCGTGGTTTTGCCCGCAGCGTTGGATCTGCGACGCTGGGATACTCGGGCCAGGGGTGTTTGGGGTAGCGGCCGCGCATCTCTTTTCTGACGTCGGCGTAGCTTGTGACCCAGAAACCCGGCAGGTCGGTCGTGAGCTGCAAGGGTCGCCCGGCGGGAGACAGGAGCGAGATCCTGATCGGCAGGTGGTCCGGCCCCACCACAGGGTGGGACGTGACGCCGAACATCTCTTGCAGCCGAACCGAGATGGTCGGCGTATCCCCGCCGTAGTCGATGGGAATCGTCCGTCCGAGGGGCGTATTGAACGAGGCAGGCGCAAGCCGGTCCAGGACCTGCTCTGCGTCCCGCCCGATATAGGCCCGGAGCGCGCCGGTCAGGTCCTTGCCCGCAAGGGCGTCGAGCGTCGAGGCGCCGGTCGCAAAGGGCAATAGCCAGTCTTCAAGCCCGTCCAGCAGGCTCTTGTCAGAGACATCCCTCACCCCTGCACCGGCGGCGTAGCGGGCACGGGCCTGTAAGAGCCGGAAGGCCTTCGTTGGCTTCAGGGCGGCCAGCCCGAGATCGCGCACCCCCTCCATCAGCGCGGCGGTCATGGCCTCGGGCGGCGCGTCTTTCCAGGCTCGGTCGTCCAGGACGATTGCCCCAAGCCGTTCCTTCCGCCGCGCAAGGACGCGCCTCTCCCGGCGGGACCAGACGCATGTCTTTTCCCAGAAGATCCTGTTCCCGGCGACCTCGCGCAACTCTGCCTCGCTGAGTGTTGCCGCGAGCCGCACCTGCGCATCCTTTGGTTTACCGTCAGTCTCGGCGACGACGATCAGGCGCGCGCCGGCAAGCGTGTCCGCTGCGTCCATCGTCACGCCGCGCCCGCCCGACAATAGCCACCGCGGCGCATCGCCGGCCCGGCGCAGGCCGACCCGGTCGGGGTAAGCGAGCGCCAGCATCGCGCCCGCGCTCAGGTCTTGCCGAGCAGTCCCGGCCAGTCGGGCAAAGCGCACCGCGTCAACGCCGATCCGTTTCAGCGCGCTCTGGTCGCGCGGATCGCCGGTGCCATTCCGTAGCGCCCGGGTGCGCTTCTCAAGATCCGAGCCCGCGCCGCGCATGGGGTCGCCGTCAGACAAAATCGCGGCCAGCGGTGCGGCACCCGGACCAGCGCACTCCAGCATATGGGTCAGGCGCGGATGGGCGGGCACTCGGGCCAGGCGCCGCCCATGGGCCGTTATACGACCCTCAGCGTCCGTCGCGCCCAGGTCCGCCAAAAGCGCCATCGCTTCCATATAGGCGCCTTCGGGCGGTTGGGTCAGAAACGCCAGCTCCGCGGGTTGTGCCCCCCAGGCGGCAAGGTTCAGTGCCAGATCCGCAAGGTCGACGCGTTCGATTTCGGGCGGGGCAAAGGCGGGCAGGGCGCCCTCTGCTGCTCGCGCCCACATGCGGTAGCATGTCCCTGGCCCCAACCGCCCCGCACGGCCGCGCCGCTGATCGGCCTCGGCGCGGCTGACGGGCTCAGTCACTAGGCGCGACATGCCCGAGCCAGGGTCGAAGCGCGCACGCCTCGTGCGTCCGGCATCCACCACGACGCGGATATCTGCTAGCGTGAGGGACGTCTCGGCAATGTTCGTCGCCAGAACCAGTTTTCGCGCAGAATCCGGTTCGGGCAGAAGGGCAGCGCGCTGCGTTTTGGGCGCCGCCGACCCAAAGAGCTTGTGAAGCCGCACGTCGTCCGGCAGACGCAGGCGCTGAGCCACGCGTTCGATCTCTCCCTGGCCGGGCAGAAACACCAGTGTGCCCTCATCAGTCTCTGCCAGCGCGTGCGTGATAAGCTCCGCAGCGCGGTCTTCAAACCGCTCAGTCCCGCGCGGCGCGCGGTCCAGCCAATGGGTTTCCACCGGGTAGCTCTGGCCTTCGCTGGTTATGATGGGCGCGGCGTCCAAGAGCGCCGACACCGGTGCGGCGTCCAATGTCGCGGACATCACCAGAATCCGCAGGTCTTCGCGCAAAGCCAACCGCGCTTCCCATGTCAGTGCCAGTCCCAGATCGGCATTGAGAGAGCGTTCATGAAATTCGTCGAAGATCACGCAGCCCACGCCTGGCAATTCGGGATCGTCCTGTAACATCCGCGTCAGGATGCCTTCGGTGACGACCTCGATCCGTGTGGCCGCCGAGATCTTTTGGTCGCCTCGGATCCGGTAGCCCACGCGCTGGCCAACGGGCTCTCCCAGGTTTTCGGCCATTCGTTCGGCTGCGGCGCGGGCGGCGAGCCTGCGCGGCTCCAGCATAACGATTTTTCCGGGCGATTCGTCCGCAAGCAGCGCCAGGGGCACCCGGGTCGTCTTGCCAGCACCCGGCGGCGCTTGCAGCACCGCGCGCCCGTGTTTCCGGAGCGCTGCAAGAAGATCCGGAAGACAGACTTCAATGGGCAGTGACGACGACATGCCCTGCTTGTCTTGCATTTGCAGCGCTGGGGCCAGTCCCTAACGGCGTCGCATCAACGCGCGGCCGTAGGTCGTCTGGATCTCGACCTTGGTGACCCGGTAGGTGTTCGCACCGGCCGGCGTGTAGGTCACTGTAACAGGAAAGACCGTGCGCTCGGCCATATCCTCGGCATCGAACCCCGCCACGCGCGTATAGGCACCGCTGCAAAGCACGGTGTCGCCCTCGCGTTTCGGGCGGTTAAGGTCGACGCGGCTGACCCTGCGTCCATCGAACATCTGGAACTGGGTCTCGCAGAGCCCGTCGGCCTTCTGGTCCTTCAGGATCGCGTAAATCGCCGTCATCGGGTCGAGCGTGCCGCCTTGCGTGCTTGGGTCCACATCGTTGGGATCGGGCGCGCGGGCTGGCGTGTATTGCTTCACCTGGGGGACCCCGCGTCGGTAGGCCATTGACGCACTCATCTGGCGGCGACCCGTGTTGGCATCTTCTTCATAGATCCGTGGACGGAACCCGCCGTTCTTGCGCAGGCGGCCTTGGGACTGCGCGTTGTAGCTGGCGCGTGTCATGGCGCCGATCAGGCCGGTCGACTGCATGCGACCCGCGGTCGTGTAGTCGCGGTCTGTCTCGATGCCCTTAAAGCTCAGAGTGCCGGCCTTGATCCCGCGCAGGTAGAGGTCGAACCGCCCCTCCTGAACCGAGGGTTCGGTGGCCGCTGAAATTCCCGGAGCACTTCCCATGGCGAGGCCGATACTCATGGCTCCGGCGAGAACGCGTTTCATCATCATCGTTCCTGCTCTGGACACTGCCGTCTCTACCGGGCAAAAAATTGGTCCCGGGGTCAAGCCCGGCGCAATCACGAAAGCGAAAGTTTGCCCATTGTCTGAAGACCTATTTGTGTTGTTCGACAGGCTTTGCAAGGGCGACCGGCGCGCGTTGGCCCGAGCGATCACGCTCGTGGAAAGCAGCCGCGCCGACCACCGCGAAGCGGCGGGGACGCTAATGGACCGGACACTTTCCGCTGGCCAGACGGCCCTGCGCGTAGGCCTTTCGGGGACGCCGGGCGTCGGGAAATCGACCTTCATCGAGGCCTTGGGAATGATGTTGATCGCCCAGGGCCTCCGAGTCGCGGTTTTGGCGGTTGATCCGAGTTCGTCCCGGTCCGGCGGCTCGATTTTGGGTGATAAGACTCGGATGGAGCGGCTGGCGCGCGCCCCCGAAGCGTTCATCCGACCGTCTCCCAGTCGGACCCATCTGGGCGGTGTCGCGCGGCGGACGCGCGAGGTGATCGCGCTCTGCGAGGCCGCAGGCTATGACATCGTGCTGGTGGAGACCGTGGGCGTCGGCCAGTCCGAAACCATGGTGGCGCAGATGACCGATGTCTTTGCATTGCTCATCGCACCGGCTGGCGGGGACGAGTTGCAGGGCGTTAAACGTGGGATCATGGAAATCGCGGATCTGATCCTGATCAACAAGGCTGATGGCGATCTGCGGGCGGCGGCGACGCGGACTTGTGCGGACTATGCCGGGGCATTGCGCCTTTTGCGCAAGCGCGCGGGCGATCCGCTGGGGTTTCCCAAGGCAATGCTGGTCTCGGCACTGGAAGAGAACGGGCTGCCCGAAGCCTGGGATGCGATCACCGGGCTGACGGACTGGCGTAAGGCCGAGGGGCACTGGCGTGCCAGACGCGCTGCACAGGCCGTCGCGTGGTTCGAAGAGGAACTGCACGCGGGCCTTCTGGCGCGTCTGACCAATGATCCAGGGCTCGCCGCGCAGAAACGGGCCATGCGCGACGCGGTGGCTGACGGCCGGCGGGATCCGGCGGCCGCGGCCGCAGCTGTCTTGGCGGAGCTGTAGGGCAGGCTGTCAAAGGCCAAGGTCCCGTTTCATATGCTCGGAGAGGTGCGCAAAGCGGCGCGCAGCGAGGATCCGCAGCTCATCCGGGTTCGGTTCCTTGCGCGGCGGAAAGATGCCGCGCAGCCACCTGAGGACGGGCAACAGTGTATCCTGCGCCCCAATGGGGCGGTGATGGGTATAGGCTGACATGGGTTTGATCCGTTCTTAGCGGTCTGGACCCTGAACATGTGCGGCGACCGGGTCTTTTACAAATCGAATTTGTGATGGCCGGTATAAAGTGATTTAATCTCTGCCATGCCACTCACACCCGCCCCCCTCCCGCCGCTTCAGGCAGTCCGCGTGTTCGATGCCGCCGCGCGGCTAAAGAGTTTTTCGCGCGCCGCCGATGAACTGGGCATGACCCAGGCCGCCGTCAGCTACCAGATCCGCCAGCTAGAGGACCGCGTCGGAAGCCCGCTCTTCGTAAGGCAGCCTCGGGGTGTCAGCCTGACAAGTACGGGCCGCGTCTTTGCCAGCAAAAGCGCTGAGGCGCTGGAGATCCTCCGGGAAGCCTTTGCCGAGGCCCGCGAAAGCCTGGATGCGACACTTGTGATCAGCGTGCTCGCCACCTTCGCGACCTATGTGCTCGGCCCGCGGCTGGGGCTCTTCCAGATCGCCCATCCGCGGATCACCACGCGCATTGACGTGAACCACGCTCTGGTCGATTTGCAGGCCGGGGAGGCCACGGTTGCCATCCGGGCGGGTGGCGGGCAGTGGGACGGCCTGCGCGCCGATCTCTTGATGCGCGCCCGATATACGCCGATGCTGAGCCCGGGGCTTTTGAAGCAGTTCGGGCCGCTCAAAGAGCCCGCGGACATTCTTCGGCTCCCGTTCGTGGATGCCACAGATCCAAGCTGGGAGAACTGGTTCCGGGCCGCCGGGGTGTCCCGCGCCGATGCGGCGATCCGGTCGGGACCGAGCCTTGGATCGCAGGTGCTTGAGGCGCAGGCAGCCCTGGCGGGCCACGGCGTCTGCCTGCTGACCCCGGCCTATTTCGGCGACGCGCTCCGGCGCGGTGATCTGGTGCAGCCGTTCGACATTGTGAGCGAAGACGACATGGCCATCTGGTTGGTCTACCCCAAGACGCGTCAGAACGCGCCCGTCATCCGGGCCTTCCGTGACTGGATTCTCGAACAGATGGAGGAAATGCGCGGTTCGGTAGAGGCGGCAGATGGTCCGAGCGCGGCGGAGTAGGCCTCCTATTGTTCCAGGGACATTGGCCCGCAGAGAGAGGCTTGACGCCCCCGGCGCGCGCGCGTAAACCGCGCGGACGGATTCTCGGGCAGGGCAATGGCTCTGCCCCTTTGCATTGCCGGGTCGGCCTCCGCACCCGCTCAACAAACAAAAACCGAGGAAACGAAGATGTCGCGCCGCTGCGAACTGACCGGAAAAGGCCCCATGGTCGGCAACAATGTCAGCCATGCCAACAACAAGACCAAGCGCCGGTTCCTGCCCAACCTGCAGGACGTGAGCCTTCAGTCCGAAGTGCTGGGACGCAGCTTCAAACTGCGTATCTCGTCCGCGGCGCTGCGCACCGTCGACCATCGCGGCGGGCTTGACGGCTTTATGGCCAAGGCGAAAGAGGCGGATTTGTCCGCCAACGCTCTGAAAATTAAGAAAGACATCGAAAAGGCGCAGGCCGCGACTGCCTAAGTGACCGCGCCCGTCGCCTGACGAAAAGCTCCGCTTTTGGCGGGGCTTTTTTGGTTGTGGCAACACGACATAAGCTGTCGTCTGTAAATGTATCGGTCAACAAGGTCAAAAAACTGCCGCAATGTGGCCATACCGGTCGATCCATCGCACAGACTGTCCCTGAACAGCACAGAATTGAGGATACCTGCAATGAACCGTCGCTCTTTCTTCACCCTTTGCGCTGCACTCTGCATTGCCGGCATCGGCCTGGCCGAGGCCCAGTCGGCCAAGGTCATGGTGGATGACGCCTACGCGCGCGTCTCGCGCCCCGGCGCGCCGACGGGGGCTGCCTTCATGCAACTCATGAACCACGGCACCGAGGAAGATCGCCTGATCGCCGCGGCCTCCGATGTGGCCGAGCGCGTGGAAATTCACACCCATCTCATGGATGCCAACGGCGTTGCGCGTATGGTCGAAGTGGAAGACGGCATCGCCATCCCCGCCGGCGAAGCGCATGCACTGGCCCGTGGCGGCGACCATGTGATGTTCATGGGGCTAAACCGGACGCTGGAAACCGGCGACGAAATCTCGGTCACCCTGACCTTCGAGAAGGCTGGTGAGGTTGTCATTACCATTCCTGTCGACAACGAGCGCACTGACGCCGGCGTGCATAGCGGCCACGGCCACCACGGGCACGACAGCTAAACTTCCAGAAGCTCGGCAACCCAGTCTGGGACAACCTGGCTGGCGGGGCCAAGGATGACACGGTCAAAGGCGCGCGCCACGTCCGACGGTTCGCGGTTCAGTTCAACGGTCGCGGCGCCCATACGCCGCGCCCCTTCCACGAGCCCGGCGGCAGGGTAGACTTGGCCCGAGGTGCCGATCGCCGCGAAAAGATCGGCCTGCCCCGTGACCTCGGCGATGCGTTCCATGTGATAGGGGATCTCGCCGAACCAGACGATATCGGGCCGCGCCGCATGGGCGCCGCAGTTCGGGCAGGCGTCATCGCGGGTCATGTTATCCGGCGCCAACCAGCGGTGATCGCACCGTGCGCAGAGCGCCCGTTCTATTTCGCCATGCATATGGATGACGTTGCGGCTGCCGGCGCGTTCGTGCAGGTCATCGATGTTCTGGGTGATCACGGTGATGTCGCCGGGATGATCCGCTTCCAGGCGCGCGATGGCCCTGTGCGCGGCATTCGGTGCTGCACCCCGGCTGTTGGCACGGCGGGCGTTGTAGAAATCCAGGACCAGCCCGGGGTCGCGGGCGAAACCCTGCGGTGTTGCAACCTCTTCCAGATCGTACTGCGACCACAGACCCCCCTCGTCGCGAAAGGTGCCCAGCCCGCTTTCTGCCGATACCCCCGCGCCGGTGAGGATCACGATCTTGTCCATGCCCGCAGATTGGCGCAAGAAGGGGGGCATGGCCACCCGGGTTCTCTTTGTCTGCCTTGGAAATATCTGCCGCTCTCCCACAGCCGAGGCGGTCTTTGCCCATCACGCAGAGGCCCAAGGAAAACCTGTCGTGGCCGAGAGCGCCGGCACCAGCGACTGGCACGTTGGCGATCCTCCCTACGTTCCGGCGATCCGGGCGGCCAAGGCGCGGGGCTATGGCATGGGGCATTTGCGCGGGCGGCAGTTCACGGCGGCGGATTTTGCGGCCTTCGACCTGATCATTGCTATGGACGCGCGTAACCTTGCCAGAATCGAGGCCATACGCCCCGAGGGGTCGGCCACGCCGGTCCGGCTTTTTCTGGAGGCCGCAGGGCTCGAGGCGGGCGAAGTACCCGATCCCTACTACACGCGCGATTTTGAGGGCGCGCTGTCTTTGATCGAGCGCGCCGCGCTGGGCCTGCTCGACCGGATGGAGGACTAGCTGCAGATCCGTTCAGCCGATTGCCCGAACGCTTTGTAGCGCTCCCAGAACGCCTCATCCGAGCGGTTGTCCGACTGCCGCGTTACCTGCGCCTGGTGGGGGTCATCAAAGAATCGCGCCGCACGGCGCTGATCCTGGGCCGTCAGCATCTGGTCGGCTACGCGCTGGATGCAGCTGCACAACTGCCGCTGTCCGGGCGCGCGGGGCGAGGCCACGCAGGCGCGCTCCAGGACGGACGCAGAAACCACAGTTGCCGGAAATTGAAGAACGAGCGTTGCCGCCAGCACGGCAAAGGAAAGTGTTTTCATACTGCAAACCTCGTCTTGCTGGGCCCGGGTTGGTCCCGGATCACCGTGCCGCCGATTATTGGCAAAGTGTCGCTGATCCCGGGCCGGATTTCAATGCCGCTCGCTACCCACGCTGATCTTTCGGGCTGCCCATCACGATGTAGCTCGTCAGCGACCGTACTTGCGGCAGATCCCCCAGAATGTCCGTGTGAAATGTCTTGTAGCTCGCCAGATCCGCCACTTCGACCCGGAGCAGGTATTCGACTGTCCCGGTGATGTTGTGGCACTCGGTGACCTGCGGAGCGAGATCCATCGCGCGCTCAAAGGCTTCCTGGGAGTCTTTGGTGTGCAGGTTCAGGCCCACGGCAATGTAGGCAAGGAACCCGCGGTCGACTTGATCGCGGTCAAGGACGGCCCTGTACCCGCGGATGACGCCGCTTCGCTCAAGTTCCTGGACGCGGCGCAGACAGGCCGAAGGCGAGAGCCCCACGCGATCGGCCAGCTCTGTATTGGCGATCCGCCCGTCCCGGGACAACTCGAACAGTATTCGGTCGTTAATTACGTCGATCTTGGTCATTTGTTGCAAAATCTACTTTAGTCCGCGCCAAATTTGCAACCTTATGCGGCTGTACAACTGCAATATTGCAAAATACAGTTGAACGGAGGCTGAGATGACACTGGAATTGCTGCTCGCGCTTGTCGCATTCGCTTTTACGATGTCGATCACGCCTGGTCCGAACAACCTGATGCTCATGGCATCTGGGGCCAATTTCGGGTTCTTGCCGACCATTCCACATATGCTGGGTATCTCCATCGGGCACGCGCTGATGGTGGTTCTGTTGGGTCTTGGGATGGTGGGCCTCTTTGATGCCTACCCGGTCCTGGACACGGTTCTGAAAGTGGTTTCGGTGGTCTACCTTTTGTGGCTGGCATGGAAAATCGCCACGGCGGCGCCTGTCACGGAGGCGGGCGCAAAGGGCAGTCCCATGACCTTTCTGCAGGCCGCCGCCTTTCAGTGGGTGAACCCGAAAGCCTGGGCGATGGCGCTTGGCGCAATCACGCTCTACGCCCCCGGTCATGATTTCCGTGGTGTCGCGATTGTCGCATTTGTCTTTGCTTTGACCAATCTGCCGTCGATCGGCGTCTGGACCGTGTTGGGGCAGGGGTTGGCGCACATTCTGAAGACACCGTCCCATCTGCGTACGTTCAACGTTGTGATGGCGCTATTGCTTGTCGGCAGCCTCTGGCCTGTCCTGGCGGGCCGCTAAAGAAAAAGCGGCCCGCAGGGGCCGCTCTTGTTGCTACAGCCGAACTGCCAAGGTGCAGTTCAAGCCGCCTTCTTTTGCTTGCGACGAAGAAGCGCGCCGGCCCCAAACCCCGACAGCAAGAGCCAGGCGCCCGCGGGCAGCGGAACCGCCGAGAGGTCGACGTTGATGTCACCCTGGCGGCCTTCCAGCCGGCTGATGTCGTCGCCGTAGATTTCGCAGTAGTCGGTCGTACAGTCACCGCCGATCGTCGTGATGCCGAACCAATGCGCCATACCGACGTTGGAGTTCTTGTTGTTGGGTCCCACGGTGAACTCGTCGGGAGCCGAGCCATACTGAACCGCGAAAGGCCCGAGCAGTGGCATGGCCTCGATGCCGAGGATCAGCCCCGCAAGGGCGCCGAAGCCTGTCAGCGTGCCGCCAGTCACATAGGTGTACTGGATGTCCGAACCGGGCGCCGACCCGTTTTCCGATTTGAAGCTGGGCCCGGTGAAACCATCGGGGAACGGCCCGTAGGTGAACGAGATGTCAAAGCCGGTATCGCCAAATCCTGCGGATTGGGAAAACACCGAACCTGTCAGCGTGCCAGCATCGGTGTCGAAAGTGCCAGCAGGAAGGAAGTCGAAGTCGGATCCAAGGCCGCCGCCGATTCCACCCTTGATCCAAAGGCTGTGGTCGGCGCCACTGCCCACGGCGGATGTGGCGTCAAAGACGGCCGCATGCGCGGAAAGCGGCAGAATGGTCGAGAACGCCACAGCAGCCGCAATTGTTTTGTAGTCAATAGTCACTGGTAAACCCTCACCCTTTACTACGTCGCGAAAGTATACAGGTCCGAGAGAGCCTATAAAGTAGGCAAGACTTGCATTGTCGTCTCCAGTGCGTTTCCAAACTGGCGACGGTCGCGCGGCGGAGGTATGGGTCAGAGCTACTCGGCCGGCGCAGGCTCCGCGGGCGGCGTGACCTTGCCTTTGCCTTTCAGAAACTCTCTCAGGCGCTGCAGGATCACATAGAGAACGGGCACGATGATCACGCCGATGACGGTCGCCGCAAGCATGCCGCCAAAGACTGCGATACCAATGGCTTGCTGGCTGGCCGCTCCTGCGCCCGATGCCGCAATAAGCGGGATCACCCCGAGTAGGAAAGACAAGGCGGTCATCATAACGGCCCTGAAACGTTGCTGCGCGGCCTCGACGGCCGCCTCTTGAATGCCGAGACCCTTTTCATGCTGTTCGATGGCGAATTCGACGATCAGGATCGCGTTCTTCGATGCAAGCCCGATCAGCATGATCATCCCGATCTGCGTGTAGAGGTTTATGTCGCCCCCCGCGATACCGACAGCCGCCAGAGCCCCGAAAAGCGCCACGGTCACTGATAACAGGATTCCAACGGGCATTGTCCAACTCTCATACTGCGCAACCAGGAACAGATAGGCAAAGACCACGGCCATGATCAGGATCACGAAGACCAGGCCGCCGGCAGCAAGCTGCTGCTGCGCGGTCCCGGTCCACTCATAGGCAAAGCCGGGTGGAAGGGCTGTAACGGCCTCATCCTGCAGCACATTAATCGCGTCCCCGGTGGAAAATCCTTCCGCAGGAACGGCCGTGACGGTCGCCGCTCGGAACATGTTGTAGCGGTTCAGAAGCACGGGCCCGAGCTCGCTTTCGATGGTGACAAGCGTGTTCAGCGGCACCATGTCGCCCGTCGTGGAGCGGACGTAGATGTTGCCGATATCCTCCACGGTGTTGCGGTATTGACCTTCGGCCTGGATCATCACGCGGTAGACGCGGCCAAAAAGGTTGAAGTCGTTCACGTAGAACGACCCCATGTAGGATTGAAGTGTCAGGAAGACCTCGCTGATGGGGACGTTTAGTGACTTTGCCTTTTCCCGGTCGAGATCGACGAAGATCTTCGGCACATTCGCGCGGAAGGTTGTATAGGCCTGCGCGATCTCGGGCCTCTGGTTCGCCGCATAGACCAGCGAGCCAAGCGCGGCTGAAAGGTCCTGTGCCGATCCGCCACCCGTTTGCTGGACCTTCATTTCGACGCCGGCGCTCATGCCAAGCCCGCTGATTGGCGGCGGGTTAAAGGCAATGACGCTGGCGCTTGGTTCCTGATTGGCGATACCGAGGACCTTCTGAAGAATCCCGTTGGCGCTGAACTCTTCTTCCTCGCGAGCGTCCCAGGGGACGAGGTTCACGATGATCATCGCGTTGTTTGAGCCGGACCCGTTGAGCAGGCTGAAGCCGTTTACCAGCACCGTGTTGGCCACGCCCTCCAGCGCCAGGATCTGGTCGTTGACGCGGTCTGTGACGACCTCGGTCCGGGCCAGGGACGCCGCATCGGGTAACTGTACGTCAACAAAGAGATAACCGTTGTCCTCCAGGGGCAGGAACCCGGCAGGCAGCGAGCGCATTAGGCTGGCAGAGCCGAAGGCGAGGGCCGCCAAGAGTGCGAGGCCGATCAACGGTACGCGCACAAGTCTGCGGACAATACCCACGTAGTGGCCGCGCACGGTCGAAATGGCGTTTTCAAAAACCGCGAGCAAACCCTTGGCCGGGCCGGAGCGGGGTTTGAGGATCAGCGCGCAGAGCGCCGGTGACAGCGTCAGGGCGTTGACCGAGGAAATCACCACGGCGACCGAAATTGTCACCGCGAACTGCGAATAAAGCCGACCGGTGATGCCGGGCATGAAGGTGACGGGCACAAAGACCGCCAGAAGCACTAAGGTGGTGGCGATCACCGGCCCGGTAATCTGCCCCATGGCCTTGCGCGTTGCCTCGGCGGGGGAAAGGCCCTCTTCGGCGATGATGCGTTCCACATTCTCGACGACTACGATGGCATCGTCCACCACGATTCCGATGGCCAGGACAAGCGCGAAGAGCGAGATCGTATTCAGCGACATCCCAAAAAGCAGTAGGAAGGCGAAGGTCCCGATCAGGGACACCGGGATCGCCACAGCGGGAATGACCGTGGCTCGCAGGTTTCCGAGGAACAGAAACACCACCGAGATCACAAGGATGAAGGTCAGGATCAGGGTCGAGACCACGTCGTTCAGCGACTGTTCCACAAAGTCCGTTGAATCGAACGGCACTTCATAGACCACGTCGTCGGGAAAGGACCGGGACAGCCGGTCAAGCTCGGCGCGTACACGTTCGGACACCGCCAGTGCGTTCGCTCCAGGGGCCTGGTATATCGCCAGCACGGTCGCTGGTGCACCTTCGTAGCGGCCCGAGGCGTTGTAGTAGTTGGCACCCAATTCCACCCGGGCGATGTCGCGAATGCGCACGATATCCCCCGAACTGCCGGCGCGGATGACGATATCTTGAAACTCGTCGATCGTTGTCAGGCGTCCTTTGGATTTGATCGTGTACTGGAACTGCTGGCCTTCCGGCACCGGCGGAGCGCCCACCTGCCCGGCGGAGACCTCAAGGTTTTGTTCGCGGATTGCTTCGATCATGTCGCCCGGCGTGATGCCGAGACTGGCCATTCGGTCGGGGTCCATCCAGATCCGCATGGCGTATTCGAAATCAGTCAAAACGTCGGCCCGGCCGACCCCCGCCACGCGCGCCAGTGCATCCTTGATGTTGATCGAAGCGTAGTTTGACAGGAATACTTCGTCATACGTCTCGTCGGGCGAGGTCAGCGTGATCACGAGCAGCATATTCGTTGAGCTCTTTTGCGTGACGACGCCGGAATCTGTGACCTCAGTCGGCAGCGAGGCCGTTGCCTGCGCTACCCGGTTCTGTACGTTAACCGAGGCAATATCGGGGTCTGTGCCCACTTCGAACGTGACCGAAAGGGAGTAGGACCCCGTGTCGGTACTGTCCGACGACATATAGATCATGTCGTCTACGCCATTCACCTGCGCCTCGATGGGCGCGGCGACTGTGTTCTCAACGGTTTCCGAGTTTGCGCCTGTGTAGTTTGCCGTGACGCTGACGACCGGCGGCGTGATATCCGGAAACTGTTCCACAGGCAAAACGGCGTAGCCGATGCCGCCCATGATCGACAGCACCAGCGAAATAACCAATGCCATCTTCGGGCGGGTTATGAAAATCGAGGAAAACATCTGCTACTGCCCCTCGGTCGCCTGGCCCGCAAGTACTGCGTCAACCTCGACGCCGGGTCTGACCCGCTGTAGTCCTTCGACAATCACGCTCTCGCCGGGCCGGATCCCGTCGAGGACGATCACAGCGGTACCAACCTGATCCCCAAGCGTCACATAGCGCTGTTCCACCAGGGAATCCGATGTGACGATCAGCACGAAATCGCCGCGCTGGTCCCTTTGCAACGCGGCTTGGGGGATCAGGGTTTGCTGGGTGGGTTCGAGGGCTTCAATGCGGACCGAGACGAAGGCGCCGTCGGTCAGGAGCGCATCTTCGTTGGCAAATTCCGCCAGTAGCGAAATTGTTCCTGTCGCAGTGTCTACGGCATTGTCGATAAAGACGATCTTGCCGGTTTCATCGAGGTCCGTGCCGTTTGAGAGCGTAACGAACACATCCGGGGACACCGGGGCGCTCGGCAGATCGGCCGCGGTCGTGTCGTATTCCTGCGCCACATCCACGAGACCGCGTTCGGAGATCGAGAAACGGACATAGATAGGGGCCTCGCGAATGATTGTCGCCAGGGCCTCTGTCGACGGCCCGACCAGTTCGCCAACGCTGGCGTTCACCCGGCCGATGCGCCCTTCGAATGGTGCCACAACATCGGTGTAGCTGAGGTCAAGCTCGGCGTTCCGGATGGCCGCATTGGCGGCCTTGACCTCGGCTTCCGCGACAAGCTCGTTCGCGCGGGCGATATCGACTTCCGATTCAGGGGCTGCGCCGCGCGCGAGAAGTTCGGTTTTGCGGGCCAGTTCGATACCGGCCAGCTGCAGGTTTGCTTCGGCGCGCGCAAGATCGGCATTCCGCGCATCCAGAGCCGCTTCATAGGCGTCCGGTTCAATCCGGTAGAGAAGATCGCCAGCCTCCACCCGGGCGCCATCGCTGACCGGCACGTCTTGGACGAATCCGCTGACGCGCGCGACAAGGTCCACCCGGTCGATAGCTTCGCCGCGACCAATAAAGCTGGCGGCATCCGTGATGTTTTCGGTGTAGGCGGCGGCGATACTGACCTTGGGAGGCTGTGCGCCTTCCTGTGCGATGGCCGGGCTCCAAAGCATCGCAAAGAGTGCGATGAGGATGCTGCAAAAGAGGAAGTACTGCCTATAGCCCATCGGATGCGCGCCTCAAGATTTTGTCCAGGATCGAATCGTCCTTGATGTCAGCTTAGTACCTTGCCGGTAGAGCGGAAAGCTCACCGGCGGGCGGTCTGTGGCAGCAAGGACAAATGCCGAGACATCCTTGAGACGCCGCACATCCAGACGGGATCCGAGTTGAAGTCAGAGGAGGTCCGGGAACTCTGCTAGGAGCTGCGTGTTTGCAACTGTCAGCCTCTGAAAATAAAAGAAAAACCCTTTTTTCGCCCCGGATCCCCCGTGCTTTGCGGCAAGTCGTCCATTACCAGTGAACCCAACAGTCTTCCCAACTATGCGGCCCCGGGGCACAGGGCGTGGAGAGCTTCGCAATGTGTTGTCTGCGGCGGCGGGGCGCGCAAATCCGCAGCGGATGTGCGACTAGGGCTCCGTAAGGTACTGAAAATCTTTGATTTCGCTTGGTCTAACTTCTAACGTGACTTTGGTTAACGGAAAACAGAGCGCTCTGGGCGCATTCCACTCCGGGAAAGGTGGCAATGAGGATAATTGGGAGGGCTATTCGAGCCGGGCGGCTTCTCGGCGCATCTGTTGCCATCTTGGTGCCAGCCCTTGCCGCTAATGCTGAAAGCCTTCGCGATGCCGTCCGCGCGACCCTGACTGCCAACCCCGCCCTTCAGGCGACTGATGCGGAAGCACGGGCCGCCGCCTTCGAGCTTTTGGAACTGCGCGGGGAGTTCTTGCCCACGGTCTCGGTCTTCGGCGAGATCGGTGAAGAGAATGTCGACAATCCCGCAAACTTGTCGGTGGCGGACAACGCGGTGACCAAAACGGCCCGACAGATCGGCGTGTCGGTCGACCTCACACTCTTTGACGGATTCCGCCGGTCCAATCTGGTTTATGCCAATGCCGCGCGGCTCGACGGCCGTATCTTCGCGCTGCTCGACGCGTCCGAAACCATCGGCCTGAGCGCCGTGGAAGCCTATGTCGATGTGGTCCGTCACAGAAACCTCGCCGTTGTCGCCCGCGAAAACGTGCGCCGCCACGAAGAACTGGCCGATCAGGTTCGGCAAGCGGTTGACGGCGGCCGATTGCCGGCGGGCGACGGGTTCGAAGCAGAGAACCGTCTACTGGCGGCGCGGGTGGCGGAACTCAGGGTGCGCGAGGCGATTGCCAACTCAAACGCCCGTTACCTGCGCGTCGTCGGAAATGCGCCGGGCGCAACGATGTCCGTGCCGCCCATCCGAAACCTGCCAGCCTCTGCCACCGAACTGGTGCAAACGGCCATTGAGGGCTCCTTCCGGGTCAAGGCGGCGAGCTCAGAAATCAACCGCAGACACTATGAACGCGGCGTCGCCGAGGCCGACCGAATGCCGCGCCTCGACCTGAACGCAACGACCTCAAAGGGCGAGGATCAGGGCGGCTCACGCGGCGTCGACGACGAGACATTCGTCGGTCTGCGCCTGTCCTGGACGATCTACAAGGGTGGCCGAAACCAGCAGACGGCGGCGCTCATAGAACGCCGAGAACAGGCGATTCTTGAGCGCAATGAAGCGGTCCGCGGTGTGCGTGAACTGGCCGAAAGTACATGGACTGCTTACCGGTCCGATCTCGAGCGCCAGCGCCTCTTTAGAGAACAGGAGGTGGCCACCGAGAACATCGTCACGCAGTACCGCCAGGAATTCCTGGCGGGCTCGCGGACGCTGCTTGACGTCCTAGATGCCGAGCGCAACTTTTTTAACGTGCGTTTCCAGCGTGTCAGCGTTGATGCGGCGGTCTCTTTCAACCAGTATCGCCTTGTTGCCACCCAAAGCAAACTTGCCCAGATGTTCGATATCTCGCCCAGCGAAACGGCGCTGGAGCCGACATTTGAGAGCCGCGCGCTGCAAAAGCCTTCGCTTGTCTTCGATACGAGCGTCGCGCCCCTGCGATGACTTCGGTGTCCGGCACGGATAGGGCAACAGGCCTGGTGGTGCCGGAAGAGCCCTACCGCCCGCTTTTGGAAACCACCGATTGGCTGGCGCGTCGCTACCGGCTGCCTTTCAGCGAAGCCGCGGTTCTGGGGCGGCTTCCGGCTGGCGGTGACCCGGACGACCCCGCACTTCTCGGGCGCGCCCTGTCAGCCGTGGGGCTGAAGTCCAAGCTGGCACGCCGGGATGTCCGCCGCCTCGATCCCGCCGTCCTGCCCTGCGTGGTCTGGCGAAAGGCGGGCGGTATGGCGCTACTTTTGCGCTTTGCCGATGGTCAGAGGACCGCGGTGATCACACAGCCGGGCGAAGACGGGCTTGAGCGTGAAGTGCCATTGCGCAAAATTCGCCGTGAAACGCGGCCCGAGGTGCTGCTTGTGACGCCCAAGGCTGACAGTAACGAAAGTCGCATGTCGCCCGAGGGCCGCGATGCGGCCGAGCCGGGACACTGGCTCTGGCGCCCTGTTGCTGCAAATTGGGCGGGCTGGACACAGATCCTCGTTGCGGCGCTCTGCCTCAATCTTCTGAACCTCGCGTTGCCCCTGTTCGTTATGAATGTTTACGATCGCGTGATCCCGAACCTCGCCTTCGTGACGCTCTGGACGCTGGCGGGCGGCGTGGTCATCGCCCTGGCTCTCGATGCCGTCCTGCGCACGTTGCGCGCCGATATCCTTGAGCGGATCGGGCGACGGGTCGATCTGCGCGCCTCGGCCAAGCTCTTTTCCCACGCCATGCGGCTGAGGCTTCTTGACCGGCCCGGAGGGGCGGCAGGCATTGCGAATGTGATCCGTGACTTCGAAAGCGTCCGCGACTTTTTTGCCTCAGCGACTTTCGTTGCGCTGATAGACCTTCTTTTTATCGGTGTCTTCATCGCTGTGCTATTCGTTATCGTTGGCCCGATCGCCTGGGTGCCTCTTCTGGCGGTCCCTGCGGTGATCGTCCTGGCGCTTGTCGCGCAGCTGCCCATGGCACGCGCAGCAAAGGCGGCGCAACGGATCGCCACCAAGCGCCACACGGTGCTGGTGGAAACGATGTCGGGGATTGAGACGGTCAAGAGCCTTGGCGCCGAACCGGCCATGCAGGGCGAATGGGAAAATGCCGTAGCCGCGGCCAGCCGGGTGGGAGCCACGTCAAAATTCTGGTCGACCATCGCCATGAACGGCACGCTTCTGGTGCAGCAGGCTGTGAGTGTCGTGATCATCGTCTGGGGCGTCTTCCTGGTGGCCGAAGGCCGCATCACAATTGGTGGCCTCATCGCCGCAAACATCCTGGCCGGGCGCGTTCTGGCACCGCTTGCGGCAATCAGCCAGACAATCCTGCGCGCGCAGCATGCATTCAAGTCCATGGCGGCGCTTAACCGTCTGATGGCGCAGCCCACCGACGGGCCCGCGGATGTGGCCGGCGATTTGCGCGTCACCGAAGGGCGTCTGATCCTCGAAAAGGTCACGCTGAGGTATCCTGGCGCCGCGCAGCCGGCGCTGAACGTTGTGTCTCTGACCGTGGCGCCTGGGGACCGCGTTGCGCTTCTGGGGCGCGTTGGCTCTGGCAAATCGAGCCTTGGCCGCGTGGTTGCGGGGCTGGTTCCGCCTGACAGCGGGGCCGTTTTGATCGATGGCAAGGCGGTGACCCAGTACGATCCGGCGGAACTGCGCGCCGGTGTCGGCTACCTGCCGCAGGTTGCGGACCTGTTCACGGGTACGCTGCGGGAAAACCTCACGCTCGGGCGCACCGGGGTCTCGGACGCGCAGATCTTTGAGGCTCTGCGGTATGCGGGCATTGAGGCGCTGGTCTCGGAACTGCCCGATGGTTTGCAGTTCGATCTTGGCGAGCGCGGGGTGCGGCTGTCGGGCGGGCAGCGGCAGGCCGTGTCGCTTGCGCGCCTTCTCTTGCGGCGCCCGCGTCTTCTCTTTCTCGACGAACCGACAAACGCCATGGACCAGCAGATGGAGGCCACCGTCACCTCGCGACTTTCGGATTACGCGCGGGACACCGGCGCTGCGCTCATCTTGTCCACCCACCGGCAGGCGGTGATCGACGCGGCGGACCGGATTGTCGTTCTTGAAAAGGGGGCGGTCGTGCTCGATGCCCCCAAGGCGGAGGCGCTCGCGCGGCTTCAGTCGGGCGCCGATGTGGCCCGGGTGGGAGAGTAGCGCATGTTCGGCAGCGGCAACGACGATGCTTTCCTCAACGACGCCGGTCGCGCGCGGGCCGTCGAACCCAGCCGTGGCGCCTGGCGTCTGCTCTTTGTGATCGCGCTTGGCCTTGGGCTTTTTGCCTTCTGGGCGGCGACCTATGAAATCGAAGAGGTCACCAGCGGCGTCGGCCGCGTTATCCCTTCCCAGCAGGTGCAGGTGGTCGAAAGCCTGGAAGGGGGCATCCTTCGGTCCGTGCAGGTATCGGAAGGGGACATCGTCGAAGCAGGTCAGCCCTTGATGCAGATTGACGACACCGGTTTTGCCGCCGAGCTCGGTCAGTTGCGCGAGCGCGAGCAGGCGCTGCGCGCCGAAAGTGCCCGGCTTGAGGCCGAAGCGAACCTTGAGGCCGACATCAATTTTCCGGTGGGTCTGGAGGCGACGAACCCGCTCGCCACGGCGGCGGAGCGCGAAGTTTTCCTGTCCCGCCGCGTCCAGCTTGAGCGCGAGACTGAAATCCTGCGCGATCAGCTGGCGCAGAACCGCGCCGCCCTGGCCGAGCTTCGGGCGCAGCGTGAGAAACTCAAAGGGGTATCCGCGCCGCTTTCCGAGGAAATCACCCTGACCGAAGACCTTGTGAACCGCGGCGTCGTTCCAAGGGTGGAGCTTCTGCGGCTCCAGTCGCGTCTGGCCGAACTGGAGGGTGACATCGCCGTCGGTATTGCCTCGGAGCCGCGTCTCGAAGCGCAGGTCCGCGAGACCGAGAACCAGATCGAAGCGGCGCGCTCGGCGTATGTCCTCAGCGCCCGGCAGCGGCTGGCGGCGCTGCAGCTGGAACTTGCGGTGATCGAGGAAACGCAGCGCGCCGCAGCGGACCGGGTCACGCGCACGCAACTGACTGCGCCGGTGCGCGGGACAGTAAACGCCGTAAACGCCCGCACGATCGGCGCGGTCGTGGAGCCGGGCGAAGCGCTGGTCGAAATCGTCCCGCTCGACGACAGTCTGCTCATTGAAGCCGACATTCGCCCGCAAGACGTGGCGTTTCTCAGCCCCGGTGACCGGGGGTCGGTGAAAATCACCGCCTACGATTACCTTGTCTATGGTGCACTGGACGGAGAAGTCGTACGCATCGGTGCCGACACGGTGGAGGACCGCGACGGGCAGGCGGCATTCAAGATCGTTCTGCGCACCGACAAAACCTACCTTGGCACTGAAACCGCGCCCCTGCCAATAAGCCCCGGCATGGTCGCCAGCGTGGATATCCAGACCGGGCGCAAGACGGTTCTCAGCTATCTTGCAAAGCCGATCCTGCGGGCCCAGTCCGAAGCCTTGCGCGAGCGCTGATCATTTCGAGGTCGCAATAAAGACGCCTTGCCAGTCCGCGCCGGGCGGATCGCTTGCCAGGTCCTCAATGCGGTCTCGAAATAGGTCGAGGTAGCCGCTCAGGGGAACATCTGCCGCTGCGGCTTGCGCACGCGCCGCGGCAAGTGCCGTCCGCGCGCCGGTCCAGTCCTGTTCGCGGTAGGCGGCGAGCATCGTCTGGATCTCTGACCGGAGTGCCACGAACGCGCCCGACGCTGCAAGCGCTGCGTCGCCCACAAGGGCGAAGACACATTCTGGTTGGGTTTTGCCTTTCACCCGGATCAGGTCCAGTTCAAGAATTGCAAAGCTGTCTTTGACGCGGTCTGCCGTGCTCGCGCCAAGGGCGATGCCGACATCATAGAGCGATGACGCCCCCTCCAGACGGGAGGCAAGGTTCACGCTGTCACCAAGGGCGGTGTAGTCAAACCGGGTGTCGCTGCCCATGTTCCCGACCACGCAGGTCCCGGTGTTGATCCCGATCCCGACGGTAATCACATGGGGCGTCCCGATGGCGGGATCCTCTTTGGCCTCCGCCGCCCGCTGCGCATTCAGCGCTGAGACACCCGCCTGCATGTCCAGCGCGGCGCGGCACGCGGCCTCGGCGTGGTCTGCGACATCAACAGGAGCATTCCAGAACGCCATCACCGCATCGCCCATGAATTTGTCGATGGTGCCGCCCTCGGCCAGGATCGCCTGCGACAGCGTGGTAAGAAACCGGTTCATCAACGCCGTCAGACCCGGGGGATTGTCCTTGAAATCCTCCGAAATGGTCGTGAAGCCGCGCACGTCTGTGAAGAGCAGGGTCAACTCCCGCGTCTCACCCCCGAGCCGCAAATCTTCGGGACTGTCCGCAAGCCGCGCGACAAGGTCGGGCGAGACGTACTGGCCAAAGGCCCCGCGTATCTGCTCACGGCGCCGCTCTTCGCGGATGTAGTTGGCCGTGGCCATGGTCATGACCAGGAGGGCAGTCGCAAAAAGCGGGTAAGTCGGGTCAAGCAGAACCCGCTGGCCGGAAAAAAGGAACCACGTCGCGCTCGCGTAGCCCGCCAGAAGAACGAGCGCGCTCGCCACAACCCATAGTGCGCCCATGGCGGGCAAAAGCAGGACCGCGAGAAGGCCAAGGACAAAGACAACCGTCAGCTCCGCAGCGATGGTGTAGTTTGGCCGGACAAGGAGGCTCCCGGTCAGGATGTTCTCAAGCACCTGCGCGTGTATTTCGACGCCGGCCATGGCCACGCCGAGGGGCGTCGCGCGGAAATCCTCAAGACCGATGGCCGAGGTGCCCACCAGAACGAGATGGCCGTCCAGGCGGTCGGGCAACACGCGGCCCCCGAGAAGATCCGTGGCAGAGACAAAGCGGTTGGCGTCCGAGGGCGCAAGATAGGGCCAGACCGTCCCGTCCGCATCCGTCTGGACCAACTGACGGGCGACCACCACGCCCTCGACACCGGCATCGTTGGTGCGGATGGCAAAGGGCGCACCGCCTGTTGCGACCCGCAAGAGTTCCGGCGCGAGGCCAAGGCGGATGCGGTCCTCGACCACCACCACCATGGGCACGCGGCGGTAGACTCCGTCGGGGTCGGGGCGCACGGAAAACACGCCGCGCCCTGCGGCAGCGGCCTCAAGTTCCGGGAGGTTCTCCACAAGATCGGGAAATGTTAGAAGAAAGGGCCGGGGGTCCGGGCCGATCAGCCCATGGGCGACCTCGGGCGGCAGCGCGCCGGGCGCCTCAGCGGCACCGATCCGGACGCTGGTCTGCCCGACCACGACGGGAAACACCGCGATTTCTGCCGCAAGAACCTGATCGTTGCCCGGGAGTGCGGCCAGTTCCTCGCGGACGAGTTCTGGCAAATCTTCATTGTCCTGCGCCACGAGATCTGGTGACAGGCGGTCCGGCTCGGAAAAGATGATATCGAAAGCCAGCGCTGCGGCCCCGGCCTCGGCGGTCCTGGAGACGAGATCAGCCAGCCGCGTCCGCGGCCAGGGCCATTGCCCGAGTTCCGAGATGCTTTTGTCGTCGATATCAATAATCGCGACAGGCGCCGGTGCGGCGTCGCGGGGTTTGAATTGCTGAAAGAGGTCGAAGGCGCGGTTGCGGGTGTTTTCCAGGAATGGAGGGTCGGCGATGCGCAGGGCGATCAGGGCGGCGAGTAGGACAAATCCGAGGGCCCGGCCGCTGCCGAAAAGCCAGTCCGCGACGCGCATCGGCCTATGGCCCTTCTGTCGAAAAGGTTAACCGCACGGGTCCCAGAAAGGCGCGGCGCGACCGCGCCGTCAAGGGTCGGCGAATCCGGGAGGGCAGCGTATCCTGGGCTGTCTCCCCTGCAGAAAATTGTCGACGACGCCCAAAAAGTGACGAAAATAAGTCAAAAACACGGCTGAACTGTGACCTATTTCCTATTCGGGGGTCCCGAAATCGGGTACCCCATGAAAGGTTCAAGTGTTTGGCGTGGGGTTTCGCGAATGGCGGTTCGGCAGGATATCAGCATTGATGAGACCGGTTTTTCCGGGCTTTCGGTGTCTGCCGCCGGGTCGCAGCTACAGCTGCCCCAAGGTTTCGATGTCTTTGTGGCCGCCTTTCAGCGGGAGGGGTCCGACCTTGTTGTGACCGAACCGGACGGCGACACGCTGCGCGTAACCGATTACTTCCGTTCGGAAGTGCCGGCCGATCTGGTGGCGGACAATGGTGCGGTACTGAAAGGCAGTCTTGTCGTCACCCTGGCCGGGCCGGTCGCGCCGGGGCAATATGCGCAAGCCGGAGCGACCGACACGTCGCTTGCTATCGGGCAGGTTGAAACGCTTGAGGGGGCGGCCACGGTCCAGCGGTCAGACGGCACGGTCGAGACCCTGGGAAGCGAAACGCTGATCTTCCAGAACGATGTCGTGTCCACGGGCTCCGACGGATCCGTCTCGCTGATCTTCGTGGACGGCACGATATTTACCCTCGCCGCCAATTCCCGCATGGTGATCGATGAGCTGATTTACAGCGAGGGCGGCGCTGGCAACAGCGGTGCCTTCAACCTCGTTCAGGGCAGCTTCGTCTTCATCGCTGGGCAGGTCGCCAAAACCGGCGATATGGAGGTCGCCACTCCTACGGCGACCATGGGCATACGTGGCACCACTGTTCTGGTCGATGTGACCACGGAGCGCGGCGTGGCGACCGTAGAGGTGGCGCTGACCCGCGACTTTGACGGCAGCGTCGGTGTTGTGGAATTGCGCGACCTCGACGGCAATCTCATCAGCAACATCACCACAACAGATCTCAAGTGGATCGTTTCGCCCGTCGCAGGGGAAACCCGCTCAGTGGAGCGCACGGCCGAAGATGATGCCGCCGACAACATCCTCATCGCCGAGGCCTTTACCGCGTTCCAGATCGCGACAAACAGGGTGGAAGGCGGCGATAGCTACATTCGCCAAGGGTCAAGCTCGCCTGGAAATCCCAACGTGCTCGAAAGCGATCCGACCGAAC
>JBCDED010000031.1:0-40881 GCA_039179985.1 Pseudomonadota bacterium
CGGCCGGCCGGCCCTTTTGGGGGGCGGTTTCGGCTCGGTTGATCGAGTACAGCGGCGAAGAGGTGATTGTGTCCTATTCCCGCGATCTGACAAAACAACTCGCTGTCGAAGCGGAACTGACCCGCCAGCGCGAGCAACTGTTCCAGAACGAAAAGATGTCCGCGCTTGGCGAGCTTTTGGCGGGCGTGGCCCATGAACTGAACAACCCGCTCTCGGTGGTTGTGGGCCATTCGATGATGCTGAAGGACGAAACCGACGATCCCGAGATCCTGCGGCAAACCGCAAAGATCAGTGATGCGGCCGAGCGCTGCGCGCGGATTGTGAAGACCTTTCTCACCATGGCGCGGCAGGAACCGGCGAAGAAAGAGCCGCTCGACATCAATGGTGTGCTGGCCACAGCCATCGACGTTGCCCGCTACGGCGAAAGCGCGGCCGAGGTCGAAATTCGCAGCGACTTTGCCACCGACCTCGGTGCGGTCAACGGCGATGGCGACCAGATCACTCAGGCGATCCTGAACCTTCTTTTGAACGCGGAACAGGCAATCGGGCTGTCGGGCGAGGGCGATACGATCCGCGTGATGTCTCGTCGAAAGGTGGGCGGTGACCGTGTCGAAATTACCGTGGAAGACAACGGCCCTGGAATCCGCCCGGAACTCCGCGCGCGGGTCTTCGAGCCCTTCTTCACCACCAAGGACATCGGAAAGGGCACCGGAATCGGGCTGGCCTTTTGCCACCGGGTGATCCAGTCCCATGGCGGCACCATTGACATTGACCCTGCGTTCCGGGGCGGCACCCGTTTCGTTGTAACTTTGCCATTCGACCGGGCCACCGAACCCGAGGCCCCGGCGCCTGAAATTGTAAAGAGCACCCCTGCCATGCGGCGGCTGCTGGTGATCGACGATGAGAGTGATGTGGCCGACCTGAATGCCGAGGTTCTTGAACGCGCCGGCTATGATGTCGACGTCGCCTATGCAGCACGCGACGCGCTTGCGATGATGGCCGGGCGCGCTTACGACGCAGTCATCAGTGACCTGAATATGCCTGATATCGACGGGCGCGGTTTCTTCGAGGCGATCCGCGCCGATTATCCCGAACTTGTTGACAGAACGGGCTTTGTCACTGGTGATACCATGGGCAAATCCTCACAGACGTTTCTGCGCGAAGCCGGGCGCAGCTATCTGGAGAAGCCGGTCTCGCCCGCGGAACTCAGGGATTTTGCGGCAGCACTGGTGCAAGGAGAACGGGAATGAGCGGGCAGGGCGACACCATTCTGGTCTGCGACGACGAACCGGACGTGCGGGAAATGCTGCAGGAATACCTCGGAAAGCGGGGCTTTAACGTGGTCGGCGCCGCCAACAGCGAAGAGTTGCGTGGCCAGCTTGAGACGGAAGACGTCTCGCTGATCTTGCTCGACATAAACATGCCCGGCGAAGACGGACTAACGACGCTGCGGTCGCTCAGGACAGACAATGACGTACCTGTCGTGATGCTCACCGCTGCGGGTGAAACTGTTGACCGTATCCTCGGGCTCGAAATGGGGGCGGACGACTATTTGGGCAAACCGGTCGACTTGCGCGAACTGGAAGCCCGTATCAAGGCAGTGCTGCGACGCAAGGCCGTGCCCGCGGAAGAGAAGCCGGAAGGGCGCGTGCCGGCCACGGCGGTCTTCGGCGACTACACGTTGGATCTGGAGTCGACCAAGCTCACGGGGCCAGACGGCGAGGACGTGCCGCTGACGGCCATGGAGTTCCGGTTGCTCCGCCTATTTGCCATGAACAAGGCCAGGGTCCTCAACCGCGATCAGATCCTCGAACAGGCCCACGACCGGTCGTGGGACCCTTTCGATCGCAGCATCGATATCCGGATTTCCCGCCTGCGCCGGAAGATTGAAAAGAACCCGCAGAAACCAGCGATCATCCGCACGGTGCGCGGCATCGGCTACGTCTACGATCCTGAGTAGACGCTAGCTGCCCCGGTAAGTCGAATAGCCAAAGGGCGAAAGCAGGAGCGGCACGTGGTAGTGGTCGTTCTCGGCCATGCCGAAGCGGATCGGGATCACATCCAGAAACCGAGGCTCATGTCCCGGCGCGTCCGTACGGCTCAGGTAGTCCCCGGCGTGGAAGATCAGTTCATAGGTGCCAGTTGCAAACTCGGTCTCCGGCAGGATCTGGTTGTCCGTCCGGCCGTCGGCATTTGTCACCATCTGGCGCAGATGCGTGCGTGTATCGAAGCCGAGGCGGAAAAGATCTATGGTCAGCCCTTCGGCCGGGCAGCCTCGGGCCGTATCGAGAACATGTGTCGTCAGAAATCCAGCCATCCGCACCTCCTGCGTGTCTTTCCCGTGCCCTAGCCTGATTTCGCAATAGGGGGAACTTTTTTGCGGACCCTCGGAACCAGACCGGCTAGACCAACAGTAAAGACGGAGGCCGCAAAAATGGACAGATATCCCCGTGACTTGACCGGATACGGAGAAACCCCGCCGGATCCCCAGTGGCCGGGCGGAGCGAAAATCGCCGTTCAGATCGTGGTCAATTACGAAGAGGGCGGAGAGAACAACATCCTGCACGGCGACGCGGCTTCCGAGGCGTTTCTGTCAGAGGTCGTGGGGGCCGCAGCCTGGCCGGGGCAGCGGCACTGGAACATGGAGACGATCTACGAATACGGTGCGCGCGCAGGGTTCTGGCGCCTCTACCGGATGCTTGCGGATCTGCCGGTCACGGTCTACGGCGTCGCCACGGCGCTGGCGCGCGCGCCGGAACAGGTGGCGGCGATGAAGCGTGCGGGATGGGAGATCGCGAGCCACGGTCTGAAGTGGATCGAATACAAGGATTTCACGGAAGAGGACGAACGCGCCCAAATGGCCGAGGCGATCCGGCTGCATATGGATGTTACCGGCGACCGCCCCTGCGGCTGGTACACCGGCCGCACCTCGATGAACACCGTGCGGCTCGCAGCCGAAGAAGGCGGGTTTGATTACGTCGCCGACAGCTACGCCGACGATCTGCCATATTGGCTCCGCGTTGCCGGGCGTGACCAGTTGATCGTGCCCTATACGCTTGATGCCAACGACATGCGCTTTGCCACGCCGCAGGGGTTCAACTCGGGCGATCAGTTTGAGACCTATCTGCGTGACAGCTTCGATGTTCTCTATGCCGAAGGCGTCGCCGGCGCGCCGAAAATGATGTCGGTCGGGCTGCATTGCCGCCTCGCGGGGCGGCCGGGCCGGGCGGCGGCGCTTTCGCGGTTCCTGGCGCACGCAAAGTCTCATGAGGGTGTCTGGTTCGCCACGCGGGCCGAGATCGCCGCCCATTGGGCCCGGCTGCATCCACCGGCGGAAGTCGCGCCGCCGTCTGAGATGGACCGTGCCGCCTTCGTGGAGGCCTTCGGAGGTATCTTCGAGCATTCGCCCTGGGTAGCGGAGGCGGCCCATGATCTGGAACTCGGGCCTACCCACGATACCGCAACCGGCCTTCACACCGCGCTTTGTCGGGCGTTCCGCTTGGGCAGCGATGACGCCCGGCTCAGGGTTTTGCGCGCTCATCCGGATCTTGCGGGCAAACTGGCTTCGGCCAAACGCCTGACGGCGGCCTCGACGGCCGAACAGGCTTCTGCCGGTCTTGATGCGCTGACCGATGAAGAACGCGCAGCCTTTACCGAGCTTAACACGACCTATACGCAGAGCTTCGGCTTTCCCTTCATCATCGCCGTTCGCGACCATGACAAGGCAGGCATCATGGCGGCGTTCCATCGCCGCATTCGGAACGATACCGAAACCGAGCGCGCCGAAGCCTGCCGGCAGGTCGAGCGCATCGCCGAATTGCGACTGAAGGACCTTTTGCCGAGATGAGCGAGAACCGCCGCATCCCGGTCGAACCGACCACAGCGGACCTTTTCGCGCCCTTCGGCGACTTGCTGATGGCGGAGGGGGCGCCGACGAAGCTGATCAATCAGGGTTCCTGTGGACGCTATCACGATTTGGCGCGCCTGGCCTTTGACGGCGGACAAGCCGGGATCAGCCTTTTCAAATCCGACGTTCGCCATTTGCCACTGAAACTGGAGATGGTGGAGCGACACCCGGAGGGCAGTCAGGCGTTCCTGCCGATGTCAGAACATCCGTTTCTGGTTGTCGTTGCCCCCGACATCGGCGGCGCGCCCGGCAGGCCGCGCGCCTTTCTGACGGCGCCCGGTCAGGGCGTGAACTATCACCGGGGTGTCTGGCACGGCGTTTTAACACCGCTGCACGCCCCGGGGCTTTTCGCGGTGGTCGACCGCATCGGACCGGGTGCCAACCTTGAAGAGCATTGGTTCGAGGCACCTTACGTGATCGAGGCGGACTAGGCCCGCGGCCTCAGGTCCATGTGACGGTTCACGTCCTTGTAAAGGAGGTACCGGAACCGCCCCCGGCCCGCCGGCGTAGCAGGCCTGCGGACAGAAGGCGCGCAGCCACATGAAGTCGCCTGCTTCTACTTCGACCCAATCCCCGTTCAGGCGGTAGACAGCCTTGCCTTCAATTACGAAGATCCCGTGCTCCATCACATGGGTTTCGGCGAAGGGAATAACGCCGCCCGGAGCGAACCCGACGATGTTGACATGCATGTCATAGCGCAAATCGCCGGGGTCAACGAACCGTTTCGTGGTCCAGCGGCCCTCGGTACCGGGCATCTCGATTGCAGCTATGTCGTCTTCGTGGGTCACAAACGGCTCCGGAGCGCTGAGGCCCTCGACCGCTTCGTAGGCCTTGCGCCACCAGTGGAACCGGGCCGGGATGTCACCGGGGTTCCGGATCTGCCAGTCACATCCCGCGGGCAGGTAGGCGTAGCTGCCGGGTCTCAGTGCGTAGTCCTCGCCCGCGACCGTTAAGCGTGGCGCGCCGCCTGTTACAAAAAGAACCGCCTGGGCATATGGGTCGGTGTCCGGGCGCGCGCTGCCGCCACCTGGGGCGATCTCGCCGATGTACTGGGAAAACGTCTCGGCGAAGCCGCTGAGCGGACGGGCCAGCACCCAGAAGCGTGTCTCCTCCCAGAAGGGCAGAAGGCTGGTCACGATGTCCCGCATGGTCCCGCGGGGGATCACGGCATACGCTTCGGTAAAGACCGCGCGGTCCGTCAAAAGCGCGGTTTGCGGCGGCAGGCCGCCGGGCGGTCCGGCGTATAGTGTGTTGGTCATCGCGGGGTCCTAACGTCGCGCTTTGGTTCTGGGGATCATGCATGAAATTCCCGGTAATGCCATGGCAGGGCTCCTTCCCCGGCATGTCGCGGGATTGTCGCCATGGCGCTCTAGCGTCTAAGCTAGGCGCGACGCGGCAATTCAGGCCGCAACCGACCAAGGGCGGGCATCTGAATGGAAGAGATTGGAACCGAGCCTGCCCGCAGGTCGTTTCTTTCGCGGCTGGCCCCGTCGATCCCCGGGACTATCGCCGCAACCGCCTTTTTCTGCGCCTCGCTCACCCCGTCGCTGATCCCCCGCGATCCGGTCATGCAGGGGCTTCTGAGTGGTGCGATTTCGGCCATCGGCTATGAAATCGCGAATATCCTCGCGATCCTTTGGCGGTACCTCGAAATTCCTGCGCCGCGCATGGGCTGGCGCGTGTTCCGGCGCGCCGTCTATCTGGGCTGCGCGCTGGCGGTGCTTTGGGCACTCTGGAATGCGGCGGATTGGCAGAACATCACACGCGAGGTGGCGGGGCTGGAGCCTGTGGACACCTCCCATCCCCTGACGGTCGCCGGCTATGCGTTCGGGGTGTTCGTCTTGCTCTACATTGTATTCCGGGTTCTCGGGAGCGTATTCGATGCGATCGCGCGCGGGCTTGCACGGGTGCTACCCAAACGCGTAAGTGCGATTATTGCCGTGGTGGCGGTGGCCTGGATCGCCTGGGCCGTGGCCGACGGTGTTCTGGTGCAGCGGGCGCTTGAGGCGGCGGACAAGTCCTTTGAGACCGCCGATCTGCTGATCGAACCGGAAGTTCCGCAACCCACGGACCCGGCGAAAACCGGAAGTCCCGCCTCGCTAATCGTGTGGGAGGAGATGGGGCGCCATGGCCGCGCCTTTGTCGCAACCGCGCCAACCCAGGCCGAAATCGCCACCTTCCATGAAGACGCGATGGAGCCGATCCGCGTCTACGTCGGCCGCCGGTCGGCAGACACGGCGGAGGATCGCGCCGAACTGGCGCTGCAGGAACTGATACGTGCCGGCGGGTTTGAGCGGTCGAACCTTGTCGTCATGGTGCCCGTCGGCACCGGCTGGATGGACCCGGGCGGGCAGGACACGCTGGACTTCATCCTTGGCGGTGATGTGGCGACTGTCGCGGCGCAGTATTCCTACCTCACCAGCGTTCTCTCCCTGATTACCAACCCCGAGTACGGGGTCGAGCAGGCCCGCGCGCTGTTTCAGAAGATTTACGGCTATTGGCAGACCCTGCCAAAGGACAGCCGCCCCCGCTTTTTCGTGCACGGATTGAGCCAGGGCGCGTTCAACTCGCAGATGACCTTGCCGCTCTTTGATTTGCTGGTGGATCCCATCGACGGCGGTCTTTGGGCGGGCTCGCCCTTCATCTCGCCCACCTGGCAGCGGGTCCGGGACGGGCGCGCCGAGGGTTCGCCGGTCTGGCGGCCTGTCTTCGGCAACAGCTCGCTGGCCCGCGTCCGCAATCAGGAAGGCGGCGCCGATATTGGCGATCCGCCGTGGGGGCCCATGCGGTTTGTGTTTCTGCACTACGGCAGCGATGCCATCGTGAACTTCACCTTCGGCAGCGCCTTCCGCAGGCCCGGCTGGTTCAACGAACCAAGGCCCCCCGATGTGAGCCCGGAACTCTCCTGGCTGCCCCTCGTCACCATGTTTCAGCTTGGCCTCGACATGGCGGTGTCGTTGCAGGTGGAGCGCTTTGGCCATTACTACGTGGCGCCAGACTACATCGATGCCTGGGCTGCTGTGCTGGATCCCGAAGACTGGTCGCCGGAGCGTGCCGAAGAACTGAAGGCGATCTTCGTCGCACGCGGACCGTCCTTCTGAAACGCTGGTCGATCATCCTGGCCGGGGCCTTGCTGGTCCTGGTCGTTGTCTTCGGGAACGGCTTGCGCGCCTGGCTCGGTCTCTCCGTCATCCGCTCAACTCCGGAAGAACTGGCAGAAATGCTGGTGCCCGCCTTCACGGTGGAAACACCCGGCACCGGCACGGCGCCATTCCCGACGGCCATGCTTTTTTCTGGCTGCGATGGGCCTAAAGACAATCTCGGCCGGTTGGCGGAAGCGCTACACGCCGCAGATTGGGCCAGCCTGATCGTCGACAGCCACACACCACGTGCACTGGATGAGGCGGAGCTTTGGCGGCTTGTCTGCGCCGGGCAGCTTCTGACCGGACAGGAACGCGCCGCCGATGTGGCGGTCGGGCTGGCCTATGCGCAGGCAGCGCCGGAGCTATCGGGCGACCGTGTGGCGCTGGTCGGCGCCTCCCACGGTGGGTGGACAGTCCTGGATTTCCTCGCGTTGACGGGAGCCGGGGAATTGCCGCCGATCCTCGAAAAATGGCCTGCGGGCTTTGGCGCGGGCGTCCCGGCGGCGGTGGAAAGCGTGGTGCTGCTCTATCCCTATTGTGGTGGCGCGAGCCTCGCTGCCACGGCCAATTGGAACCCGGGTCCGAGGGTGCTCTTTGTGTTGGTGGAAGGCGATACGATCACCGGCGAAGATGCTTGCCTCGATCTGGCAAGACGAATGGGGGAGGCAGGCGTGGAGGTGACGGTGGAGCTCTTGACCGGCGTTACTCACGGTTTCGATCAGCAAGAGAAGTCTCCGCTCAGCCCGCTGGTCTACGATGCGGAAGTGACGGCGCGCGTAAATGCCCTAATCGTCAGCTTCATAGACGGGTGAGCCTGCCCCGCTCTGAAAAACCGCCGTGTCCCACTCGTCGCACTTTAGCAATAGCTCATCCGGTAGGGTGTCGGTGAAGACCGCGCCGATGTCCCTCAGTGAGGCGGTCTTTATCGGCGCTGCGCGGCCCAGCTTGGAGCCGTCGGTGACAAGAATCGTTTTCCGCGCGGTCGCAATAATCCGCTGGCTGACGCGTACCTCGTGCAGATCAAAGTCCAGAAAGTCACCCGCAAGATCAAGGGCTGAGGTGCCGATGACCGCATGCTCTACCTTGAAAGCGTCGAGAAATTCAGAGGTCAACTCGCCGATCAGTGCGCGGTCCATGGCGCGCATCGTGCCGCCGGCAACGATAACCTCGAAACTCTCATTTGGCGTGAGGATATCGGCGATGTTGAGGTTGTTCGTGACCACCGTCAGATCCTTGTGCTCCGCAAGCGCGCGGGCCACGGCCTCGGTCGTGGTGCCGATACCGAGCATGACGGAAGAGCTATCCGGAATCTGCGCCGCGCAGGCCTGGCCGATGCGTTCTTTGGCCTCCTGATTGATCGCTGCGCGGTCGGGGTAGCGGGCATTTGTGCCTTCGGGCGGCATCATTGCCCCGCCGTGGACGCGCTCCAGCCGCCCCTCGTCGGCGAGTTCGCCGAGGTCGCGGCGGATTGTCTGGCTGGTTACACCGAAACGGCGTGCAAGGTCGTCGACTTCCACCAGCCGTTCGTGGCGGGCGATGTCGAGGATCTGGAGGCGGCGAAAAGACTGGCCCATATGTCAGCTATACCTGTCCGGCATGTGCGGTCAAACGGCGGAGTTTCGTCTTGCTGAATCCCAGTATTTCATATATTCATGAAATATGGAAAAAGAGAATCTGACACGCCTTACGGTCCTGGGTCACGAAGGCCGAATGGGCATTTTCCGGCTCTTAATGCGGCGCTTTCCAGATGCCGTGCCGGCCGGGGAAATCTCATCAGCCCTTGGGCTTAAGGCCAGCACGGCTTCGGTCTATCTGTCAGCGCTCATGGGCGCCGGACTAATCGCGCGGGAACGCCTTGGCACTCAGCTCAACTACCGGGTCAACATGAACGCCGCGCGGGCCCTGTCAGAGTTTCTTTTCCTTGATTGCTGCAGGGGCCGGCCCGAACTGTGCCCGCCCTATCTTTCCTCCCCACTGACAAAGGTCCGCACCATGGCCGACGATAAATACAACGTCCTTTTCATCTGCACCGGCAACTCCGCCCGGTCTATTTTTGCCGAATCCATCCTGCGCAACGAAGCGGGCGATAGGTTCGCCGCCTACTCTGCGGGTTCAAAACCTTTTAGCGAGCTGAACCCTTTCGCTGTCGAGATGCTGGAACAGAAAGGCCACGATACGGCGCCCTTGCATTCCAAGAACATCCGCGAATTTCAGGGCGCCGAGGCGCCGGAGTTCGACTTTGTCTTCACGGTCTGCGATCTTGCGGCCAACGAAGAATGCCCGGCGTGGAGCGGTCAGCCGATCACAGCCCACTGGGGCGTGAAGGATCCTGTAAAAACAGAAGGCACCGACGCCGAAAAACGCCTGTCATTTCAGCATGCATATGGTGCACTGAGAAACCGGATCACGGCCTTTTCCGCGCTCCCCATTGACACACTGGACCGCGTCAGCCTGCAAAAGGCTGTCGATGAACTTCCAAATATCGAGGATGCTGAATGACGACATACGCCCTGAACGGCCTGGGCCGGATTGGTAAACTGGCCCTCCGGCCGCTTCTGGAACGGGGTGCGGAGATCGCCTTTGTCAACGACGTCGTGGGCGATCCGGCGATGCATGCGCATCTTCTGGAGTTCGACACCGTGCACGGGCGATGGCCCGCTGCGTTTTCTAGCGACGAGACCTCGATCAGCGTGAACGGCACCCGCCTGCCGGTCACATCGGAACGCCGCATCGAGGACCTGCCGCTCAGCGGCGTTGATGTGGTGATCGACTGCACAGGCGCGTTCAAAACGAACGCCAAGCTGCAGCCCTACTTCGATGCCGGCGTCAAACGCGTGGTCGTCTCCGCCCCCGTGAAAGAGGACGACGCGGCCAATATTGTCTACGGTGTGAACGACGACATCTACGATCCCGTCAAACACAAGGTGGTCACGGCGGCAAGCTGTACGACGAACTGCCTGGCTCCCGTGGTCAAGGTGCTTCACGACGGTATCGGCATCTCCCACGGTTCGATTACTACGATCCATGACGTCACGAACACCCAGACGATCGTGGACCGTCCCGCGAAGGACTGGCGCCGCGCCCGGTCTGCCCTGAACTCGCTCATCCCGACTACCACCGGGTCGGCAACGGCGATTGCACTGATTTACCCCGAACTTAAGGGGCGTTTGAATGGCCACGCGGTGCGCGTGCCCCTCTTGAACGCATCGCTCACCGATTGCGTGTTCGAGATGTCCCGTGAAACCACCGCCGAAGAAGTCAACGCCATGTTCAAAGTCGCCGCCGAGGGGCCGCTGAGCGGCATCCTGGGCTACGAAGAACGTCCGCTCGTCTCGACGGACTTCACCAACGACCCGCGCAGTTCCATCGTCGATGCGCCGTCGACCATGGTCGTAAACGGCACGCAGGTGAAGGTCTACGCCTGGTATGATAATGAATGGGGCTATGCACACCGACTGGTGGATGTCGCCCTCATGGTCGGAAAGGCCCCATGACCCAAACCCGCCCGGAAGGATTTGCTGCCTATATCGCGGTCACCGCCGCCTATTGGGCCTTCATGCTCACGGACGGCGCGCTGCGGATGCTGGTGCTTTTGCACTTCAACACCCTCGGCTTCAGCCCGATCCAGTTGGCCTATCTCTTCGTGCTCTACGAAATTGCCGGGGTCGTCACGAACCTCTCTCGGCGGGCTGGATCGCGGCGCGTTTCGGTCTGACCTCGACGCTATACGCCGGGCTTGCTCTGCAAATCGTGGCGCTCTTGGCGCTTGCACAATTGAGCCCGGAATGGACCATCGCGCTGTCGGTCGTCTATGTGATGCTGGTGCAGGGGCTCTCGGGCGTGGCCAAGGATCTGGCCAAGATGAGCTCAAAAAGTGCGGTCAAGCTTCTGGCGCCAAGCGGGCAGGGCGGGCTTTTTCGCTGGGTGGCGATCCTGACAGGATCGAAAAACGCCGTGAAGGGCACGGGGTTCCTTCTTGGCGCGCTGGCGCTTGGCGTCTTCGGCTTCGTGCCGTCGGTCTTGGGAATGGCCGCAATCCTCACGGTGATCCTGCTGGCTGTCGCTTTGCGCATGCCGCCAGGTCTGCCTGCGGGCCGGAAGGACGCGAAATTCCGCGAGGTCTTTTCCAAAGATCCCAACGTCAACTGGCTGGCGGCTGCCCGTGTGTTCCTCTTCGGCGCGCGCGACGTCTGGTTCGTGGTCGGCATCCCGATCTATTTCTACGCGGTTCTCTCTGACGGTACGCCTGAAGGCAACCGGGCGGCGTTTTTTATGATCGGTACTTTCATGGCCGTCTGGACCATTCTCTACGGCATGGTGCAGGCTGCGGCACCGACCTTCCTGAGAGCCAAGACGCGGGCGCCCGGCGAACTGGTGGAGGCGGCACAGGGCTGGGTCGCCGCGCTCATCGGCGTGCCGGCGGTCCTGGCACTCTTGGTCTGGTGGGCGGGGGAGCCGTCGCTCTGGCTTACGACTGCCATTGTCATCGGGCTATTGATATTCGGCGCGCTCTTTGCGCTCAACTCCTCGCTCCATTCCTACCTGATCCTCGCGTTCACGACGGGGCATCGGGTGACGATGGACGTGGGCTTCTACTACATGGCCAACGCCGCCGGGCGGCTTCTGGGTACACTCTTGTCCGGGGCGACCTACCAGTGGGGCGGGCTCTCTGCCTGTCTCGGCAGTGCAGCGGTCATGTTGGTTCTCAGCTGGCTGGCCGCGCGCAGGCTGGAAGCGCGGGAAGAGCTTCAGGCGGCCTAAAGTTGCTGGGCCGCCGCGTCACGGAAACGCGGCGGCCCGGGTTCTTTTGATCAGACGAAGTTGACGCCGTTGTTGGCCATGGGCATGACCGTGACGCGCGTCCCGGCAGCCGCGATGGCGTTGCCAAGCGCAGGGGCCGAAGGCGGTGTGCCTGGTTCGCCAACGCCCGTGGGCGCCTCGGCAGACGCGATGATATGCGTTTCGATGGCACCGATGTCGGAAATGCGCAGGGGCTCGTAGTCGGGGAAGTTCTGCTCGTAGACGGCCCCTTCCTCCAGCGTGATCTGGTTTCGCATTACATGCCCGATCCCGTAGCCGATCCCACCCTCCATCTGGGCCCGCACGACATCGGGGTTCACAGCTAGTCCGCAGTCAACCGCACAGGTGACTTTTTCGATCTTCACTCCGCTTTCGGCATCGCCGGAGATTTCGACGACTTCGGCAACGAAGGATCCAAAGGACTTATGCACGGCGACGCCCTGATACCGGCCGTCGGCGGCCTTGCCCCAGTTTGCCTTCTCCGCGGCCTCCTTCAGCACGGTCGCCAGACGCGCCTGTTCCGGAGTGTCACCGGGCAGATACCCGAGGCGGTAGTCCACCGGATCGGCGCCCGCCGCCTCTGCCGCAAGGTCCATCATGGTTTCCATAACGAAAGCCGTGTGGCTGTGCCCCACCGAACGCCACCAGCAGACGCTGGTCGAGGCCTTGGCATCGGTCAGTCCTACGCTGAGGTTGGGGATGGCATAGTCGGTGTCCGGAATCCCCTCGACCGACGCCATGTCGACCCCGTCTCGCACGATAAAGCTCTCAAAGGCGGTGCCCTTGAAAATCGACTGGCCGGCAACCCGGTGATCCCAGCCGACGATCTTGCCGTCCGCATCGAGGCCCAGACGCGCCTTGTGCAGCATCGCCGGACGGTAATATCCGCCGGTCAGGTCATCCTCGCGCGACCAGACCAGTTTCACCGGACGCGTGCGATCGGTCATGGCAAAGGACAGAACTGCTTCCACATGATAGTCGGAGTCCACTGTCAGACGCCGCCCGAAGGACCCACCGGCATAAAGCGTGTGGATCCTGATCTTCTCCATTGGCAACTCAAGGATCTGCGCGGCCACACCGTGGGGCATGGTTGGCCCTTGGGCACCGTCGTAGATCACCACGCCATCGCCATCGGGTGCGATGGTGCAGCCCATGGGTTCCATGGGGGCATGGGCCAGCATCGGAAAGTAAAAGTCGCGCTCGATAATCTGCGCTGCGCCGTCGAGAGCAGCTACCGTATCGGCAAAGTCGACTTCGGGCGAGGCGTCGAAGGCTGGGTCCGTGTTGACCATGGCCGTCAGCTCTTCCCTGATGGCGTCCGACGACCGTGTTTCAGCCGCGCTGTCGTCCCATGTTGCGTCGATCAGATCCCGCGCCTGAAACGCGGACCAGGTCTTGTCGGCAAATACGGCGAGACCTTTTCCGTTGGGAAGGCCCTGCGCCATTACATAGCCAGGCAGGTTTTTCGCGGCACTGTCATCGAAATCAGCCAGCACACCGCCATGACGCGGGCTACGCTTGATCACGACGACCATCTGATCATCGAGCTGCATGTCCATTCCGAAGATGGCCTGGCCGTTGATCTTGTGGGGTGTGTCTTTCCGGGCCGGGGTCGGGCTACCGATGACGCGGAACTCCGAAGGGTCCTTCAGCACCGGGTTCTCCGGTACTGTTTGGGTGGCGGCCGCGGCCACGAAGTCAGCCATGGGCGCGGAGTTGCCCGCTCCGCTGATCTGACCATCCTTAAGTGTCAGTTCTGACGGCGACACGCCCCAGGCCTCGCCCGCCGCAGACAGCAGCATCTCACGCGCGGCGGCGCCCGCCTGCCGGTACTGCAGATAGCTGTTCGCCATGGCGGTGGAGCCGCCCGTGCCCTGGAAGGGGCCGAAGAAGAGGTTGTTGTAAACGCCCGGGTCGGAGGGCGCAAATTCGTGGTCGATCTGGTCAAGCGTCAGGCCAAGCTCTTCGGCGATAAGCGTCGTCAGACCGGTGGACGTCCCCTGGCCCATTTCGAAGTGCTTGACGATCGCGCAAACGCGGCCATCGGCACCGATTTTGACAAAGGGTGTCAGGTTTCCCCCTTGGGCGGTGTTGGCGAGCACGCCCTTGACGTCGAAGCCAACTGCCAGGATTGCGGTGGTTGCGGCGCCCTTGAGGAAGGTCCGGCGGGAGGTCTCAATGGTCATGGTCTCAGGCCTCCATAATCTCGGATGCGCGCAGAACGGCGGCACGGATACGCTGATAGGTGGCGCAGCGGCAGGCGTTGCCCCACATGTATGCGTCAACCTCGTCGGCCGTCGGCTTGGGGTTCTCGGCCAAAAGACCCACGGCCGACATGATCTGACCGGACTGGCAATAGCCGCACTGGACAACATCAAGCTCGGTCCAGGCTTGCTGAACAGCTGTGGCCTCTTTCGAGGTTGCGCCTTCGATCGTGGTGATCTCGGCACCGTCAAGATCGTCGATAAAGGTCTGGCAGGATCTGGTGGGGAAGCCGTCGACGTGAACGGTGCAGGCACCGCAGGCGGCAACGCCGCAGCCGAATTTCGTGCCAGTCAGTTTCAAGTCGTCGCGAATGACCCAGAGAAGCGGCGTGCCGGGTTCGGCATCCACTTCCTGCGTGGTTCCGTTGATCTTCAGGGTGAAGCTCATTGGCTGACTCCGGTTTGGGGGTGGGGCGCAATCCGTTGTGGTGGGCGGGAGCGCGCTAAAGGTTAAGGAGTGGCTGATCAGTGTTTTACTGAACTGAACGGTTTTGTTAATATGCAAAACGCGCCATTCATCATGCAAAGTGCGCCAAGCGCATTGCAGTTCAATTCCGTTCGGGACTGAGTGAGCATCATTCGGAAAAGGTAGGCCATGGCACGCATTCGCCAATACAAGATCGGGCATATCTTCGATAAGACAGTCGCCGTTCTGGGCCTTGTGCCGTCGAAGGTGCTGCGCCGCGCCGGTCTGTCGGCGGACTACCTGGTTGCGGCGGACAGAACAGTCAGCGGCCAGCAGTTCTTTGATCTCTTCGAGGCCGCGCTCTCTGAGGCACCGCGCGAGGATGCTGTTCTGGAACTGGCTCGCGCGTCGGCGCAGGCCGGCTTTGTCACGCCCATGTTCGCCTTTTCGTGCAGCCCGACCGTACGGATCGGCCTCGAGAGGCTGAAGATCTTCAAACCCCTTGTCGCCCCCGTCACGCTGGATCTGGAATCGAGAGAGGACGGGTTCTGGATCGGGTTTCATGGAAATCCGGTAAACCTGCAAATGCCGCCAGCGCTGACCGCCTTTGAGACGGCATACTTCGTTGAATGTCTGCGGCGCTTCACCGGCAGCCACATTGTGCCCGCCACCGTTGAGATGGTCCGCCCGGAAAGGGGCCAGACCGGACTGATCGCTCACTACGGAGTCGAACCGCGGTTCGGGGACCGTCCCGGCATGCTCCTGGGGCACCAGGACGCGGATCGCAGGCTCGTGACGGAAAACGCGGAGCTCTGGCAGGATTTCGAACCGCGCCTTCGCCGCGAACTCGCCGCCTGTGACAGTCCCGCGGGCATGACCGAGCGCGTGCAGGACGCGCTGATGGAACTGATGCCAGCGGGCAGCGCCACGTCTGAGGCGGTCAGCCGGCGTCTTGGGGTGTCAAAGCGCAGCCTGCAGCGGCGCTTGCAGGAAGAGGGCAGCACCTTCAAATCCGTCCTGCGCGCGACCCGGCGGACGCTGGCGATGCACTACTTGCAGCGCAACGACGTAACGGTGCAGGAGATCTCTTATCTTCTGGCGTTTCAGGATCTCAATTCCTTCTACCGGGCCTTTCAGGGCTGGACCGGTCAGCCGCCGGGGGCCTACAGACGCAGCCTTGGATAGCCGGCGCTTGCTCCTGCCTCTGGCTCTTCGTATTGTCGCAGAAACTTGACGCGCGCCAAACTCCCTGGGAGATCACCGGGCGCGCCTTTGGCTGCCGCACGGTGGCACGCAAGGGACAAAGATGGGCGGTCGCAAAATCAGGAACATGGAAGAGTTCGCCGCGGTCAGCGGTATCTCGCGCCCGACAGTCTCAAAGTACTTCAACGATCCCGCAAGCGTCCGGGCCACCACACGCCAGCGGATCGAAGCCGCGCTGGAAGACTACGACTATCGTCCGAACATCTTTGCGGTGAACCAGAACCGCCGCCTGACGAAAAACATCGGCATCGTGGTGCCCTATCTTGCCGACCCGTTTTTTGCCGAGATCGCCCGCAACCTCGAACGCCGGTGCATAGATGCTGGGTTCTCGCCGATCCTGTTCAGTTCCCATGGAGTAACCGACTACGAGACCGACATTCTGGAGGCGCTGCGCGCGCTAAAGCCCGCGGGCGTTCTTTTGGCCCCGCTTGGACGGTCGTCGGACAAGAAGGCTCTGGAAGCCTTTTGCAGAGATGTGCCAACAGTTCTTTTCGACAGCTATATCAAAGATTTAGGGGAGGCCTTTGTTGGCCATAACAACGCCCAGGCAACGGCACTGATCTGCGAGTATCTGTGCCGCACGGGCGCGCCGCCTTGCTTTTTTGAGATGCGGACACCCACCAATCCGAACGCCATCCGCAGGCGCCAGACGTATTGTGACGTTATGGAAGGTCTTGGCCACGAGCCCCGCCTTGTTCAGGTGGAAGGCGAAAGCTGGGATTTCGAAGAAGTCGGCTACCAGGAAGGCAAGCGTGTCATTTCGGAAAACCTTTTGCCAACGGATACAGTGCTTTGCAGCAATGACCGGCTTGCCATCGGTTTCCTGAGTGCCGCCTACGAGACGGGCCGCCACGTGGGTCGGGGGGCCAACTGCGCGCTGCGCGTGGCAGGGCATGACAACCACCCGTTTTCCAAATACACCAGTCCGCCGCTGACGACGATATCGCAGGATTACACCGCCATCGCACATCAAAGCGTGGCGACTCTGTTCGATGTCATAGAATCGGGGTCCACCGAGAACCAGCAGACCCAGAAACTCTTTGACGGTCAGCTGATCATGCGCGAGTCAGCCTAAGCGCTGGCGAAAACAAAAATTTACGCGCGTAAAGTTTTTCGTTGACTCGATTCGGGTTTCGCCCCTAGGCTTCCGGCAGCATCCAAGAACAGGGAGGAAACGGATGTATTCCAAGGCATCGTTCGGTGCCGCGACCGCTATTGCACTTTGCATGGCGGGCGGGGCTTTTGCCGAAAACATCACAATCGCCACAGTTAACAACGGCGATATGATCCGTATGCAAGGCTATACGGATGAGTTCACTAAGGCGACCGGTCACACGGTCGAGTGGGTGACGCTGGAAGAAAACGTTCTGCGGCAGCGCGTCACCACGGACATCACCACAAAAGGTGGCCAGTTCGACATCATGACCATCGGCATGTACGAAACGCCGATCTGGGGCGCCAATGGCTGGCTCGTCCCGCTCGACGATCTGTCGGATAGCTATGACGTGGGTGACATCTTGCCGGCTATGGCCGGCGGCCTGAGCCACGACGGAACGCTCTATGCGGCACCGTTCTACGGCGAAAGCTCGATGATCATGTACCGAACGGACCTCATGGAAAAGGCCGGGCTCGACATGCCCGATGCCCCCACATGGGAGTTCATCCGCGAAGCCGCGGCGGCGATGACCGACCGCGACAACGAGATCAACGGCATCTGCCTGCGCGGCAAGGCCGGCTGGGGCGAAGGCGGCGCCTTCATCACCGCGATGTCCAACTCGTTCGGCGCACGCTGGTTCGACATGGACTGGAACGCCCAGTTCGACACCGAGCCGTGGAAGAACACGCTGGAATTCTTCGTCGGCATGATGAACGAATCCGGCCCGGCGGGATACGCCACGAACGGATTCAACGAAAACCTGTCGCTCTACCAGCAGGGCAAGTGCGGCATGTGGATCGACGCCACCGTTGCGGCATCCTTCGTGACCAACCCCGACGACTCGACCGTCGCTGACAGCGTCGGCTTCGCGCTGGCGCCCGATAACGGGCTCGGCAAGCGGTCGAACTGGCTTTGGGCCTGGGCTCTGGCCATTCCGGCAGGCACCCAGAAAGAAGACGCCGCCAAGGCCTTCATCGAATGGGCGACCTCGAAAGACTACATAGAACTCGTTGCCGAAAACGAAGGCTGGGCCAACGTGCCGCCGGGCGCGCGCACCTCGCTCTATGAGAACCCCGCCTACAAGGACATCCCGTTCGCGAAGATGACCCTCGACTCGATCCTCTCGGCTGATCCCAACGACTCCACCGTCGAACCGAGCCCCTACGTGGGCATTCAGTTCGCCGCGATCCCGGAATTTGCCGGCATCGCATCGGAAGTCAGCCAGGAATTCTCCAACGTCTACGCAGGTCAGCAGACCATAGACGAGGCGCTGGCGAAGGCCCAGGACATCACAAACGAAGCCATGGAAGCCGCAGGCTACCGCTGACGCTTCCTCCCAGACCGGAGGGCGGGCCCTTTACTGCCCTCCGGTTTTTCTGAATTCTGCGCTAGCATCCATCCACCGCGGTCACTGACCGCCGACAGAGGAGGTGTGTCCATGGCTACCCAACACTCCAGATCCGCCGCCCGCGTTATGATGGCCCCGGCTGTGATCCTTCTTCTGGGCTGGATGCTCGTTCCGCTGACGATGACGCTCTACTTTTCGTTCAAGCGCTACCTGCCCTTGCGCGGCGGCGATTTGGGATGGGTGGGTTTTGAGAACTACGTCCGCTTTGTCACCTCCAGCGCCTTTTGGCCCGCGGTTCAGACAACCCTGATCATCGTTGTCGGCGTTCTGATCATCACCGTGGTTTTGGGCGTCCTGCTCGCCATGTTGCTCGACCAGCCCATGTGGGGGCAGGGAATTGTACGCATTCTGATCATCGCCCCCTTCTTCGTGATGCCGACGGTTTCTGCCCTGGTGTGGAAGAACATTTTCATGGATCCCGTGAACGGGCTTTTCGCGCATCTCTGGCGGTTCTTCGGCGCCGAGCCGATCGTCTGGCTCAGTGATTTGCCGCTCTTTTCGATCATTCTTATCGTTTCATGGCAGTGGCTGCCCTTTGCCACGCTTATCCTTTTGACGGCGATCCAGTCGCTCGACAGCGAACAGCTGGAAGCCGCAGAGATGGACGGGGCACCGCCCCTCGCGCGTTTTGGCTTTATCATCCTGCCGCACCTCAGCCGTGCCATCACCATCGTGATCCTGATCCAGACCATCTTTCTGTTGTCGATCTTCGCCGAGATCTTCGTGACCACCGGTGGCGCCTTCGGAACGCGCACGCTGACCTACCTGATCTTCCAGCGGGTGCTGGAAAGCCAGAACGTCGGGCTTGGCTCCGCGGGCGGTGTCTACGCCATCATTCTCGCCAATATCGTCGCGATCTTCCTGATGCGGATCGTCGGCAAGAACCTGGACGCGTGAGGAGGAAACACCATGGCCCGCGCTGTCACATCGCAACGCAAGATCATCAACACGGTCGTGGCCTGGGTGATCGGATTTCTGATCTTTTTCCCGATCCTCTGGACGATCCTGACAAGCTTCAAAACCGAAGCGCAGGCGATCAACGACCCGCCGCTCTTTCTTTTCTTTGACTGGACGCTGGAAAACTACGCCATTGTTCAGGAGCGGTCGGATTACATGCGGTTTCTTTGGAACTCGGTGATCATAGCCGGCGGCTCAACGATCCTTGGCATCATCATCGCCGTACCGGCGGCGTGGTCCATGGCGTTTGTGCCGTCTAAGAGGACCAAGGACATCCTCCTCTGGATGCTGTCGACCAAGATGCTGCCCGCCGTGGGCGTACTCTATCCGATCTACCTGTTGTTCATTCAGTTCGGTTTGCTCGACACCCGCTTTGGCCTTGTGCTGATCCTGATGCTGATCAACCTGCCGATCATCGTCTGGATGCTCTATACCTACTTCCGGGAAATCCCTGGCGAGATCCTGGAAGCGGCGCGCATGGACGGTGCAGGACTGACAGAAGAAATCCTCTACGTCCTGACGCCCATGGCCGTGCCCGGTATCGCCTCGACTCTGCTTCTCAATTTTATCCTCGCCTGGAACGAAGCGTTCTGGACGCTCAATCTGACGGCGGTTAATGCCGCGCCCTTGACCGCCTTTATCGCCAGCTACTCCAGCCCCGAAGGGCTGTTTTACGCAAAACTCAGCGCCGCCTCGACGATGGCCATCGCACCGATCCTGATTCTTGGCTGGTTCAGCCAGAAACAGCTGGTGCGCGGTCTGACCTTCGGCGCGGTCAAGTAGGGGACTGACATGGGACGCATCGTTCTCGACAAGGTAAAGAAAAGCTTCGGCGACGTGACGGTCATTCCGCCCCTCGATCTTGAGATCAACGACGGCGAGTTTGTGGTCTTCGTCGGGCCGTCGGGCTGCGGGAAATCCACGCTTCTGCGCCTGATCGCAGGTCTCGAAGACGTGACAAACGGGCATATCCGGATCGACGGCACCGACGCCACCGAGATCCCGCCCGCAAAGCGCGGGCTGGCTATGGTATTCCAGTCCTATGCACTTTATCCGCATATGACAGTCCGCAAGAACATTGCCTTCCCGCTCCGCATGGCCAAGCTTGACCAGGCCGAACAGAACAAACGGGTAGAGCAGGCCGCGGCGGTTCTGAACCTCACGGACTACCTCGACCGCAGGCCCGGGCAGCTTTCGGGTGGTCAGCGACAGCGGGTTGCCATTGGCCGCGCGATCGTGCGGGAACCTGCGGCCTTCCTCTTTGATGAACCGCTGTCGAACCTCGACGCGGCGCTGCGCGTCGGCATGCGGCTGGAGATCAGCGAGCTTCATGAGCGGCTGAAGACGACCATGATCTACGTCACTCACGACCAGGTGGAAGCCATGACGATGGCCGACAAGATCGTCGTTTTACAGGCAGGCGTGATCGAGCAAGTGGGCTCACCGCTGGAACTCTACCACACGCCGCGCAACAAGTTCGTGGCGGGCTTTATCGGCTCGCCCAGGATGAACCTTATCGAAGGCGCAGAGGCTGCCAAGCATAACGCCCATACTGTTGGAATCCGGCCCGAACACATCGTGCCCTCTGCAACCGAAGGGGATTGGGCCGGAACCGTGGGCGTCTCCGAGCACCTCGGATCTGACACGTTCTTCCACGTCCATATCGACGGCTGGCCGAACCCGATTACCGTCCGGGCAGGCGGAGAGGTGAGCCTGCATCACGGCGATGCGATTTTCCTGACGCCGGATGCCGAACGTATCCACCGGTTCGACGCAGAGGGGCTGCGGCTCGGATGACGCGGCTTGGCGGCAAGACAGCCTTGATCACGGGCGCCGCGCGCGGGATCGGCAAGGCCTTTGCGGCGGCTTATACCCGTGAAGGCGCGCGTGTTGCGATTGCCGATATCGACATGGACCGCGCCCGTGATAGCGCAGCAGAGATCGGCCATGGCGCGCTTGCCATCGAATTGGATGTCACACGGCAGGAAAGCATTGAGGCCGCCGTCGCCGAAGCGGTGCGTCAGTTGGGCCGCATCGACGTCCTGATCAACAACGCCGCGATTTTCACCGCAGCACCGATCGTCGAGATCACCCGTGCCGACTATGATCGGACCTTTGCCATCAACGTCGCGGGCGCGCTCTTCACGATGCAGGCCGTCGCGCGCCACATGGTCGAACGGGGCGGGGGCGGCAAGATCATCAACATGGCCAGCCAGGCGGGACGGCGGGGCGAGCCCTTGGTCGCCGTCTACTGCGCAACGAAAGCCGCCATCATCAGTCTGACCCAATCGGCGGGCCTGAACCTGATCGAACACGGGATCAACGTGAATGCCATCGCCCCCGGGGTCGTGGATGGCGAGCACTGGGACGGCGTGGATGCTTTCTTTGCCAAATACGAGGGCAAGGCGCCCGGGCAGAAGAAGCGCGAGGTCGGCGCGGCGGTTCCCTACGGGCGGATGGGCGTTGCCGAAGACCTGACGGGCATGGCAGTGTTCCTGGCAAGTGATGAGGCCGACTATGTCGTCGCGCAGTGCTACAACGTTGACGGCGGCCAGTGGATGAGCTGATGGAAAGTGATGCGCACACAAGGGCATCCGTGAAGCTGGGAAATGCGACGCTGGCGGGTGTGCCCGAGGACGTGGCCCGGCCTGCCTACGACCGCGCGCAGCTCACACCGGGCATCGTCCATATCGGCGTGGGCAATTTCCACCGTGCCCACCAGGCATGGTACCTGCACCGGCTGATGCAGGAGGGATCGGCCCGGAACTGGGCGATCATCGGGGCGGGCGTCCGACCCTATGATGCCGAGATGCGCGCGAAGCTTCTTTCGCAGGACTGTCTGACCACCCTGATCGAGCTTGATCCGTCGGGCCGCTCGGCGGAGATCATCGGCTCTATGATCGACTACCTGCCGGTCGCACCGGGCAACGGCCCATTGATCGCACAAATTGCGGACCCGGCAATCCGCATCGTGGCCATGACCGTCACCGAAGGCGGCTACTACGTCGACCCGGTCGAACAGGGCTTCGATGCCCGCCACCCAGATATCCGCCACGACGCCGAAAACCCCGCCGCACCGATGACTGCCTTCGGCGCCATCATCGCGGCCCTGAAGCTGCGGCGTGAGCGCGGGCACGGGCCGGTGACGCTTTTGAGTTGCGACAATCTTCTCGGGAATGGGCAGGTCTTGCGACAAACGGTGGTCTCGCTGGCGCGCCTCACCGACCTGGATCTCGCGGATTGGATTGACGCCGCGTGCAGCTTTCCGAACTCTATGGTCGATTGCATCGTGCCCGCCACGGGGCCCGCGGAACTGGCGTTAGCGCAGGAGTTCGGGATCGAGGATGCCGCGCCTGTTACCCATGAAAACTTTCGCCAATGGGTGATCGAGGACAATTTCTGCGCGGGCCGCCCGGATTGGGACAGGACCGGCACGACCTTCTCAGATCAGGTTCATGCCTTCGAGACGATGAAGCTGAGGATTCTGAATGCAGGGCATCAGGTCATCGCCAACATCGGCGAGACCCTCGGGATCGAGACGATTTCCGGCTGCATGGAGCATCCGCTGGTCGCCGGTCTCTTCCGAAAAGTCGAGGTTGAGGAAATCGCGCCCCATGTAGCACCCGTGCCGGGTATGACGCCTGCGGACTATGTGGATCTGATCGAGCGACGCTTTGCCAATCCCGCCATCGTCGATACCACCCGGCGCGTCGCCTTTGACGGCTCGTCCCGGCACACTGGTTTCGTGTTGCCGATTGTCCGCGATGGTCTGGCGGCGGGGCTACCCGTGGAGGGTCTGGCGCTGGTGGAAGCCTGCTGGGCCCGCATGTGCGAAGGCACACGCGAGAACGGCAGCAAGATTGAAGCGAATGATCCCTTTTGGGAGGATCTGACCGCAGCGGCCGCTGCGGCGCGCCCGCGCCCGAGGGCCTGGTTGGAGCAGGCCCATATCTACGGTGATCTGGCCGATGCGCCGGTCTTTGCCGAGGCCTTCGAACGCTGGCTTTCGCAAATCTGGGCAGAGGGCAGCGAGGCAGCGCTCAGGACCTACGTCGACGGGTAGCACCCAAGGGCTCCGGCCCCGACGGATCGCCGGGGCCGGGAAACGCGTTCCTCAGTTCTTGGCCTTGTCGACCATCTTGCCCGCGGAAATCCAAGGCATCATGCCGCGCAGGGTTTCGCCCACGGCTTCGATCTGGTGGGCGTCGTTGTTGCGGCGGATCGCCTTGAACGAGGGTTGACCCACCGCGCATTCCGCCATCCAGTCGCGCACGAACCGGCCCTGCTGAATGTCGTCTAGGACTGCCTTCATGCGGGCCTTCGTTTCGTCGTAAGGCAGGATGCGCGGACCCGAAACATACTCGCCATATTCGGCGGTGTTCGAGATCGAGTAGTTCATGTTCGCAATGCCGCCTTCATAGATCAGGTCGACGATCAGTTTCACCTCATGCAGGCATTCGAAATAGGCCATCTCCGGCGCGTAGCCCGCTTCGACCAGTGTCTCAAATCCCATGCGGATCAACTCGACTAGACCGCCGCAAAGCACGGCCTGTTCGCCAAAGAGGTCGGTTTCGCACTCTTCCTTGAAGTCCGTCTCGATGATGCCAGAACGTCCGCCGCCGATGGCCGAGCAGTAGCTGAGGCCAATCTCCAGCGCCTTGCCCGAAGCGTCGTTGTTGACCGCCACAAGGCAGGGGACGCCGCCGCCTTTGACGTATTCACCGCGCACCGTGTGGCCGGGACCCTTGGGGGCCATCATGATCACATCGACGGTGTCAGGGGCTTCGATCAGGCCGAAGTGCACGTTCAGACCATGGGCAAAGGCAATGGCCGCGCCAGGGCGGATGTTGTCTTTGACGTAGGTTTTCCAGGTGTCGGCCTGCAGTTCATCAGGCATGGTGAACATCATCAGATCACACCAGGCCGCTGCTTCGGCGATGCCCATGACCTGTAGCCCCTCGCCTTCGGCCTTTGCTGCGGAGGGCGAGCCGTCGCGCAGGGCGACGACGATGTTCTTGGCGCCGGAATCGCGCAGGTTCAGGGCATGGGCGTGGCCCTGGCTGCCGTAGCCGAGGATCGCCACCTTCATGTCCTTGATGAGGTTGATGTCGCAGTCACGGTCGTAATAGACGCGCATGAGTCTTGTATCCTTCCTATGGGTCCGCCAGTTGGCCCGGCCTTGCATTGGCGCAAACTACCGGTCTTCAGTAGAAAATCAGAAGGAACTGGCCAGAATAAGCCTCAAATCTTAATCGTATCATGCGTGAATTTCCGCTAGAAAGAAAAAATCATGCTCGACGACACGGACAGGCGCCTGCTGCGCCACTTACTGGACGACCCGACCCTTGGCCCGGCGGATCTGGCTGGTCGTGTTGGCATGACCCGCGCCTCGGCCGCGCGGCGCCTTGCACGGTTGCAGGACACCGGCGTCATCCAGGGTATCCGCGCCCGCATCGACTGGCGGCAGCTTGGTTACTCGGTGGAGGTCAGTCTGCGCGTTTCCCTCGACAAGACCAACCCGCGCGCCTTCGAGAGTTTCATTGCCGCGGCCCGGGAAGTGCCCGAGATAACGGAAATCCAGACCTTTCTCGGCCGGGTTGATGTGAGGTTGCATATCATCGCGCGCGACATGGGCCACTATCAGGACCTCTACCGGACCCGGGTTCTGACGCTGCCCCACATCGCCGATATTGAGGCGCTGATGCATGTGGCGACGATAAAGGCTGGGGGCAGGTTGCCCCTATGAGCCTCGACCTCGACAGCACCGACCGGCAGATCCTGCGTCTTCTGTCGCACGACGCCACCATCGCCGCCGGCGCCATTGGCCGTGAGGTTGGCCTTAGCCAACCCGCAGCGTGGCGGCGCATTCAACGGCTTGAGGCGGCGGGTGTCCTGGCAGGGCGCCGGGTTGACCTCGACCTTGAAGCGGTCGGGCTCGGGGTGACGGTCTTTCTGGGGGTCAAGCTTGCCACAAAGGGCCGCGTCAGCCTGGAAGACTTCGAGCGCGCCGTCACCGCCATCCCCGAGATACAGACGGTCGAACATGTCCTGGGCCTCTATGACTATCGCCTGCGCGTGGTGGCGCGCGATCTTGCGGATTTCGAACGTGTCCTGCGCCGCCGGATCATGGCACTGCCGGGCGTGGGCGACGTGGAGGCCAACGTCCTCCTTAGCGAAGAACGCCGCCCGGGGCCGATTGGGTAGGGCCCCGCAGCGGGTTAACCAGAGAGATCAGCGGTCGAAACCTGCCGCATGGGTGCTGAATTCTGCACCAAGGCCCATCTCATGCGTGGCGGCTTGAATCTCGGAAGGCACATCGCCGAAGAAGAAAAACGGTCCCGGTGTGGCGATGGCCAGAAGATCGGGGAAATGCGCTGCCGCGGTGCTGCTCAAATGGAACCCCAGGGCGCCAGCGTCGGCGAAGTCGTCGCGCACATAGATCGCGTTCTCGTCTTCCGAAACATAGGTATGAACGGCTGTCGCGCCTGGCTCGTTTTCTTCCATCGCGCGGGTCACGTGACCGTAGATTTCGGTCAACTCGGCCAGTTTTTCCGGTTTTGCAGTCCATTTGTAGACAACAGTGATGGGGTTGGCGGTCATGGAGTGTCTCCTTTAGGTGAACAATCGAAAGGGTAACTGATCGATTACCTTGACATGGGTAACTGATCGATTACCTTTGTGTCAATACAAGATTTGAGGACACCATGCGCGGCGCCAAACTCTATGACCGGACAGACCTGCTGGACCGCGCGATAGAACTCTTTCGCAGGCAGGGGTTTTCGGGGACGAGTACCGCTGAACTGGTCGAGGCGCTTGGCGTGAACCGCAAGAGTATGTACGCCGAGTTCGGATCGAAGGAAGGCCTGTTTCAGGCGGCGCTTGAGCGTTACCGCGACGAACACCTCACGCGTGTGCTGGCACCGATAGAGGCGCCCGACGCGGACGACCGCTCTATCCGGTGCGCGTTCGAAGCTTACGCCCGGGCGAGCCGCGGGCGGTTCAACGGGCTCGGCTGCCTGATGTGTAACACCGCCGTCGAGCGGGCCGCGCTGGACCCCGAAAGCGGAAAAATGGTCGCCGCCTATCTCGCGCGGGTAAAAACGGCCTTCCGCCGCGCCCTTGAAAACGCGAAAGCCGTAGGCAGGGGTGGCGGACACGCCGACCTCGACAAGATTGCAGACTTTCTCACGATGTCTCTTGTAGGGGTTTCCGCTCTGATCAGGGCGAAGGCGCCGCCGGAACAAGTCGAGGCAGCGGCCCGGGTAGCGGTGGGTCTACTTGATACGCAACCGGGCTAGCCGCTGTTAGTTCCTAACAAAAGCAGTCCCTGGTCTGCAGAAGGAGCGGTAAACCGCTCCCCCTTCGGCAATCTTGGTCTGGATTACACCAGTGACAGATTCACAGCGCTCTCGCGTCCGTCGCGGCCAGCTTCGAGATCGTAGGTCACTTTCTGGTTGTCGGCGAGGCCGGTGAGGCCGGAGCGTTCGACAGCGGAAATATGCACAAAAACATCCTTGCCGCCGCCATCGGGCGCAATAAAGCCGTAACCCTTTGTTGTATTAAACCATTTTACGGTGCCTGTGGCCATCCCGTAGTCTCCTTCAAATTCCGCTGCCCACAGAATGCGGCAGCCCGGCGGCGTCAGGGCTAGATCGAGGGCCAATCGCCGAAGAAGCAGAATGGGGATCGATAGAGGTAACGTAGCACGCAGGCATATGGGGAATTGCGGCCTCAAAGTCAAAGAAAACCGCACCAAAAATGGACGGCCGCGCGCCGATCTGACGCACGGTCGCGGCCGGTCGCGCGCGGGCGAACCGCTTTGCCCGTTGCACCCCATGCGCTAGGTCAGGCGGAACAGCGCAGGGAGGATTCTATGGCTGCTCTTCTTGATACCGTCGATCCCGACGGGCTCTTGGAATATTCAGTGGTCTTTACCGACCGCTCGCTCAACCATATGAGCGTGACGTTCCAAAGCGTCATGAACGACATCTCGGCGATGCTGAAAGAGGTCTACGGTGCCCGGGCCGTGGCGTTGGTCCCCGGGGGTGGGACTTTCGCCATGGAAGCTGTGGCCCGCCAATTCGGCCGCGACGCCAAAGTGCTTGTGGTGCGGAATGGCTGGTTCTCCTACCGGTGGTCCCAGATTTTCGAGGCGGGGCAGTTCACCGCCGGAACCACGGTACTGAAAGCCCGACGCCAGGGAAACGAGCCGCAGTCGCCGTTCGCTCCGGTCCCCATCGAAGAGGTCGTGGCGCGCATTCGCGAAGAGGCGCCTGATGTCGTCTTCGCACCCCATGTTGAAACCTCCGCCGGGGTCATTCTTCCGGATGAATACGTCTCGGCCCTGTCTCAGGCGGCACATGACGTGGGCGCGCTGATGGTGCTCGATTGTATCGCCAGCGGCGCGGCCTGGGTCGATATGGAGGCCACCGGTGTTGATGTGCTGATCTCGGCTCCGCAGAAGGGCTGGTCGGCATCGCCTTCGGCGGGCCTCGTGATGCTGAGCGAACGGGGTGTTGCGCGCGTCAAGGAACGGCAGTCCGACAGCTTTGCCATCGACCTCGGCAAATGGCTGTCGATAATGGAAGCCTATGAGAACGGAGGCCACGCCTACCACGCGACCATGCCCACGGACGCCCTGCGCGTCTTCCGCGATACCATGCTGGAAACCCGCGAGTACGGGTTCGACCGGTTGAAAGAGGCGCAGTGGTCGCTCGGCAACGGCGTGCGGGCGATTCTGGCGGAAAAGGGCGTGCGTTCGGTCGCGGGCCCCGGTTTCGGTGCGCCGGGCGTGGTGGTCTGCTACACCAACGATCCCGACATCCAGAACGGTAAGACCTTCGCGGCCCACGGGATGCAGATCGCCGCGGGCGTTCCGCTGCAATGCGATGAACCGGCGGATTTCCGGACTTTCCGGATCGGGCTCTTTGGCCTCGACAAGCTCTATGACGTGGACGGCGCGCTGTCGCGGCTGAAATCGGTCGTCGACGAAGTCTTCTGAGGCGCCGCGCCAAGCCCGGCATGCATCAGCGCGCGCCGGACCGGGGGGATGTCGTGGATCAGCTTGATGCCCTGGGCCCTGAGGGCCGGGACAACGCTGCCGCCTGATTTCGAGACACGGTTCAGGGCGTCGATGCCCGCCAGCCGCGCACGCACCTCAGGCCATCGGCTTTGGGTATATCGGTCGAGCATCGAGGCGTTGCCAAGCGCGTCTCTGCCGCCAAGCGCCAGGTCGCGCAGCACGCGGATATCTGCAAGACTCATGTTCAACCCTTGCGCACCGATGGGCGGCACCACGTGGGCAGCCTCGGCGATAAGTGCCGTGCGCTCGCCGTGGAATCGGGCCGCAATCTGACTGATGATCGGCCAGATGGTCCGGCGGCTGGCCAGAGTCAGCGGACCATAAAGGCCCGCGGCGCGTGCCGTCATCTCGGCGTTGAACGCGGCATCAGGCAGGGCGCTAAGGCGCACCGCATCGGGCCCGTCGGTCATCCAGACCACGGCCGAGGCGGGCAGGCCGTCGCGGTCCGGCAAGGGGACCAGGGTGAAGGGGCCGCCCGAGCGGTGAATTTCCGTCGACACAAAGCCGTGCGGCCGCGGATGCGTCACTGCAAAGGCCAGCGCCTTTTGCCCGTAGCGCGTTGTCTGTGCTGGGATCCCGAGCGCCTGCCGAATCCCCGAATTGCGCCCGTCAGCGGCCACTATGAGTTGTACACGCAGGCGGCGCCCGTCCGACAACCACGCCAGCGCTTCGGTGGATCGCGGCAGCACAGATTTCGTGCCCACGCCAGGGCAGAAGGTGGCGTTCGCAAGGCCTGAAAGGTGCTGTGTCAGCTCTCGCCGCACAAGCCAGTTGGGCAGGTTCCAGCCAAAAGGCAGCTCGGACACATCCGTTGCCTCGAAGGCGCGCGCCACCGTTGCGCCGTCCCCGGCGGCCTCGACGATCCGCATGGTTTGCAAAGGCGTGGCGAAGGGGGCGAGCCGGTCCCAAAGCCCTGTTTCGGCCAAGAGCGCCTGCGCCGGTTGCAGAAACGCCGTCGAGCGCAGGTCCGCACCTTCCGACGCCTCGTCGGTCACCGGCGGGGTCGGATCGGTGCACAGCGTGCGGAAGCCCGACTGCGCAAAGATCGCCGTGGCCATGAGACCCGCGATGCCACCGCCGGATACCAGAATGTCGAAACGGTCGTCTCCCATACCCGTCACCTAGTTTCTGCGCCGCCCTGCACCAAGGTCATTCGACAATCTGCGACAGAAAGCCGGTCAGATCGTCCGTGTGATGGTGGATATGGGGATGGCCCGTGGCCTCAGGCGCCACATGCACGGTCCTGAGGCCCATCTGGTGGGGCGCCTCAAGATTGCGGTGGTCATCCTCGAACATTGCGGCGTCTTTCGGGACGATCCGGGCTTGCTCGAATACCTGCTCGAACGCCGCGCGCTCCGGCTTCGGGCGATAAGCGGCGTGTTCGACACCGTACACATCATCGAAAAGACCCGAGAGCCCGCGCGCTTCCAGAACGCGCCGGGCGTAGGGTGCGGAGCCGTTGGTGTAGACGATCCGCCTTCCGGGAAGCTGTGCGATCCTGCCTGCCAGGTCGGGGTCAGGGGACAGCACCGTAAAATCGATGTTGTGGACGGCATCAAGGTATGGGTCAGGGTCGACGCCGTGGTGTTCCATAAGGCCCGCCAGCGTGGTGCCGTATTCCGCCCAATACTCGCGTCTAAGCCGGTTGGCTGTTTCTGTCCCGACGCCAAGCGTGTCGCTGACGTAGGCCGTCATGCGCAGCTCAATCTGATCGAAGAGCCGCATAGTCGGCGGATAGAGCGTATTGTCGAGGTCGAAGACCCAGTGACGGACATGTGAGAACTGCTGCACGATCATGGCGCGGACAGTATTCTGGCGGGGTCCCGGCGGCAATGGTGGGCGCTTGATCCTTTGCACTTCAAAGGCATAGTTTAGATCACGCCAAACGGAGGGGCCCATGCCCGACGACAAGTCGTCCCCGAAAGACGCCTATGACCTGATCCTCGAAGCCATTGATGTGGGCGTCTACGGGCCCGGGGACCGGTTGGTTGAATCCGAACTGGCAGATCGCTTTGGCGTCTCGCGCACGCCCATTCGCGAGGCGCTGCAACGGTTGGAAACGCAGTCGCTGCTGGCGCGCGATGGGCGCAGCCTGATCGTCGCCTCCCTCGATCATAACCAGATGGCCGAGCTTTACGTGGTGCGGTCGGAATTGGAAGGGCTGGCGGCCCGTCTGGCGGCGCAGCACGCCACGGCCGAGGAAATCAGCGTCCTGCGCCAGATGAACGAGGCGGACCGCACGCTTGCCGGCGATCCCGCGGCGCTGGCACGGGCGAACCGACGATTTCACAAGCAGGTGCATCTCGCCTCTCACAACCGCTATCTGGTTCAGCAGCTTGATCTCGTCTATCGCACCATGGCGCTGATGGCGACGACGTCGCTGGCGGCGGAAGGGCGGGGTGCCGTGGCGCTCGATGAGCATGACACCGTCATCGCCGCCATTGCCACCCATGACGCGGAGGCCGCGAGCACGGCCCTGAAGGCGCATATCAGCCGGGCCTTCGAGACACGCCTGAAATCAGACGCTGTCCTTTTCGAGCGCGAGGCGCGTATCGGCGCCAAAGGCTGACTGGCGGAACACGCCATGTTCGGTCTTGTGCCAGTGAAACGGCTGGACCGCGAGTTCCGCGATCGCCCGAAGCGCGGCCACTGAGGCAAACGGGAAGTACCCCAGCAGCGTTGGAACCCAGGGCCAGAGACGCCGGTGCCGCGTGCGTGCGATGGCCAGCGTGTTGACACCCCAGGACAAGACTTCACTGGCCACGAACAAAAGTGCCGTGATCTGCAAGAGCCCCGCCAGCAAGGTGCCTGCGAAAGGCGTCCAGAACCCAAAAGCGGCGGGCCAGAAGGCCCAGGTCAGCGGCGCCAGAAGGACCTGCGAAAGTGTAGCGAGGAAAACGACCTGGACACCCAGAAAACCCTTGGGCCCGAGATCCCGCCACAGCGACCGCGGCGCCCGCATATGAACGGCATAGGTCATGGCGTAGCCCTTGTTCCAACGGGACCGCTGCTTGATCCAGGGCCAGAGGCGGCAGTTTGCCTCTTCTTCGGTCAGCGTGTCGACTATCTCGGTGCGATAGCCATGGCGGTAGAGACGCAGGCCAAGGTCTGCATCTTCCGTCACGTTGTGGGCGTCCCAGGCCCCCAGGCGCTCAAGCACGCGGCGGCGGACGAAAAGCGTGGTGCCCCCAAGCGGAATGGGCAGTCCCAACCGCACAAGCCCCGGCAAAATGATCCGAAACCAGGTGGCGTATTCGATGGTGAAACACCGCGATAGCCAGTTGGTGGTAGGGTTGAAGTAATCGAGTCGACCCTGAAGACAGGCGACTTCTGGTCCGGCCTGACTGAAGTGGTCGACGACCTTCTTGATCTGATCCCGCTCGGGCCGGTCTTCGGCATCCCAGATGCCAACGATGTCGCCCTTGCAGAAATCGAGCGCGTAGTTGAGGGCCCGTGGCTTCGTGCGCAGGGTGCCGGCAGGCACCGTCACGATGCGCATCCAAGTGGGCAGAGCTGTCTTGCCAAGGGCGCGCTGTGTCGCGATGTCCGTTTCTTCCACGACAAGGCAGACATCGAGGCATTCTTTGGGGTAGTCGAGCCGCCTTAGCCCCTGGATCAAACTCTGCGCAACCGTCTCTTCCCCTAGCAGGGGTACAAGGACCGAAACGGTGGCTGGTGGAGTGCCCTTCAGGTGCACCACGTTCCCGGCGTGACCTGTTCCCTTGGGCGGACGCAGAAACAGAAATGCGGCCGTCAGCTTTAGGCCCATACATGCTGTGAGCGTTACAAGCGTCCAGACGAACAGTGCCCAGACAAAAACCTGTGGTGCAAACACGAGCAGAGGCGCCACGAGGCAGGCGGTCAGCGCGGCGGTCTTCCGAAAAGCATCCGCCGACCAACCCCGGCTGGCAAGAAGACCCGGTGTCCGGTGCTCGGCCTGGCGCATGAGTTGCCATGCCTGTGACGACAGGATCGCGTGGTGGACTGCGCTTTCCGAGGTGACTGCCAGGGCAACCGAACCAAGGTGCTGCGTGACATGCGCCTTGGCCCGGGCAAATCGTTCCGGGTCCGAAACGGCCACGAGCATGGCAAAGCCCAGGTCACGGATCGGCACATAGCCATAGTGCAGGCAGTGGCGTAGACCGACTTTCTCGATCAGCCGTACCGATGGGGCATTTTTGGAAAGATCGATGAGCCGCAGCTGCGTCCGGCGCGCTTCAGCCTTGGCCATCTCGGTTTCGCTGACCGCTCCCTCGGTAAGCAAAACGGATCTCAGCGATACCCGGAGCGACAGAGCCCGGGCGCGTGCGGCGATCAGTCCGTCTGGCTGAATGAGCCCAAGCGCAAGCAAGGCTTCTCCGACGTCCGGTTGCCGCCTCGGGCGCGACGTTGCATCCGCCGGGGAGGTCTCCGGCACCAGTCGAAACGGAAGAATGGTCATATACACAGAACCCAGATAACTCGCCTAAAATTTGCGAGATTGGGTTAAGGTGGCGTTAAGGACGAGGCCTAATCCGCTTTGCGTTCTGCCATTGCGGCAACAAAGCGTTCAAAGAGGTAATAACTGTCTTGCGGGCCGGGGCTGGCTTCGGGGTGGTATTGTACCGAAAAGACGGGCCGCCCTTCCATGCGGATGCCGCAGTTCGACCCGTCAAAGAGCGAGACATGGGTCTCGACAATCCCCTTGGGCAGGGTTTGGGAGTCCACGGTGAAGCCGTGGTTCATCGATGTGATTTCCACCTTGCCGGTCTCCAGATCCTTGACCGGGTGGTTGGCGCCATGGTGACCGTGGTTCATCTTGATGGTGCTGGCGCCAAGGGCCAGGGCCAGCATCTGGTGGCCGAGGCAGATTCCGAAGACGGGCAGGTCGGTTTCGCCAATGACACTCTGAATCATGGGCACCGCATAGGTCCCGGTTGCCGCGGGGTCGCCCGGGCCGTTTGACAGAAAAACACCGTCCGGTTGGTGGGCCAGCACATCTTCGGCCGTTGCGGTTGCGGGCAGGACGACCACCTCGCACCCCGCCGAGGCGAGGCAGCGGAGGATGTTGCGCTTGGCGCCGTAGTCGATGGCGACGACCTTGTGGGTCGGCGCGGTTTGCCGGGTATACCCTTTGGGCCAGGCCCACCGCATTTCATCCCAGCGATAGGACTGGGCACATGTGACGTCCTTGGCAAGATCCAGACCCTCGAGCCCGGGAAAGGCGCGCGCGCGGGCCACCAGCGCCGCGATGTCGAACGCGCCGCCCGGGTCGTGGGCCAGCGCCACATGGGGGGCGCCCTGCTGGCGGATGGCACGGGTCAGCCGACGCGTATCGAGTCCACCGATGCCGATGCGCCCCTGACGGGCCAGCCATTCGTGCAACCGGCCCGTGGATCGCCAGTTTGACGGTTCGGTCGGATCCCATTTGACGACCATGCCGGCGGCTACCGGCTCGGCGGTTTCATCGTCATCGCTGTTCACCCCGACATTGCCGATATGGGGGAAGGTAAAGGTCACGATCTGTCCGGCATAAGAGGGATCCGTCATGATCTCTTGATAGCCCGTCATCGCGGTATTGAAGCAGAGTTCCGCCTCTGAGACGCCAGTTGCTCCGAAGCCGATGCCATAAAAAAGTGTCCCGTCGGCCAGGGCAAGGCAGGCGGTCGGGGTGCGGGCAGAGGTCACGGCGGCACTTGTGGCGGAATCGGTGCTGTCGGTCATGTGGTGATGGCTCCCGGCTCGCAAATCCACCGGTGTGTAGGGGCGCGCCAGCCCGCGGTCAAGGGCCCGGGTGCGCTTGCGGCGCTCACTCGGAGTTGATAGGTCTTGCCGCTGGTACCACCACTCGGGAAGACCTGAATATGGGAATGCGCACGCGGGTCAACGAGGCCCTCAAGACCGCAATGAAAGAGAAAGATACGACACGGCTGTCAACGCTTCGGCTGATCAATGCCGCTATCAAGGACAAAGACATCGCCGCCCGAGGGGAAGGGCAGGAAAACGGTGTCAGCGACGACGAAATCCTGGCCCTGCTGGGCCGCATGGTGAAGCAGCGCCAGGAAAGCGCGCGCGCCTATGAGGAAGGCGGGCGTCTGGAACTGGCCGAAAAGGAGCAGGATGAAATCACCATCATCGAAGAGTTCCTGCCCCGGCAACTGGACGAGGACGAAGTAACAGCGGCAATTGACGCGGCGATTGCGTCGGCCGGGGCGGCGTCCATCCGCGACATGGGCAAGGTGATGGCCGACCTGAAAGGCAAATACACCGGCCAGATGGATTTCGGGAAAGTCGGACCACTGGTCAAGAACCGTCTGGCCTGAGGAAGACGAGAGGGCGGGCAGCCGCGCGCGGCACCATGGGGTGCGCCGCGCGCGAAGCACTCTTTACGTTGTTCCCACTCATGCTCGACCCGGACTTGGGGGATCCGAACCGCGCCCCTGGGGCACTGATATTCACATCTTTCTTTCAGGCGGCCTGAAACGAACCTGACCGACTCGCGGGCGCAGGCTGGCAAGGCTGTCTGTCAGACGGGTGACGGATCGGTAACAGACATGTGGCAGATGGGGCCGGTCAGCGCAGGCCGCGCAGTGTATCCTGCAGGTCGGCGTAGAGATCCTGCCGCTCATCCTCGGAGAGAAACGCGCCGATTTCCACTTCGCGCCCGTTGCCGGACAGCGTGACGTAGTTGGGCACGGGTCCTTTCGACGGGTGTATCGCCACAGTTACCCAATAGGGGTTCGCTTCCCAAACCTGGTCGGGCCCGCGGGGGTTGCAGCGCACCAGCTCGATCCGGTCCGACCATAGCCGCAGCTCTTCGCTGACGGACCGATCGTGCCAGCTGCGTTTGAGTCCCCACCAAAGGGCAGTGATGGCAAGCAGCATGAAGGGCAAAAGACCCCAGAGAACCGGCGTGCCGATCAAAGGGATCAGCGGCACGCAAAGCAGGCCCGCGGTTATCCCGACGAAGACGACGAACCCCTTCGGCGATAGCGACTGATGGGCCCAAAGCCTCAGGAGCCCCGCCGGCGCGCTACCGTCTTCATACGAAAAAGACCCGCCCTTTGGCGGGTCCTCTTGTAGTTTCCTTTGCCACTGGAAGGGCATCGCGTCAGTGCGCGGGGCCCTTGTCCCAGTCCGACTGCTTGGGCAGCGTCTCGAACGTGTGTTCGGGCGGTGGGCTGGGCAGGGTCCATTCCAGGGTATCGGCGTGCTCGTTCCACGGGTTGTTCTCGGTCGCATTCATGGGCTGCATCAGCGTCCGGAACAGGATCACGATGAAGAACACAAAGGACGCGAAGGCCAGGAAGGCGCCCCAAGACGAGACCTCATTCCAGTAGGCGTAGGCCTCGGGATAGTCGATGTAGCGGCGCGGCATGCTCTGACGGCCCAAAAAGTGCTGGGGGAAGAAGGTCAGGTTTGCGCCGATGAACATCGTCCAGAAGTGCAGCTTGCCCGCCCATTCCGGGATCATGCGGCCGGCCATCTTGGGCAGATAGAAGTAGATGCCCGCGAAGATGCAGAAGACCGCGCCAAGGCTCATCACGTAGTGGAAGTGCGCCACCACGTAATAGGTGTCATGGTAGTAGCGGTCGACCGCGGCTTGGCTAAGCACGATGCCGGTCACGCCGCCCACGGTGAAGAGGAAGAGGAAGCCAAAGGCCCAGAGCATGGGCGTTTTGAACTCCACCGAACCACCCCACATGGTTGCGATCCAACTAAAGATCTTCACCCCCGTAGGCACCGCGATCACCATGGTCGCCAGCATGAAATAGGACTGCTGCGTTAGGCTCATACCCACCGTGTACATGTGGTGCGCCCAGACCACGAAACCAAGGCCACCGATGGCGATCAGGGCCCAGACCATCGGCAAATACCCGAAGATCGGCTTGCGCGAGAAGGTCGCGATCACGTGGCTGATGATACCGAAGCCAGGCAGGATGATGATATAGACTTCAGGGTGTCCGAAGAACCACAGGATGTGCTGATACAGAACCGGGTCGCCGCCGCCCTGGGGATCAAAGAAAGTGGTGCCGAAGTTCCGGTCTGTAAGCAGCATGGTGATGGCACCGGCCAAAACTGGTAGGGCCAGAAGGATCAGCCAAGCGGTCACGAAGATCGACCAGGCAAAAAGCGGTACCTTGAAAAGCGTCATACCCGGGGCGCGCATGTTCAGAAAAGTCGTGATCATGTTGATCGCACCGAGGATCGACGACGCACCAGAGAGGTGCACCGCGAAGATGGCAAGGTCCATGGACATGCCACCCTCGTTCGTCGAAAGCGGCGGATAAAGCACCCAGCCCACACCCGAACCCGGCTGGTCATTACCTCCGGGTGCGAAAACACTGGCGATCGCCAGCGATGAGCCTGCCACATAAAGCCAGAAGCTCAGGTTGTTCATGCGCGGGAACGCCATATCCGGCGCGCCGATCTGAAGCGGCATGAAGTAGTTGCCGAACCCGCCGAAAAGCGCCGGGATAACGACGAAGAACATCATCAGGATGCCGTGACCGGTGATCAGTACGTTCCAAAGGTGGCCGTTCGGCGTACATTCGCCCGCAGCCGCTGCGGTGAGGCGAGCGCCTTCCATGCACATGTACTGAACACCGGGGTTCATGAGTTCCATGCGCATGTAGACGGTGAAGGCCACCGCGATAAACCCGACGAAACCGGACACGAAGAGATACAGGATCCCAATGTCCTTGTGGTTCGTAGACATGAACCACCGCGTAAAGAAGCTGCGGTCGTCGTGTTCCTCGTGGCCGTGGACGGCTGCATCAGCCATAGGCTGCCTCCAAATCTTCTGTTGGCGTGGACACGGATTCGTCCGCGCCTGCTATTGGCCTCACGTCTAAAGCCGTCCTTTCACAAGGGCAATGGACCAAGCCGCCGCAGCCGACGATAAAATGTCGCGCAGAAACGAAAAAAGCGCCCCGCAGGGCGCTTCTGAAAGGCTTCAGATCAAGAGGCTGGCCTGCGTCGGATCACCGCAAAGGCGGCTAGCCCGGCCAGGAGCAGGGGAAGGCCCGCGGGCAGGGGAACCTCGGGGATACGGTAGATCTCATAGGATGCCAGGGCATCCGACGCGGTAACGTAGATCGACCCGCGGTCCGCGGTCGTCGTTCCTGACCCCGAGATGTCGTAGAGAACGTTGCCGTAGTAGATATTCACGCCGTCCGCCTCGGCGCAGGCCACCCCGTTGCATCCGAAGAGCCCGGGTTCGTCACCCTCGGGATTGCCAACGGGGATTTCGCCCCAGAGATCTGCGACTGTAATCTTGTTGCCGCCGTCGGTGAAAGACCCTTCGAAGACGGAGAAGGCCGTCGAGGGCGTGTTAATGAAGCTCGCCTTGTCCAGAGTGAAGGCCATAAAGCTGTCGGCGCTGCTGCTCACCGTGATAGACAGCGCCGAGACCTCATTGGCGATGTCCACGGTGGATTCAGTTGTCAGCCCGGACGAGACCAGTTCCGTGAAACTCTGCGCAAAGGTCAGCGTGCCAGTTGCCGTCACAACCTCACCGGGTTCGAGCCCAATAGAACTTTCGGCCGAGGCCGAGGTCCAGAAGAAAGAGTAGGTTGTTGCGTTCGCCGTAGATGCCAGCGAGACGAAAGCCGCACACGTTGCGGCGAAGAGAAATCGTACCATTTGAGTCACCTTGCTACCCGAGCGCCCGCTTCGCAACGAGCTTAATACAGCCACCTCCGTGATGAGCGACCCCGGACCGGAAGTCAATCTGTTCCAGGGTTAGATGGGGTACCGGTGCCTTTCCGGCAAGGACCCGCTCAATTAACAAGGGCGCCCGAAGGCGCCCCGAAGTATCGATTGTCGCTGGTCGTTCAGGTTGATTTGCGCAGCCGGCGCAGCCCGGCAAGACCCACCAGGCCCCCAACAAGAAGCAGCCCCCCCGCCGGCAGCGGCACGGGAGTCGGCTTGGTTTCCTTGTAGAGATCCGTTAATGCGGTCGTTTCAATCGCAAAACGGAAGCTGGCGAGAGCGTCGCTGGCCTTCGCGGCCCTGAAGCCCTTTTTCTTCTTCTTCTTGCCCTTCATGGCGCGCTTGATGACGGTCGAGGCGTTATTGTTGTCCCGCTCGCAGGCCGCCATCTTGCACCCGAACGACCCAACGCCCTTTTGTTTGAGCAGAAAGTCCGTGACTTCCAATGTCCCGGTTCCGTCCATGGTGGCGGAAAAGCGCGTTTTGGCATGGTCAAGGGCTTCTTCGGTGAAGACGAGTTTCCTCATCTTTTTGCCCTTCACCTTGAGCTCCATATCGATAATCTTCGACGGATCGAACGCTTCATCGAACGATCCATCGTACTCGATGAAGCCGGAGACGGTGTATGCGCTCTTTGATGATTTGGCCCGGTATTTCACCTTGCCGTTGTTCGCTACCTTCTTCTTGGCAGCGGTGGAAGACCAGTCAAAACTATAGGTGGCGGCATAACTAGAGGGCGCTGCAGCAAGTGCAACGGCCGTGGCAAGCGCCAGTGCTGTAACTTTTAACATTCCCGAACACCCCCAGGGAGCACCATGCATATATCGGGGAACCAAAGCCCCTTTTCACACCTGTTCAGTATTGTCCTTTGCGGCGTTGAGGTCAACGAAAAGGCGCTGGTCATGGCGCTCCCGGCCGCGAAGAAGGTCGATCTTGTGCAAATTGTCGCCAAAGTTGCAACAAACCTGCCCATTCAAGCTGATTTCATGCGCCCCAAGCCACAAGAATTCACAATGCCGAAGCAGAATTTCCGACTACGGCCATGGTCGGACGTGTTGCAAAGGCTGATTCGAACTGGCTGATCAGTGCCGCGTCGAGATCCTGGAGCGTGACCGGAAGGCCAAGATCCACAAGGCTGGTGACACCATATTCGGAGATGCCGCAGGGCACGATGCCACGGAAGTGGCTCAGGTCTGGTTCCACGTTGATCGAGATACCGTGGTAGGACACCCACTTGCGGAGCCTGACGCCGATGGCCGCGATTTTGTCTTCCCGCATGGAACCATCTGCGCGCGGCGCGTGATCGGGCCGCTCGACCCAGACGCCGACCCGGCCGTCGCGCAACTCTCCACGCACGTTGAACGCTGCCAGCGTCGCGATGACCCAGGCCTCGAGCGTCTCGATAAAGCGCCGGATGTCGCGACCGCGCGTGTTCAGGTCAAGCATCACGTAGGCAACCCGTTGGCCAGGGCCGTGATATGTGTACTGTCCGCCGCGGCGGGTGTGATGAACCTCAAAGCCCATGTCGTCCAACAGATCTTCCGGCTTAGCGCTGGTTCCCGCGGTGAACATCGGCGGGTGCTCGAGCAACCAGATAAGCTCCTCCGCTGTCCCGGCCGCAATCCCCGCCGCCCGCGCCTCCATAAAGTCGACCGCTTCGGCGTAAGGCACAGGCGCATCGGATTTCAGCCACTCAACCACGGTCAGGCCTCGCAATTTTCGGAGCAAAGGAGGTTCTAATCCCGCACTCTCGCGCCCGCAAGACCCGGGGCCAATTTAGCCCTTCACATCCCCGAAACCCTCGGATAATAGACGCGGGCTACGAAGCATTGCGGTCGTGGCGGAATTGGTAGACGCGCAGCGTTGAGGTCGCTGTGGGGTAACTCCCGTGGAAGTTCGAGTCTTCTCGACCGCACCAACAGTTTCAATTTTGCCATACATATGAATGGCCTAGGACTCCCCTTAGGGCGCTTTGTCCACCCTTGGCCGGTCCATTTTTGTGCCTTCTGTCCCATAGCCTTGCATTCTCTTTAGAGACTCGAGCCTGTGGAGATCTGGCAGAGTGTTCCCTTGGTAATAGGGACTTGAGAACGAGAGGCGTATTTGGATCGTGTGAAGACCTATCCTCGCTCCGCGCGACCGACCCAAGTACGGTAGGCGCTTTATTGGTGGCCAAGCGCGTGATGCTCCGCAAATGTCGACTGGATTGGACCTGCCAGGAAGGCGGCGCCAGGGATGTCGAGTTCTTTTTGCGATTGTATGCGACCGAACTTCTTGGTCCCGGCGAGTATGCACCAGCAGAAGACTTGCGTGATGGAACGCTGGTTTTGGCGCTTTGGACGAACTGACATAGGCGCTGCTTGTCTGGTCTTTCGGCAAGATTGGCGACGTTGCTCTTTTGAATAGAGTCGGGCCATCGACATGTTGGAGCTCGCCCTGGGTCCGGGCGGCAAATTGCCGGACATGTCGCCTCCTAAGCGCAGGACACCACAATCTGCGCGCGCCGCATGAGCCAGGGGCGCCGCAAGTCGCGGCCAGTCTTCGAGACGTAGAGTGACAGATCTTTACCGATCCAAAGTGCCGACGACCCGCTGGCGGGTTTTCCGCAGGTCCAGTCGTTTTGAGAAGATCATGGCCTTTCAGAAGGGACCTTTTCTGGTTGCCCTTAGGGTGGCCATGTCAAAACGCAAAGCTTCTCGTCGCCAAGCCTTGAAGCGCCCTCGGGTCGCCCAACCTTTTTCTTGACCAAACAACGCGTATGGTGTCAGCTTATTTTCGTTGTCGAATCTGAAAAGTCTTTAG